>CAITVK010000032.1 GCA_903895845.1 uncultured Chitinophagaceae bacterium
CCTGACCGAAACCGAACAGATACTGCTCCGCAAAAGGGCAGTAATTGAGTCAGTTAATGATGAACTAAAAAATATTTGTAAGCTGCAACACACAAGGCACAGGTCAGTCAATGGTTTCTTGTTCAATATAATGTCTGCTCTCGCAGCTTATTCATTCTTCCCAAAGAAGCCTTCCCTGAACATAAAAATGGAACATTCAAACCAACTTAAACTCGCAGCTTAAACCGAACTCACGTTAAGTTAAATCCTTACTTCTTTCCGAAGGCATACCTCAGCTTTATTAAGCTAGGTAATACAATCAATAATAAAGGTAATGCAATGATGAAGCCGGCAATAACAGCTATTGCCAATGGCTGATGCAATTGTGCACCTGTTCCAATGCCTAAAGCAATAGGCATCAATGCAATGATAGCACCTAGGGCGGTCATTAGTTTGGGACGAAGCCTTGTGGAAATAGAATAAATGATGGCACTGTTTACATCTTGTGTTTTGAGATAGATTTCCTCGAATTGCAAATAGGTAAAAATGGCATTTTCGCCAATGATGCCCACAATCATAATCAATCCAGTATAACTACCCACGTTTAAAGGCGTATGAGTGAAATATAAGCCCATGTAACTGCCCGAAATACCTAGGACAGCTATCAATAAAATGATGAAAGAAATACCAAAATCCTTGAAGAGAAAGAGGATAACGCCAAATACCAACAAACTGGCAGCAACAAGTATAATAAGCAACTCTTTGAATGACTTTTGTTGCTCGGCATACGAACCTCCGTACTCAATAGCATACCCTTGTGGCAGGGAAATCTTAGCACTTACTTGTTTTTGAATATCTTTGATAACACTTCCAAGGTCGCGCCCTTCCAACCGACCTGTTACAACGCCCATAGACTGCAAATCTTGCCTTTCTATCTCCGCATCCCCACTACTCAACCGCACTTTTGCAAGGGTTTTGATAGGCTTTAGTTTTCCATTGGGCAAAAACACCATCGTATTCTCCACATCATTCACGCTAAGGTTTTTACTATTGGGATAAATGAGGCGAACGTTGGTAAACTGCCCCCTATCATAAACAGAACCCGATACATTGCCCTCCAATGCACATTGCAACTGGTACTGGAGGCTATTAGGGGTAATGCCAAACTGCGCCAAAGCGGTATAATTGGGTTCTATATTGATGGAAGGCCCCGCAATTACAATCCCATCAAAAACATCTGCCGTACCTTCCACACCAGCAATCACGGATGCCATCTGTTTAGACAATTCGTGCAACTTATTGGGGTCATTACCAAAAATCTTTACTTCAATAGGTTCAACAGAAGTCATTAAATCGCCCAGCATATCGCCAATTACCTGACCAAAATCTACCCTCAACCCAGGTTGTGTAGCTTCAATCTGCTTTCTGATGTCACTGATGACCTCTTCGGTGGTTTTATCCCTCTTCTTTTTCAGCTGAATCAGGTAATCACCCCGGTTTGGTTCAGTAATAAAGAAGCCCATCTGTGTACCGGTTCGTCGGGAGTAAGCTTCTACCTCAGGCACCTTCACCAACATCTTCTCTACCTCCTTAAGCATCCTGTCAGTCTCCTCTAAAGAGGTTCCGGGCGGCGAATTATAATCGAGAACAATACTTCCTTCATCCATTTCGGGCAAAAATCCAGTCTCCAAACGAGGGAAAACATAATAGATAGAAGCCCCAAGCGCTATGATTATCAATATACTAATCCAAGCATGCTTAATAAAGAAGCCAACCCAAGGCTGGTGCTTTACATGGTGGGCATGTTGATTCTTTTTTACCACTTTTGGCTCTCCTGCTTTACGAGTAAATATCAAATAGATGACAGGAAGTATCAGCCAGGTAACAAAAAAGGAGCAGAGCAAAGTGATAATCATGGTATTCGTCATCACTTTGAAGTAAGCGCCAGCAACGCCACTCATCAACATAAAAGGGAGAAAAATAACGATAGTACTTAGCGAGGAACCCACCATTGCAGGAAACAAATAGTCGATCGCTTTGTGGATAAGGTGCGTAGTACGCTCCTCTGGATGCTCTTCGTGCGTGCGATGTATCTGTTCTACCACCACAATTGCATCATCAATTACCAATCCGATAGCTGCCGCCAATGCACCCAAAGTCATGATATTCAATGTCTGTCCCATTGCATAAATAACAACAATTGACAGCAACAAAGTCACCGGAATTGTGATGAGAATAACGGAACTAGCCTTTACCGAGCGTAAGAAAATAATGGCAACCAAAATAGCGAGCGCCAAACCAATCCATAAACTATCAGAAACACTTTTAATGGAATCCCTTACAAAATCGGCTTGCACATAATAGGGTAAAATGGAAACATCCTTGGGGATAATCTTCTTCAGCTCCGCCAATTTATCATTCATTTTATCGGAAACATCTACCAAGTTTGCATTGGGCTGCTTGATGACAGCAAGTAAAATACCCTCATGCCCGTTTGCATTGATCTTTACGTACTCTTTTGCCTCCTGTATCTGTACATTGGAAATGTCTTTCAGAAGAACAATACGTTTGCCATTATTACTGATAACGATGTTCTGCAATTGCTCCTTAGACGTTACAGAAGCATCGGTTACGGTTAAATATAACAACCTGTAATCGGATAGATACCCATTGGATTTGATGAAATTTGTTTGCCCCAGCGCCGCATTCACCGTGTCGGGCGGAATACCAAGCGAACTCATCTTCTCAATATCCAGTTGTACCCAATATTCCTTCTCCTTCCCTCCTATTACCCGCACTTCCGAAACACCTTCTACCTGTGATAAGAAAGGTTTAATGGTGTACATGGCCAACATCTTCATCTCAATTGGCGATCTGTTCTTGCATTCCAACGAATATCCAATAACGGGCAGGATAGAAGGGTTCATGCGCTCAACCGTGATATTCACATCGGGAGGTAAAGTGTTTTTTATCTCCGCTATCTTAGATTCAATCCGTTGCTGACTGATGTCGATATCAGCATCCCAGTTCATATAAGCAGAAATTTCGCAACTTCCCCTGCTGGTTGTACTTCGAATGCTCTGAAGATCCGGCACTTGCTTCACCGCATTCTCCAATTGTCTGGTAACGGTAATCATCATCTTCTTTACTGGTTGCTGACCAGCATCTGCGATAATCTTAATTTTAGGAAAAGTAATTTCGGGAAATAAAGCAGTCTGCATCCTGGAATAAGCAAACAGTCCACCCACAATAATCAAAACAATGATTACCGAAATAGGATTCTTATGTGTGACGAAATGACTCTTCATCTTTTTAATGATTAATGTTTACCGATGAACGTTTAATGAATCTGGACCGAACGCCTGAATATTTGCAGACTAATCAGCGCTCATTCATCATTTATCAATTAATTTCACCTTTGCGGTATCAGGCAAACCATAATTACCAGAAATAACTATTTTATCGGAAGGAGATAGCTTTGGAGAAAGAATCTCTACCCTATCTTTCGTTTCTATCCCTTTGGTAACCAATAGTTTTATAGCAGTTGTACTGTCTTTCATTTTCATTATCCAGAACTGGCTCTGAATCTCATCTGTCAAAACCGCATCTTTAGGTAACGAAACAACATTGCTTTTGGCGTGCTTTACAAAATATACTTTAGCCAACAGATTTTCTGGTATCACCTTATCCGTATTTACGCGTATCATGTAACTCTGCGTTTGGGAGGCGGCATCAACAGTAGGCATCTCCCCTTCCAATGTACCGCTTAGCGTGGTTCCGTCGGGCAAATGCAGCTGAATATTTTTGTTTAAGGGCACATAAGGCTTCAACTCATAAGGAAGATTGAGGAGGAACACAAAATTTTTGGTATCCGTAATCGTGGCAAGCTGCTCATTATCCTGAACATAATCCCCTGCACGATAAGTCAACTGCGTTACGTAGCCATTACCCGGCGCTTTAATGTGCATAGTGCCATCAAAATGGAGAGAAGGATCCAAATCTTTGACAGTATTGCCTAAACTTTGGGATTCTTTGGTTTTTAGGGTAAAAAGCTCCTGCCCTTTTTGAACATATTTACCCATTTGGGTATTTACGGCAGTCAGGTAACCATTTGCATTCGCCTTTACGAAACTTTTGACAAGAAAAGTAGAAACGGCACTCAATTCAACCGTTTCATCCAAAGAGCCAACCGTAGCATTTGAAACTGTAACCGGAGTCCCCTCAGCTACTTCAGTACTATCTTTCTTGTCCTCTTTGGGTTCTTCCTTCTGTTTGCAAGAAGCGAGAAAAAGAACTCCAAGCAATAATGTTATGAACGATACTCTCATTGAGCTATAATTTAAATTTTCCTGACTAACCACTAATAACTTATGGCTTATGATTGACTACTTACAAATTACTTACTTCCTATTCCAATAGTTTATCTGATTGATTATTTGTAACCTATTAATACTTGTTTGTGTGATTGCATTTTTGGCTGATAGATAATTTCCAATCGCCAAAATGAAATCAGCCATCCGCACGTCGCCACTTACCAATAGTTTACGGTTGGCATCTATCAATGCTTCACTATATTTTAATTGATCTTTTGCCTGAATAATAAACTGATCCGTAGACTGAAGTTGTTGCACCAATTGAGCAATTTGCTGCACATATTGACTTTTGAAATATTGCTCATAATCACTCCTTATCAGTTGGGAGATTGCATTCTTGTCATGCTGCATTTTCTTTTGTTTCCCATCATATATAGGCATTGTAATGGAAACTCCAAAGCTAGTTCCAAAGTTTTTATATGGCTCCGACTGAAAAGTACTTATATGACCCGCATCAGCATATAGATCCACTTTTGGTTTATACGTGTAGTCAATAAAAGCATCATTGTTTTTCAGTTTAAGGCTATCTATCTTAAATTGTCTGGCAAATACAGTCGTTTCCACATCCTCAACGATAGTAGGTTCTACCTCGGGCTTAGATAATGTGCTCAAAGAAGTATCATAGATGCCGCTCAAATAATTCAGGGTAGCCAAATCATTCTGCAATTGAATCTTTATTTGTGAAATTGCAAGTTCTTGTTGCTTTAGCGTAACCAGAAAACTTAAATAATCAGTTTGTCGGTAGACATTCTTTTCGGTTAGCGTTTTTAATATTGTTTCTTCCTTGGACAGCAGCTTTAGCATTTCATTGTTGAAGTTTAATTGTTGCTGATCCCCGTAAGCTGTTATGTATTGTGAAGTAATAGATTTTCTGATGTCTTGTTCCGATACTTTCCCCGAAATCTCCAAGGTTTGATTCTGCAGGTTGATAGCTTCATACTGGTTTTGTAGGTTTTCTTTACTCACCAATCTTTTATTAACACTAATTAATTGACTAAAATTACCCACATTGGTAATGGCCGATTCATATCCCCAACCATTGTAAGTGGGTGCATACGTGTTTGTACTAGTGGCGGTAACTTGTGGCTTATAACTGGCAATTATTCGCAGGCTATCAATGGCGTTACTATTCTTCTGGTTCTTAAAATCCTTTAATAAAGGACTTTTTGTAATCCCTGATTCAACAAAAAATTCCAACGTTTTGTCTTGCCCAAAGCAATATAACGAAGCAAGGGTAAAGAAAAGAATTAAGAGTCGCCTACTCATTTGTTGTAGTTATTGGTGGCAAACATAAGTAAACCAACGATATAATAAAATTGGATAATTAATTGGTAAAAAGAGAATTCATTTTTGAGTTGATTAATTTCCAGAACAAATCAATACAACCTATCTCGCCAGATACTGCTTTATCTCTTTTCTGGAGTCCCTTTCTTTGATGGTCTCACGTTTGTCATGGTCTTTTTTACCGCGTCCCAAACCAATCTCTAATTTCACAAGGTGCTTATCTGTAAAGAATATTTTTAGTGGAACAATCGTTAACCCTTTCTCTTTTATTTTGGCTTCTAATTTCTTTAATTCTTTTTTGTGGAGTAACAGTTTACGATCGTAAACGGCAATATGGTTGTTGGTTGTACCAAGTTTATATTCAGCAATGTACAGTCCGCGTACCCAAAGCTCGTGCTTATCAAACAAACAAAAGGCATCGTTGAAGCTTACTTTCCCTTCACGGATACTTTTAACTTCAGTTCCCATCAATACTATGCCTGCCTCGAGTTTATCCTCAATGGCATAGTTAAAATAGGCCTGCCTGTTATTCATTTCTTTTGTCACATTCTATAGTTATTAGATAGTAGATATTAGTTATTAATGCTTTTCTGATATTGTCTAATAACTAATATCTACTATCTGTAATTTAGTTTCTAAACAAAGTGATCAATTGTGAAAGCTTGTTCTTTAAATCTTTTCTGTCCAGAATAAAATCCAAGAAGCCATGTTCTATCAAGAATTCACTGCGTTGAAAGCCCGGTGGCAAATCTTTTTTTATCGTTTCTTTTATTACACGGGGGCCAGCAAAACCAATTAAAGCACCCGGCTCGGCAAAGTTCAAATCGCCAAGCATACCAAAGCTTGCTGAGATACCTCCAAACGTAGGATCGGTCAACAAAGAGAAGTAAGGCAACTGTGCATCAGCCAATTGAGATAGTTTTCCACTTGTTTTGGCCATTTGCATCAAGCTAAAGGCACTTTCCATCATCCGCGCCCCCCCACTTTTGCTGATAACCATAAATGGAAGCTTATTGGCAATACAATAATCTACAGCACGACTAAACTTTTCTCCCATCACACTACCCAAGCTGCCACCAATAAACTCAAAATCCATACAGGCTACCACCAATCCTTCGCCATTTACATTGCCTGTGGCAACGCGCATACTATCTTTTAAGTCTGTTTTCGAATGGATGTCATCCAACCGTTTCTGATAGCTCTTCAAATCTGTAAAGTGAAGCATGTCTACACTTCTGATGTCATCAAACATTTCTGTAAATACCTGTTCGTCAAAGATGATATCAAAATATTCGTCGCTACCAATACGGTGGTGATAATTGCATTTGGCACACACAAAAAGTGCTTCTTTTAAATCTGAAGTAGTAGATATAAAATTACATTCTGGGCATTTATTCCATAAACCTTCGGGTGTTTCTTTTTTCTCGGCAGTAGTAGTAAGTATTCCTTTCTTTCTACGCTTAAACCAACTTCTTCTACCCGTTTCTTCCTGATGTGCATCTTCTTCTAAGCCTGTAAAAATGTTATCCATATCTGTTGAATGTTCGTTTTTCAATTATAAATATGCTTTTAGGAAGCCGTGAAGGTAAGGATAATTTACAAAGCAGGTATTTTGTACAAGCTAAGATTACCTTATTTAACACATAGCCTTGGGAAAACAATAAAAAAACCACACATATCAATGCTTCATCGACTATTGAAAGGGATTAACAAACAATACAAAAAAGCAATCGGTCTCTTATAAAAAAAGGGTAACAGTCAGACTGACCATTACCCTACATTTAATATTTATAACCTAAAACTTAAAATAGATTACGCATTTCTATTGATGCAATTCAAATCTTCGAATGCAATCTCCAAACGTTTGCTAAAGCTCTCTTCTGCTTTGCGCAACCAAACACGTGGATCGTAATGTTTTTTGTTTGGTTTGTCAGCACCTTCAGGATTGCCTAATTGTCCTTGCAGATAGCCTTCATTCTTTTTATAGTTTTGAAGGATGCCATCCCAGAAAGCCCATTGCAAATCGGTATCTATATTCATTTTGATTGCACCATAGCTAATTGCTTCTCTTATCTGGCTTTGCGGACTACCGCTACCTCCATGAAACACAAAGTAAACAGGCTTAGGTCCGGTACCATAATGTTTGACAATATAGTCCTGACTATTCTTTAATATCTCGGGACGCAACTCTACATTACCTGGTTTGTAAACACCATGTACGTTACCAAAAGCCGCAGCGATGGTAAACAAGTTACCAACTTTTCCTAGTTCTTCGTAGCAGTATGCAACATGCTGAGGCTGGGTGTATAACTTGTCGTTTTCTACATCGCTGTTGTCCACGCCATCTTCTTCACCACCTGTTACACCCAATTCTATTTCGATGGCCATTCCCAATGGCTTCATTCTCTTAAAGAATTCTACCGAAGTATGAACGTTTTCTTCCAATGGTTCTTCGCTCAGATCCAACATGTGTGAGCTAAACAAAGGCTGACCTTTTTCTTTATAAAATTGTTCGCCTGCATCTATCAAACCGCTCACCCAAGGCAACCATTTTTTGGCAGCATGGTCTGTATGCAAAACCACTGGCACGCCATAATATTTTGCTACATTATGAATATGTAAAGCACCAGAAACACCACCCGCAATATTTGCTTCGTAGTTGCCATTAGGCATTCCTTTACCAGCAATAAACTGGGCTCCACCATTGGAAAACTGAATAATAACAGGAGAATTTACTTTAGCTGCAGTTTCTAGTACAGCGTTGATTGTGTTGGTACCGATTGTGTTTACGGCAGGTAATGCAAATTCATTTTCTTTTGCATCCTTCAAAAGGGCTTCTAGTTCTTCACCAAAGAGAACGCCCGGTTTGTACTTCTTCATAATTTAAAATATGTATTAGTGGATAAAATATTTATAAAGCCGCAAGATAAAGTAAGTTTAGGTTCTAGAGGCATAAAACTAAGAGAGGAACTGTGAAATAAAAAAAATGATGTAGCGATGAGGGAGCACTAACGAGGATGCATCCAGTTTGGAAGGCTTTTTAGCTCAACCAAAATTGCAAGTTGCAAGAAACAAAAAAAGGTTGAAAGCCTTCAGTCTCTCAACCTCCAGCTTTCAACCTTTTACGTAAATCTCCCCACTAACTTCATCTAAGGTTGAACCAAAAGCGTTGTTTTTCCAACTACTTTATTACTAGTTGCCTCTCGTATAGCTACAGTATATATACCTGCTACCAACTTTTTATTAATAGTCAAAGCAAAGCTTGCACTTCCTTCTTCATAAACAATGGTTTGCTCTATCATTTTCTCACCCAATACATTGTAGATACTAACCGAGTATTTTCCTATTGCTACATTTTCCATAGAGACATTCAAAGTCTTATCCTTCAATGGATTAGGATAGACAGTCACAAATTGAGAGTTGTTAGCGGTTAGTTTAGCAACGTTGCTATAAGAGATACTTCCATTTGTGCTTACAGCCTTGATGCGATAATAGCTCGTTGAATTTAAACTGTTATCTGTCGAATTATAGGTAGCAGTAGCCGTATTCTTCGCATCAACTTGACTGATAGTTGTGAACTTTAACCTATCCACAGACTTCTCTACATCAAAGGCAGAAATACCGCTCTCTCCAATCGTATTCCAAGAAATTGCGACTACTTTGTCACGCAAACTTGCACTTGCAACAATACTTTTCACAGGCAAAGCATTTGTTAAAAACAAAATAGAGAACCTATTGACGTTACTTGCAGACACAGATGAATCTATTGTAAAGTCTATGGTTATTGCCCCTAAACCAATGGTAGTGGTTGTTTTAGTGTATGCATCATACAAAAAAGGTGAAAGTCCATTATTGATGTAGTTGCTTGCATCTAGTACCAATTGATAGTTGCTACCACTAGGTTTGCCAATAGCCAAAGCAACTTTATCTGTAGAAGTTGCAGGCAGCCTGCCATCTATACTCAGGCTAATTCCCTTGTCGCTAATGGATAGATTATCACTTACATTATTAAACTTCAAACCATCTTGTACACCATAGGCAGCATTACTAAAGCTATTGTCAAATGCCAAAGCCGCACCATCAACAATAGTGTACACCCCATCCGATTCTTTTGTTAGACTGATGTATAGTTTACTCAAAGCCGTTGCTTCGCCAAATACTGCTAGTTTGGTAGAAGCTGCTGCTTTTGTTGTTTCTAGAAATACAACTTTAGGACTACTGCTTGCATTCTGCACAAAGAACGCTTGACCAGCTTGTATATATTGATACCCTACTTTACCACTAGATGTTGTACTATTCAGGTTCGTATAAACGCTACTTCCTGTAAGGGCGTTGTAGGCACGGTAGAAACCTGTTGAGCCCAATGTTGGGTCCAAAAACCAATAAGTACCGTTGATTCCTCCAACTGATGCGGCATTAGAAGCGCCATATACGGTGGCAGTAGCACTTTGACTGCCAGAACCTGTCCCCCACAACACTGGGCTTACATAAGGATTCGCTATTAAATTAAACCCTGTATTTGCACCTACACTACTATTCAGTTGATAGCTTGAGGAAGCCGTAGAACCTCCTGTTACTGCAACGCCTGTCTTGCTATACGTAACCGTGCCATAAACAAGATTACCAGTTGCACGCAAAGTGGTTGCACCTACCATCAACGTGCCAGTAGTATACCCAATAATACTCGTTGTATATAAATTAAAAGCCCTATCCCCTCTTATCAGTAGCCTGTAGCCTTGAAATGCATCTAAATTAGTTGCATTGGTATTGGAAAGTGCCCCCCAACCACCATTCGCATAGTTGTAATCTTGTGTGTTAGTAGAGACTGTCTTAGATTTATCAAAGCCACTAGCATCCGTAGCTCCGGCATTGGATGAACTGGCATAGGCAGTAGATCCAGTAATAAACAGACCGTATCCATTAGGGGCAGAACCATTCTCTTGCCAGTTCTTGTAGAGTGTTCCTGCACCATAAACCTGCGGGGTGATATCTCTGTAGCCACGATAACCAGCAGGTATATATCTTTCTACAGTCACATTTCCACTGATGGTACCAGTTACGGGCGCAACCACCGCACTATTAGTAACGCTTGTAGATTTTAGTGTGAGGAATCCTCCCGTTGTCAACGTACCGCTTGTGGATGTAAGCGTACCAATCACATTCAAGGCGTTGCCCAATGTGGCAGAACCACTAGTAATCGTTAGATTCTGTAAACTGTTTGCAATCGGGTCAAAAGTTATTGTACCTGCCGCGCCAGCAACAACTAAAGAAGAAGTGGCAGAACCTTTCAATATACCAGTTCCTGTGACTGCACCATTCAGTGTAAGTGAATGACCATTTATACTCAAACTACCATCTATCTCTATACTGTTAACCGAAATATTTGCAGATAAAACAGGTTGCTTGCTTGCAGCAGTTGGTATAATTACATAAACACCAGCATTGGGTACAACTCCTCCATTCCAGTTACTGGCAACACTCCAGTCGGTGCTGGTTGCTCCTGTCCACGTAATAGTTGACGTTGCTACATAATATGCCAACTCATTGGTCTCCATCTTACTCCTGTCTGCATTGGTTGGCGCAGCGGAAAAAGTCATTAACTCTGCATATCCGCCTCCGAGTGACGTATTATGCCCATTAGTTCTGTCAGAGCCTATATTATCCCAGGTAGTACCACTGTTTGGAGTCAGTGGTTCAATGCTGTTTACCATCAAGCCACTAGTATTCCAAACCGCACTTGTTGCTACTACAGAAACTCCATTTTGCCATACACTTGCCCCTCTAATTGAGGTGCTTGCATAGATGGAGCTAAATAAATAGGGAGGATTTGTATTATAATTGTAACTCTGATAATATCCCAATACAAATCCATCGCCACCCAAAACAAATTTATTTTCCATTATTGCAAGCCCCGTCGTAGTTATGGGCGCAGCAAGGTCAAGAGAATTTTTAGTACCACCTGTTATACCAAAAAAGCGGATGAATGGCTTACCATTTTCTCTGTCTATCGCTCCCGCATTTACTATACGTGGTTGGTAAGCAGGGGTAGCTTGTGTAAGATTATTGCCATTTCCACTTTGGTCGTACCATTTGGTAACAAACCCATTGCCCGCACCAACAAATGCCTTGAGAGTTACCGTGTCCAGGTCGCCATTGGTTGTAAAGCCAATGTCCTGTGTGGAATTATCGCTACTTCTTATGACATTAATGGCGCTCCCAGTATAGATACTGCTCAGTTTACGCATACTGAAAGCTGTTGCTGCACGAACTGCACAACCAAGTCCTACAATGTCCAAACTAGCTGAAGTAACAGAGAGGTTGAGGGTTGCTGCACTATCGCAGCCAGCTGCATTGGTTAAATGAGCAGTGTAAGTGCCTCCTACTGTATAGCTCGTGCCATTGAAGCTATAACTACTACCAGAACAAATAGACGCCGTAGTAGTAGAAACGGTTGGTGTGCAGACAACAGGAATGATTGGTGCTGCATAATAAATTAGTTGATTGTTTTCAACGATACTTTTGTTTGTATTTGACAACGCAATATTAAATGTTATCAATTCTGTATAACCACCACCACCTGTAGTAACGTGTAGATTAGTACGGTCGGCGCCTATATTGTCCCAAGCAGCACCATTACTGGGCGTTAGTGGTTCGATGCTATTTATCATTAAGGTATTATTCCAGACTGCACTTGCTGTTGCAACCAAAACACCATTTTGCCATACGCTACCACCCATTAAAGAGGCACTGGTGGATGCGTTAAACAACTTACTGGGTGGACCTGAACTATAGTTGAAATTATTAGATGATGCCAATACAAAGCCATCGCCCCCCAAGGCAAATTTGTTTACAACTATTGCAAGTCCCAATGTGGTGAATGCCGAATTTAAATAGAGTCCATTTGGAATACCGACTACTATACCAAAAAAGCGGATGAATGGCTTGCCATTTTCTCTGTCTATCACTCCAGCACTTACAATACGTGGTTGATATGCCTGTGTAGATTGTGTTAAGTTATTGCCATTACCACTTTGGTCGTACCATTTGGTCACGTAGCCATTGCCCGCCCCTACAAATGTTTTCAGGGCAACAGTGTCCAAATCGCCACCAGCCGTAAAGCCAATGTTCTGCGTGGTGTTGTCGCTACTTCGCAGTACATTGAGGGCACTACCCACATAAGCACTACTCAATTTCCGCATACTAAAAGCAGTTGCAGCCGGGCTACTACTCGTCAAACCAACAGCATCCAATGTGTTTGATTGGGCATTTACTGGTTTAGCAGCAAATACTAATACCCAAAACACAATAATACAGATGCTATTTTTAACTAATCTCCTTTCTTTTTTATTTATCATTTTTTCTTTTTAAACCATTAAAAACCACTTCTCAATATTACCCCAAAACAATGTAAAAGTACCCTTCCCCACACAACTACCCCTCACAACTACCCTATGGCATAATTGTTCCATCGAATGTTGGGCCCCAGTTGCCCTTGCCACTTTTATTGATCCAACGCATCCAATACCACACTTTCAAACCAGCCTGTGTACCTTCAAAACTAATGACCAACGGATTTACGGTCATGGTTTCCAACTGAATAAGGTCGCTCATAGATACGGGTGCTACGCCTCCAATTTTTTGCCATACCTCACAACCTGTCGCCCCATAGGGCTTTGCTTTGTTACCAGAAACACTATCTGTATAAGCTATCCTATGTGCCATCCTAAAGCTATCATCCACAGAGCCATTGGGCACACTACCTGGCAGTGGCATAGCCCCATGCGGCCCTCCAACAACTGGAATCTTCAAGGTTAATCTATCTGTAGATGTCAATACACTGTTGAGTATATCACCAAAAATTAACCGAAGAATCGCCTTCAACGCTGCTTTCGCAATGTTTTTGTCCTTCACATTGGCAGTTGTGCTAGTTGCAGAAGTGCTAGCCAATGGATAAATATTGTTCCAGGTAGCCATACAAGTAATAAGGGTTGCCTTGTTGGCTACGCTCACGCCCAGCCTTACAAAATTTGTCAATATATAAGCTACTGCTACTATAAAATAGTTGTTCAGTAAACTCTCTTTTGTTGGAAAAGTTGCCATTGTTTAAAATTTATTTATTATTAAATATTTGTTAATCAACAAGTTATAACAACAAGTTGTTTGCCAATTCACACTTTAATACCGCGCTGAAACACCTTCATACCAAGTTGTTGCGACTCTCTACAGATCAGAAGAATGGAAAATAAGCTCTTTTCATGCGCTTAACAGCCTTGTTGGAGGTTCGTGTTGAACTACCGAGAGGCTTATTTGCGCATAATTGGGTGCTTTTATCGCAACATTTACGCTTATTTTCGTAATAGAGACTATTTCTTGATGAAAGCACCCATTCTTCAGATCACCACTAACATTCTTCAGCCCTGAAGAATGCCGAAACAACTCGGTCAAAAACTAGGGCGGCTCTATATTGCCCGTGGCAAAGAAGAGTTTGAGGGACGACGGAAAGGTAATTTGATGTAACGGAAGGTCTATATTGTGCAATAGTGTAGACAAATGGCTACGGTTGGCTATCTTGTAAACGTAGTAACGAATGGCTGGTATAGATTGTAAAATGAAGGGCGCAATTATCAATGAAAAGCAATGAAACAGGTGGGGACTAAAACCCATCCAAGTATAAAAGGGAGGCGGTGTAGCGGTAATTTGTGGAATCTTTCTGGTGAAATACATAACCTCTTATTAAATTAGTTACCCAAACCGACAATAGATAATAGGTTTGGTGGTCACCTTGTTGAATCGTTGAGCAACAAAAGTAGTGTAATCGTATTTGATATTGC
>CAITVK010000033.1 GCA_903895845.1 uncultured Chitinophagaceae bacterium
GAGTAGTCATTTAGTTTCTCTTTGGCAGTGGTAATTTCCATTTCAGTTGCGGAAACAATCAATATCATATTATCCTATTTTGATTGAAGAATGAAGAAAAAAAGGAATCAGTTTAAGTTTTAAATGGATTTACGACTGATTTGAGCTATAAAAACCTCCGACTATTTCATTTAGTCGGGCGACTAACTCACTTATATAACGGACTAGTTCAATTAGTCGGACGACTATGACCCCTCCTGAAATTACTTGACAGTTTTTGGTGTTAATTTTAATATTTGTTTACTGTAATTTGGGTTATTACTTATGCAAGAATACAGCTTTGTTTTTTAATACTGCTTCTTGTTTTCACCCTTTGCTTTATTCCTGTTTTTCCTTGTCATCAAGGCCCCTTATTCCTGCTTTTCATACCTTCCTTTTTTTATTATTGTTTCCGCTTTACACCTTGTTTGTTAACACTGCTTTTACTTGTCACTTATGACATTATTACTGATTGTCCATTGTCGGGGTCTAGGCTAAACCAGGGGGTGGAAATCACCCCTCAGTGAAACTTCCATCCCCCTGTTTAGCCGGTATGACAGGGGCTATTTCCTGTACTTTGGACGTGGCGTAAACCTTCTTCTTCCAAAGTTTTTGCAGTGTTCCCGTCTGTTCATGCGCTACCATCGGGGTCAACCTGTTACAACTATCATGTATCCTGATATGATTGTATTTATATACCGCATCATCCACCATCCTACTTGCATTGGATAAGTTTGCAAAGGTTTCTCCTAGAGAAAATTCATCTTTCAAGATGCCATTGATGCGTTCTGCAATGGCATTCTCATACGGATCTCCCTTCTCTGTCATAGACAATCTTATATTATTCTTTTCTATCTCCATTACATAATCATCGCAACAATATTGCACACCCCTGTCGCTATGATGGATGAGTTCCTTATCCTTTTTAACCTCCTTACAAGCCATCAGCAAGGCGTCTATCGGCCCTTGTCTTTGCAAGGTTGCGTGCAGCTTGTATCCCACAATCTTGTGGCTGTAGGCATCGGTAATAATGCTCAAATAGCAGAAGCCCACTATCAGTCGCAAATAGGTTATATCACTCACCCAGAGCTGTCCTGCCCTTGTCAACACCATATCCCTAATCAGATTCGGGTACTTTTTGTACCGATGATAAGAATCGGTAGTGTAGGGTTTTCGGCGGCGATAGCGTACCAATAAACCGTGTTCACCAAGCAGCGTATAGAGCAAATCTCTGCCCATCTTGATGCCATGGGATGCGAAGCTCTCACGCAACATAAAGTGTAGTTTGTCTGTACCACAACGGGGAAGATTAACCCTTATTTCGTCAACCAATTTCAGTACCAACGTGTCCTGTAACCCATCCGATACAATTGCTTTGTGACAACTGTACCAACCCTGACGGCTTTTGCCAAACAATGAACAGGTGTATCCCAATTTTAATAACGGATATAACTGCATCAACAATTTCACTGCTTGGCACCAGGCTTTTTTCTGATGTCTATATTTAGTAGTTCCTCTGCCACATCTATCAACGTGTCGCGTGCAGTCACCTGCATTTTCAAGTCCTCAATCTGCTTCTCCAAAGCAGCCACCCGAGACTGGGATAGCAATAAATCTGACTTGTCCTGTTCATTCATCTCCGGCAAAGCTAACACCATCGAAGCTCCATACTTCTTGCGCCAATCTGACAGCAACTTGAACCCTGATACAGGGTTCAAGTTGAAGCGTTTGACAGCTTCACCCGGGCTCATTCTTCCCTCCCCCAATTCACGCACCAACCATCTGCGAAAACTGGGTTCATAAACCCCTAATTTACCTGCAGACTCAAAACTTTCTGACACACTAACCGTGTACACATTGCCAACTTTTTCTGTTCCCATTTTCTCCTTTTTTGCCCTTTTTACTGACAAGCTATTTCAGGAGATGACACCCCGAGGTATTATTGCAAAACCTCGGGATATTTTCACAAAACCCCGAGGTATTATTGCAAAACCTCGGGATATTTCTACAAAACCCCGAGGTATTATTACATTGCGTAAATAAAAAGCCGCA
>CAITVK010000034.1 GCA_903895845.1 uncultured Chitinophagaceae bacterium
ATCTAAGTAATCGAAAACCTAACTATTTCGGGCTTCTTTCAGCTCTTAAAAGAACTTATTTGAAGCTTAAAAGAACTTATTCAAGACCTAAAAGAACTTATTCAGCGTATAAAAGAAGTTATTTAAGCCTTGAAAGAACTTATTTGAAGGGTAAAAGAACTTATTCAAGACTTAAAAGAAGTTATTCAGGCTTTGAAAGAAGTTATTCAGGCTTTGAAAGAAGTTATTTAAGACCTAAAAGAAATTATTTATGCTTTGAAAGAAGCGAGTTTTTATCCTGTGCAGCCGCTGGAAGTCCCAGTTAGTGTGGCAAGAAGCGTTGGATAACCGTAGAAATGTAGAATGGGTGACTTTTAAAACCTATGAATTGAATCGTTTTCTTTGAAGTGGTGAAGTTATGGGGGGAATGAGGGAAATAAAACAATAGAAGGAAGTGATTTGTAAAATATGCTTGGTTTTTGCCACAAAGACACTAAGGCTCAAACTGGCACAAAGGGAAGAAGGAAGAAAAAGGAATCCTTAGTGCTTCTTTCTGTTTTTGTGTCTTTGTGGCAAAAAAATTATTACTGATTGAACAACAACAACAAACGGTCAACAACCTTTTGAAGGTTGTTGACCGTAGCGGAACTCACATAAATAAATAATCAAAACTAATATGCTTTAACCCACTTATTACCCAAACAACATCTTATACAGCTCTTTTTGCTCCATAGCCACCATTTCGCCAGGCTGTAAATGGTCGATGGTTAGTTTTTCAATCCGGTATCTGATCAAGCGCAAAGTGGGAAAACCAACGGCGGCTGTCATCCGTCTTACTTGTCTGTTTTTACCCTCTTTCAACTGTAGGTGAAACCAAGGAGCAGGTATTTCTTTTCTGAAACGAATAGGCGGATTTCTTTCTGGAACGATGGGCGGCGCTTCAAAAAGACTGGCTTTGCATGGTTTCGTACGGTATTGTTTTCCATCTATATTGATGGATACCCCCTTTTGCAATTGTTCGATAGCTTCTTTGGTAATAGCCCCATCTACCTGCACCCAATATTCCCGCTCGTGGGCAAACAACGGATTCAACAAGCGATTATTTAGTTGTTTATCATTGGTCAAAATCAATAATCCCTCACTATCATAATCCAATCGCCCAACGGGATAAACATCTTTGGGTACGTCAAAGTAATCGGCAAGGGTTTGTTTGCCCTCCACCGCAGAAAACTGCGACAGAACCAAGTAGGGTTTGTAGATGATGTAGTAAAGCATTAGTTATGAATTATGAGTGATCAGTTATGAGTTAAGAAATGAATTGTGAAGTTCATAACTCATACTTCATCACTTATTACTAACGAAACAGCCTCCACGTGGGAGGCTGTTCCTTATATATGTAGAGTTACTATTGGGGAATAGATGCTATTCCCACTGCAATATTAGGTTGTGATGGTATATGGCTGCGTAGTTTTTTATGCACAAATCTTTGCCAACATAAAACTTACAACTTAATACCTACAACTACTAAATGGTTTCCTCAAAGCGTTTGGTTACCACGTCCCAGTTGACTACACTCCACCAAGCTGTGATATAATCCGGGCGTTTGTTTTGATACCTCAGGTAATAAGCATGTTCCCACACATCCAATCCCAACAGCGGCGTACCCTTCAGTTCGCTTACATCCATCAAAGGATTGTCTTGGTTTGGCGTAGAACCTATTACCAGTTTTTTGTCGCTACTAACAACCAACCAGGCCCAACCACTTCCAAAACGGGTTTTACCAGCGTCGGCAAACTTTGTTTTGAAAGCATCGAAAGAACCAAAGTCCTTTTCTATCTGCGCCAACAACTTACCTTCTGGTTTCAAAGAAGACTTAGGCGTCATACTTTGCCAAAAGAATTCATGGTTAAAATGACCACCGCCATTGTTACGCAACTTGGGTGAATACTTAGAAATCTTGCCTAGTAAACTTTCTAATGAAACAGAGCTGATATCCACCTTTTCTGCAACTACCGCTTCATTCAAATTCTTTGCATAAGCAGCAGCGTGCTTGGTATGATGAATTTCCATCGTCATTGCATCAATAGCAACTTCCAGATCTTTGTATCCATAGGGCAATGGCTGCTGCGAATAAGGAATGTTCTTAACTAAATAACTACTTTTTTCATTGGTAATCTTTGCCAATGCAGGTATAACTGTTGCAGATAGAGCAACAGCTGCGGTTGTTTTTGCAGCGTCAGCAATAAAAGTTCTGCGACTTGTGTTCTTAGTTGACATTTTATTTATTTTAAAGATGATTTAGAAAAGCGAAAGTTACCTATAAATCTTTTTATCGTACTAAAAATTCGGTAATAAGCCTCCGAATTAAATAATTGCGAGTCGTGCATGGCCTTATACGTCAAGAAAATACCCACCGGAATCAGCACCATTGTCGATAGCCACATCCCTTCAAAAACAGTGAGTACCGCTTCGTGGGCAAGACGTTCACCAAAAGTATTCAGCAGATGGAAGACCACAAAAAAAGCAATGGCAAAAACCAATGGCGCGCCCAAACCGCCTTTCCGGATGATGGCACCAAGCGGTGCACCAATCAAAAACAATACAAAACAAGCAACCGACAGCGTAAATTTCCGATGCCATTCTATCTTATGCGAACTCAAGGTTTTCTCCTGTCTTTTATAGTCATCCTGAATTATTGTAATAGAGGTTTTTGCACTATTTACCTGGTTAAGGCTTCTCTCATACACAATCTGTCGTATCGAATCTGGTATTTCTGCCGCAAAAGATTTAGCCTTAATGGGCATTGGTTTTGTTTTTACCCAACCCGTGTCGGCATATTTAGTAAACTGAAAGGAAGGACTCATCTCCAAAGAAACCCGCTTGGCAAAAAAGCTGTCGTTCTTGTGCAACGAATCAATCATCATATTCAACTGCCTGATACTAAGCATCTTTGGGTCATACTTAAAGGCGCTGTCCTGGGTGTTGTTTAGTCCAAAACTCTTCAGGTCAAATACCTTTTTATACTGCTTAAATCCATTCCGGACAAACTCAGTATTCGCATTCATGCGCATCCCTTTTTCGGTATAACGCACCCCATCATTCATAATAAATTCCAAAAACTGTTTGTCGGGCGTTACCCGCATCACCCCGTCTTTGGCAATCAATAAGTTATCTTGCAGGTTATAGTTCCGTTCGTAAATAACAATATCATGAATGGTGCTGTCATCCTTATCCTTCTTACCCAATTTAATCACATAGCCTTCAATCTTATCATAAAATACCCCTTCTTTGATGTCGAAAGAAGGCTTTGATACGATGATATTATACTTGATGGTCGCCAGTTTAAGCTGTGCCACCGGAATGATGTTGTTGGAAAACAGAAAGGCGATGCCACTAATAAAAAGCGTGACAATCAGCAATGGTCGCATGAAACGCAACAATGAAATGCCCGCCGATTTGATGGCTACTATCTCAAAGGTTTCTCCCAGATTTCCAAACGTCATGATGGAAGAAAGCAGTAAGGCAATGGGTAATGCCAATGGAATTACGTTGGCGGCCACATAAACAATCAATTGGAGGATGGTTAAAACATCGAGTCCTTTTCCTACTAAGTCATCAATATATAACCAAAAAAACTGCATCACCAGTATAAACATGGCGATGAGGAAGGTGGCGATGAATGGCCCAATGAAGGATTTTATGATTAATATGTCTAATTTTTTTATCACCTGATGCTATTACAACTACTATTTATGAAAATGAATGCTCCAAAAGTAAAGGATTAGTGAAATGAATGGGATTTGAGTTTGAAGAGAGGGATAATTTACCATCCCAGAATGATTAAAGGTTTACCCGCAGTCTTAGAGGGTACACCCAGAAGGATTAATTGTCTACCCGCAAACAATTTGGGTGTACCCAGAACCCTTGCGGGTGTACCCGGAAAGACTAACTGTCTACCCGGAAGCACTGATTGTCTACCCTGAGAAGAATCGGGACAGATTGAAATGTTCTGAAAGCTCATAGTATATGATATTTAATTACGGAAATACCTCAATTAAGAAGGATAAATTTTCAATGTACGCACAGAATATGGTAGAATAGTATATTTGACCCGTCTTAATTAGTACTTTTTATGAAATTATTAGAAAACAAAGTTGCCATCGTTACTGGTGCAGCACGCGGAATAGGAGAAGCAATTGCATTGAAACTGGCAGTACAAGGAGCTTCTATAGCATTTACTTATGTGAGTGATAGTAGTGCAGAAAAAGCGGCTGCTTTGGAAGCAAAATTGCAAGAACTAGGCGTAAAAGCAAAGGCTTACAAGAGCAATGCAGCCGATTTTGCACAAGCAGAAACCTTTGTGAATGATGTGTTGAAGGAGTTTGGCACCATTGATATTTGTGTGAATAATGCAGGTATCAGCAAAGATAATTTGTTGCTTCGCATGACCGAACAACAATGGGATGAAGTGATTGATATCAACCTGAAGAGTGTTTTTAACATTACCAAACAAGTAATTAAGCCGATGATGAAGGCAAAATCGGGAAGCATCATCAACATGAGTTCTATCATTGGTATCAGAGGTAATGCAGGTCAGAGCAGTTATGCTGCCAGTAAAGCTGGTATTATTGGTTTTACAAAATCTATTGCAGCCGAGCTTGGCAGCCGTAATGTACGTTGCAATGCCATTGCCCCAGGATTTGTAGAAACAGATATGACCCATTATTTGCAAGACGGACCGGGTGCAGCAGAGTTTTTGAAGAAGATTCCTTTGGGACGTTTTGGTAAAAGTGAAGAGATTGCAAATACTACTTTGTTCTTGGCCAGCGATTTGAGCAGCTACATAACAGGACAAGTAATAAGTGCTTGTGGTGGTTTGAATATTTAAGAACGAGCAGAAAATATGTTCAATAAAAAAGCTTCATCGATACCGATGAAGCTTTTTTGTTTTATGATGAATGTGATTATTTATTCGTCACCAGCACCGTTTTTGCTGAATTTCTTGATTATACCCCTGCCACTATCTCTGATGAAAGCTATTATTTCATCTCGTTCATCTGTAGCAGTCAACTCTTCTTCAATAAAGTCAATCGCTTGAGAAGTATTTAAGCCACGGCTATAAATAACACGATAGATATCTAAAATCTGGTTGATCTGGTTTAAGGTAAATCCTCTTCTTTTAAGTCCTACGCTGTTAACACCTCCGTAACTCAAAGGATTCCGAACCGCTTTTATGTAAGGAGGAACATCTTTGCTCACCAAACTACCCCCAGCGATGAACGCGTGTTGACCAATATGAACAAACTGATGCACAGCACTTACGCCTGCAATTACCGCCCAATCGCCTATCACTACGTGACCAGCCAATTGTACACTATTACTAAGGATACAGTTATTGCCAATTACGCAATCGTGTGCAACGTGGCAATAAGCCATGATTAAGCAATTTTTACCTACTTTGGTTTTGCCCCTGTCGATAGTACCCCTATTGATGGTTACAAACTCGCGAATAGTAGTGTTATCGCCAATTTCAACTGTAGTATTCTCACCATTAAATTTTAAGTCCTGCGGCATCGCTCCAAGAACAGCACCTGGGAAGATGCGGCAATTTTTTCCTATCCGAGTCCCCTCCATGATGGTAACATTACTGCCAATCCAGGTTCCTTCACCTATGGTTACATCACCATGTATTACGGTAAAAGGATCTATTTTAACGTTTGATGCTACTTTAGCATTGGGGTCTATGTAAGTGTATGGATGTGTCATCCGACTATTTATGGGTTTTGTGGCCAACAATCTTTGCATATAAAGACCACATTAATAAAAAAGATGCCAAATTTTAAAATAAAGCGGATTCAAGTAAAAATATTCTTTCCTTTTATTTTAAGCCCGCTTAACGATCTGAGCTACTAAATCTGCTTCGGTTGTAACTTTTCCGTTTACATAAACGGTTCCATGCATACTACAAATGCCCCTTCGGATAGGCTCCAGTAACTCCATTTTCAAAATCATTGTATCCCCAGGAATAACTTTCTGTTTGAATTTGCAGTTATCAATTTTCAAGAAATAAGTATCAAACTGTCCTTCAGGCATCAAATTAATACAAAGGATACCTCCAGTTTGCGCTAGTGCTTCAATCTGCAAAACGCCCGGCATAACGGGGTTATTAGGAAAATGTCCCTGAAAGAACCACTCATTAAAAGTGACATTCTTGATACCGATAATATGTTTATCAGAAAGTTCCGTTACCTTATCTACCAACAGAAAAGGAAATCTGTGTGGTAATGTTTTTTCAATTTTTTCATGATTGAAAATGGGTGGCAAAGTGGGGTCGTACACTGGAACATCCTTTACGTGCTTATTCTTCTTGATGTATTGCTTAATTTTCTTTGCAAAAGCAACATTTGTACTATGCCCAGGGCGGTTTGCAATAATCCTTCCTTTAATAGGATACCCGATCAAAGCCAAATCACCAATTACATCCAATAGTTTGTGCCTAGCAGGCTCGTTAGGAAATCGAAGCTCCAAATTATTCAGATAACCCTCTGTTTTTACTTCAATTTTTTCTCTATTGAATACTTTTGCCAGACGAGTCATTTCAGCATCAGAAATTTGTTTGTCAACAACTACGATTGCATTATTGATGTCGCCGCCTTTAATTAAATCATGTTCGAGAAGCGCTTCCAACTCATGCAAAAAACAAAAAGTTCTACAGGGAGCAACTTCTTCTTTAAAATCCGACATCCTTCTCAAACCAGCATGTTGGGTTCCTAAAACCGGGCTATTGAAATCTATTAAAGTAGTCAATTGATATTCAAGCGAGGGTAAAGCAACCATTTCAACACGCTTAGATTCATCATAAAGAAATATGTTTTCATCTATGCTATACCAAGCTTTTGCAGCTTCTTGTTCGGTTACTCCTACTTTTTCTATTAACTCTACAAATGGCTGGGAGCTTCCATCCATTATTGGTATTTCTGGGCCGTTTAATTCTATTAAAACATTATCTACACCCATTCCTACCAGAGCAGCAAGCACATGCTCCACAGTACTTATCTTAACGTCACCCAATTGCAGTGTTGTTCCACGACTAGTGTCTGTAACTAAATCACAATCTGCTTTGATAAGAGGCTTATTGGGCAAGTCAATTCGTTGAAATTGAAAGCCAAAACCAGGGTTTGCTGGCTTCAAAGTCATGTCTACCAATATCCCAGTATGCAGCCCTGTACCAGAAATATTTATCAGGTTACCAAGGGTATGTTGCTTGTCTGGGTTGAAGTTTATATCCATTCCGTTTATTTTACAAAGCGGCAAAAATAAGTGTTGGATTAAGCTTTTGAATAAATGTTTTTGTAAAGTCCCCGTTTTAGTTAAGACCTTCTTATCCATTTTAGCCTGTTTTATGTTAAAAATGATAATTAAAAGGTGCTTGTCCAATTAGAATTTTAAAGTTACTATTTGTGCTTAAATAGTGACATCTGACTCTATTTAATGTTTTTTTAAGCATTTTTATCAAAAAAAACAGCAATTTGTAACGCTAAGTCGTATTATTCGATACATTTGAATCCTTAAATCTGTTATTTTCTTTTACATCATCTTAAGAAAAACTTTTTTATAACCCTGTATATTTAATTTATGAGAATAAAATTTAACCTTTCTATTATAAATAGTGGGCTTTTATTGGTCTTCGTGCTACTGTCTAGTGCAAGTAATGGGCAATATTTCAAACTCACAACCTCTTTTGGGGGTAGCATTTACCAAGGAGATTTATCAAATGGGGTTGTTTCAAGTATCGGGCCTGCTGCCAGTGTGGGTCTTACTTATGACCTATACGATAATTTTCGACTTAGAACTAACCTATCCTTTTTACAAGTTAGTGCAGATGATTCCAAATCACCCAAGCTAGCAATAAAGGAAAGGAACTTAAACTTTAAGTCAGATATTATCGAACTATCCCTCATGGGTGAAGTAGATTTACTCAATAGCGAGGATTATACTTTGGTACCCTATCTTTTTGGAGGACCCTCTATTTATCATTTTAACCCCTACACGACTATAAAGCAAAGTGATATTACAGAGGAGGTAAACTTAGGTTACACAGGTCTTTTCAAGGTAGGTCAAAAAGTTTATCTACATGATATAGGGACAGAGGGCCAAATATTAAACGACAATACACTTAAGACAGCTGGTAAAAGCTATAATTTAACACAGCTGAATATACAATTGGGGGGTGGGTTTAGATATAAAATTTCCGATGCAATTTCAATAGGATATGAATTCAGTTTCAGGAAATTATTTACGGATTATCTAGATGATGTAAGCAGTAAAAACTACATTAGTGCTGGTGAGTGGACTAAAGTAATTAACCTAGCCAAGGCATCAGGCAACACAGCAAGAGTTAAATTATTGGAAGAAGGAGAAACATTATCATGGCGGGAACTTGATTCCAAAGGAAATTCTATTCTGTTAAAACCTGGTCCACCAAGAGGAAATCCAGATGCAAATGATGCTTATTTCTCTAGTCAAGTAAGACTTAGCTTCACACTATTTTCTAAGTCTGATAATTATGCCAGAGGTAATAATAAATTGTATTCTCCCGGTAACCCAAGAGGAAAGGGTCAGCTAAATTGCCCTAAAGTATTTTACTAGAGTCGTCTATATTAACCTAAGAGAACAATAAATAATTTTTTTGTGCGTAAGAATATCATAAACACACCCAAAGCGCCTGCACCTATCGGCCCTTACAATCAGGCGGTTTTGGTTGGTGACTGGCTTTTTATAAGTGGACAGATTGCCATTGTTCCATCTACTGGCGAACTAAATCTACAAACTATTGAGGAAGAAGCTACCCAGGTGATGGAAAATCTGAAAGCAATTCTTACCGAGGCAAATACCTCTTTCTCTAATGTAGTTAAATCAACCATTTTCTTAAGCGATATGGCACTATTTGCTAAAGTGAATGAGATTTATGGCTCTTATTTTATTGGAGATTATCCCGCAAGAGAAACATTAGCAGTGAAAACACTGCCCAAAAATGTAAATGTCGAGATTAGTATGATTGCTATTATAAGTAAGGCATAAGACATTCGACTTAAACCTTGTGACTTTTAAATTACATTTCGTGTGTTCCATTAGAGGTCTCTACCAAATAAACTTCTGGCTGAATATCATAAACCCGCTGATAAGAAGAAACAATAGAACTGACTACATTATCCCTGTTATTTTTTGCAATAAGGTTAATAGTGCAGCCACCAAATCCGCCACCCATCATCCTAGATCCAATTACATCATATTGTAGTTTGGCTTCTGTTACCAGATAATCTAGTTCGCCACAACTTACCTCATACAGTTCACTCAATCCTTTGTGTGTTTGATACATTAGTTTACCAAACTCTATCAGATTATTTGATTTTAAGTATTCTGCTGCTTTTTGGGTCCTTTCAATTTCTTGGGTAATATATAAGCATCTATGATAGACCTCCGGACTTAAATTTTCTCTAAACTGATTTACAACATCTGGATTAACTGCTCTGAATGAAGTGACGTTTTTATTCAACGTCTGAAAGAAACTTAATCCTTCCATGGCTTCCTGACGCCTTTTATTGTATTGACCATCATTTAGGGAGTGGTGTACTTTAGAATTGATTAATACCAATTCATATTCAGTTTCTACAATTGGTAAATATTCATAGTGAAGACTATTGCAATCCAGCAACATACAATGTCCTTCTTTTCCATGCAGGCTGGCGAACATATCCATAATGCCGCACTTGGTTCCCGGAAAACTATGTTCAGCTTCTTGAGCAATCAATGCCATCTGCTGTGTATTCAGACCCAGATTAAATAGCTTATCCAATGCATACACCAATCCTGCTTCCAACGCTGCCGAAGAAGATAATCCTGCACCTTGGGGAACATTGCCACCAAACAAACAATTAAATCCTCCAATCACATATTTCTTTTGCTGGAGAATATGCAAGACCCCTAACACATAGTTTTTCCAGCCATCCAGTTTTTTTATAGCATCCAGTTCCACAGAAAATGATTCGTCAATATCCGCTGCCACAAAGTTTGCAGAATTTGTATGGTTGGCAGCTATGGCAAACCATATTCCTTTGTTGATGGCTGCAGGCAAAACAAATCCGCCGTTGTAGTCTACATGTTCGCCTAACAGATTTATCCTTCCTGGCGAAAAAAATATTCTTGCCCCTTCCCCAAAATGTTGTTGATATTGTTCTCTTGCTTGTTGTGGAGTATGCATTTCTATGCTAGTTTTTCTGCTGTGTAATGAGTTGCAAATGTAATAGCCACATGGGGTTCTAGCAACAACAATCCTAGTCCATTATTAAAACAATCTGGTGCGCCACTCAGGTTTTCTATCGCAATGCTTTTTCTGTGAGGAGGTGTATAAATCTGTAAGTAAGGATAAGATTTTTCAGGACTAATCGTCAACTTTACAAGTTCATTACTTAAAATACAAGCGTTTGTTCCCTCCCCAGCCAAGTGAAAACAATTATCTAGAAATATGTCTTTTAAAGATGCCCCTGCAACAAATCGATTATCATTAATTGTATTACCGGTTGGCAAGAGAGTATCATCAAATTCTACTTGTGTATCTGTAGAAAACTGCAACGAACATTCATCTATACTTGTGCCGAGCGTAAAATATGGATGCCAGCCTTGTGCATACGGAATAGCGTGTGTATTATTATGAATTATGGTTGTTGAAACAGATAGTTTATTACCCGCTTCCAACTTCCAGATATGCGAAATGGAGTAGCTGAACGGATAGCCAACATCTTCTTTATCATAGGTATAAGTAAGCTTTACCGATGCAAACGTTTCGGTTACTTCAATGTTTTCTGCTTTAAAGGGCGCATCATAAACCAACCCGTGGATAGCATGAGGTGGCATAAAGAATTTTTCTACCTGATAATCTTTATCGGCATAAGAATATTTACCCTCATTCATTCTGCAAGTAAACGGACTAAGAAAGGCACTTTTGAAGCCTTTTGTAATATCCTCAATTGCTGCTTGCGGTGAAGAGAACCCCTCAATAAGGTTTAAATTTCCCGATTTGGTATTGATTATAAACTGATTGAGCAATGCACCAAAAGAATAAATTTCTGCTTTGGTATTACTGGAAGTATCGGAAAGTGTAACAACAGGAAAAAACTGACTACTATCTATAATTGCGCTAAATGACATGAGTATAATATTTTTATGGCAGGACTAAGAAGCGGTAAAAGTAGGACGAAAAAGAGTTTGCAAGCTAGATTGAATAGGAAAAAGTGCTGCGGACTTGCAATTTTGTTAGCGATTATTACCAAATCAACTTTGCTTAATTTGCATCCTATGACTATTGCTTCCATCTTGACCAGCCTAAACCATTCATTGGCACATTGGGGATTAAACTTTCAAACTAAGATAACATCTTTGCAGATTAACAAATGACTATATGAAAATGATTAGAATAAGTTGCTTAGCCTTAGCGGGTCTGATAATTTCAATTCATAGTTTCTCCCAATCTATCCCCGATATCTTTAAGTATTTGGCCAATGATACCCTCGCTGCCAATGACCCTCGTTTGATGGAGCAACCCAAGCGTAAGTTTACTGCCGATGAAGCTTTGGATAACAAGCTTAAATGGGCTAATCCATACCAAGAAACATTGGTGCCTAACAGCGAAGGCTTTGATTATAGCAAGTTGGGTAAAGTACCTGCTACGGGTGTTCATCCGCGCATCTTTACTTCACCCGATGAGTTTGGTGCTATCAAAATGCGGTTAGAGAATACAAAGATGGGTAAGCAATTATTGGCTTTGGCAAATGATGCCCTTGCCAAATTGCATAGCAGTAACTATTATGCAATCCTTAAAACAAGAGAACCAATTGCTTCGGATGGTGTAGCCCCAAAGGAGATAGCAAACTTATTGGCTATCCAAGGCTTGTTGGCTCAATTGAATAATGATAAGTCTTTGCAAGCTGAGACTGGCACCGTTGCAGCCAACTATCTTAGAAAGGTTTTTAGAGATATAGATTCTACACCTCAAAACCCTGCTAAGCTATTGCAAGTAAAAGAGCCGTTGTATAGCAGCGGCGAGATTGCTAAACTGTTCGACTTTACGGCTGCGGGAATGACAGCTACCGATAAGAAATTCTTTGTCGATTACTATACAAAAGCCACTTATGGCAAGTATGGTCTGGGCATGGAATTGCCACATCATTGGCGCAGATGGAATCATATTGCCATGTCTATTTGTTATCCTTTGTCCATATTAGCTATTGAAAACGAGAAGGGATACGACAAGCGCATCTTCGAGCGTGGCAAGGATGTGGTGAGCGATTATC
Source organism: uncultured Chitinophagaceae bacterium (assembly GCA_903895845.1). Lineage (GTDB taxonomy): Bacteria > Bacteroidota > Bacteroidia > Chitinophagales > Chitinophagaceae > Parasediminibacterium. The sequence continues at coordinate 12,330 of CAITVK010000034.1, forward strand.
TTACCTATTCCTACACTGCAAAGGGGATGAGTTCGGAAGGTATCGTTTACACTTTTGGTCAGTTCCCAAATGATATGTTGGCCATGACCGCAATCGCCCGAAGGGACAAGACCTATAACACCTTTACCAATCCACATTTCCGTGCAATACCCGATTGGTTAATCAATTCAATGAATCCAAATCCTGCTGCGTTGTGGAGTTCGCATGGAGATACAGGTACCACTTCTGAAATCCCTTGGTTGATGATGATGATCATGAAGTATTTCTTCCCTACCGACGCCAAGATTGATTATGTATATGCCAATTCCCTCCAAAAGGAAATTAAACAAGTGCCTGATGTGGCCGCTTTTGTGTTTTGTACCGACCCCAATAAAACCGCTGCCGACTACAACGGGGTGCCTCCTGTGGCAATGCCGCTTACCTATTTCGAACCAACAAGGGGCAGTCTGATTGCCCGCAACAAGTGGGACAAGAACGGCATTCAGTTTCAGTTTGATGCACGTCATGATATGATGTACCAATCGCACGATCATTCCGACAGGGGTAGTTTTATGTTAGCGGCTAATGGTAGAGTGTGGGTAACGGATGGTTGGAGAAGTACTGAAAGCAAATACCATTCTGTGGTTACGATTGATGGACACGGACAAGGATACTTTGCTACACCCGCTACATGGAACAACTATTTAGATAAGCCCGAAGCTACTTTTGGTACTATTGATGCCAAGTATCCCTATAGTTGGAGTTGGCTGAAATCTGCCGTAGGCGATATAATGACTGGCAAACAAGTAGAACCGCAATGGCGCGATGGGGTGTATGCGCACACTGCAAGTAACCTGAAACGCTACTATCCGGGTGTGCTGCCCGAGCGCGATCCGTTGCGTAAGGTGGCTGATTTTTATAATGGAACGATGGAAACAAACCCTTTGATGTGGGCGGAGGATACCTGGCCCATGCGTTTGAAGAATTATCCGGTGGAATATGCTTTCCGCACCGCAGGATTGGTGAAGGGCAAGCACGATTATGTGTTGATTGTAGATGATATTAAAAAGGATGATAAGGAACATCTGTACGAATTTGCGATGCCGATGCAGTTGGATGTGGAGGTAGTTTCTATTAAGCAACTGATAGATGTAAAGCAAGAATCTGGTGCTTTGAATCTTGGCTTCAATTCTTTTTCTGATGCAAGAACGCAAGGTGAATACGATGTGGTGCTGGGCGATAAACGAATGAAGCGCAATATGGCTGAGGTTGAAGGTTTGGGCGGCGTATTGAGTGCTGGTAAGTTTACCCCACAAAAAGGTGATCCACAATTGTTGGTGAGGGTATTGGAAAGCACCGAATCTGCCATCCCCAATATGGAACCTAACCCTCGTTTGGAAACCTTCGAGAACATAAAGACGGAGGATATGCACCAGTTTTATCTGCGTACTATGGATATTGCGAAGCGTCTAGTGCTTCCTTCCCGTTCTGTTGAACCAAACTTTAAGGTATTGTTGTTCCCTTACTTACACGGAGAAGAAACGCCGAAGACGTTGTGGAATGCCGACAAAACAGTGTTGACAGTTACATGGAAAGACCAGAAAGATGTATTCACTTTTATAAAAGCTGCGGATGGACATACGATAACTAAGTTGGTGCGGGATGGGAAAGAGATTTTTTAATTGATAATTAATAATTGACAATTTAGAGTGTTGCTACGGGGCTTAGTAGACGTAAAGAAGCACTTGGAAAGCTTTGTTAGATTAGGTTAGATAGGAAGGTAATACTTTCTATCTAACCTTTTTTAATGGATAATTACAATTGATTTTCAAAACTAAAAAATAGTTTGCTGGCAGTAACAAACTACTTATGGGGCAAATAAGTGTGTTTGCTGCCAACATAGTTCTATATGGACAGTAAGCAAGACTATTTGCTGCCAATATAGTTCTACACTGCCAGCAAATAAGCGTGTTTGCTGGCAACATAGTTCTGCACTGACAGCAAGCAAGCGTGTTTGCTGCCAACATAGTTCTATATGGACAGTAAGTAAGACTATTTGCTGGCAACATAGTTCTATGTTGCCAGCAAATTACGTTTTTGACACAAAAGATAGAACTATGTTGGCAGCAAATAATTTTATTCCCCCCTCAATAGTAGTATTTATATTGGGGTTAATCGGCTCTATCCATATAGTTGATAAATTATAGTATCTACAAATAATCAATATTCTCATCAGCCATACCTTCCAACTTTTTATAAAGACATTAATCACCCTAAACAGCTTCTTTTCCGCATCGCGGTGGTTGCTTTTCCCGATTCTGGTAGTATCTCATCTTTCATTCCTACACTTTTGCGCCCAACAAAAAATGGAGGAATGAATAGAAGATTTACATTAGTAGCAGTGGTTATTTTGTTGTGTACAATGATCGTTCAGGCACAAAAGAAAAGCATCAAAGACTCGGTATTTATATTGAACGGGGTTACCGTTACGGGCTACAAAACAATGAATGGTGTGGGGCATCTGCTCGAAACAAAAGATGGCGTGATCTACGCAGGCAAGAAAACAGAAGTGATTATAGTAGATAGCTTGGATGCCAATAAGGCCATCAACAATACGCGTCAGATATTGGGTCGGATACCGGGACTAAACATTGTGGAAAGCGAAAGCAGTGGTTTTACTTCCAACGGGATTGCCACACGTGGGTTGAACCCCAACCAAAGCTTGGAAATGAATACCCGACAAAACGGCTATAACATTAGTGCCGATGTGTATGGCTACAATGAGGCCTACTACATTCCTGCGATGGAAGCGGTGAAGAGGATTGAGTTGGTGCGTGGCGCATCGTCGTTGCAGTTTGGGGCACAGTTTGGCGGACTAGTCAATTATATAATTGAAGAGGCTCCCAAGAATGTTCCTTCTCAGTTTACAACCTCTCAATCAAGGGGTAGTTTCGGCATGTATAACTCTTATAATGCCATTAGTGGCAACTATAAAAAGTGGAACTACTTTGGATTTATTCAATATAGAAACATTGATGGCTATAGGGCTAATAGCCAACAATGGCAGTTCTCCGGTTTTGGGAAAGTACAATATAAAGCATCAGAAAAGCTAAGCATCAGTATGGAATATTCCTTTATGAGAAACAGAATCCAGATGCCAGGAGGTTTGTCCGATAGTCTGTTTAATGCAAACCCAAAAGCCTCAATCCGAGCTAGGAATTGGCTAAAGAGTCCATGGAATATTATCAGTAATAATATTTCTTATACGCCTACGGCTAATACCACCATGTCTCTTATCACTACTTATCTGTTCAGTAATCGCTCGCTTGTGTGGCGTAATGAGGATGGTGGCGCGAGTGTGTTAGACACCATCGGTCCAGCAACAAATCAATATGTACCTCGTGAAGTGGAGAGTGAGGATATGTACAGTGTGGCTACCGAAGCGAGGATTTCTACCAACTATAGACTAGGTAAAAACAAGAATACCTTGGCTGGAGGAGTACGGGTTAGTCATGCTTGGTTTAAAAGGCTTGAAGATGGCGAAGGTACTACTGGTAGCGACTTCGACCTATCCATCACTGGAGATTGGGGTGCCAATATCAAGTTCACCACCACCAATGTTGCCCCTTTTGTAGAGAATATATTTAGGATAGGAGACAAGTTGACCATTACGCCGGGCGCACGCTTGGAGTACTTGAGAAGTACGGTGGATGGATACATCACAGACGATGATGGCTCGAGGGTGTATTCGAATTTGGCAAAGGATAGAACATTTCTATTAACGGGTATCGGCTTTGAACTGAAACCCAAGAGTAATGTAAGTGTATATGGCAACATTAGTCAATCGTATCGTCCTATCGACTACAGCCAGTTATCGCCCTTTGGAGTGGCCGCCAAGATTGATCCCAACATGAAAGACGCCTTTGGCTTTAACTCCGATCTAGGTGTTAGAGGTACTATAAAAAACTACCTGAACTTCGATTGCAGCTTGTTCTATCTAGCTTATAATAATAGAATTGGCACAACGGTACTAACGGATTCAACAACTGGCGATAGCTATGCCTACCGAACCAATATTGGCAATAGTGCGCATCAGGGTGTTGAATCTTATATAGAATTTAACTTGTTGAAGTACCTAAAGGAAACATCTAAAAGAGGACTAAGTATTTTCAATTCTTATGCCTATATCGATGCCCGCTACACAACCGGAATGTATAAAGGAAACAGGGTAGAAGCCGCCGCAAAACAGATAGAAAGAGTAGGCATTATTTATACCGATAAGGCATTCTCCTCTACGATTCAGGTGAACTATGTGGGCGATGCTTATGGCGATGCCACCAATGTAAAAGTGAGTGACGACCCTATTGCGGGTTACATTCCAGCTTATACCGTACTAGATTTTAGTGCTACTTACAGGATAAATAACTACGCCATCAAGGGCGGTGTAAACAACATTGCAGACAAGGCATACTTTACCCGAAGAACGGATGAATATCCTGGTCCGGGCATCATACCAGCCATTGGAAGATGCTTTTATATAGGTTTAACCGCTAGATTTTAGAAAGGGTATATTGCCACAGAATCGAAGAGTGGCGTGAAAATACCTGACAGGACTCACAGACCTGTCAGGTACGTAAACCTAATTATAACTCAAACCCCTTCTCACCATCCTTTATAGCAATATGAGTTCTTCCATCTGTGTTAGCACTAAACGTCAGTTCTTGCTTTTCGCTATTACTCCATTTCACCGTCAGTTTGGTATGACTTCTGTTCCAAGATGTTTTAGGTAACTCATCACCATTGCGGTAAGGGTACAACAACACTTTATAATCAGGCGAAACGGCATCAGCAGGGATAACAAGCTTACGAATATTGCTCTCCAGACTCTTGGGTTTATTGCTGCGCCACTCCTCTATGTTTACAGTGTTGGCGTCAACCGTATTGTTAATATTCAGCACTTTCACCAACAACATCGGTTGATTGGCAGGAACAGTTCCTGTGTACTTAGCCGGCAATGAGTCTTTGTCCCAACCACTCTTTTGTTCAGGGTCGTTACCAGTAAGGATAATGTCCATCTCGTGGTCATTTACCTTGGTGGAACTTACTATTTGTATATCGTGCTCTAAGGTTAGTATCCAGTCATAATGATGCACCTGATCATCCTTAGCAATATCATCCACCACAATAGCATACGGTTTTGAAGACCGAACCACTCCTGCTGTGCGGAATGCTTTTAATACCGGATAATTCACCTGCCGTAAGAAAGGACGCACCGCACCGGTTGGCAATATCCAATGCGGTGTTTCGCTGCGGGGAACATTCAGGTAGGCATAAGGTAGTTTCAAGTAACTGAAATGATTCACCGTATTTTGTTCCAACTCCCAACTACTAGTATTTGGCATTTCCACTTTTCCTGCACGCACATCGGCAACAGTATAATATCCTTTCTTCCGCTCCTGTTCTTTGTTGTTATAATCCCACGCATATTTAGCATCGCCAACCGCAAAAGTGGCAAGGGGTTCATCCTTAAAGTCCACCATAGTAGCAGGCGTATGTTCATCTTGCGCTTGTTTATCAATCACAACAATACTTTGCTTAAAATTATCATAGGCACGTCCTCCCTGAATCGGACTCCAGACCCTACCTGCGCCGGCTACCATAATACAGTTTCTATCTGCAGACGGATGACCTCCATTTGCCTGACGGGTATGCAGATTCAGCATCAAAGCATCTTTTGTCCAGCTACTTCTGGTCATCATCAGCGCACGTTCGCCACAAAAGAACGTATTGCCAAGGTTCAGTTTAGAGGGGTCATTATTGTTTTTATCAAAGTCTCTTGCAAAGATGGCAAAAAACAACAACCCGTTGTAATAGCCATCCGAACGATCCGGAACATTACTGTAATCATCTCGCATTGCTGTATGATATACCCAATCTATCTTTTTATCAGTTGGAAACATGTACTTCAATCCTAGCAAATCACAGATAGTAAACCCTCCACCTTTCGATCGACTTCCTCCCAATAAATCATATTTCACAAAGCCATCTTGGGTGGGAATAATACTATGCGGCAAAAAACTTCTGGCATAAGCCTGCAAATAGGGATGCCCAGAAATGTCTTCGAAGCCATATAGCTTTGTACGTTTTGCAAAAGTTATGATACCATCCATACCCAACTGATTCTTGGCTTCACCCTCAAAAGTTGCACCCGACTGAAACCAACCATAAGTCATCAGGTTATGCCAGCCCCTGTACATGCCTTTCACTTTCAAATCATTAAAACCAGGCTCACCTTCAATAGCCAACACTTCAAACAACCAATAGGAGAAGGTAGCCCAGTTACTTCTGGAAGCCTCTGCTGTGTTGAATGTTCCATAGTTATCATGGCTCCAAGTGTTTTCGGCAAGCTCATCATGCATGGCTTTCTTCTGTTCAGTAGTCAACCAATTAAAGATGAAATCGTAAGTAAAAGCCAACTGAAACCGTCCAATAGGCTGCTCATTTGGTTTGGTAATATTCTTTGCTGCGCGAATGGAATCTCGTTTGGCGGCATCAATCTTCAAGGCAGTCATAGCAGCATTGGCTAGCTTCTTTGCCCCTGCTTTATCCTCTTCAATCAAACACCTGAAGGCTTCTAAGGAGAATACATCCCAATAAAACTCAGGGAAAGAAGTAGCAGTTCCATTGGCTAATCCATCATAAATATCCCTTGCCAGTGTATTGTGGTTGTATGCCATCCCTTTTGCACGAGGCACACCCAATCTAAACAGCGGCACCCGTCCATGCAAACCACCAAAATTGCCATTCCAAACATCGGGTTTTGCATAGTCTTTTGTATCATCATAGTTGCCCTTCATCATCTCCGTCCACGAAAGGATATTCTTCCAGCAGCCTTGTCCACATTGGGTTTCCTTCAGGTTCTTTCTTATCTCAGGCAAGTCATCCGGCCCAAAATAAATACGAGGATGTATGCCCGGCGCAGGCACTTGATTCACCTTGCGTACTCCCTCAAAATTAAAGGTCACCTGGCGGCTACCAAAGTCTTTAGGGTTAGCGGCACCCCAAAGCAGTACACCGGGTTTACCATTCTCATCCCTATAGTTACTATAAGAGTCGCACGGTTTATCTGCAAAGGGAGATTGATTGTTTACATATTGACTCCTACATAAAACAGAGAGTGTAAGGGAAGCAAAGGCTAGCAAAATAGATTTATTCATTCGAAAGCTTTTTAAAATGTTTTAAGACGAATGCAAAGACTTGGAGGGTTGAAGAAAGTTTAGTTATTGATTGACCATTTGATGTGTTGGATGTTGCAGGAAAGGAGGTTAAGTGTTTACATTCTTTAAAAATATTTATACAATCACCCAACCTAACCAAATCGTACTGTTGTATATCATAGTACAAAAGCTTTTGTAACAAACTTTATTAACTCAATTATTAAACGTGTAAACTTTATTAAAGAAGTTGTTTAAAATTTTAAAAGAATCAATCTAAGCATTTGCATGTTCAATCTTATTCCTCCTTTACATAATTCTTCGTCAAAGTATCGATACCGAACCTTTTTTCCCTTGATGTTTCTGGCATTAGGTTCTATTCATTTTTCCAAACAGGTCTCGTTTTATTCTTCACAGTAAAAGCCTGAATCTGCATTCAAGAATATCCCTTACAGCCAACCGCCCCTTTTGCAGGGGTGTGGCTAACATCCAATTGGACACTTTACAAATCAAGTCGTTTTTTATGTTGCCTCAGTAGGTTAATCCCTGTTTATGTGCGCATTTTTAGCCTTTTTCGCTGTAGGTAGTATAGTAAAACCTATGGAAACAGCTTTTTTAATTGGAGAAAAAATCATTTTCTCTTTAGAAAAATTCGTTTTTTCACCAGAAAATTTGTTTTTCTCTCTCGAGAAATTCCTTTTCTCTGAAGAGCGAACCATTTTTTTGAAAGAAAAAATGATTATTTCTTCGGAAAAAACATTCCCACTGCGGAAATAATGATTAATTCTTTAGGGAAAATGATTTTTTCTTTCGGAAAATTCATTTCTACACACCCATAAATTGTAAAATGTAAGCTTTTAGTGAAGATGAGGCTAAGCAAAAACAGACTATCTATCGTTGTTCTGTTTCTTTCGACTTGGTAGAACTACGGGAATGAATATTCTTTGAAGATTTATTATTTGGAGAAGGGGCATTTTTATTAAACCCTTAAATAGATGCGTAGTTTCTCTATTGGATATGTGTGTACGTATCTATTTAAAACAAACAAATTCTGTTTATACTGATAAACCCATATATTCGTTACTGAAACTGATGCGTGTAAAGGGTTTGAGAGATAAAGTATAAAATTCCTTTTTTGCTGTTTATAGTGTCAATACAAGAGTTCTGCGTCACTTTAAGCCGCAGTAATTTTAAAAAAATATTCACTGAAATAAAGACTTTAATGAAAAAAGTAATCCTTTTTTTAATCCTTTTATACAGCCAAATTACTTATGGACAAGAATGGAGAGAAAAAATACATGGTGGACTTGGAATAACTTATGGGAGTTTGAACTCAATTGAAAGCATAGCTGGAGGATTTTCTGTTCCTTTGGGTTATAATTTTATTGAAACTGAAAACTCTTCTTTTTCACTTTCTACTAATATTAAATTTGGTGCAGAAGATAAGACTGGATTAGCATTTCCTGGGTTGGTTATTCTTTCGGCAATACTTCCAAAAGGTACTGATATAAATACTCAGGGTATCAATGATTTTGCAGAATTACCTTTATTGATACATTATAATTTTGGATTAGGCTCAAGAAAGTACACCGATAAAGAAACTGGGTTTTATTTTGGTGGCGGGATGAATTATCTTTTTACAGGTTATACAGACACATCAGGTAATTCTCTGCCTACGTCTTTTTGGGGATATACGATAGATGGAGGAATCAGATTTAACAAAAAAAAAGATGGCATTTGTACAGACTTAAATTTTGGAACTACTATCTCTTTGGGACAATCTGTCGGACAAATCAATAGACCTCAATTTTTTGAAATAACTCTATCATTTTACAGGTAGAAAAGCGAACGTACAACATCAATATTGCAAATATGGCTGCTGACGGAACAAACTCAGCTTCAGCACTTTCTTTTAGCAGTAGTTTCGGCAGACCTAACACTATGGGAGAAATGGTCAAACCAGTTTCTAACTAGAATACGCTTAGATAAACAAAAGTGCAGCTACTACCTAAGGGTGGGGCTGCACTTTTTAGTTTGCCAACAGAAATATATTACTTGCGGGTGCAAACAACAGATGGCAAAGTAAGTGGCGTAGGGCAATGTTTTTAAGTTAAGGAATGACTGTCAGGTTGAGCTTGTCGAAACCGGGTAAATTAAGGTTCATTCTTTTATTAAACGTCTTCGCCAAGCTCAGGCCGACACCCCGATTTCAATCTGGTAGCATATATATAAACCCTTAACTTAAAGTAAGTGGCGTAGTAATAAGTTGATTACTTTTTAGTGCCTCTTTCTCTTAGTTGGGCGTTATTATAAACAGATCACTAATAAGCAATAAGTAGTGCCTGAAAATTAAATAAGGGATGTTCTTATTTCTGTGTTTCTTTGAATCTTAGTTGCTTTGTGGCTACAGAAACTCCTATTTTTGTCCTGATGCTCTCTTTTAGAAAAATATTCTTATTAATTTGTTTGACCGTGGTCGGATTGTTTGCTGTGGCTCAAACCGATTCGGGTTCTGCGGCTGCGCCAAAATCATTCAGAAGACCATTTGTAAAAAGGGACACCACCCACACCGTTCAAAGAATAGTGAGAGACACTGCTTTCACAAAAGATACCTCACAGCTTGCCAATGACTCTTTGAGACTCAAAGATTCGGTATTGCTGGCGCAGAAAAAAATAGATTCTCTTCGATTAGATTCCATTAAAAAAAGTCAGGCTAAGTTATTGGTCAACCCAATCGATACTTCAAGTTATGGTGGAATATTCGGAGGATTGTATATTCCTATCAATTTGCCAACGGTGGCCTTGCTGGAAAAAGAACGTAACCCTCAAGGTAAAGACGAATTGTTTTATGTATTGGTAGGGTTGGTAGCCTTGATTGCTTTCACAAAAGCGGTTTTCCCTAAGTACTTTGTCAATATGTTTTCTCTCTTCTTTCAAACAACATACAGACAAAAGCAAGCGGTAGAACAACTGACCAATAACAAGGTTTCTTCTATTCTATTAAACGTTGTATTTATTGGATGCCTGTCCACCTATGTAAGTCTCATATTAAACTACAAGGGGTTGGTTCATATCAGTTTCTGGTTATTGCTAGCCTATTCCCTCATTGCAATTACCAGTATTTATTTGTTTAAATTCATTTTCCTCAACTTTATTGGATGGATTTTTAATGCAAGTGAGGCATTGGAATCCTACACCTTTGTTGTCTTTTTAAGTAATAAAATAATTGCTATCATACTGCTGCCTTTCGTATTCCTTATTGCGTTCAACGAAGGCGAAATAGCAAGAATTTGTTTGTTGGTTACGTATGGATTACTAGGATTGGCATTGTTGTACAGATATTTTGTTGTAATGGGTACATTAAGAAATGAGTTACGCTTTCATGCCTTGCATTTTTTCCTATACCTTTGCGCCGTTGAGATATTGCCATTGTTGTTAATTTATAAAGCAGTTTTCAATTTAATAGCTTCAGAAATATAGTTTTGCAAAACATCAAAGAAAGAATGGTTACTCAAGACGAAAACACAACTGCAACTAATACATCCCCAAAGAAAATACTTATCTCGCAAGCGAGACCCGATAGCGATAAATCGCCTTACTTCGAATTGGAGCGTAAGCATAAGGTGAAATTGGTATTCTATCCCTTCATTAAGATAGAGGGCATTACCCCCAAAGAATTTAGAAAGCAAAAGATCGACTTGACTAAATACACGTCTATTATCTTCACCAGTCGGAATGCTATCGATCATTATTTTCGGATGAACGAAGAAATGAGAAGACCTATCGACCAAGAGATAAAGTATTTCTGTACTACCGAATCGGTTGCACTTTACTTACAGAAATTTATTCTGTATAGAAAACGTAAGATTTTCTTTGGTGCAAGTGCTAGCAACAAAAGCTTGTTCGATATCATCAAAAAACATAGAGACGGGGAGAAGTTTTTGTATGTATGTAGCGAAAACCAACAAGACAATGATATTGTTGGTTGGCTAAAAACTAATAATTGCGATTTTAGTCTCGCATTTATGTATCGTAGTGTAAGTAATGACGTAAAGACTTTACTGGAAAAAGAAGAGTTTGACGTTATTTGTTTATTTACGCCAAGCGGTATCAGAAGTTTGTTGGACAGCTTTCCAGATTACAAGCAAAATGGAACTATTTTAGGTGCGTTTGGAGAGAATACGACAAAGGCAGTAACAGAAGCAGGGCTTAAAATAGGTATCATTGCTCCCAACCCACAAGCCCCAAGCATGGTTACAGCACTAGATAAATATTTATCGGAAGAAGCAAAAAACAAAGCTTAATTACAACTTATAACGCTCTTTCAGTTCCCCACATATTCTGTTGATAGTTGTATTTATTGGAGAATATTTAAATGAAGGCAACGCTTTTAGAAGTTTCGTATTGTCAAAATATACCTTGGTTTGTGCAGTATGGGCAGTCTCCTTTGTAAGCAACGGTTTCCTCTTAGTAAATAATTCTTTGATAGCTTCTATCCGCCACACAATAGCAGCTATCGTTTTGGTGACTTCCTTTTGCGGTGGTTTTTTATCAAATTCCTTTGCTATCTGGGTAAATATCTCTTTATAGCCAACATTATCTCCATTCAAAATAAAGCGTTCGCCCACAATAGGGCTATCCATTAGTGCAATCATTGCTTTCACAACATCCACAACATCCACAAACCCGGTAACACCGTTTGTGTACCAAGGGAATTCTTTGTAAGCCGACTTAAAAATGCTAGCGCTCCCTTTATCCCAATCTGATAGGCCCAATATAATGGTCGGATTTACAATTACTGCATTTAGTCCTTCCCCTACGCCTCGCCAAACTTCCATTTCGGCAAGATGTTTTGTTTTGGCATAAACACTTCCCCCTGCTTTCTCGTCCCAATTCATGGTCTCATCAATCAACTTATTTTCTCCAAACCTTCCTAGTGCAGCAACAGAGCTCACATGCACCAATTTCTCTATTCCCGCATCAATACAGGCATTTACAATATTGGCAGTCCCTTCTATATTGGTTTGAAAAAGCTGTTTTTTATCTTTAGGATCAAAGGAAACAATTGCTGCACAGTGATAAACGTGCGTTACTCCTTCCAAAGCACCTTCTACATCCAAAATATCCAAGATGTCTCCTTGAACCCATTCTAAATTATTATCAAAAATGGATGGATGATTTTGACGATACAAAGCCCTTATCTTATTCCCTTTTTGTAAAAGATAAGGTATCAAATGACTTCCCACCAAACCACTACCACCCGTTACTAATATCACAATATTGATTTAATGATTGAACGATTCATGAACCATCGCTTCTGACTTTCCTGATTACTATGCTCTAGTAATATCGGCTCCAATTGCTCTCAACCGGGTATCAATGTTTTGATAGCCCCTATCTATCTGCTCAATATTTTGAATAGTACTTTTTCCATCAGCACTCAATGCAGCAATCAACAACGCTTGTCCTGCTCTGATATCCGGACTACTCATTGTGATGCCACGTAAGGCATATTTTCTTCCCAAGCCAATGACAGTTGCACGATGAGGGTCACAAAGAATAATTTGTGCCCCCATATCAATCAGCTTATCAACGAAAAATAAGCGACTCTCAAACATTTTCTGATGAATCAATACACTTCCCTTTGCTTGAGTAGCAATTACCAGCATAATACTAATTAAATCTGGCGTGAAGCCTGGCCAAGGATGATCGTAAATTGTCAAAATGCCACCATCCAGATAAGTAGTCACTTCATAACTATCCTGGGCAGGAACATAAATATCATCCCCCTTTAATTCAAACTGAATTCCCATCTGAGAAAACTTCTCAGGTATCATTCCTAGGTGATGAATACCCGCTCCTTTAATGGTCAATTCGCTTTGGGTCATCGCTGCCAAGCCAATAAAGCTTCCTACCTCAATCATGTCCGGAAGCATCTTATGGTCTGTTCCATTTAGTTTTTCAACGCCTTCTATCACCAATAAATTACTTCCAATACCTGCAATTTTTGCCCCCATCCTACTAAGCATATTACAAAGTTGTTGAAGATAGGGTTCGCAAGCGGCATTGTAAATGGTAGTTATTCCTTCCGCCAAAACAGCAGCCATTACAATGTTTGCAGTTCCTGTAACAGAAGGTTCATCCAGCAACATATAGGCACCGTGCAGTTGAGGGGCCGTCAGTTTAAAAATATGCAAGTTATCATCATATTCAACCTTTGCTCCTAGCTTTTCAAAACCAATGATATGTGTATCCAATCTGCGTCGCCCAATTTTATCCCCTCCTGGCTTTGGGATATATGCCTTTTTAAATCGTGCCAACATCGGGCCCGCCAACATAACAGAACCTCTCAAACGACCGCCCTTTATCCTGAATGCCTCGGAAGTAAAATAATCAGTATTTACATTGTCGGCAATAAAAGTGCAGGTGTGTCTGTCTTTCCTGTCTACCCTCACCCCCATGTCCTCCAATAATTCTATCAGTAGGTTTACATCTAAAATGTCTGGAATATTATATACCGTAACTGGTTGTGAGGTTAATAATACAGCGCTTAATATCTGTAAGGCTTCATTTTTTGCCCCCTGAGGAATGATAGTTCCCTTTAATTGATTGCCTCCTTGTACGATGAATGATGCCATTATATTCTTATTAATCGATATGGAAAGCGTAAAAATAGGGAGTTGGGGTCTAAAATGAATAAAAAGCACCCCGATAGCATCATATTTAACCAGCAAGGAATCGATATTTTTCCTACGATAAGCTAGCTTCCGATTGTTTTATTTTATATAAAAGCGAATAAATAAGTTGGTATTAAATGGTGTTTTGTTGGCAAAGGCATTGGTTGAAATATTGCCAATAGGCTTACAGACGACTGCACCTATCTCTAATTTTTTATACTTATATCCTACTTCAAGTTTACCTGACACAAAATTTGATTTCAATAAATTCCACTCTTTACTTGATTTGTCTATACCAATTATGCTGTCGTGAGTAACCTTTGTACCATTCTCAATAATTTTATTTGTTATCACGGCACTTTGTAGCCAATTGTTCGCAACACCCAATCCAATATTTAATTTATCCGACAACTTATACCGATACATCAGCGTTGCCTCTATACCAATCAGTTTATTGATGGAAACTTGTTGAGCATACGTTATTTGTTGAGGAGCGTTTTCTTCTGCAGAACCATGCTGAATGGTTACATTGTAATTGTTGGCACTAATAATACGTTTATTGTTTAGATAATACTGAGAATAAGGATTGAATGCCAATAACAAGCGTTGTTTTTTGCTGATACTTTTTTCAATAAATAGTTGAGGAATAAGCAAGGAAAATGGTTGTCTTTTTCCATTTACATCCAACGAATTTGCGCCAGACTCAAATGGTACATTCAGTTGTAAACCAAAGTGAATCCCTTTTTTGTTGATTAATTTAGGCGTCAATTTGTTTGCAGCAGCAGCTGTTGCTGTGTTTACCGAATCTGATATGTGTTTGGTTACTGTATCGCCAGCCAACACTTTTTTCTCAGCTGTTTTGTCTGCATCCTTCAAAGTTGAAGATTCCGACGCAGCGTAACTATCTTGCATCGGATTGATAGATTTAGCTGCATTATTATCCTCGCCACTCTTATTTGTACCAGCAATAGAATTGTTGTGATTTGGATTAAGAGGAATGGCTGCCGAAGCAACTACACCTCTTTTTGGGGTTACAGCAGCGCTATTTTCATTCGGACTAATCTTATTTATAACAACAGTTTCGTTTGTATGTGTGTACTTTTCAAGTAGTGTTTTGCCCACTATCAATGGCAATGCCACAGCAGAAACAGAAGGCGTTGCAATATTTCCTCCGGTAGATTTTACAGTAGCTTGAGTATGTTTTTTACTTTCATTCATTACAATCAATCCGCTAATCAGACCAACTGCAAGAATGCTTATCCAGAAAAAGAAAACTCTTTTCCTTCTCTTTCTTCTAGCCGCTTCCTTGTCTAAATTGGGTTTCAATGTTGCCCAAGCTGCTTCAAAAGGGATAGCTGGGGGGATTGCACCTTCCTTTTTTCCGTCTATATTGCCCAAATTATCTCGCATAGACCTTCATGTTTGTGTTGTTGTTGTAGATCAATTTCAGTTTGCTTCTTCCATCATTCAGGTGCCATTTCACAGTCCCTTCTTTCATATCCAAACATTGTGCAATCTCTTTTATCAAAAAACCTTCTATATAAAAAAGATTAAAAACAGCACGCGTAGTTGAGGTAAGTGTTCTCAGAAAAGAAATTACAGTTTCCTCACTCGCATCCTTAAAAGGATTAATGCTTGTTTCTATCCTCATCTCAGTCACAGCTTCCTGATATGCCATTTCTTTTTCTTTGGCTCTCACATGCGATATTGCAGCATTCCTGACCACACCATACACCCAGCAAAACAAGTTTCCTTTAGACATTTCATACTTTTCTATGTTATTAAAAGCATTCAACATTCCATTGTTTAAAGCGGTGATAATATCGTGTTCATCATCAAAGAATTTACGGCACAAAGAAAATAAGTCATCATAAAAATGCCTGTATAGCTTTTCCTGACTTAATCTGTCATATTCAAGGCAGCCTTGCAATAATATTTCTATGTTTTCCGTCAAATTTTTTTCTAATTAGTACAAAGAAAGCAAAGGAATATATACAATTAGCATAATTTCTTCAAACTTTCATAAGAAATAAGGATTTTTACATAAGTAAATGCACTTGTTACATAAGACATTATCACGGTTTTTGATACGCTTTGTAACAAACTCAATCATTATTGCACCACCAACGGATAAATAGACACCACTTTGTTGCTTATCCAATTAAAACTAAAAACACCCGTTGCACTCAATGTAACCGTTCCTGTGTAGGTATCATTGCCATAGTTGACCGTAAATGGAAAGGTGCCAACAGACATATTAACGATGGAATTGATGCTGGTGGCGGGTTTTATGCTTGAACACGGAATAGAAGCAATCACAACACCACCATAATTGAGTGTGTATTGTTGGTTACTGCTATCCACCAAACTCAGGACACTATCGGTATAACATTGATAATTGTAGTGCGTGTTGGCAGTTAACACCAACTGTTTTTTGCCCTGAATATCTTTTTGTACCGAGGGCGTGATGGCCAATTTATCGCTAAAAATAAAAGGAACAGTATCCACCGAAGGATTATTGATGGAAGGATCTGCCAGCCAAACAGTACGAGTGCGAGATTGGTTGCCCGATGAAATATGTACTGTACCAGTTTTACCATTTCCAAAACTAAAGGTTGCAGGATTTTTTGATGTGTTGATTGAGCTTACATTTCCTGTAGTTGTCCAGATAAAATCATTAATATTCGGTGGGTTATTTACAGAGAAAGAAATATTTTGATAGGGCAGAATATTTACAATCTGAGATGCCCGCAAACTAAATCCTGTATCAATGTCTTGATAAACGCTATCGGAAACCGTAACAACATAAGTGGCTTGGGTGGCATTGGCAGTAGCCGTGATATTGTAGGTACCTCCTTTGCTGAATGATAGCGTGGCGTACACACCCGCAGGGCTAATAGTATAGTTTTTATTTGGAAAAACCTGCCACGTTACAATTGCTGTATTGTTTCCGGTGTTGAATGAAAGCAATAACGGCTCGGTCTGCTTAATAACAGAAACAGTATCCGTAAACAAATGGTTTACTGCATTGCTATCAGTACTAGCGTCTTTACTACAAGCAAGTGCAAATTGGCAACAGGCTAAAAAAAGAAAGACATAATATTTATTTTTCATACTCTTTTTTGTTAAAACCAGTCAGGCTTTTTAATTCCCGACTGGTTGATTAATAGTTTTGGTTGATATTTGAGTTAGGGATTTAAAACCTTACGTTTGTAAAGGGATAACGGCCTATTCAACCACGATTTTTTCATTGACTAATTTGCCACCGACAATCTGGAGTTGTGCTATGTAAACGCCTGGGCTAAGGTTAAATTTTATTTTGTTAAGATTGCTAGAAGTGTTTAAGTTCTTCTTTACAAAAACTAGATTTCCCAATTTATCATAAATATCTACTTCTGTTACTTTTTTTCCATTTACCATAATAAACTTCTTGGCAGGATTGGGATAAACAGAAAACTGGTCGTTGTTTGCAGCCAACTGAACACTAATAGTTTTACTGTATTGAGAGCTGCCATCTTTATTAACTATCTTTAGTCGATAATAAGCTTTTGCAGAATCAGTACTTACTTTATCTGTAAAATTGTACTGATTTAGTCCTACACTTCCTTTGGCAGTAAGTAAATTGATTGGGATAAAGTTGGTACTATCCAAACTCCTGTCCACTTCAATTGCAATTGCATTTGTTTCATTTTCTATTGAAAACTGAATACCTGTATAGTGAACGGTAATTGCATTGGCAGTGAATGATTGAACGGTACCAGGCAGCATTGCAGGTAAAGAGTAACAGATTTCTAAACGAGGCCTTTTGGTGGTATCGCTAGCTAAACCAGATTCAAATATTAAAGAGTTGTAAGGGTCGTTTTCTGTTTGTAATCTAAATAACATTCCATTGTTGCTATCAGGCTTGCTAACCCAATTTTGGGCATACGCAGTGATATCTGCTATATAATTTTCCGTTGTATTGGTACTTTTTGGAAGTATAACCTCTGTAGCAGTATCTACTACCAAAGGCGTAAAGTAATTGGTAGAATCCATTTTCCAATGTGAATATACTTTTTGCAAAAGGCCAATGTTATTAGTGCCATAGGTGGGACTACCTGATACCCCATTCAGGTTTTTTAATTTGGCATATAAATAAAGCTTAGCACTCTTTACAATTGCATTTGATGGCAATTGGCTCAAATCATATTTTATTAGTGACCTGCCATTATAATTAGGAATGCCAATACTGGTTGCTGTCCATGCAAACGCATATAATTCAGTTCCAGAAGTGTCGCCATGTGGCCCGGCATTGGGGTCATTTAAAAAAGAAGAGGTTTGAAATGCTTTATTGGTAGGCGATCCATACATTACCAAAGAAGAGTCACAAGTGGGAATAGTATCCTTATCTGGGTTTGGTGCAGTATACAAAGCGGTTACTTCTGAGCTATCCAATGCCCTATTATATATTCGGATATCATCTAAAACACCATTGAACCAATAAGGTGTACTAACAATGCTAAAATATCTTCCAAGGTAAATATCATTTGTGTTAAATGTTATTTTAGCACTACTTGCTGATATCAGACTGTCATTAACATATAACTTCGAAATGCTTCCATCGTTTGTATAAACTACATGATACCAATGCCCTGTATGTACAGTTGGGACATCATTACTTGTACAATCCATTCCAAAAAAAGCTTCATGACTTGTATCTGCAGGCACACTACAAAAATTTATACCATTAACATTTCCATAATAGGCATCAGAAAAAACGACGTTGTAGTTAGTTTGGGATTCAAGACCTTTACTTAAAATGTAGTTCGCACCACATGTTCCTGAATAAAAACCATTTGGCTTTACCCAAATACTCAACGAAACAGCAGTAGCTGTATCTAAAGAAAGGCTTGCAGGGATTTGAATATAGCTACCGTTTCCATTGAATGAATACGCACTATTAGCATTTCCAAATCTATCAGTAGTTAAAGTTGCATTATTAAAGGACGGATTGTTACTGTTGCCACTCGAGTCGTTGGCATTGCCAGTAAAAGGATAGTACGCCATCAACCCTTTGCTGAGGTTTACCTGAGCTGTTGCAAATGCAACAATCAAGACCATTGTTACTAATAGATATATTTTCTTCATTCCTTTTTTATTAAAATGCTATTCAACAACAATTTTCTTAATTACAGTTTCGCCATCAGCCATTAATATCTGAGCGGTATAAATACCAGAACTCAACTTAAATTCTATTTTATTTTGAATAGCCATTGCATTCATCCCTTTTTTTGTAGCCACTGTCCTTCCCAAATTATCGATAATGTTAATTTGCTTTATATTTTTTCCATTCACTATTATAAAATTTTTGGCAGGGTTAGGATAAACAGAAACCCGATTTGCTATTGCCGACAATTGAATAGCTACGACTTTACTGTAACTAAGGTTACCGTTTCTATCTATTATTTGAAGGCGATAATAGTTGATGCCATTTGCTGGTGTATTATCTATAAACTGATAATTGTTTGCACCACGTCCTTTAGCATTTATTTTACCTATCGTTGCATAATCAACCCCATTGATGCTCCTCTGAACATTGAAGTAGGCTGTGTTCAGTTCGTTTGCAGTACTCCAATTATTTTTAACGCTGATGATATTACCTACAATTTCTTTTAATTGATAGTCACTTAATGTTACAGGCAATGGGTCACTTATTATAATGGTATTTGTCGTATTAGTTACAACGGGGTTGTTATAATCAAAATAAATAGAAGCTTTATTAAAGATATTACTACCAATAGTATCACCTGGCAAAGGGGTTAGTTTAAAGTTTACGAATCCGTTACTTTTTGTTTGGCTAGAGCTACTATCATCTAAATCTATGTCAAAAAATTTAAAATAGACAATACCTTTCGTGTTGTTTATTTCAATATTTGGGCTATGGCTACTGCCAATCATTTGAAACAGGTTCTTATCTAAAAGCGTGTTAAGGGTATCTGCTATCACAACATCTCTGGCAGAGGCATTTCCAACATTTTGAAAATCTATTTTGTAATCAATTCCATCCCCATCCACTACCTGTGTTGTTGTTAATTTAGGGGTTGCTTTTTTACAATTAGGGTCATAACTACCTTTTATTGTACTGCTGTCTCTAGTTGAAACATTACTGATTGTTGCTGTGCTAAACAAACTAAGCCCCCTTTCGGTATTGGGCTTAACACTAAATAGAAAATATGGATACTTATAACCGCTTCTGTAATACTCGTTTCCAAAGTAATTTGCGCTCAACGTATCCAGCCAAGTGATTGTATTACCTATATTACTTAAAATTGTTATTGAAGCAGAATCAAAAACTAACTTACTACTATCATAAGTGAACCGTACAGTATCGTAACTGTCATTGGTGCCTAGATTTCTATAAGATATGCTGTATGCAAATGCTCTGCCTGGTATTGCATTTTGCCAAGGATAGATATGGATAGCCAAACTATCCTTTAATCCATTGGGTTGGATTGCAATATCCTGAAGTGCCAATTGTTCTTCATACGAAGAAAAGCTAAAGCTTATTCCATTTGGAACTGCTTTAAAAAATCTTGGCACAATTGGATTCAAAGTGAAGCTTCCGGTGTCTGTTGTAGTAATAATAAATTGCCCCGCATCATTGGTAAATGATGTTTGCCCCTGATTTAATGTAACAGGCACATAAGGAATATAAAACTCGTCAGTATCTTTTATACCATTACTGTTTTTATCATAGAAAACCTTTCCCGTTATTACTGGGAATGCGTTACAATGGTTTGCATTGTTAGTAGGGTTACAGATAGACAAGCCTGCTGGATATACGTTGGTATTTCCGGCAGTGTTGGGAATGCACCTCACCCCAGTACCGCTCACATTCAGGGAGTCCAAGGTATTGGGTAATCTTGGCAGACACAGCAAATTACTGTCTCCCTGGCAATACAGATACTGGAGTTGATACAAAGAATCTAGGAATGGGATTGAAGAAACGGGGTTAATACTTACATCTAAATAATTGAGTGTTGTTGGTAGGTTGTACGGCAGGGCTGTCAATTGGTTACTATCACAATCCAATGAATAGAGTGTGTATGGCAATGTTGGTATTTGGGAAATAATATTTTCACCACAATCTAACAAGGAAATGTTTTTGGAAAGTGTTGGCAATGATGTTAACCGATTACCGTAACAATAAAAGTTTTGTAGGCTGCTGGGCAAAGTTGGTAGGGTAGCTAATTGATTATTACCGCAATCCAATAAAGTGAGATTGGCGGGGAGTGTTGGTAGGGCTGTTAGTTGATTAAATGAGCAAACCAAAGTATTTAATGAATCAGGCAGTGTAGGCAAATTCTGCAACCCATTTTCATCACATAGAATACGCGTCAAAGATGCTGGCAACGAAGGCAATGTTGTTAATTGATTGTTTTCGCAGTTAAAGGATAGCAACTGCTTTGGCAAATCGGGTAGGGAGGCAAGTTGGTTGTTGCTGCAGTACAGATATTGCAAACTATTGGGCAAAGTGGGTAACGTTGTTAGCTGGTTATTTTCACAATCCAATAGTTTCAAGCTTTTAAAGTATTGTATACCACTTAAATCTTGTATAGAATCCTGATTAACATACAAAGAATCTTCTGTTATTATACCCCTGCAAGTGGTGTCCATCTGCCCCGATCCATCGAAGCAAGCAGGATAAACCTTTATCAGTAATGCTCGGAAATTACTATCAGCAATGTTTACATACTGTGCTTTGGCAAACACGCATGTAATTAAGCTGATAAGTAAGCAAAACCAAATTTTTCTCATAAATCTGTTTTATAAAAACAATGTTTCACTAAGCATTACGCTTTTTCGAAGGCAAAAGGTTGGGTTTTTGAAAAATATTTTTTAAAAAAAGTCAAATTAGTTAATAATAGACCCTTTTCTAGGCTTTATCCTCTATTTTTAGTCGTTTAAAAATTTAATCAATCAGTAAAAAAATAATAAAAAATGAGTAAAAAACTAGACAATCAAGTAGCCATCGTAACAGGTGCAAGTAGTGGAATTGGTGCCGGCGTTGCAAAATCGCTGGCAGCAGAAGGTGCAATAGTCGTGGTAAATTATCCCGTGGCATCCAATAAGGACGCTGCCGAAGCAGTAGTTGCGGAGATAGTTGCCAAAGGTGGTAAAGCAATTTCCATTCAATGCGATGTGAGCAAAGAGGCCGATGTGCAACAGATGTTTGCAAGCACGGTTGCCGAGTTTGGCACAGTAGACATTTTGGTGAATAATGCAGGTATCCAAAAAGATTCGCCTTTTGAAACAATGACTCTAGACCAATGGAACTTGGTGTTGGGCATCAACCTTACCGGATTATTCCTATGCGCTAGGGAGGCGGTGAAAGAATTTTTGAGAAGGGGCATCGACCCAACTAAATCTAAAGCAGCGGGCAAAATCATTTGTATGAGTAGTGTGCACGAAGTAATTCCTTGGGCTGGTCACGCCAATTATGCAGCGAGTAAAGGGGGAATTATGTTGTTGATGAAAAGTCTTTCTCAGGAATTCGCTCACAAAAAAATTCGTATCAACAGTATTTGTCCGGGTGCCATTCAAACGCCCATCAATCGAAGTGCTTGGGAAACGCCCGAAGCATTGGAAAGTCTGTTGACGCTTATTCCATATAAAAGAATTGGTCAGCCCGAAGATATAGGCAATGCTGCGGTGTGGTTGGCTAGCGACGACAGCGATTATGTAAATGGCATCTCTTTGTTTGTGGATGGAGGTATGACCTTGTATCCTGGTTTTACTACCAACGGATAGCATTTGCCACGAAGACACAAAGGCAGAAAGAAGCACAAAGAAATAAATGGGGAGGAAGGAAAATACTTTGATTTTCCTTCCTTCTTAATTAATTGGCAAATCTTTGTGCTTCTTTCTGCCTTTCTGCCTTTGTGGCAAAATTTAAAAACATATTTTTGGCGCATGTGGATTATCTGTAAAAAAGAATGGCAGCAGTTTTTTAGTAGCCTCACCGGTTACCTCGCCATTATTGTTTTTCTTTTGTTGAATGGTCTCCTGCTTTTTGTATTTCCCGACAGCAACGTGCTAGACTTTGGCTATGCTTCTCTGGGTAGTTTCTTCTCCACTGCTCCCTTTATTTTATTGTTTCTGGTGCCTACCATCACAATGCGCAGCATTGCCGAAGAATATAAAAGCGGCACGTTCGAACTCCTCAAAACCCTTCCACTAAAGCCTTCTCAAATAGTTGGCGGTAAGTTCTTTGGAGCGTTGCTGATTGTGGTGGCGGCCTTGGTGCCTACGGTTATCTATGCCGTTTCCATCCAACAACTTAGTAGCATTGGCGGTATAGATGTGGGTGCAACCATGGGTAGTTACTTTGGTTTGGTGGCGCTCGGGGCGGTGTATACGGCGGTAGGAATCTGTGCAAGTAGCTTCACCAACAATACGGTGGTGGCGTTTATTGCAGGCGCATTTGTTTGTTTTTTGCTGTATAATGGATTTGATGCCATCAGTAAACTACCTGTTTTTAAGGCTGGTGCCGATTATTATATAGAGATGGTGGGCATCAATGCACACTACCGAAGCATCAGTAGGGGCGTGGTGGATTTGAAGGATATGATTTATTTTGTGGGATTGATTTTACTGTTTCTGTTCATCACTCAACGAAATATTAGTCGCAGATAAGGAATGATTGTTAGCGATTAATCTTTTTTCGTTAGCAATTAGAAACATTCCGTTTGCGGAATAAAAGTTTTTGTTTGCGATTAAGAATATTCCTCTAGCAATTAAGAATTTTTTGTTTGCGGAAAGTTTTATTTTGTATGCGGAATAAAATATTCCGCAAGACTGAAAAGGTGTTTTACATATAAAAAGACAATGAGTAGACTATTAAATTATAAATACACTTGGGCAATATTGACGGCTTTGTTCATCGCCTTGGTGTACGCTTCTTCTTTTTTAGATTATCGGATAGACCTCACTGCCGAGAAGCGTTTCAGCATCAATCCATCAACAAAAAAACTCTTTAATCAAGTGGATGATGTAGTGAAAGTGCAGGTATTTCTTACGGGTGATTTACCGGCTGATTATAAAAAACTAAGTCTTGCCACTAAAGATTTTTTGGAAGAGATGAAGCAGGTTTCTAATAATAAAATAGAAATCAGTTTCGAGAAACCCGGCGACGATTTAAAGGATGATACCGCAAAAGGTATGCTCTATGATAGCCTTGCCCGCTTGGGTGTGGTGTTTGAAAGAAGTGAGGTTTCCGAAAAAAGCAACGAAAAAGAAACCAATCAGCTCATTATTCCTTCGGCCTTGGTAAGCTATAAAGACAAGCGACCAATTGCTGTTGATTTGCGCAGCAGTAAGAAAATTTATAAGCAATATAATGTCATAAACGACAATCCGCAGGAAGATGTGGAAGCTACCCGCAATGCTGCCGAGGCTTTATTGGAGTTTAAATTTGCCAATGCCATCGATAAACTCACGCGCACTTCGGTTCCGGTTATTGCGTACACCATTGGTAATGGCGAACCCATTGATAAAACCGTGAACGACCTGGGGGAAAGCCTGCGGACTGAATATCAATTGGGCATTTTCGATTTAAAAGCCGCCTATCCCGATGCGTCTAAGATCAATGCCTTATTAATCGTAAAACCAACTACGGCATTTAGCGATGAGGATAAGCTAAAACTCGATCAGTATGTGATGAATGGAGGCAAGATTATTTGGTGTATTGATAAACTGCACGCCGAACTGGATAGCCTGATGCGTAGCAAATCGGAATATACGGCTTATGACAGAGGGGTAAATGTGGATGATATTCTGTTTAGATATGGGGTTCGTATCAACGGCGATTTATTGCAGGATTTAAACTGTGCAAAGTTACCGTTGGTTATTGGCTATAATCCCGACAAAAGTCCTCGGATGCAACGGGTGCCTTGGCCTTATTATCCCTTGCTATCCTCCATAAACAATAACCCTATCTCCAAAAATCTGGATAAAGTATTGCCCATTTTTCCTTCTAGTATCGATACAGTAAAGGCAGAAGGCATCAATAAAACAATCCTTTTGGCTAGCGATACCAATAGTCGTGTGTTGGGTTCGCCAGCTTTGGTAAGCGTAAACAGTGTGAAGACGGAGGAAGATTTTAGAAGTTTCACCCGAAGCTATGTACCTGTTGCAGTGCTGTTGGAAGGAAAGTTTAAGTCTTTATTTGCCAATAGATTAACCTCAGTTGTAACCGATTCTGTCCAAAAAGCAACTGGTAAGCCTTTTTTGGCATCTGGTAATATCGAAAGCAAGCAGATCGTGATGTCGGATGCGGATATGGTTACAAATGCCATTTCTGAAACCACGGGGCCACTATCGATGGGCGAACTTCCATTTGATAGCTATCGGTTTGCAAACAGGGAGTTTCTGTTAAACTGCGTGGATTATCTGGTTAGTAACAATGGAATCTTCGCTACACGCAACAAAGAGTTCACCCTGCGGTTATTAGATAAGAAAAAAGTAGAAGCCGAGCGGACTGAATGGCAATTCATAAATATTGTTGCCCCCATCGCTTTGCTGATATTGATAGGATTATTGTTGCAGTGGCAACGGAAAAGAAAATACGCATTTTAAAACCAGTGGTAAGTCATAAGTGGTAAGTAGTAAGTAAAGAACCCTTTACATTCTATTTTCCTCCACTTACGACTTACAACTTACGACTATTGACTTATGACTAATATAAAAGAAGGAATCCCCACTTCCATCCCATCAAGCATTGAGCATCTGGTGGTTGATAGTCGTAAGATAATATTCCCTAAAACAACTTTGTTTTTTGCCCTTCGTGGAGCAAGAAGAGACGGACATGAATACATTCAGGAAGCTTACGACAAAGGCGTTAGACACTTTGTAATTTGTAGAAGGATTGATACAACAAATTTTGTTGGAGCCGATTTCTTTCTCGTCCCCAGTTCATTGAAGGCATTGCAGATATTAGCCTCTATTCATCGGGCCGGATTTGATTATCCCGTAATTGGCATCACCGGAAGCAATGGAAAAACGATTGTAAAAGAATGGTTGTACCAATTACTGAATCCCGATTATAACATCGTTCGTAGTCCACGGAGTTATAATTCTCAGATTGGCGTTCCCCTAAGTGTATGGCAAATGACCGCCGAGCATACGCTAGCTATTTTCGAAGCGGGTATCTCTACATCTAGAGAAATGCCTGCACTTGCAGGCGTTATTCAGCCGACAATTGGTATTTTGACAAGTATTGGCGAAGCCCATAATGGTGGTTTTGTAGACATCAAGCAGAAAATACTGGAGAAGCTACAGTTGTTTGCCATTTGTAAATATTTGATTTATTGCAGGGAATCGATTGATGACCACATGGATATTGAAGAAATTAAAAGCAATCTTTTTCAGCAAAATATAACCCTTTTTTCTTGGAGTAGGGAAACCAATGCAACCTTAAAGGTATTGGCTGAAATGAAAAGCGAGAACACAACACAGGTTTTCTTTACCTATAAAAATAACAATTACTCCATCTCTATTCCCTTCACGGATAAGGCTTCTCTGGATAATGCGATTACCTGCATCTGCACTTTGTTTTTGCTGGAAATACCTTTCGAAACAATTCAAGAGCGGATTTCTCAGCTGCAACCATTGGAGATGCGCTTGCAATTAAAAAAAGGTATCAACAACTGCCACGTTTTAAACGATAGTTATAGCAACGATTTATCTTCCCTGAGCATTGCCCTAGACTATTTGCAACAACAAGCAGGTAATAATCCTACAACAGTCATTATTTCGGATATTCCTCAGTCTGGAATGCACGAAGAAGTGCTGTATCATGTGGTTGCAAATGAATTGGAACAAAGAAATATTCATCGGTTAATTGGTATTGGAAAATCCATTACTGAACATCAAGCTGTTTTTGATGAGTCTGTTCCTGAGAGGAGTTTCTATCTTACTACCGACGACTTTTTAAACGAATACACTGGAAAATCTTTGGCTGAAAGAAAGTTTCAGAATGAATATATCTTACTGAAAGGGGCGCGTATCTTTTCCTTTGAACGAATAAACAATTGGTTAGAGCAAAAAGTGCATCAGACAGTAATGGAAATTAACCTTACCGCCATGGTTCACAACCTGAAAGAATACCAACAAAAGCTTCTGCCTTCTACCAAGCTCATGGCAATGGTAAAAGCATTCAGTTATGGTAGCGGAAGTGTGGAAGTAGCCCGATTATTACAGTTTTATAAAGTAGATTATCTGGCAGTTGCCTATGCAGATGAAGGCGTTGAACTACGTTTGGGTGGCATCACTCTTCCTATTATGGTTATGAACGTAGACGAAGCCGGTTTTGATGCTTTACTAGAACATAACCTGGAGCCAGAGATTTATTCATTCTCTATCTATCATTCTTTCCACGAATATTTATTAAAACAAGGCATTACCAAGTTCCCTGTTCACATAAAACTGAATACAGGAATGAATCGCCTTGGCTTTGATCCCGAAGAAGTGGAATTGTTGGGCAAACAATTGGCGAAGCACAATACCATGCTGGTGAAAAGTGTCTTTAGTCATTTGGTTGGTAGTGAATCAGCCGAGTTTGACGACTTCACACAGCATCAAGCGTCTCTTTTTGAGACGGCAGTGGGTACTTTACAGACCTATTTAAACTATTCCTTCATAAAACACATTGCTAATTCATCGGGCATATTCAGACATCCAAACTTTCAATACGATATGGTGCGCCTTGGCATCGGATTATACGGCGTTGATAGTGCCGGTGGAAATGATATTAACCTCATTCCTGTTGCCACACTGAAAAGTACTATTGCCCAAATAAGAAACGTAAAAGAAGGGGAAACGGTTAGCTACAATCGTAGAGGAGTCTTGAAAAGAGATAGCATTATTGCCACCATTCGTATTGGTTATGCAGACGGTTACAGTAGAAGATTGGGCAATGGGATAGGGAGTGTTTATATTAATGGACAGTTAGCACCAGTTGTAGGAACTGTTTGTATGGATATGCTGATGATTGATATTACGGATATTCCAAAGGTAAAAGAAGGTGACACTGTAGAACTATTTGGTACTAATTTACCAATACAACAAGTAGCAAAGTGGTCCGAAACAATCCCTTATGAAGTAATGACAGGCATTAGTCAGCGCGTTAAGCGAGTATATGTAGAAGAGTAAGGCAAGTTATGAGATATGAGTTATGAATGATGAGTTAAAAAAAGCCCTTGAAGGAAAATCTTCAAGGGCTTTATTAATATTATTTGCTTAACACTTATAACTCATCATTCATAACTCATAACTAACCGCTTATCTGTGATTATACTGATCTCTGTACTTAGGCCATTCACTATGTTGCGGGTGTTCTTTTATTTGATAGTACCTTGGATCATGACTTTCACGAATTACGGGCTGAGGATCGTGATGTACCACTACTTCCCTGTATTTATCTCTGTAATAAGGGTGGTTCAAATAGGGCTTGTAATCATTAACCACCACTTTATACGAATGGTCTAAATCATAATTGCCATATCTGTCTGGTAGTTGAGAAGCAAATCGCCATTGCCCGTTGTCAAAATAAATAAACCGATGTTTTGTCACATTGTAATAGCATTCAATGTCAGGCAAATAATAATACTCCACATGATCATAACCGGTTGGTCCCCAAACAGGCTGTCTTCCAATGTTTACATCGAAATGTACATTAACTTGTGCTTTTACATTGTCTGCAAAAACCATTGCAGCAACAAAAAGACTTAAAAACATTACTTTTTTCATGATTGTTAATTTAATTGTGGGTACTTATGCAAGTAGTGTTCCAAACTTACTTAAAGATTTATAAAAATTCCTTTGCTAACGTATGACTTAAAACTAGTCTATTCTCCCTTCATTATTTGCTTCTCTTTCTTCCACCATTTAAATCCGATGTAAGCCATAATTGCCAAAGGCATAAACATCAGGTAGAGAATACCAGTGTTAAGGGAATGTGCGGGCCCTTCTCCCAACTGAGAAGCTGTTTTTGTGCAGATACTACACTGAGAAAATGCAGCTTGTAACCCACAAAAGAAGATAGCAATAGATAAAAGAAGCAATTTAATTTGATTCATTCCAAAAAATTTGAGGCTCAAAGATAGAATACAAGTAATTAACGATTAAAGTTTAGTGATTAATCCGGTTCACTAATCATAAAACGTTAATCAGTAAACATTAACTGTGTTGCACATAAAAATCTACCATCGTCGTATATACTTTTTGCTTCAGGGCTTCAATGGTCATATCTTCTGGATCTATAGGTGGCAGAAAGTGCATCTCTAGTTTGGTGGGTAATAAAAAAAGCGTCTCATGAATGGGACAAGCCTTCTTTGTACCTAAAATTACACACGGAATAATGGGAGTTTTGGTATCTCTCGACAGCTTAAAAGCCCCATCTTGAAACTTTGCCATCGGTAAATCTGTTTTATTTCTTGTCCCCTCTGGAAAAATACACATGTGAAACCCTTTATTTAGCGAGGCTTTCATCAAATCGAAGCTTTTCTTTCTACTAGCCACACTATCTCGGTTTACTAATACTGAACCACGTGCATAGAACCATCCAAAAAGGGGTACTTTGGCAAAACTATCCTTTGCTATTGTCTGATTGGGGCCCGGTACAAACGGACACAACAAAGGCACATCCAACATCGCATTATGATTAGCTGTAACTATATAGGTAGTGCCTTTTTTAAAATTTTCTTTGCCATAAACTTTCAACGGGGAGAGTATCAGGTACAGCCAAGTGGCATTCCAAGCCTTTGAAACGAGTATAAACCACCACATTCCCTTCGAATCTTTTACCAATTTGGTAGCCATCGAAGGAATAAAGATGATTAAAAAGGTTATTGCAAAAGTTACAACACCCCATATAGCCCAGATCCTCGCAAAAACGAGTGTGAATAAATTGTATTTCTTTCTTTTCGGTGTCAGTATCGCTTCGCTCATACTATTATCAATTTTATTTTCTCTTTTAACACATAGAAACATAGGGACATAGAACACATAGCCTTTATTTCTATGCTTCCTATGAATCTATGTTTCTATGTGTTAATTTTTTCATTTCTCATTTGCTTCAATATCCCCCTTTAGGGGTTAGGGGTTCTTTCTATATCATCCAATCTATCACTTCTTGCCCTTGTTTTGCCAACAAAGCATTTGCCCTACTAAAATGTTTACACCCGAAAAAGCCATTATACGCACTCAACGGAGATGGATGTGCTGCTTTCAGTACATGATGTTTTGTTTCATCAATCAATACCTGCTTCTCTTGTGCAAATTTGCCCCAAAGTAAAAATATTACACCCGTTTTTTCGTCAGAAATTTTTTTAATCACCGCATTGGTAAAGTCCATCCAACCTATTTTGGCATGACTAGCAGGCTCATTTGCCCGTACGGTAAGCACTGCATTCAATAAAAGTACCCCTTGCATTGCCCATTCGGTAAGATTGCCCGAAGATGGTATCGGCATCCCAATATCTGTATTCAATTCTTTATAAATATTTACCAGAGAAGGCGGGGGCGGCACACCATCGGGTACGCTGAAACTTAATCCCATTGCCTGACCCGGATTATGATAAGGATCCTGACCCAATATCACCAGTTTTACCTTATCAAAAGGCGTTTTGTCAAAAGCATTAAAGATGAGTCCTCCAGGAGGATATATTGTTGCCTTGGTAGCACGCTCTGTTTTAAGATGTGTGACAACTTGTAGAAAATAAGGCTTGCTAAACTCATCTTGCAGCACTGTTTTCCAGCTATCTTCTATTTTCACATCCATATAGAAACTTTTTTAGTAGCAACGAAAATATCAATATTTAACGCTCAAAACAGCAAATTGAACTTTTGGCATATTCATCAGGGACATTAGATTGTGCCCAGGTACGCAATTGTAAACTCTTTTAATTGAGGAAAGAATATTTTGTACAACTGTTGCATTGCTTCATAATTCTCTTCCCAAAGCTTAAAACATTCCGCGGCGGAAGAGAGATAGGTTGCGCGGCGGGCAATGTTGGCAAAACTTCTTTCTATACCCCAAGCAAACTGGTAGTTATACAGCCAATTATTCTGTTTCATATAAGGAAACACTTTTATGAAGTTTTCTGGAAGCCACTCTTGCTGTGCTTCCAGAATTTGATACGTGCTTTCTGCAAAATTTTTTAAGTCATCAGTAGTTGCAAAGCTGCTTGTGTCGAATGCCAGAAAATGATCGAAGGCAACATCCACAAAAGCCCCCGAATACAATCCAACAGCAGGTTTCAGGTATTGTTTAGCCTGACGAACAGCGGTGTGATTGTCTGTAAAACTATCAATTGCGCGATGAAGTTGTATCCCTTTTTGAATAGGCAAAGGATAGTCGTATTGCTTTTTTCCTTTGATAAAATCGCTGATCATATTACCCACTACAACTTCGGGTTGATTGAAGGAAAGATACGCGTGGGCTAAGTAATTCATGGATTGAAGATAGGAGAGTTTCGCCACAAAGACGCAAAGGCTCTAAGGAACACAAAGAAGGAAAGGCAGAAATAAGCTTTAAGTGCTTCTTTCTGTCTTAGTGTCCCTGTGGCGAAACCCTTATTCTAGGTAAGTTACTTTTACTAAAAACAATCCTTGTGCGGGTGTGTTGAAGTTTGCTTTTGTACAATCTTTGGCTTCTATTATTTGTTTAAAATCATTTTGGCTAATCAATCCCCTGCCTAATTTTAGCATCGTTCCCACCAGCCCTCTAACCATTCCCCGCAAAAAACGATTCGCCTTTACCTCATATACCAAGCAATCATTTTCATAGTACCATTTAGAAACAACAATGTCGCACAAAAATGTTTTTACTTGGGTATTCCGCTTTGAGAATGTTG
This sequence comes from uncultured Chitinophagaceae bacterium, assembly GCA_903895845.1. GTDB lineage: Bacteria > Bacteroidota > Bacteroidia > Chitinophagales > Chitinophagaceae > Parasediminibacterium. Next base: position 44,094 of record CAITVK010000034.1, read on the forward strand.
TGAAGTCGGCGTAGGTGAGCAACACATTGGCAGCTTGCTGTAATGCTTCCATATCTAAATTGTATGGATAATACCAAGCAGTCTCGGTTAAAAAAGGGTTTCTATCCCTTGTTATATAATATTTATACTGGCGATGTGTAGCACTAAACCTAGCGTGCTTGTCAGGCTCAACAAGAAATATTTGTTTAATCACGATGTCGTGTGGCAATACTGCATTTAGGTTATACACCTGTTTTAGATTGAGTTCTGTTTCGGTATCCAAGTGAAAGAAGTTCTGCAAAGCATGTACGCCTGCATCTGTTCGGGACGAACAGGTGAGTTGAAAATCTTGTTTGTAAATTGTTTGTAAGGCCCCCTCAACTTTGGATTGTATGGTTTCGGCATTGTCCTGAGCTTGAAAACCGCTGTAGCGTGTGCCTTTGTAGGCGACTTCAATAAAATAACGAAGCATCGGTTAGAGCGTATTTCTAAATTGTTTTTTAATAATAGGATCGCTTAACTGCCCCTCCAAAGTACCAAAGTTATTTCCGTCATATATGCTTTGCCTTGCAGCCAAAAAGAAACCAAGCTTATTTTTGTCGGAGGGTATCAATTTGCTCAGGTTCTTTATTTCTTCGGTAGAAAAACATCTTTGTGCAAAGGTTGCTTCGGCGGTGGCAATCATCCCTTCTTCGGTGGTAGCCTGCTCCATTTGCTTGTGAAGTAGCTTATAATCTTCGTCTGTGGCAATAATACATTTAGGCGATTGTTTCAATTTATTAGTCAGGGGAGGTGTTGTATCAATATCTAGGCTTGGTACCCTACTTGCAAGTGGTTTTTCTATTGATTGTAGCGGAGCAATGGTGGCAAAGGTTTGCAAATTCATTAAATCGAACGTATTTTCCTTCGATCTCCGAAGGGTATATCCTAAATCCTGATTCTTAATGGAAAGTGTGAAGTGTTGCTCAGGATATTTTCCTCTTACAAAACCAATTTCGGCATCATACACTCCGTTGGGCATCTGGGGAATAGTAAGGAATCCATTGATGGACGAGCTATAATTAATCTTACCATCAATCAATACATAAAAAGGCTCACGAGCCTCGGATTCTATGTAAACAAAAAAGGTTTGCTGCGCACCCGCTTTGATGGATAATGTTGCAAAAAGAAGAAAAGCAAGTAAGAATCTGTTCATCTCAAATCGATATTCTGTTTTGACAAACATAAGACTTTTCATTTCTTCGTTTGCAATTAATAAACCAAAACCTATCGTATAATGAGCTTGAATAACTCTTTTGCCATAACTAACAGGTAATCTGCCCCCTTTTACAAAAGCTTTGTACACCCATACAAGGCCTTTGTACATCCGTACAGAAGTTCTGTACGGAGATACAGAAACCTTGTACACCCGTGCAAATTTGTATTAAACCTAGCTTTTGCAATGGATTTAAGTAGGTTGTTAAGGGATTATCACTCAATAAAAAATAAAACAGATACCTCTGTATATAATGAATGCGGCGAAAAAGGAAAGTCCTACAATAAGAAAAAGAACTTTTTTGTACATCAACCACCCCACGAAACCAATAATACAACCGTATAATAAAAATACTTGTGGCAGTGAAACTTGTAAGTTTCGCCATACAGAAAATGGCAAATCGTTTACATTGCTTATGTAAGTGTTCATTATTGTAAGCAGCCAATCAATTATTTTTCCTAAAAAAGAACCGATGGTTGGAATGGGCGAAAAGAGAATCAGTAATAATTCTGCATATAAAATGATACACGAAAAAGGAACAGCCAATAAATTGGTAAACAAAAACAATGTAGGTAACTGATGAAAATGAAACAAAATAAGCGGAAGTGTAAGTATTTGAGCGGCAATGGTAACGGCAGATAAGCTCCAGACATAAGACAATATTTTATTCTGAAAAAAGAACCAATTACGAATGTCACGATAAAAAATAATGATACTCAAAACAGCTGCATAGCTTAGTTGGAAGCCTGCATCCCAAAGACTGAATGGATTAATTAAGAGGATAATCATTGCTGAAAGGGCAAGGGTGTTATAAATATTAGTCCGCCGTTTGATACTTTCACCTAAAATAATAACCGTTAACATAATGGCACTTCTGGTAACGGAAGGCGCAGCACCAGCAATTAAACAGAAACCCCACAAAATAATTATGATGCTAACTGGTTTGACAACGTGTACCCATTTTCTATTTTTAAATGGCGAAAACAAGAATAAAAGGAGTCCATATATCATACCCATCCGCAAACCCGAAATAATGATGATGTGTATTACCCCAGTATTATTGTATGCCTGAATAACGGCTTTATCCAAATCGTCACGGTAACCAATCAACAGTGCCTCTGAAACACTCAGAGAGGTGGGGTTGGTGATGTATTTTCTCAGAATACTTAATACTTTAAAGCGAGCTTTTATAATTATTGAGCCTAAAAAGGTCGTGCTTTTGGTATCCAACAAAATGTAATCATGCTCTTTTAAGAATGTCTGGTAAAATATATGATTGAAAAGACAATGCTGCTGATAATCAAA
>CAITVK010000035.1 GCA_903895845.1 uncultured Chitinophagaceae bacterium
GGGTTCTTAGTTTGGAACGCATCATCTACACGTGTCGGAACAGGGTTCTTGGTTTGGAACGCACCATCTACACGTGTCGGAAGAGGGTTCTTAGTTTGGAACGCACCATCTGCACGTGTCGGAAGAGGGTGCTTGGTTTGGAACACACCATCTACACGTGTCGGAACAGGGTTCTTGGTTTGGAACGCACCATATACACGTGTCGGAAGAGGGTTCTTGGTTTGGAACGCACCATCTACACGTGTCGGAAGAGGGTTATGAGTTATAAGTTATGGGTTATGAGTGTAGGCATAAAGAAGCCCTCATAGCAAAATCTTCGAGGGCTTATCATTAATCATTAAATATTAATCACTAACATTAACCATTAATCACTAACTATTTACATTTGCCCGCATGAGCAAGTTTTTAATTGTAGGATTGGGCAACGTAGGTAGCGAGTATAATCATACCCGTCACAACATTGGGTTTGATGTGCTGGATGCTTTTGTAATTAAAAATAATGGTCAATATAAACTAGACCGATTGGCTTATGTGGCAGAAGTGAAGTGGAAAGGGCGGATTTTTATCTGCATCAAACCCACCACTTATATGAACCTGAGCGGCAAAGCTTTTAAATACTGGCTGGATAAAGAAAAAATAGAATTAGAAAATACCCTCACTATTGTAGATGATCTGGCGCTTCCACTTAGCAAGATCCGTTTGCGTGCCAGCGGCAGTGATGCGGGTCATAATGGCTTGCGCGATATTCAACTGACTCTTGGCACCGACAAGTATCCGAAACTGCGTTTTGGCATTGGCAACAATTTCCCCAAAGGAATGCAGGTAGAGTTTGTGTTGGGCAAATGGTTTCCGGAAGAAAGACCTGTCGTGATTAAAAAAATAGAAAAATCAACAGAGATCATCGAGCAATTTGCCACCATAGGCATCGAAAAAGCCATGAATTTTGCAAATACACTAGCCTTCACACAATAAACGATACAAGTTTTCAGTTATAGCTGTTAGAATATAGTATATGTAACCGTAAGAACGTCGTGTTCCTACTACAAAAGGATCGGATTGGGTTATATAATTGTTATTTTAAAAGTACTATTATGAAAATTTTCTGCGTCGGGCGTAATTATATCGATCACGCTAAGGAATTGGGCAATGCTGTTCCCGAAGAACCAGTCATTTTCATGAAACCCAAAAGTGCTTTACTACAAACAAATACCCCGTTTTACTATCCAGCTTTTACAAATGAACTGCACTACGAAGTGGAGATTGTATTGCGTATCTGCAAAAACGGCAGAAGCATACAAGAAAATGCTGCTTCGCAATTTTATAATGCCTATTCGCTGGGCATTGATTTTACGGCTAGGGATATACAAGGCGAACTAAAAAAGAAGGGGCTTCCATGGGAAAAAGCTAAGGCTTGGGACAACTCAGCTTTCATCAGCAACAAGTTTGTAGAGTTGAATGAAGCAAATTTAAAAAGCCCTATTCTGTTTTCTTTAAAACAAAATGAAAAGATTGTACAGTCTGGCAATACTAAAGACATGATTTTTTCGTTTAATCAGATAGTATCCCATATTTCAATGTACTTCTCCCTCAACATCGGCGATCTGGTTTACACAGGTACACCTGCTGGCGTTGGGGAATGTTTGCCAGGAGATAAACTGGAAGGCTTTATTGGAGAAGAAGCATTTTTTAATCTGGATATTAAATAAATAAACAATTATACACCCCATTTTGAAAGTAAAAAGTAACACATCATGCTAAACCGCGAAACATTACTGCAAGCCTACCGGCTGATGGTTACGGCAAAAGCCATGGGCGATACTTTTGATGCCAATATGCAGGTGTGCAAATACGAGCACTCTACATCCAGGGGACACGAAGCTATTCAGATAGCCGCCGGATTACAATTACTTCCTTGCGATTGGGTAAGCCCTTATTACCGCGACGACAGTATGTTGCTTTCCATTGGTTTTTCTATCTATGAATTGATGCTGCAACTGTTGGCAAAAAGGGATGATCCTTTTTCCGCAGGTCGTTCCTATTATAGTCATCCAAGCAACAAAGACGGCATTCGTCCAAATATCATACATCAAAGTAGTGCCACAGGTATGCAGGCAATTCCAACAACGGGATTGGCACATGGTCTACAGTTTTTGGAAAAAACACATTCTCATCTATTAAAGAAAGGGGCAGAGGGCGAAACACCCGTTGTACTTTGCTCGATGGGTGACGGCAGCGTAACGGAAGGGGAAGTAAGTGAGGCATTGCAGTTTGCAGTGTTGAAACAATTGCCTATCATATACTTGGTGCAGGATAATCAATGGGGCAAAAGTGCTACTGCCGAGGAAACAAGAACATCAACAGCCTACGAATATGCCACTGGCTTCAAAGGCTTGCATAGATTGCAATGTGATGGAAGTGACTTTATGCGCAGCTTCGAAACCATGCAACAAGCAATATCTTATGCAAGGGTTGAGCGCAAGCCTGTATTGGTACATGCACGTGTGCCTTTGTTGGGACACCATTCTAATAGTATCCGCAAGGAATTTTATAGGGACAGGGAAGATTTGTTGAGACATGGATTATACGATCCATTGCCGAAGATGAGGGTATTGTTGAGCAGTGCAGGCTTTAATGACCACGAAATAAATGAAGTGGAAGCAGATGCACAACGCTTGGTAACAGAATCGTTTGAAAAGGCAGCAGCAGCCGCCGAACCAGATGTAGCTACTGTAGGCGACAATGTTTTTGCCCCTACCACAATTAAAGAAGAGAAAGGAGAAAGAAGCCCCAAAGGTGCCGAAAAGGTATTGATGGTTGATGCGGCTTTGCATGCCATAGAAGAGATAATGGAAGACCATGACGAAGCTGTTTTATATGGTCAGGATGTAGGAAGAAGATTAGGTGGGGTGTTTAGAGAAACAGCTACGCTAGCTGAGAAGTTTGGCGACAGAAGGGTTTTTAATACAGCTACACAAGAAGCTTATATTGTAGGTAGTACTGTTGGTATGTCTGCCATGGGTTTGAAACCGATAGTAGAAGTTCAGTTTGGAGATTATATTTATCCAGGATTCAATCAGTTGGTAAGTGAGGTTTCCAAATCCAATTACCTCACCAATGGTAAATTCCCGATAGGTGCGGTATTGCGCGTTCCAGTAGGAGCTTATGGTGGCGGTGGCCCGTATCATAGCGGTAGCGTAGAGAGTACTTTACTTTGTATAAAAGGAATTAAAGTAGCTTATCCATCCAATGCAGCAGATATGAAGGGACTGATGAAGGCAGCTTTCTATGATCCCAATCCTGTGGTGATGTTGGAACATAAAGGTATCTACTGGAGTAAGCTGCCCGGTACAGAAGATGCAAAGATGGTAGAGCCATCAAGAGACTATATATTCCCTTTAGGAAAGGCCAATATCATTCTTCCTGCTGATAATGCCTTTGTAAAGAAGGGCGAAAGTGTATGTATTATTACTTATGGCATGGGCGTTTATTGGGCGAAAGCAGCTGCCAAGAAGTATCCGGGAAGAGTAGAAGTAATAGATTTAAGAACGCTTTTCCCATTGGATGAGGAATTGGTTTTTGAAACGGTTACCCGTCACGGAAAGGTGATTGTACTCAGCGAGGAACAACAAAACAATTCATTTGCGGAGTCATTGTCACTACGCATTTCTAATAGTTGTTATCACTTTTTAGATGCTAAAGTAGAAGTGATAGGTGCTTTGAATTTACCTGCAATACCAATCAACATGGCATTGGAAGCAGCTATGTTACCTAATGTAGACAAGGTAATTTTACGCCTTGACAAGCTACTTAGTTACTAGCCACCCTCATTTTTTACGATAACTTTCATGAATATGCTTGCTAATTGGTTGTAAGCTATTATATTTGCAGCCCGTTAGCGGAAATGGCTGCGTAGCTCAACTGAATAGAGCATCTGACTACGGATCAGAAGGTTTTAGGTTTGAATCCTAACGCGGTCACCAAGTATATAAAAAAAGCGTTGATAATCAATAGATTACAACGCTTTTTCTTTTTTGGGGTAAACATAGGGTAAACATTTACGAAATGGCTGTTTACCCGTTTATTGAATTGAGAACATAATCGTATTTTAGACCTGAATAAGTACAAAACTCCTCTACTGTAACAAGCTGCTTTTTCTCCTTAGCATACTTTTCTTTTATCTTCTGTATGACTAAACGCCCGTAACGCTGACTTTTACCAGTGATTAACTGAATATCTTTTGGGTAAATACAAATTCTCTCCATAATAATTATTGTTTTGATATACTCCCCATATATCAGGTATGGCTTTTCCATACTTTACCTATATATGAGGTAATACAAAAATACGACATATAATGATGGCTAAATGTGCCTGATATGGCTATTATGGCAAAGATGGCAATAACTGTGTGTGATTGTTGATAAACAGCCATCAGTGTGTTTAATTTTGGTAAATAGCAGTGGAATTACTGCTTATTAAATCAATTTTAAACACAATAAAATGGCAAAAGTAAAGGGGCTGATTAAGATTTTAGGTACATTGGATGACCTTACCTTCTATAAAACACAAGATGGTCACCTTGTAAAAACAAAAGGTGGTGTTTCAAAAGCACGTATAGCCACCGACCCTAATTTTCTTCGTACAAGGGAGAACAATTTTGAATTTGGTTCTGCGGCATCTGCTGGCAAATTATTGAGAAGTGCCGTTAGGTCTCTTATGATGGTTGCATCTGATAATAGGGTAACATCAAGGGTTACAAAGTTGATGACCTTGATAAAAGAGTATGACACTACATCTGCCCGTGGAGCAAGAAACGTGGGTGTAGCTATCAGTGCTACGGCAGCAAAGGCAGAAATGATTGGGTTTAATTTCAACATAGGAGCGATATTATCTGCCATCCTCGTAAAGCCTTATGCAGTGAACACCACTACAGGTGTGATAACCATTGCGAACCTTACACCGTTGAATGACATTGCTTATCCCGCTGGTGCAACACATGCGACAATTACAGGTGCATGGGTGAGGATTAACTTTGTTGCTAACACTACAGTGATTGAATTTACAAATGCCGTTAATCTGCCTTTAAACACTACTGCAAGTACAGTTACACTAACGCCTACTGCTGTTCCATCAGGTAGTACTGGAACAAATATCTTTTTGATTGCAGTTGAGTTTTTTCAATTGGTCAATTCTGTACAATATGTTTTGAGCAATGGTTCTTATAATGCATTAGGAGTAATTGATGTTGTTTAACCCTAGCCCCAAAAAAGGAAAATTTTAAGATTAGCCTTCTCATTTTGAGAGGGCTTTTTTTATGCTCGCCCCTAACCCCTAAAGGGGAAATAAAAAGAAACTGCCTAACCCGAAGGAAAGGCAGCAAACAAAACCTAGAAAGGAAGTGCAGACAACTGGCGGCGACCCGAAGGAAAACACCACACAAACCAACCGCAAGACAACCTGCGAACCACCACACCGGGCAACGGACGAAAGTGGACTGGCAACCGCCCAAGAAGCCGACCAACCAACAAAGGAGAAACAACAGGAATGGGGAACAACCCACTGCTGAAAGGGCAAACTGACAAACTGTGAACAATGCGGGACTTTTTTTGCATAACTTATTTTTTATAAGCTTCGTCCAGCGGCGGCTGTGAAAAAAAATAACTGGAGCGGAATAAGTCCCGAAGGGTGAAAAAGAAAAAAACTATAGACTCATTACCCGTTATTTTTTCTTTTTCATTATGCCGAACAGGATATTTTTTGCACACGGCCAAAGCGATTTTTGCTGTACTAAAAAAAAGTGATGCAAAAAGGGGGTTGTTGCATCATGTGGAGTGAACTTTAGCATTTAGTGTTGTTAATCATTGGGCTTCTTCCGTCATAAACTGCTTAGAGTAAATCACAACGCCACTATCTAAATTGAAACTTTCCCATTGTCAAGCTGATTCATCCTAGTAAACAGCCCTACCCATCTTTTTATAAAATTAGTTTCAAAAGAAAAAAGGGAAAAAAAGAAAGCCACTAAACAGGCGGCACTGCAAAAAACAATACTGGATGCGGAATAAGTCCTGAAAGGTAGTTTTTTGGGTGGTAGATTGGCGAAGCCGAACACCCCTAAAAACTATTATGCCGAACAGTTTTGTTTTTTAAATAGCAGTTCTTCTGCCGCCTACATTTGCTGCCTTTTTTCCTTTTCTTTTAAAAGCTATTAAACACTTTCCATTTCTCTGTCTTTCTTTTCTTTCTTCCTGTATCTTAGTAAAGACAGCCTTGAGCCAAAAAAGGCAGTTGAGCCAAGGTGGCAAACTTGTCCACCGAAGGCGAAGCGTGCCGGAATAAAGCCGATGGAGTGAGTAACGGAAGATGGCGGCGTGCGCTTGCTAAGGGGCTGACCCGAAAGCACGTAGTGCGTGGGGCAGCACCGTATCACGCAAGGGTTTGGCGTATCTTTTTGCTGCTCTTTTCTTTGCAAAAAGTATGACAAACCCGCAGCCGAAGCAAGCCGAAAGGCACGCAAAAATTATGGGCAGCGGGTGGGCTATGGTGTGCTGAAAGACTGACGGACGAAACGAAACGGACGTTGTTGAGAGACGTAGCGAAGCGAAGGAAAGAAGCACGGTAGTGAAAGTGAAGGAAGGAGGTATAAAGCTGACCATAGAACACAGGTAGCTGCCTGAACGTAGGTTGTGGTGAACTGCAAGAAGTGTGACAGCCTGCGAAGCACCCGTAGGGCAAGGTAGTGGGGGCAAAAGCAACAAAGTATTACTAGAGCGGTTTTTGCCCCTACTGCCTTGGGCTGGCGGACTGCTTGCTGAACCCGACCGAAGAGAAACCTATTTACCTAAGACACTCTGACCATAGAATGAAATGGAGTGGGAAGGAACAGAACCGTGGCAACGCCACACAAAAATGGTTCTTCCAGCTTAGGAGTTACCGTGTAAAAGGCTCTTATTTTGTACGCTTATATGCTCAGTAAAAATAGGGTGACAATTGGTTAAATATTGTAGGAGGGTTAAATATTTAGACATATTTAGACAAAAAAGGATTTTTTTCACGCTTTTTTGTCTATAAAATATTTCCGTCCTTTTAACTTACCAATTGAATTTAACTCCCCTATCTCTAACATATTATACAATTGGGCTTTTAGTTTTCTGTAAGGTATTTCAGTACCAATCCTTTGGTGTATGTCGCCAATAGAACTTTTTGGGTAGGTAGAAACATCCTGATAAATCAACTCTCTCAACCTATGCGTTTCAATCTTTTTTAAACTTGTTTTGCCCTTGAAATCTAATTTCTGTAAAAATTCGGGATTAATAAAATATTCTACCCCTTTTGTTTTTCCTTTAGAGTTAATTATACCCAACTCTGGAAGCCTACCCAACCAATCCCTAATTGCATTTTGCTGTGGCAAATTTAATACCCTAGAGAACTCGGTTGCAGAGAGTGAGGTATGTTGAGCAACCAAACCTAGACAAATAATTTCTTTTTGGCGAAGTTGAAATTCTTCATTTGCCCTACTTACCAACTTAACCACTTCCGTTTTAATGATATGTTTTTTGATTGTAACTGTTACCCTATCATCGCCTTCGAACGGAATGGGTACTTGTTTACCATTGGATAGTAGGATTTCGTACATCTTATCATAACCGCTCCCCTCTCTTTCCATTAGTTTTAAATCGTAAAATACTTTGGCAAGGTGTTCATTTCTTTTTACGGTTTTATGTAGAATATTTTCGGGTGTAACACCAATTGGCAACCTACCCGGATTATGGACTTCTAATCTGTCTGCGTAAAGATTTATAAATATATCGCCCCTGGTGGAATAAGGACGATGGACTAAAGCATTGGCAAGCAACTCTCGTATTACATCTTCCTCGTAGTTTGCTACAAACTTTCTAAAAATGCCATCAGAAACTTCTATACCTTCCTTCCAATCGGGAATTTGTGTCCATATTGCCTCAATTAACTCTTTAGGATTTAAGGAAAAATCATCCCAAACAATTTTATTTACCCTGTTTTCATTTTCATCGTATTTGAGAAATTGGATAACGGGGGCATACAATAACTTAGCACGATCAGTTCTTTTGCCAACCCATAAAACCCCTAAGTTTGTAAGAAATTCACCATCAGCCATCAAGTAATACTCCAATAGTTCTTGTGGTGCTTTTTGCTTAATAAAATCTGATACCCTATTAGATGCCCTTACATCGGAAACTAATTGTTGCAACTTTTGAGGGTCTGTATCTGCTTTATGAATTCTTACTTGTTTAGTTTCCCAAGTGAATGATGGCTTATCTGTCATCAATCGCATAAGTTCGTCTGGTGGCAAGGGGGTACAAGTATCTGAAATTCGAAGATAATACCGCCCGTCTGTGGTGCTTGCAATTGTGGATGCGCTATGCAGAATTTTTAGTTCGATGAATTGCCCTCCGTTTTCGGCAGTAATCAGTTGGGTATAAGTACCTACATTTATAGTAAGTTCGGAAATTCTTTTACGAACCTTATCAGGCAGGTTAGCATCAATAATTTGGGATGCCAGGGGTAATGTTTCACTGTTTTCTAAACCTATATAAATAGTACCACCTCGTGCATTGGCAAAGGAAACACAATCTTTAGCCAATTCCTCAAAATTAGCCGAAGAGCCTGTAACTAATTTAAGTGACTTCTTCTCAATATTTTGTGTTTCCTCCATTATCATTGTGTATTATACTTTTTAAACTCTTTTTCTGAAATTGTTCTATCTATTAATTAAAATAAGCTTTCCTATTTGCCAATACATCAATACCCTCTCGGTATCTACAGACCTTATAGCCCTATCTTTTGAAGTTGCAATGATGGTGTGTATTTGCTGTATAAATTATGTTTTTAATTGCATTGTCTTTTTTTATTTTGGAATAAATATCCCTTTCATCTATAAGGCAAGATGCGTTTCGCTAGCATCTCTCCAAGCAAGGATTTATGCTAAATATCACCTAACTAGCTACCAAGTAATCAAATTTGTAAGTGGCTCCCATATTGTACCATTGTGATATTCGATTGTAGATAAATAGTTTGTTGCTTTTGGAAATGTTCCAATTGATGTTCCGATTAAGAAATCATGTATCCTATTGTAAGCATTTTCTAAAGACTCATAATTAAAATCTGAATTTTTCTTATCAGGATTAAAAGCAGGATAAGGGACAGCACCGTTATGACCATAACATTTATCTGCAACACAATGAACTTTAGAAATTATTGGTGCAAAAGTGCCATTCTTCTTCATTGTTAAAGGTTCTTTCAGAATTAATTCATAAAAACTGAAATGATTAGCAGATACATCTATTGAAAAAGTCATTTTCAGCCGCTTTCCTTGTTCTAAGCAACATTTGAAATTATTAGTTATATCTAAATTTATAAGCTGTTCTTTTAGTTTTCTGAAATTGGTTTCAATTATAACTAGTTCTCCTCTGTAAACTGGTGAACTAATTTCGTGGTGAGAGAGAGGGTGAATTAATGCAGAAAGAAGGGCGTTTATTTTATCTAAACTTTCAGTCGAATTATTTGCATTTGCAAAAAACCTCTTTGCTCTTAGCATTAACTGAGTAAGTTGATAATCGGGCAATTGTGCGTTATCAGTATCTGCTGTTTCCCATTCAGGAATGAAATCCTGAATTATTTCCTCCAAGGCTTTTCTAAAATAGTTTGCAGCGGCTGGATAATCGGGTTTTATTCTGTCGTGTAAATATTTTGTACCTTTTTCAAAATGAGTTTCACCAACTACTAAAATGGGGCTGTCGACAATTTGATTTGCAATCTTATCTTTTCCGACATAAAGCTCGATTGATTTCCATTTACCAGGGGTTTCGGATTCAAATTTCCTCTTAGCCAATTCATATAAATGTCTGTCGTATGTACTTATGAATACCTGATAATCAGTAAATTCATTTTTCACTATATCGAGAATTGGCAAACGATTATTAAGGTCTAAACCAATGAAAACATCATCTAGAAATAAAACTTTAAAATCTATTCTCTGCGGATTTCTTTTTATTATGGATAGATAAAGACAAATTGCCAAAGCAGATAACCTTGCTTCATTCAAATAATCAGATTGGTTGCTAATAAAAGTCCCATTTAGTTTAATATCAAGTTTAAGTTCAGTTGGTAACACTCTCCACCAGTTTGTTGCAACTATTGGGGTTAATATATAACCAACTTCAAGGTTTAATTCGAAATATCTTATTAGAAAGTCATTTAATTGTGTGAATACTTCATTTAAAACTTTTCTTAATAATATTTCAAAAGCAGCCATTTCTGGGATACCTTCCCAATAGGCATAGGTGTATCTTGTATGGGCTTTTGTTACTTTATTGTATAATTCACGAAACCTTTTGCCTAATGCGTATGTACTCCCTAAATGAGTAGGAATAAAATCTTTGAAGAGATTTTCAATAATGAGATTAAATAAATTTGGTTGAGCCTCACTATGATTATAAATAGCAAGCAAGATTTTATAATCCAAGAAGCCTTTAGTTAATTCAGAAGCTTTAAGAAACTGTTTAGTATTTGTAGTTATACTCTCTGTCCCAAAATCTATTACTTCACTACTTAAAATATTTATTAAATTAGTTGTTTGGTCATAATCACTGAATGTGAAAGAAACGTTGCCTTTTTCAGTGACTTTGTTGTGATGCCTAATGTAGGGTAATCCCGTATTTATGCTGCTGCTTAGAAAGTTGCTTAAAGATTTGAACAGAGAACTTTTACCACTGCCATTTTCACCATAAATGAGTAAATTCTCACCATTAGGTAGGTCTATTTCATAGTTATCAAAGAAAGCACGGAAGTTTGATATTTTTAATTTGGTTATCCTTTTCATATTCTGCCTTCAATTATGTTTATTTCTTCTATAGTCAACAGATTAAGTAATGAGGTACTTACAGGATGTTTAGGGTCTGACAATTCTTTGTAAACACTTTCAATAGTTATTAAATTACTTTCATCATCCCCTTCTTTTAGTTCGGGTAAATTGTCAAGGTATTTCATTACCTCTGCAGCACAAGCTTTTATTTCATCAGGCAAATACAACTCATAAACCATTGCATCAATAAGACGTTCAAAAAATTGAGAATCTACCTCATTTTCTTTTAAAGCAAGAATAAAATCAATTATAATTTCAAAAACTTTTTGCCTTTGAAATGAAATTTTAGGAATAGGAATATTCTTTAAATATTCTGGGTTTATATCTATATTTCCATTACCCCTAATTTGGTCTAATAGTGTGTCAGCTAATTTAGAGTTTATTACAGCCAGCAAATATTTTAAAGAAATTTGTGAAGAATTTTCTTCTAGAGTCTTTCTACTATTGCTTTGATACCTTTTCACACTATTGTCAATACTCTTATTTTTCAAACCCTTCAAATCATTCCATAGCACTAAAACTCTAATTGTTTGGTCACAATAAATATTCGTAAAATCAACTGTAGCCTTTATTTTCCCTATTTTTGAAACCATAATCTTTGGACTCTCATACAATTCTGGAAATGTTGGTCGGCTAACTAAATCAGGTACTCTTTTAGTTCCCCATTCTAGGAAAAATGTTTTATTTATTTTATATTTTTCAATGAACTTAGCTTCAGTATAAGCTTTACAATTAATCTTTGTTTCAAACTCACTTATCAAATCATTTTTTATAAATAAACCTTTTGATTTAATTTCATCAGCATTTAATACCATTCCTTTACTAATAAAACAGTAATTCCCAAGATTTACAAAGTTCTCCCCTGTGAAAGAAAATGACTTTTTGTTTGAAATATTCCAAACAAAAGTTTTCTCGTCATTAACCAAACTATTTATTGAAATACTGTCAACGACTGAAATAGAGCCATCATTCAATTTTGAAATACGAATCTTATCATTATCTGTTTTGCCATTCCTTACAAACAAGATGCAATTTGTAACGGTTGCTTCTTCAAAAATTTTATTACCTGACAAGTTTGATATTTCTAATAAATCATTTTCCGTTAAAATAAACTCCCTAAGCTTTTTACCATAGGTTTGATTTGTGACCGGATATGGAACAATCATACAAGTAACCCCTTTTTTTGACAATCTTATTCCTCTTTCAATGAAGGCAATATATAAATCCCATTTCTGATGTAGCGTTATATAATCCTTTGATTTACTCAACATTTCTCTGTGGTCAGGGTCTTGAGCAATTGCACCAATATACGGAGGGTTTCCAATTACAATATCAAACCCATTTTTTGCAGATGGAAAAAAGAATGTTGGATTAAAAAAATCAACCTTTTTATTCTTAAAAATATTATCATAACTATTCCACTTTGCATCCATTTGAAAATAGTTTAACATACTTTCTCTTAGCTGCTTTATTCTAGCAGAGCTTGCTGTTTTTTCTTCTTGCCTTATTTTTGTTATGTAACTCGCAATTATGTTATGATAAAATTTGCTAATTCCAAGAAGGCTATTTTCTATCTCGGTTTTAATTTTCTTTTTGTTTTTATAATCAGGGGAAAAATATTGCTCAACATTATCTTCTAAAGTTTTTAAATTTTTATCTAAAGCATCTGTAGTGTAGCCTTCAATAAGTGGTACATCTACTAAACTATCCGCACATACAAACTTGAAATCCAGATTGGGTAATGCCTTTATATCCTTCGGGTCTTCATCAACCACCAAACTCAACCAACAACGCAAACGGCTTAATTCTACTGCCATTGGTTGTATATCTACGCCATAAATACTGTTTTGTATTGTGTCTAATTTTAATTTGTAATTTTTTGTTTTGGGGTGTAACTGCTGCTTTAATGCAACAATTTTTTGGAGAATGCCAATGGGAAAAGCACCTGAGCCACAAGCAGGGTCAAGCACTTTTATTTTATTGAGTTCATTGCTTATTATTTCTTCATATTTACCTAAAGCATCTGGTAAGATTTGTGTGTGAACAAAATCTTCAATAGCTGTATTTGATTTTTCATCCAAAGACAAAGCCGTTTTTAAATACTCGCAAATACTTTGCTCCACCATATAATCCACTATTTCCCGAGGGGTGTAGAAAGACCCTGTTGCTTTTCTGGCACTCTCACCTGTTTCAGGGTTTTGTTCAGCCAATAGGTTCTCGAAAATCCTACCAAGCATCTCTGGGTCGATGGCAATTTCTTCATTACTACTGCTATTTTCGTCAACCGTAAAATTATACCGCTCCAATGTTTTTGAAAGCAGCGTATAAAACCAATCATTATCAATGTCTAATAACAAATGGTCTTTAAAATCATTGTGTTGTGCCTCGAATAACCCACCATTTAGGAAAGGGTACTTGGCTATAATCTTAGGTAAGCCAGCTTTTCGTTCTTTATCGGGTGTGTTTAAGACATCAAAGAATAGGGGTTCCAACAAATCATGGTAATAATTCTTTTGATGGTATGATTTGATTGTAGATGAAGAAATAGCTTCATCGGATAAAACATCTTTACGTTTTAGAAACCAACAAAAGATAATTCGTCCAATCAATCGAATGGCAAACTGCACACGGTCTTCATCTGTTACAAAAGGATTCCCACTTTTTTTAAGTTGTGCCAATAAACTAATGAAAGCATCCCTGATTTCATTATAGAAATTTCGGTTGATAATAGAAATATCAAAGGCTTTCCAAAGTGCCTTCCATAAGTCTGTTGGTTCTACAAAAAGTTGATTTACTTTTTGTAGAACCTCATTTAGTATGAAATTATAGGTTTTATAGTAGGGTTGATTTACACCAAAAGGCAATGTTTTTAGCACTACTTTTTTGCCTTCTTTGGCACTCAATACGACTTTAAGTTCTGTATTTTCTTTATTGCCAAAGAACCAGACTATATACCTATTCGCATCGCCACCACTAATGAACTTTTTAGTTACATCCTGTATATTTTTTTTGCTTAGTTTGGTATCATTGAGGGTAATATAAAAGAAAAGCATTTGCGATATACTACCTCTCTTTAATGCAATTGGGCGTATATCTTTTTGTTTAGATAAGATAGGATGTTCTGCGACTAAACGTAAGGTCTCGCCCCCAAATAAGTCTTGTTGCTGCTGTGCAGGCAATATACTTTCCCAATTAATTTTTTCATTTACACGAAAGGTTTCTATCAATGCAGTACAAATCTGCTGATAGTTTAAAGTGTCTTTATTTTCTACTAATTGCTGAACGGTCATTTACGCTTCTTCTTTATTTATAATTGGGTAATAGCCATACCACATTACAGGGTTAGGTGGCGTTACTACCGCCTCATCCTTTACTAAATGTACACTCTGTATTGCCAATGTATCTAACAAATCTATATTTACTTGTTGGTTGTTTGTTTTTAGGAATGAACGTAACCTGTTTTCGAAAGAGAGGTTACGTGAAGTAATTAGTTTCTGAAGCCTATTTATATTATCTATTGAATATCGTTCGGTGTTTTCGCTTAACAATTTTAGTAGTTGTTCCTTTGCAGGCTTTAGGCTATTGCCACCAGCCGTACTTTTAATACCCATAAATTCTGAAAGGTCTATGCCCTCTAAGGTAGTTTGATAAGCCCTTTCAGCCTCAAAAACCTTCATTCCCTTTTCAATTAATTCTTTTCTATTATTCGCAGAAAGCTTTACTGTTTGTCTTTCTTTGTCAAAACTTCTTAATAGATTCAAAATCTTTAATTGATTGGGTTCTTTTTCCACACGTCTGCCATCACTCTTGATAAATTCAAAAACACCTTTGTCTATATGAAATGCCATTACCTTACTATTCTCATCTATTGAAGGAAGTTCAATCCATTTCTGTAAATTCATACTTTGGATATATTCTTTTTCAGTATCAGTTGCTTTACGCATAAACTCCCGAAGGTCATTTTCGAATACTTCATCAAAAGCCAATTCATTTTCTCTTTCTAATTTCTCAACTGCTTCTTTTTGTTTGGTAACATCTGCTGAATAAATATCGGCAATAAGCCCAAATTGTCTATCAGTGATAGTTTCACCTAATATACTACTATCAATACCCACACTACCACCAATGATTTTAATTTTATCTTGTAACCGTTGAATTAATTTTAAAAATTGCTCTAGTTGACCTTCCGGTAGAAAGTTGTGTATGTGAACTTCATTAAAAACTGAACCCAAACGATTAATACGGCCATTACGTTGTATCATTTTTACAGGATTCCAGTGAAGGTCATAATTGATAATAATTCCACAATCCTGCAAGTTTTGCCCCTCACTCAATACATCGGTAGATATTAAGATTTGTATTTCTTCTCTACCATTTATTTTGCCATTTATTCTTTCTTGTTTTTGCGCAACTGGTGCAAAACGTTGTACGAAGGCAGATTTATCTTTTCCATTTTTACTCTTCAAAAAAGCAATTTGCTCATTAGATATTTCTAATTCAGCCAAATAATCGTTTGTAAAAGCCTCTTTCAAATAATCGACAGTAGTAGCAAAATAGGAGAAAATCAATACTTTCTGTCCTTTCAAATCAGTTAATAGATCCTTCAGTTTATTTAATTTTGAATCGGGATTAATATTGCCTAAAACGTGAATAATTAGTTCAATTATTTCTTTGTCTTGATTTATTGCAGCATTTAAAGTGTCAATATTGTAATCTTCATGCACAATAGGTATCTCTGCAGGCTGTATCCTGTATGTATTATCTTTTTGTTTTTTTGTTGCCTCACGCTCGTTATAAATATCTATTTCATCCGCAATCAGTTCTATTACATCTATATCGCTAAACTCATCTAATTCATGCTTTGCAATTGCTTTCTGAATAATTTCTGGTTTTACAACTTTGTTCTGGCTAAAAAAAAGTTGCTCAAAGTTTAGAAGGTAAGTACTGTATTTTTCTATTCTTTTTCTGAACGTATGTATTGAAGAGTCAAAGGATTTAAACATGGTAACTTTCATTACTCCAGTTAAATTCTTTCTTGCATTTGCTTGTACTTCTTCAAATTCTGTTTTATTAATTTTCTCACTCAGGTAACTGTATGGAACTAGCTTTAAATTATTGATAGCCCTATCCATAAAATGAAACACTGACTGAAACTCAATCTCATTTTTCATTTTTAATTTCTTAGCCTCAAAATTGTTGAAGAAATCCAATACACCCTGTATTTCTAATTCCTCTTCTTCTTGTACTGTAAGGTCTTTTGTAAAAGCATCATACAAAGGGATATTAGTTTCACTTAATTCTTTTAAGCTTTTACTGATTACTTTCCTTATTTGTTTATTATCTAGCTCATATAGTTCGTTCTGCAAAACTTCACTAGGAAAAACAATCGGCTTCCCATTTAGGGTTGCATCTGGAAAGTCTTTCTTTACCTGATGCTTGGTGCGTTTTACCATTATTTTATTTAGAATAGGATATAGTTCACTAAATACATCTTCATTATTTAGTTTCTTAAATAGCTTTTGCGTATTTGCAAATAGCCCCATTAAATTGTCTATTCCATAGGATGTAAAAAACTTTTCGTCACCACCTTTTGCCAATAAAATCTGATTTGCTAAATCTTTCACACCGTTGTTTACAGGTGTAGCAGATAGCATCAACACCTTTGGAAGTTCTTTGCAATAATTTTTATCAGTAATTATATTAAGTATGTTTTGAAAAGATTTGCTACCTTGAGTTTTTAGATTATGGCTTTCATCAATAACCAATAAATCTATAGAAGAACCTGTGTTTGAAACCCTTTTCTTGATTGATAAATCAAGTAGGATTTTGCTATAACTATTATCAACGGCAAATTCTGTAATGGAATAAACAGCAGCATTTACTGTAATTTCTCTCATGTGATTCTCCCAATCATTACGTAATGAAGCTGGGCAAACGATTACTACATTCTTTCGCTCAAAATAACCGTATTGTTCTATAATATCCCTTGCTATATAGGACTTTCCTAAACCAACACTATCGCCAATCAGGCACATGCCAATGCGCTTGTCATTTAATCTGTTTAATGCCTTGCGGACACTCTCTTGTTGGAAAACTGTAAGTGTGTTTTTCTTTACAAACTTTTCTTCAAGCTTTATCTGTTCTTCTATCTCTATATCGTCACCATATATTTCATAAAGTATTCTTATGTACACTTCATAAGGAGAATAAGAAAGATTGCCAAATTGGCTTAATCCAATCACTTCGCTATTAAATTGTAAATCCCACTCCTCACTTTGATTCCATAGATTTTCAAACCAACTTCGATGTGATGGGTGCTGAATTTGAGTTAGTCTTTGATAATTAACAGTGGCGTTGTTGTCTTCAACCTGATTTAATTCTGAATTATCAACCAACCCTTTCTTTGTGAAATTAGAGCTACCAATTATACCAATTGCGTTTTCTTTCTCACTACCGAAAATGTAGCATTTTGCATGAAGAAAATTCTTTTTATAAACTTTTACTTGAAACTTTGCAAATCCCGATTCGTTTTTTTTTAGAAATTTTGATAACAAGTCAGTTACCTTTTGAAATTCTGGCTTTAATTCAAGCTCTTCCAAATCGATTTTTAAATATTTATCAGGGAAGTTTGGATCTGGTTTAATCTTATTGCTTAGTTGATAGGATTTAACGCTTGGCTCTTCGCCCAATAACAACCTAAAAGTTACATCACTACGATTTAAAAAAAACGAAAGCCCTTCAAATATTTCAACCATTCCTGGCAAATCCCAATAGCCAGTGGAAATGGATATTTGAGAATATTCATTAGAAATTAGAAGTTCATTTAGAACTTGTTTAAGCTGATATTTTTCTATTGAGTTATCGAGAATCTTCGCAGGCATCCTTCAAAGTAATTTATAAACGGGCAATGTAATACAAAGAAATGGGATTTGCATGTTGATGGCTATTGTGGAATGCGTTTTTTACTAACACCTATTGTAATTATAGTAAATTATATTCAGCATTAAACCTAAAAAGATACTTAGAAACATAGAAATGACCACCTTTAAAACGGTTGTAGGGCTTGATGGTGGTATTGTTGTATTCTTTTAGTCCTTTGCCCTTACTTACTATCTGCCAAGCGTCTTTGATGTGAATGATTGTTTTTTTGGTTTTACTTTTTATCTCAATTAATGCGTGAAGGTGGCAACCATATTTGGTATCGAAAGGCTCTGCTGCCCAAAAGATAGTAGGCTTTTCTAGATACTGACACTCTAAGAGCGATTGTAGCCTATCCATAGAACGGCGGGCAGAATGAATAGACATTTGGTAACGGGTGGTGAAGGTGCAGTAGAAACCCCAAGGAAGGCTATTGAGCCAAGTGGCATAAGCAGCTGGGATAGCGGGTTTTACTATTCTCTCTTCTTTTTGCTTTGGCAAAGGAAGGGTACAAGTATTGCGTAGCATACAATGAAGTTTTATGTAGTGAAAATGAAGAAATAATTTGCATACCTCACCCCCTGCCCCTCTCAAAATGAGAGGGGGGAAAGAAAGAAGTTTGTTTGAAATGAGCGGAGAAAAGGGGCTTACTTTTTAAAAGCTTTTACGGTGTGCTTTTTTAGTAGGTCTTCCACATCTGAAAGACGGTAATAGATTTTGCTGCCTACCTGCGAGAATGTAATAACGCCTGTGTCTCGGTAAGATTGGGCGGTGCGCTTTGATACTTTTAAGAGGTTCATCAATTCGAGATTGTCTAACCACTTTTCAGTTGGTTCTTTTTCTCTTGTACTAAGGCGTGTGTTGATTGCTTCTATTTTGCCAATGATGGCTAAGTAAGCTTCTGACTGCATTGTAATAACTTCCATAATTTGCTTATTTAATGTTCGTTTTATTTAATTGAACATTGTAAAGGTGTGTAAATGGGTGCAGTAAAAAGGGTTGTAAGGGGTTGTACAACCCCTGCTGTAACTCAATACAGCAAAGGGTTTTGGCTATGCAAAAAACTATTCTTTACGGGCATCTGCAAGCATCTTTTTCAACTTTTCTACCCAAAAATTAGCTACTTCTTTGTCAACTTTGCTGTAATGATTATTTAAACTTGCAACAGTGGGTCCATCATCTTTTCCTTTAGTTGTAAAGTTTGATTCAATAAAGCGATACACTTCTGTATTTGATTTTACATCAAGAATAGCTGGCTTACAATCCATTAGCATCTTGAAAAGATAAGATAGTTGGGGAACTGAAAGGTTAGTTTTGAGTTTGGGATTTTCCTTAATAATTGGGTCTTTCAAAATTGTAGTTTGTGTGGGATTGAGTAAAGCAATTTGAATTTCTAAAAAGTCTATTGCAGCCTCTATATAGAAACCATAATAGAAGCCGTAAAAATCCCATTGAATAGTTTGTGTATCACGGTTAAAATCTTTTTCATATTCTTCATCCATTGTCGGGGGATCGCTGTTGAGAATAGTATACAGTTCATTTTGTTTTGTACCTAGCCTAATTTCTTCTTCTGAAGTGAACCCAAATTGTTCTAACCAAACATCTATGTCTTTTTGGTAAGCATTTACATATTGCCTTTTATCTGCTATCTCGTAATGTACCCTGTTTAGATAATGCAACCTTTCATCTTTGCCAATTACAATTAGATTGTCTAAAACTTCCAATATCAAATAATCTAAATTTTGTTTCATTGTATACTTGAAATTGAAAGCGGACGTTTGATGGGGGTAATTGTAAGTTAACTCTTTTATGAAAATTGCTAAAGCTTCTCGCTTGATAGAATCATTATTTGAAGCTGCCAAACTTTTTGTTTCTGATTCCTTTGGTACTGGAAGTGCCAATTGCTTTTCGAATTGAATTTGATTATTAGGTAATATTTTCCCTTCATCGTATCTAACAACATATTTTGTAATAATGCGCCTTAGATTGTCAAATATTGGGGTAATCTTGTTTATGTACTCTTGCAAATAAAAAACATCAAGCAATAAAGGGTCATTTTCAATACAATAATAGTGGTGGTTTATAACAACACTGCTGAATGGGGTGTTGTCGAAAATAAATAAGTATTTACTCAAAGGACTATTTCGCCTATCTGTTTCTGTGTAAGGCTCTAGGTTTTTATAGTTTGTAAAATTTGGCGTTTGCCTAAACTTTGCAACTTCGATTTCTGTATCTTTTTTAAAATCCTCATATTTTCTGGTGTTGTACTTTTCTATTTCAAATATGATTTGTTGTCTGTTTACACGTTCTATCCTAAAGTCTGTAAGCCACTCTTTTAGGTTTTCGAAGAAATGGACTTGCGTATTTGCATTATTAGTATTTATCACTTGGCAAATCTCCTCTTCCATATCGGCGTGGGAATCGAGTGTAAAATTATAATAAAACTCTAAAGTGTCTGGGGTAGTATGCCACTTCTCTTTGCCCGAAAAACGAATTAGGTAATCTCTTATTCTATCAATATTGTAATATTCAAAAGAATTATGAAGAGCGTGATTGATTCGCGTGAAAGTGGGTTGCATTATTTTTTTTTAGTTAAATAAATCCATTGCGTTATCCATTTGAGTATCTACAATTTTTGCGTAAATCATTGTTTCCCTTAAATTAGCGTGACCTAATATTTTTGATACTATTTCAATAGGAACTTTCAACCTCAAAGCCTTCGTTGCCCAGGTGTGACGGCTGATGTGAAAGCTTATTGTTTTTTCGACCTTTGCTCTTTTAGTTATAAATTTTAGATTCTTGTTGATTAAAGAAGTTGCACAAGTAATTGCATTATCAAAAAGCCTTGCATCTTTTTCGTCCAAACCGTTTTCTAACACTGGAAAGATATAGTTATTTGGCAAGTCATCTTCTTTTTGGAAGCTTTTAATTATTTTAACTGCCACATCTGGCAATTTTAAACGCAATTGCTCCCTTGTCTTTTTAATGTCAATAAGTAGATAATCACCGTCTAAATGCCCCCACTTTAGCTTTAAAACATCTGATACACGAAGCCCACCTGCATAGCAAGCAAACACAAACATTTCCCTATGGCATTTAATAAGTGAACCTGCCTTCATTTCAAGATTTTCTATTAAAGACAATTCATCATCTGTGAGGAAAGTTCTTGATGTTTTTTCCAACTTGATTTTGAACTTATAAAAAGGGCTAATGTGCATTTCAATTATATCCCTTTTGATGGCTTCATTGAATATGCGGCGGATAAACTTTAAATCCTTGTGTACGGTATTTGTTTTGTTGCCCAAATTGACACGAAGGTATTTTTCATACTTTGTAAGATAATCGACAGTAATATCCTGAAAGAATATATTTTGGTCTTTATTGTAAGTCCTAAACTTATTGATGATTGACTTGCATTTATCATGTGTACCTACTTTGCCATCACTTTCATAGGATTCTAACACTTCCTCAGCTATCACAAAAAAGTCTGTTGGCTTATTACCATATAACTTGCTTCGTAGCTGCTTGGTGGTAAGGGACTTGGTTGCGGTTTCACTCGTGATTACTTCGCCTCGCAACTCTAATAACCTTGTAAACAAATCATTGTTTATTCTAACACTATTTGGATGCTTGGCTTTCAACCTGCTCTTCTCAAAATCCCAATTCTCCAATGGAATCATTGTGCCAGAAGCCAAATAACTCACTTTTCTATCTTTTATTAAACGGTAATTAATTGGTGCTAGACCTTTCTTATTGACTTTATCTTTACGGCAAACTATCTCTACACTTGTCATTGCTTACTTTTTATTATGTGTAAATATACGCTTTTAAGTGCAAAGTGGGGTAAACAATGGGGTAAACATTTAGGTTATTTTGATGCTTTTATGCACATTTGTATGCACTATGGTGTTTTTTGAAAGCCTTATCTGTATTGAATTGTAGCGAAATTAGGGGCTATGTGGTGTAATGTCCTTAATCCTAACGCGGTCACAAATACAACTTCACTACACCACAGAATCCCTGTAATTCATTGAGTTACAGGGATTTTTGTTTCATCATACTTCGTAATAAATCACTTTTCGTCGGAATTTACTTCACCAATCTGTCACCAAAGTAGAATTTCTTCACCGAAAATTATTTATTATGAAACAAGCAAAAATTTTATTCTTCCCTAATGTTGCGAAGAAAAGTATAAAGAACAATTTGATACCTATTTATCTGCGAGTATCCAAAAATGGTGTAAAAGCAGAAGCAAATCTCAATGTTGCAATTGAGGAAAAAGAACTTAAAAATTGGGATGAGTTCAGCCAATTGCATAACTCTAAGAACTCAGTAATTAATTCAAAAATCCTCGAAGTGAATGAAGAGTTTAAAGGGTTGAAGTACCGTTACAATGAAGAAGATTATAAACACTTTACCCCACAAGAAATAAGGGATAAAATTACAAAAAAAGAAATTGTAATTAATGAACCAGACTTGTTAGTTGACTACATCAATAAACACTATGAATCACTTCTGGAAATTAAAAACTTAGGTGATGGAACAATTAGAAACTACAAAAAATCCATAACTCATTTTAAGAACTATATAGATTATACAAAGCAACAAAAAGTGAAGATTAAAGACTTTTCCCCTCAAATGGCTTTTGAGTTTTATCAATATCTTCAAAAAGAAATACCACTTGTTGGAAAAAAGAAAATGACTGATGTTTCAGCATCATGTGTACTTATCAAAATTAAAGCAATTTTTGAAAGAGCAACTGATCATGACATAATTAGTAAGAATCCATTTAAAAGAGTGAAATTGCAAACTAAATCTCCAAAAAAAGAACCATTGACTATTGAGGAAGTAAAATCTTTATCGAACTTAGAGCCTGTTTAAAATTTATTCAATAAAAGCTTTATAGCAGATAATTTGACCATTTCTTCAGCGGATTCCATTAACAACTCATAATTCCTGCACAATCTTCGGTCATTGTCAAAC
>CAITVK010000036.1 GCA_903895845.1 uncultured Chitinophagaceae bacterium
CCCCATTCGCTTTTCTCCTCCTCGGAGGAGGTAGGAGGTAGGTTTTTGTCCCGTTGTATCGTCTTAAAAAAAGTTTACACGCCAATTAGATAATCCTACAATGAATTTACAAAACTTCAATCCACCGAACTTAACACATCCACTCACAACCACTCATCACTTCCTCCTCTTCTACTCCTTCATGGAGAACATAGTAGATTACAGATAAGATTTCGGAGAAGATTACAGAGAAAATAAAAGTGAAGACAGAATCATAAATAAAAATGAAGACAGAAGCATAAATCAATCTATAAACCTCAAATCATCTGCAACCCCATTCGCTTTTCTCCTCCTCGGAGGAGGTAGGAGGTAGGTTTTTGTCCCGTTGTATCGTCTTAAAAAAAGTTTACACGCCAATTAGATAATCCTACACAACTCATAACTAATCCTCCTCTTTCTTAAAAAAACAATCAAAATCAATTTAAGAACAATCAAATTCAATTTAGGAACAATCAAATTCAATTTAAGAACAATCAAATGCAATCTAAGAACAATCAAATGCAATCTAGGAACAATCAAATGCAATCTAGGACCAATCAAATCCAATCTAGGACAAATCAAATTCAATCTAAGAACAATCAAATTCAATCTAAGAACAATCAAATTCAATCTAAGAACAATCAAATTCAATCTAAGAACAATCAAATTCAATTTAAGGCAAATCAATTGCAATTTGAGCTATTTTCAGAAGTTAACTAAAGATTTGGAGGGTAATCATGCAAGATTTTCTAGTAAAAGAATAAGATTCGGACGTACACTTAAGAAAACGAAAAAGGGTTTCAATTGCTTGAAACCCTTTTATTCTGTGGGAGTTGACGGGTTCGAACCGCCGACCCTCTGCTTGTAAGGCAGATGCTCTAAACCAGCTGAGCTAAACTCCCTTTCCCGTTTTGGGAGTGCAAATATAGGAGTAGTTTCTGAACAGCCAAAACTATTTTAAAAAATTGTACTATTTATTAAAACTGTATGCGATGCGTAGCCCCTTCTGTCGCTAGATATGTATTCTCAAATACCTCTCTCGCCTCTTGTAAAAACACATCCAACAACTCATATTTACTACTGAAATGCCCGATAATCAGTTTAGAAACACCTGCTTGCAATGCAATAGATGCCGCCTGATGCGTAGTTGAATGAAAACGCTTGGCAGCATTGTCGCCCATCGCTTTCAGATAAGTAGATTCATGGTACAACAAACTCACCCCCTTCACCATCTCTGCCACATTAGGGTCATAAAGTGTATCACCAGAAAATGCATAGCTTCTACCAGGAGAATTCTCAATGGTCACCCATTCATTCTTGATTACTTCGCCCTCTTTGGTCACATAATCTTCCCCATCTTTCAGCCTGTCATAGTAAGCCGTAGGAATATGATAGTTTTGAATAGAATCCTTATTGATTTTACGTGGCTTTCTTTTTTCCCTCACCAGAAATCCCCTGCACTCTATGCGATGCTTGGTAGCAAAACACGCAACAGTGAATCTTTTCTCGTCCACCACTACCCCATCGGATGTAAGCGGGGTAAAGATAATTTCAAAAGGCACGGTTGTAGCTGCCGCATTCAATTGCAAGAAGATAATATCCTTCAACAAAGCAGGACCATAAATATGTAACGGGTCCTCCCTGCCAAGAAGACACATACTTGTAATGAGACCAATAAGTCCGAAATAATGGTCGCCATGCAAATGAGAGATAAATATGTATTTGATTTTGCCCCAGCGTATTTTGTATTTGGCAATCTGCATCTGTGTGCCTTCGCCACAATCAAATAGCAATAATTGATCGTGAATAGTTACTATCTGGGCAGTAGGATGCCTGTTATATGCTGGAACAGCCGAATTATTGCCTAATATAGTAACTCCAAACATCGCCAATAAAAATTTAATTTAGGATTCCAGACCAGTTAACTGGCTTCAAACCATAGATATATTACAATTTTTACAATGATAATATATTTTTGCCGCCTTAACAAAATAATTTGCTAAAAACAAAAATCATCTCCGTCCAGCAGTTCGCGTTCTATTTCTTCCATCTGCACAATATCCCAGGCCTCACTTTCAGTTGGCGTCTGATTAAGCATTTCATCCAGTTCTTCCGCCTCAAATACTTGCAACACCGTGGGTTGCATCTGGCAAATAACAAAGCTAGCATTGGCATCATAAAAACTTTGTTGCAGGTCTACCACCGCCTGCGTCACCGCTATCTCAATCGTTTCTACCTTCCCCAGATTAAGTACTACGTTCTTTACTTCCTTGTCCAAACAGATTAGGCAGGCATTTTTCAATTCCACAGCCATATTGGCATTAATACTTGGTTCCAAAAGCTCAATGACTGTAAATTTCTCCTTGGTATCAATTTTGAATTCCATTTTTTTTAGATTAACACAATGTGAATAAAACAACAAATCTTTATTTCAAAAATATTCGTTACTATTGTACAACTGTACGTTACGAAATTAAATAAATTACATGGACAACAACTTTTCACCACAAGTAAAAGAAATAATATCCTTTAGTAGAGAAGAAGCGCTCCGCCTAGGAAATGATTTCATCGGTACAGAACATCTTTTATTAGGCTTGATAAGAGATGGCGAAAATACGGCTATCAAAGTATTACAACGCCTTAATGTTGACCTGTACGAATTGCGCAAAGAAATAGAATTGGCAGTAAAAGACAAGACAGGTAAAAATATTGCCAACATCAACAGCTTGCCTTTAACGAAACAGGCCGAAAAAGTAATCAGGGTTACGGTGTTGGAAGCCAAGGCACTTAAAAGTCCTTTGGTGGAAACAGAACACCTGATGCTGAGCATCCTGAAGAATAAAGAAAATATTGCTACACAGATTTTAAATCAATTTGACGTGGATTACGACATGTTTAGAAACGAATTGGGAATGGTAGGCAGTGCTATCAATCCTAAAAGCGAATTTCCTGATGACAATGACGAAGAATTTGAAGATGACAAGAGAGGTGGTGGTTATCAACAACCCAAAAGTAACGCTCCACAAAGCGGCAAACCGGGCGCAGCAGCAAAAAGCAAGACGCCTGTGTTGGATAACTTTGGCAGGGATATTACTAAAATGGCCGAAGCAGGTACTCTCGATCCGATTGTAGGTCGTGAGGTAGAGATAGAAAGGGTGTCTCAGATACTTTCCAGAAGAAAGAAAAACAATCCCATACTGATAGGAGAACCGGGTGTTGGTAAAACTGCAATTGTAGAAGGACTGGCATTGCGTATTATTCAACGTAAAGTGAGCCGTGTATTGTTTGACAAAAGAGTTATCTCTTTGGACCTGGCGGCATTGGTTGCTGGTACTAAATACCGCGGCCAGTTTGAGGAAAGGATGAAGGCCATCATGAACGAACTGGAGAAGAATAGGGATGTAATTTTGTTTATAGATGAAATTCATACCATTGTTGGTGCCGGCGGTGCAAGCGGAAGCTTAGATGCAAGCAACATATTCAAACCTGCTTTAGCTAGAGGAGAATTGCAATGTATTGGTGCTTCTACGTTGGATGAGTATCGTCAGTTTATTGAAAAAGATGGTGCATTGGATCGTCGTTTTCAAAAGGTTTTGATTGAGCCACCAAGTGTTGATGAGACCATTCAGATATTAACAAACATCAAGAGTAAATACGAAGATTATCATAACGTAAACTATGATGATGCAGCCATTGAAGCTTGTGTAAAGCTGAGTGACCGCTACATGACAGATCGTTTATTACCCGACAAAGCAATAGATGTATTGGATGAAGTGGGTGCAAGGGTGCATTTGAAAAACATTAATGTACCAGAAACAATCATCGAGCTTGAAAAACAGATTGAAGAAGTAAAGATTGAAAAGAATAAGGTAGTAAAAAGTCAACGCTTTGAAGAGGCAGCGAGCCTTCGTGACAAAGAAAAGAGGCTCGGTGAAGAACTTGAGAAAGCAAAGGGCGAGTGGGAGGAAGATAGCAAACACAAGCGCTACCCTATCAGCGAAGACAATATTGCTGAAGTAATCAGTATGATGACGGGCATTCCTGTTAAGCGGATGGTTCAGGCTGAAACAGAGAAGTTGCGTAGGATGAGTGAGGACATGAGGGGAATGGTGATTGGTCAGGAAGACGCAATCAGTAAGGTAACTAAAGCGATTCAACGTAATCGTGTTGGTTTGAAAGATCCAAGGAAACCAATTGGTAGCTTTATATTCCTGGGACCTACCGGTGTTGGAAAAACAGAACTTGCACGAAGCCTTGCAAAATATATGTTTGACAGCGAGGATGCCTTGATACGCATTGACATGAGTGAGTATATGGAAAAGTTTACTGTCACTCGTTTAATTGGTGCCCCTCCGGGATATGTTGGTTATGAAGAAGGTGGACAGCTTACCGAGAAGGTTCGCCGTAAGCCATATTCTGTTATATTGTTGGATGAAATTGAAAAAGCGCATCCAGACATCTACAACATACTATTGCAAGTATTGGATGATGGTCAGTTGACAGATGGATTGGGTAGAAAAATTGACTTTAAGAACAGTCTTATCATTATGACATCAAACATTGGTGTTAGACAATTGAAAGAATTTGGTGATGGTGTTGGTTTTGCAACTGCCACCAGAATGCAGAATCAGGAAGAAAACAATAAAGCTGTTATTGAAAAGTCTTTGAAGAAGACTTTCTCTCCTGAGTTTTTGAATAGAATTGATGACGTTGTTATTTTCAATTCATTAACCAAAGAAAACATCTTTGTAATCATAGACATTGTGATGCAAGGCGTTTATAAACGTCTGGCAAATATGGGTTATACCTTGCAGATAACTGATGAAGCAAAAGATTTTATTGCTGAGAAAGGTTATGATGTTCATTTTGGCGCAAGACCATTGCATAGAGCCATTCAAAAGTATCTGGAAGATCCATTGGCAGAAGAGATATTGAATATGCACATAAAAAGTGGTGATACGTTATTAGCTGTACTAGATAAAGAAACGAGTACGATAAAGTATGAGATTAAGAAAGCTGCTGAGGAAACCCCCGCGGCTACCGAAGAGAGCTCAAATATCTAGCTAGGTTGTCGATAACATACTAAGATTTTGTAGTATGCATTATAACTAGTTTTGGACTATTCCTCCACAAATCTGCTTTATACTTCAACCCCAAAATACAAATCCTTCGGTCTGTAGCCGAAGGATTTGTATTTTGGGGTTGAAAGCAATTTAGGGAAGAATCTAATCAACATTTGCCTAAACCTTCCTGCAAACGATATAATCAAACCCCATCAACTCAAACCGTTCTTTGTTTTTAAATTGATATTGCAGTCCCGAGAATACATTCTCAAAAGTGCCTTCAATCCAAGGATTGTCTACAATCACACTTATCTGATTGGTGCTACTGAGGTTGATGATAACCAATGTAATTTCATTTTCATACTTTCTAAGAAATGAAATGATACCATTACTGTTGGAGGGAAGTATAAAGGTTTCTCCCTTGGCAACCGCATTTGTCTTGTGAAGCGCTAATAAAATCTTGTAAAATCCGTGTAACTCCGTTGGATATTGCCAGTTGATTTCATCTTTATTAAAAAATTGTAATCGCTTTCTATTAGGCAATTCCTGACCAGAATAGATCAGCGGGATACCACTACTCCATGTATTCGTAAACACGGCCAACGGTTTGGCTGCATTACCATATTTTTCATATTCGGTTCCATTCCAGCTATTTTCATCGTGGTTAGATGTAAAAAACAACTTAAACGCATTAAACGGATATTGACTGTAGCAATGAACCACGTTATATAAATCGGTCACGCCTGCTTCACCTTTCATATACTTTTCTGTGGCGTGCATCCATTGCCAAGCATAGCTAACATCATATACGTGATGGTAAGAAGGTTCCTCGCATTCAGCCAGCCAAAACAAGGGTTTCAATCCCTCGCAAGCTGTCCTTGCTTCTGTCCAGAAATCCAGTGGAACCAAGTGCGCCATATCACACCTGAATCCATCTATATCAAATTCCCTGACCCAAAAACGCATGGCATTTATCATAGAATCCTTCATTTCCCTGTTGGAATAATCCAGATCTATCACATCTTCCCACCCATTGCGCTCAGTAAATTGCCCCGCTGAATCCCTTTGGTAAAACTCAGGATTGCTTTTTGTCCACTCATGATCCCACCCAGTATGGTTTGCCACCCAATCGATAATAATCCTAAATCCTAACTGATGGGCTTCATCTACCAATTCCTTAAAATCGCTAAAACTCCCAAACTCGGGGTTGATGGCCACATAACTGCTACAGGCATAATAACTACCTAATGTCCCCAGCCTTTTCTCCAGGCTAATGGGGGTAATTGGCATGAGCCAGAGTATCTCAACGCCCATGTCCTGTAAACGAGGAAGATGTTTGGCAAAAGCCTTAAAAGTTCCTTCTGTCGTGTACTGACGAATATTTACCTCATAGATATTGCTCCCCGCAGCCCATTCCACTGTATTAAATGCTCTAGTCATCGTACAAAAATTATAATTGTAATGTGAGCAAATAAAACCTTTATTTTTATTCGCTATGAACATTAATGATAATTCGGAAAGAAAAGTGAGTCTTTTGCAAGCCACAGCCATCAATATGATAGACATGGTGGGCATCGGACCCTTTGTTGTATTGAGTGTGGTTGCCGAAATAATGGGGGGTACTTACTTTTTGTATGCGTGGATTGCAGGGGCAATCTTAGCGTTCATTGATGGTACTGTCTGGAGTCAATTGGGGTCTACTTATCCAATGGCTGGCGGCAGTTACAACTTTCTTAAAGAAGGGTATGGTACTAAATGGGGCAAGCTAATCAGTTTTCTTTTTGTGTGGCAAACACTTATTCAGGCGCCATTGGTTATCGCTTCTGCTGCCATCGGTTTCTCGCAATATTTCTGTTACATCACACCTTTATCTACTATTCAGAGTAAAATATTGAGTGGAAGTATCGTGATAATGATCGTGATTTTATTATACAGAAACATCGAAAGTATTGGCAAGATCAGCGTGTTTCTTTGGGTAGGTGTGATGGCTACGATGTGTTGGATTATCGGTGGTGGACTATTTCATGGCAACTTCATGCAACCAATCCTGCATATCAATGATGGCTTGGTTGTAAATCAGGCATTTGCCGCCGCCATTGGCTTCGCTAGTGTAAAGACCATGTATAGCTATCTAGGTTATTACAACGTCTGCCAACTGGGCGGCGAAATCATCAATCCACAAAAGAATATACCCCGTAGCATGTTCATTTCAATTGCAGGAATCGCTGTTTTGTACCTTATGATGAACATCAGTGTCGCTTCGGTATTACCATTGGCAGAAATTCAGCACAGTAAGTTCGTCATCAGTTTGTTCGTACAACGTATTGCCGGACCACAAGCAGCAACTATTGCCACAGTCTTGGTTTTATGGGTAGCTTTTGCTTCTGTTTTCTCTGCCACACTCGGTTACAGTCGCGTTCCTTATGCCGCTGCAAAAGATGGCGCCTTCTTTCCGGCATTTGCCAAGCTGCATCCCACAAAGAACTTTCCCTACATTTCTCTACTGTTTTTGGGTAGTGTAGCGTTTGTTTTCAGTCTATTATTTAGGTTAAAAGATGTGATAGATGCCATATTGGCTATGCGTATTTTGGTGCAATTTATAGGACAGGCTATTGGATTGATATTGCTTGTTAAACGAAAGGGACTCAATCATTTCGCCTGGAAGATGCCCCTCTACCCTATCCCCGCTTTGGTGGCAATCGTATTATGGGCATTCATTTTCTACTCCACTGGAAGCAGGATGATGCTAGGCGGTATAGCTGTTATCACGCTTGGATTAATCGCCTATACCCTTAAAAGCTATTTTGAAAGAAGAGCTATTTTACTAAAAGACAATTGATTGATGTAGATAAACTAAGAGCCTGTTTAAAATTTATTCAATAAAAGCTTTATAGCAGATAATTTGACCATTTCTTCAGCGGATTCCATTAACAACTCATAATTCCTGCACAATCTTCGGTCATTGTCAAACCAAGAAAATGTTCTCTCTACTATC
>CAITVK010000037.1 GCA_903895845.1 uncultured Chitinophagaceae bacterium
GTAAGTGTTGAATTTGGGGGAAGTAGTTTACCAGAATATCCTGAAAGACTATTAAGAGAGTCTATCAATAATTCTTTAGCGCATAGAGACTACGCAATCAACAGATTTATAAATATTAACATTGTTCCAAACAAACATATTGAGATACGAAATCCTGGCAAGTTTAAGCCAAGGCTAATATTAGAAGATATTAAGCATAATATACCTGTAAGACGGATTATACCAGGAGATTCTAAACCAAATAACCCCAGATTAGCAGAAGTATTGAAGATAGATAATAAATGGGAAGGTCGTGGACTAGGAATGAGTACTTTAACCAACGAGTGCCTTTCTAATAATATAGATCTTCCTTATTATAAATTTCATTCCGAAGATGAATTATCCTTATTCATACAAAAAGGGAAACTCTTGGATGAAAAAATGGAGAGCCTAATAGATAAATACAGTGGTTATTTGGAGAAAAAGTTAAATGGTGCTACGTTAACAACCGAGCAAAAACTGGTAATTGCCTATTTCTATAAATCAGAAATAGAAAATAAAAACGATAGATATACCATATTACTTACTAAAAGTAATAATCATTTAGATGCTATTAATTCATTGGAAGATGCTGACATAATATTCAAACATGAGGTAAGCAATGCCTTTCATCCAGTTTATATTCTCGATAGAGCCTTATTTAAAAAGGATTATGTAGCTGAATTGAGAGCTTTATTTGGGGCAGACTATGATGCTTTGACGAAGGACGCTAGGGAGGCATTAACTACAATTTATGAGTGTAATCTATTTTCAAAGGAAATGTACCCAAGTGCCAATAAGATTGGCAATATGATGTGGATGAAGAATGAAAAAATTACCGATTTAAAAGGATTTGAAGCATTTAAACGAGGTGTAAGACTAATTATAAACAAACTAGAAGCTAGAAAATTAATTCAAAAAGTAGATAATAAGTCTAAGTATCTTATCAATAAAGATTTTGTAAGACGGCCATCCTTATATGACGAACAATAATCTCAACTAGTCCGCATCCTCCCACGCTCTACAAGGCTTGTAGCCTCGAAGGGCTATTTCGTTGCCCAAAGTAACTAGTTAGAGCTACGAAACTGCAAGTTTTCCAACACCTAGGGGAATACATGTAACTTACCCCATCCAACTAACAACAATTCTTTGTACTTCTTCCCCAACTAGTCCACGAATGTCGGAGTCTAGTTCATGAATCTTTTCATGGACTGCTCGTTACTAAGTTTGAATAAATATAGTCCACCTTTCATTGCAGCATAAAAAAGGAAGGCATAAGAAAGGAATCTTTAGCTAGTAAGCGACAAACAGCTAGTAAGGTCTCCGCCAAGGTTCGTGTCTCTGGTACATTTTTTATAGTTTCATGAAGACATGAAACTTTGCTGGAAAAATCAACGATAGTAAATAAACTTTGGTATTATCAATTAATTAGTCGTCTTTTGAATGGATATAGCCATGTGCTTGTCCTTCAAACTGTATTTCATGGCAAATAATCCCCACCAGTCTCACATCGTATTTACACTAAACAACACAGGTGAATACCACAATCGCAGTGCCCTTGTTTTTATAACAGTCCAACTTTTACTTGGGTTGGTTGGTACGTCTACCAAAAACTATATTGAAGGGCTTGGTTATTTTACCGAAAGGGATTTGCTGTTATTGCATGATAGGATACTCAATAAGCGAAATAAGGAAGTGGCAATGAATGAAAAGCATTTTATTATTTACAACGCAGCTTTTCATTGCGTTAAAAAATTATTGCTGGATGAGTACTGTCAAGATGTGCTGATACTGAAAGAAGCACAAGGGTTTGTGTTGGATAAAAGTATTTTCCATGTAAAAGCCCTTGTGTTGGAATTTATTGAAGTTGGAGAAAAGATTTTTAAAACCGATTATAAAAACAACCACAGCTTGACCATTGCGTTAGCTAAGATAGCCAATTCATGATTTATCGTTCTCCAAACTAGTCCATGAATGTTGGAGTCTAGTTCATGAATCCTTTCATGGACTGCTCGTTACTAAGTTTGAATAAATATAGTCCGCCTTTCATTTCAGTATAAAAAAGGAAGGCATAAGAAAAGATTTCAGAGGTAGAATATGTTTGCTAGGGATTTTATAATCATTTAATTTACCCCCATTCAATAGTTTATTTTATATATCTGTGTGCTTTTTGTTATTTTGCATCAATGGAGAGTGAAATACTGGACATATTAAAACAACACAAGAAAGACATTTTTAGCAAATACCCATTGCGAAGTATGGCTTTATTTGGCTCATTCAGCAGGGGAGACAATAATGACAATAGCGATGTGGACATACTGGTAGAACTAAATGGCACAATGGGATTTAGGTTCTTGCACCTTAACTATGAAATAGAATCGCTTTTGAAAAGAAAGGTAGATTTGATTTCCAAACGTGCCCTGAAACACGAATTTTTAAAGGAAATAGAACCAGAACTAATATATGTCTAAAAGAAACAACCTATTGCTACTAAAAGATATTGTTGAAGCCATAAACAATATTGACGAATACCTCACCGATTTTACCGAAGATGATTTTTACAGGGACAGGAAAACTAAAGATGCCGTTGTTAGAAACCTGGAGATAATAGGAGAAGCTTCTAACCAAGTTACCAATGAATTTAAAATGTTACATACTAACATAGAATGGCGCGAGACGGCAGATTTGCGCAATAAAATCATCCATGATTACTCCGGAGTTGATTATGTATTGTTGTGGGAAATCATTAAATTAGATATTCCTGACTTTAAACAGAAAATTCTGAACCTAATTGAACAATTAGAACAATTATCTAAGTAAAACCCTGCTCTAACAACCTTATTTTGTTGCTAAAAGCAACTAAGTACAACTACAAAACTACAAGTTTCGTATAGCGATAGATTATAATTAAAATGTTGCCCCTTTGGACAACTCGCCTATATTTCCGGCTTGAAAGCAAATAAGGATATTCAAACACTTGCTGAGTTTAAGGATGAGCATTATGGTAAAATCGGTTCGCCTAAACGAGATAAACTGGACAAGGAATTTGAGGTGTTTAAACTTGGTGTATTGATTCAAGAAGCCAGATTAGCAAAGGGATTAACCCAAGAACAACATGCACAAAAATGTGGCACCAACAAGGCATATATTTCTAAAGTAGAGAACAATATTAAGGATGTCCGTATCTCTACCTTGCAAAGAATAGTTGAACTTGGGTTTGGCGGTCAACTACAACTATCAATTAAATTACAGTAAAAATCCTAACTCTACGAGTCTTGTAACAAACTATCTAACAACAATTTTTGTGCTTCTTCTCTGCCTTAGAGCCTTTGTGGCGAAACTTCTGTGTAGGATATGGCCAAAATAAAAAGGGTCTCCCTGTAGAAACAGGTAGACCTCTAACGATTGCTTGCCATATGAAAAATCTTCGAATAATATTTTTGAGCCTTATGAAGTAGCTTAACTTATTTGCTTTCTTAGTAACTGATTACCCTCGATTGCAAAACAAAAGTAAGTGTACATTTCAAGAATAATAAACTATCTTATTCTTTGTTTTATGATGTCAAACATAATTATCAATAATCAAAACCCTTTACTACATTGAATTACAAAGAAATTTTTATATTATGTCCAACCGAAAAAAGGGATAAATAATAATTTCATTTTAATTAAAATAATATATCTTTTTAATCTAAAACTATCAACTGTACGATAGGAAATCCCAATGTACTAACAGTTAGAATAAAATAATTGGATATGTGCAAACGTTTTCGCTAGATTTGCCTCCCTTATTTAGTATAATTTATAAAAAACGATTAGCATGCTTATGAACAATGCATTATTTTTTGCCGTTCCCGCAATGGGAGTTATTGGCCTTCTTTACACCCTCATTCAATTCAATTGGGTTGCCAAGCAAGATGCTGGCGGCGACCGGATGAAAGAAATCAGTAATTACATTGCCGAAGGCGCAATGGCCTTCCTGAAAGCAGAGTGGAAGATACTAGGCTACTTTGTTGTTATAGTGGCATTTCTGTTAGGCTTTATGGCCAGCAAAAATGAAGGAAGTCATTGGACAATTGCACTTTCGTTTATAGTAGGCGCTGTTTTCAGTGCCACAGCAGGATATATTGGAATGCGGGTTGCAACCAAAGCAAATGTCCGTACTGCACAAGCAGCCAAGACGAGCCTCTCCAAAGCTTTACACGTGTCTTTCACAGGAGGTTCTGTAATGGGACTTGGTGTATCAGGACTTGCCGTACTTGGATTAGGCGGCTTGTTCTTAATCATCAAACATTTCTTTTCTCCAGATGGCGATGCTACAGGCATGCTTCGTACCATTGAAGTATTGACTGGTTTTTCTCTAGGGGCTGAAAGCATTGCCTTATTTGCTCGTGTAGGAGGTGGTATTTATACAAAAGCCGCTGATGTTGGTGCCGATTTGGTTGGTAAAGTTGAAGCAGGAATACCCGAAGACGACCCTCGCAATCCCGCTACCATTGCAGATAATGTGGGCGACAACGTTGGAGATGTGGCAGGTATGGGTGCCGATTTATTTGGAAGTTATGTTGCAACCGTATTAGCAACCATGGTTTTGGGGCAAGAAACAATTGCCACAGGAGATAAATTCAATGGCCTCTCCCCTATTCTTTTACCAATGTTGATTGCAGGTACAGGTATTCTTTTATCTATTATCGGAACATTCTTTGTGCGGATCAGTGATACTGTTGGTGCTACCACTCACCATGTTCAGAAGGCTTTGAATATGGGTAACTGGGGCTCAATGGTGCTTACTGCCATTGCATCTTACTTTATTGTCAGCTATGTATTACCAGAAACAATGGTATTGCGCGGACTCACCTTCTCTAGAAATGGCGTATTGGGCGCTATAGCCGTAGGTTTGATTGTAGGTACTTTGATGAGTATCATCACAGAATATTATACCGCTATGGGTAAACGTCCTGTATTGAGTATTATCCGTCAATCTGCCACCGGACATGCAACTAATATCATTGGAGGACTTGCGATAGGCATGGAAAGTACTTTCTTACCAATCCTTGTATTGGCAGGAGGTATTTATGGTTCTTTTGCTTGCGCTGGCTTATACGGTGTTGCAATTGCAGCTGCTGGCATGATGGCCACTACTGCTATGCAATTAGCTATAGACGCATTTGGTCCAATTGCAGACAATGCAGGTGGCATTGCTGAAATGAGTGAATTGGCTCCCGAAGTTCGTGAAAGAACTGACATATTAGATGCCGTTGGAAATACAACTGCTGCAAGTGGGAAAGGGTTTGCTATTGCATCTGCTGCGCTTACTTCCCTAGCTTTATTTGCTGCTTTTGTGGGTGTCGCAATGCCCGACAATCAACATATAGATATTTACAAAGCCGATGTCTTGTCGTCTTTGTTTATTGGTGGAATGATACCATTTATCTTTTCTTCTCTGGCAATTCGTGCGGTGGGTGAAGCAGCTATGGCAATGGTAGAAGAAGTTAGACGTCAGTTTAGAACCATCCCCGGCATTATGGAGGGAATTGGCAAGCCTGAATATGATAAATGTGTGGCTATCTCTACCGAGGCTTCTCTAAAGAAGATGGTATTACCGGGTGCTATCACCATTATATCTCCTTTGTTGATTGGTTTTATATTAGGCCCAGAAGCATTGGGTGGTTTCTTGGCAGGAGCAACAGTGAGTGGCGTATTGATGGGAATCTTTCAAAACAACGCAGGTGGTGCTTGGGATAATGCCAAGAAAAGCTTTGAGAAAGGAGTGGAAATTAATGGACAGATGTATTATAAGAAATCAGATCCACACAAAGCTTCTGTAACTGGTGATACGGTAGGCGATCCTTTTAAAGATACTTCTGGCCCTTCCATGAACATACTTATTAAATTGATGAGCATTGTTTCGCTGGTAATTGCACCCACATTGGCTCAGATGCACAAAACAACAGCCGTTGTAAAACCTGCTCAGGGTAATATCAAGACTATTGAAGTAAAAGTATTAGATGGCGACAGTGTAGAAAGCATTACTAAGAGCGTTTCTCTCAAGAACCCACAATCGCAAACTGATGCCTTACTAGACGCACTGAAAAAAGATGGTTTGGTAGACGGGAACAATGTAAAAGTGGAGATAATTAATAATAAAATAATCATCAACGGCAAGGAACTTCCAGCCGATGTAATGAAGAAATACCAACAGTACTTTACAACTACTAAGGCGGAATAAAGTATTATAAATGAAGTTGTTTAAACTTTTATTTTT
This sequence comes from uncultured Chitinophagaceae bacterium, assembly GCA_903895845.1. Taxonomy (GTDB): domain Bacteria; phylum Bacteroidota; class Bacteroidia; order Chitinophagales; family Chitinophagaceae; genus Parasediminibacterium. The sequence goes on from CAITVK010000037.1 coordinate 6,284, forward strand.
CTAGCAAATAATGTGATTAATACCATCCATTGTAATGCCCACCAAGTTTCTATTCTTTTTTCATATCTGATTATTAAAGCTTTAAAGGAATCAATCCAAGCATTTGCATGTTCAATCTTATTCCTCCTTTTATATAATTCTTCGTCAAAGTATCGATACTGAACCTTTTTGCCCTTGATGTTTCTGGCATTAGGTTTTACATTCAGTTCTATTCCTCTTTCCAAACAGGTCTCTTTTAATGCTTCACAGTCAAAGCCTGCATCTGCATTCAAGAATATCCCATTGTAGTCTATCGTGGCATCGGTCAACAATTCCAGCATCTCCTTAAATAATGCTGGAAGATTATACAAATCATTGTGTTCCCCGCTTTGAGGGCTAGCCACAGCCAGCATCTGCCCCCTGTTGTCACACAAAAACAAACTATTACTGGTCTTACAGGACTTTCTTCCTTGGTAACCTACAGCCAATCCGCCCCTTTTGCATGGGGTGTGGCTACCATCCAATTGAACACTTGATAAATCAAGTTGTTTTTTATGCTGCCTCAGTAGGTTGATCCATACCAATTTGAAAGAACCGTCCATACTCCACTTATGAAAATAATAGTAAATCGTCTGCCAACAGGCTTCCCCCTCCAAAAAGTACTCCTTTATGCTTAGTTCCCGCCACTGACAACCTGTTTTCATACGCTTCAGTACTAGCAAGAAAACCTTTACTAAGCATACCTTCGATTTAAATCCACGTTTCCCTACGCTTAAAAAAGGAATAATTAAATGACGGACTTTATCTTCGTTGATGATTCCCACTTTTTTTGCTTTTTTAGTCGAAATCATTAACTGTTGGGAATCAGTTTTATTGCCTAAATAAGTTTAAACAAGCTCAATATTAAAAAGGGCTGACAGGAACTTACAATCCCTGTCAGCCCTTTTTTTTAGCTTAGGTGCAAACTATTTTTCCGCTTTCAACAGGCACTATTCTTTACCTATCCTACAATCCAACGTGAAGGCTGATAGGAAAATATTATTCTTTTTTCAAAATTTATTATTATTGAATATTTATTCTTAATATTGGTTTTTCAATTAAACAAAAAACTTGCTTTATGAAAATACTTACAACTATTCTCTTCGTAATAGTAGGCCTCCTTATTGTTGCATTAATTGCAGCGATATTTATTAAAAAAGAATATTCAGTAGAACGGGAAATCATTATCAACAAGCCAAAAGACTCTGTTTACAGCTATATCAAATACTTAAAAAATCAAGATAACTTTAGTAAATGGGCTAAGATGGATCCCAATGCAAAAAAAGAATACACAGGAATTGATGGCACAGTAGGTTTTAAAGCTAGTTGGGACAGTGAGAAAAAAGATGTAGGCAAAGGGGAACAAACCATTGCCGCAATGGTAAATAATGAAAGCATCGATTATAACATACATTTTATAAAACCTTTCGAAGGCTTTTCTACAGCTTATCTGACTGTAGAACCAGAGGCAAACAACCAGACAAAAGTGCGTTGGGGATTTAATGGGAAAATGAAATATCCTATGAATTTGATGTTACTCTGCATGAATATGGACAAAATGATTGGTGATGATCTGCAAGTTGGATTAACGAATTTGAAAGCAATTTTAGAAAAATAGGTTATTGGAAAGACTATACCTAACATTTAATTAACTGTATTGAATCGTTAAGTTCAAGCCGCTTAATCAGCTTTTCAATATGATTGAATCTTAGTAATACCACCTCAAATATTTACTGCATACACATCCGAGTGTACAATTATTTCAACACGCCTATCCTTCTCCCCGGTGTCATATAACTCCTCATTACTATCCGAACCAGTGGTAAAAGCAGCTGCATTTCCCATAGCATTCATGCGGATATTCACTTTCTTTAACCCATGCTTTTCCAGATAATCCTTGCATGCCAGTGAGCGCATCTTACTGATATACAAATTAGATGCTTTAGATCCCTTCTTGTCCGCATACCCATTTATCTCCAGTATTGCACCGGATAAATGATTCATTTGCTTCATTCTACAAATCACTTTGTCTAGCATTTCCCTGGTATCTTCCTTCAAAGTGCTCTTGTTAAAATCAAAATATACAGTAGCAGCATTGCTTGATATAGCATGGGCACGGCTTGTTTTATTTATTTTATTATTTAATGAAACCTTAGCCACAAATTCATCTTTCTCTTCGCTCAAGTCAAAGGCGTAGGAGTTATTCTTTTCAATATCAATTGGTTTCAATGGAATTACCTTATCATCCGAACCTCTTTTAATAATCGAGATACTGCCGATAGAATCATCCTCAATATCAGAAGAAAAATAACCTTCTTTATTCACAGGAACGATGATGTATTTGTCCGGTGTAACAGCGCTGTTCATCGAAACATAAGTATAAGTATGTATCGAATTGATACTTCCCTCATACACTTTCACACAGCCCTCTATGTGAAACTTATATTGAAACTGCCCTTTATCAGATTTCGTGTACCTGATCAAAAATTTATTTTCATTGCTGTTTGTTTTATAAAAGCTATCGGCAGATAAGGTTGAATTGGAATAAACAATGTTGTTTGTTGCCATCTCAATACTTCCATTAGTTAAGTTCGTTTTAGAGGACACAGAATGTTTCCTGTTAGCAGCTCTCAAAAACAGCCGATTAGCAGTTCCCCTTCTCGCGCTCCTCATACTTGCAAAAGTAGCATAGCTCCCTTTCGAAGTCGAGAACCCCTTATAAGCATTTTCGTCTTTTACAAAAGCCCCCATTTTGTTTTTATGCAAACTCTTAATAGATGGGCTAGCAATTAGGTACGAATTAAAACAAAGACAAAGTCCAGCAAGAATAGTTAATGTACTTTTCATCTCTTTGTAATTTTAAGAAGTTAATAAAGATTGTTTTTTTCAAGCAGTCAGATTGTTACTCATTGCAGCAATATTTTAAGCATTTAGGTAAAACAATTGATTGACTTTTTGAAATCTTGCATAAAGATATAAGGCTTATTTCATATTTCAATTAAGTCTTATCCATTTAGTATGAGTTTAAATGTTCTACTACAAGACTGGCAAATCGATGACTACATAACGCAAAAAATATGCATATTATTGCCTTAATCAGATTCATCGTTTTAGTTAAACATCATTTAATATCTGTCAACCTGCCAAGTTTGGCATTGTTTTGAATCTAATTTTGTAACGGCTAATAATAGAATAGATGATTAAGAACAAATTTCTCAAACTTTTTTTGATACTGATGTCCGCATTGGTATTAAACCAATGTATTGATGAAATAGAATTTCAACCATTGATTTCTTACAATGCGATTGGCAACTTCAATGATCTGAATTCTGCGGTAGAATACATCTCCGAGATTGTACTAGGGCACAAAGACGTCTTTCCAGAGTTCACAAAAGATGGCCGCCACAAGCAATCCTCTTGCTTCAAGCACATTGCCTCAAAAATCTTCGACCGCCAATACATACTCCCGCCACCACCACAAGCAATCATCATTACTTCTTTCGCCTTCCCTTTAGACGAGAAGTACACTTTCCTATTCTCTCGAGAAATCATCCAGCCACCCAATGCACAATGCTAGTAGCACACGCCTCGTGCTCGTAAGTTTTACCGTAAACATTTAGTTGCTATTCCCATTTAGTTGCAAGCTGTCAGCATGATTGCCAATTCAACTGCTATGGCGTACTCACAAAGGTTTGTAGTAAAGCTTTCACCTATTTCCTACTCATTTTTTTATTGCTGATTAAGTTCGCTATACCAATTAGTGTATTTGCGAACTTATAAACTCAATTTATATGAATTACAACTACCTAAACGCTACCCTGAAAGCGTTTATAATCACTATTACGTGTTTAATTACTTTGTCAAGTACTAAAGCACAATCATCCGGTTTCCAAAAAGACACAATGAAATTGTCTTTGGATAGTGCCGAACACATTTTCCTTAGGCAGAACCTCTCCTTATTGGCTCAGAAATATAATATAGATGTCAATAAAGCTTTGGAAATTCAAGCAAGACTGTTTCCAAACCCCAACCTGTCTGTTGCCCGCGGTCCAATCATCCCTTTGCACAATCCAGATGCAACTTTCTTTAATAATGCAGAAAATCAGGTCACTGTTTCCCAGTTGGTTTTACTGGCAGGCAAAAGGAATAAACAAATTAAAATAGCCGAAGCCAATACCAAACTAGCAGAATACCAGTTCTACGATCTGATACGTACTTTAAAATACACGCTTCGTACCGACTTTTTCAATATTTACTACCTACAGCAATCTGCAAGCGTGTACAGTAGCGAAATAAGTGCATTACAACAGGTTGTTGATGCATTCAATAAGCAAGAAGGCAAGGGATATATCTCGCAAAAGGAGGTGGTTAGGATAAAAGCACAGTTATATGCCTTCGAAAGTGAGTACAACGATTTAATCAATCAAATCAATGATACCGAAAGTGAGCTGAGGCTTGTATTACAGGTTAAAAATGCTTTTATCTCCCCTGATGTCGATGTGAATGCAGTCGCAGCCCTCAATCCTGAGAAATACCCTTTCACTGTATTGATAGACTCCGCCCATGCAGCCCGTACCGACTTATTGATTGCCCGTCAGAATACCGAAATAAGCAAGCTGAATTACAATTATCAGAAAGCATTGGCAACACCCGACCTTACTTTAAATGTTTCCTACGATAAGCAAGGAAGTTATGTGCACGACTTTCACTCCTTTGGCGCATCAATGGACTTGCCTTTCTTCAACAGAAACCAAGGAAACATTAAGTCTGCAAAATCTACCATCGCATATTACGATGCGCTACAACAAAGCACTTCCGCAACCGTGGAAGAACAGATAGGTAGGGCATTGCAAAAGGCTTTTGACCAAGATAGATTATATAAAAAGATAGACATCTCTTTCACTAAAGACTTCGAACGGTTGAAGAATGAGGTATTGCACAATTATCAGATAAGGAATATCGGATTACTAGATTTCCTCGACTTCTACGACTCTTATAAACAGAATACAGTTCAGGTAAACGCCATCCTTTTCAATAGGGTAAGTGCGTTCGAGGATTTGAACTTCTATACTGGTACTAATATTTTCAATTAACCATATAAGTATTTAATAATCAATAAATAAAATTATGAATAAGCAAACATTTATTTCATTGTCAGTCATACTCATCACACTCTTGGCTCTACAAGGTTGCACGAACAATGAAACTAAGAAACCAGAGGATCGTGCGAAATACGTAATCCCAGATTCTACCCTAAAAAACATTAAAATAGACACTGTTAGGCGGTGTCAACTTGTAGATGCCATTACATTAACAGGAAGTGTTGATTTTAATCAGGATAATCAAGTCAATATCTACCCATTGGTAAGTGGTGTGGTACAAGACATCAAAGTACAACTAGGCGATTATGTGCAAAAGGGACAAATACTGGGAGTAGTAAGGAGTAGCGAAATGGCCAACTACAGCAGCAGCCTTACAACCGCAGAAGCAAACCTGTCCGTTGCCAAAAAGAACTTGGAAGCACAAAAGGACTTGTATGCAAGTGGCTTGGCTTCCCAACTGGATGTAACCACAGCCCAATCCAATTACGACCAGGCAGTGGCACAGTTGTCTTTAGCTAAACGAATCCTTAAAATAAATGGTGACAATACCGAAGGAAACTTCTTCATCAAGGCACCAATCAATGGATTCATTGTTCAGAAGAACGTTACCAACAATACTTCTATCAGAACAGACAATGGAACCAACTTATTTACCATTTCTGATCTGAAAGATGTTTGGGTTCAGGCTAATGTATATGAAAGTAACATCGGAAAAATTCACTTGGGCGACCCTGTAGAAATAACGACTGTCTCTTATCCCGACAAAGTGTTTAAAGGGAAGGTCAGTAAGATATTAAATGTATTGGATCCTGCCAGTAAGGTTGTCAAAGTGCGTGTGGTTGTTTCAAATGAAGATTATGCGCTCAAGCCACAGATGTTTGCAAGGGTCGTTGCCATCAACCAACAGAATTCCGATGCGATCTGTATCCCCGCAAGTGCATTGGTATTTGACCATAGCCAGTATTATGTTCTTAAATACAATGGAAAAGGTTCAGCCGACATTACCCCAGTTACGGTATTGAGTAAATTGGGCGACAGAGTCTATCTGGCAGATGGCATTTCGGAAGGTGACAAGGTCATTGCTTCGGAAGCTATCCTGATTTATGATGCACTCAACAATTAATCAACCAATTTCTGTTCATCATTTAAAACATTAATAATGGTCAAAATAATTAAAAGCATCATAGCTTTCTCACTCAAGAATAAATACTTCATATTATTCGCATCCTTGGCAATATTCATTCTCGGCATCTTTACTTTCAGGAGCATGCCCATAGAAGCCTTTCCAGATGTTACCAATACAGAAATAAGCGTCATCACACAATGGCCGGGCAGAAGCGCCGAAGAGGTAGAGAAATTTGTAACAATCCCCATTGAAATTGCCCTCAACCCTGTTCAGCAAAAGATAAGCTTGCGCTCTACCAGTATCTTTGGATTATCGTATGTAAAACTAATTTTTGACGACGATGTAAAAGACCCGCAGGCAAGGCAACAGGTAATGAACCTGTTAGGTAACGCCACACTCCCACCCAACGTAGCGCCTTCGGTGCAACCACCCACTGGACCTACTGGCGAAATATTCAGATATACGCTAAAAAGCAGTGTAAGGGATGTACGTGAACTAAAAACCATGCAAGACTGGGTAATAGACCGTCAACTGAGGTCGGTACCGGGCGTAGGAGATATTACTGCCTTCGGCGGAAAAACAAAGACCTATGAGATAAGGGTCGATCCAGAGAAACTGACTTCATTGGGCATCACTTCCTTGGATGTTTTCACCGCCGTACAAAAGACAAACATCAACATTGGTGGCGATATGATTATCCAGAACAACCAAGCTTTCGTTGTTCGTGGAATTGGGCTATTGAATGACATCAATGAAATAGAAAACATTATTGTAACCAACAACAATGGCGTTCCAGTTTTGGTAAAAGACGTTGCCAAGGTCGAAATCTCCAATGTTCCCCGTTTAGGATGGGTTGCTCGAAGCAGTGCCTCCACTGATTCTTCCGGTAAAAGAATCGTTACCGATGAACCCGATGCTGTTGAAGCAATTATCGTGATGCGGAAAGGTGAAAACCCTACCAAAGTGTTGGAAGCACTCAAAGAAAAGATAAATAAGCTCAATGAAACTGTGCTTCCTGCAGATACTAAGATTGTTCCCTACTACGATCGTACCGACCTCATTGAATTTGCCACACACACAGTATTGCATAATCTGATAGAAGGTATTTTACTGGTAACCTTGCTGGTGTCTTTGTTCATGTTCAACTGGCGTACAACATTAATCGTGTCACTAATCATCCCGATGGCATTATTATTTGCCTTTATCTGTTTGAATCTGATGGGCATGTCCGCCAATTTGTTGTCGCTTGGTGCAGTCGATTTCGGTATTATCATAGATGGCGCTGTGGTAATGGTTGAAGGCATGTTTGTGGTGCTGGATCATAATGCCGCGGAGATGGGAATGGAACGGTTCAATAAAATTGCCAAGTTAGGTCTCATCAAAAGGAATGGCGCTCAGTTAGGCAAGGCTATTTTCTTTGCCAAAGTCATCATCATCACAGGTTTACTTCCCATATTTGCTTTTCAGAAGGTGGAAGGAAAAATGTTCTCCCCCCTCGCCTTTACACTTGGCTTTGCTTTGTTAGGGGCATTGATAACAACCCTTACACTTGTACCCGTTCTAATCAGCATGTTACTAAAAAAAGACGTACATGAAAAGCACAACCCTTTCGTTCATCACCTTACGGGAATGATGCTAAAAGGATTTGTTGCCTGCTACAAGAAAAGCTTTATTGTTATCCCCCTTGCTTTGGTTGTAATGGTCATGGGCATCTATTCTTTCAAATATTTAGGCTCCGAATTCTTACCAGAACTAGATGAAGGTTCTATCTGGTTGCGTGTACAGACACCTTATAGTATCTCACTGGAGAAATCTGTTGAAATTTCTCAAAAAGTACGAAGTATATTAATGACTTTCCCTCAAGTGAATTATGCAGTCTCTCAAACTGGTCGTCCTGATGATGGAACAGATGTGGCAGGCTTCTATAACAATGAGTTTTCTATCATGCTATACCCGCAGGAAGACTGGAAACCACTCTTGACTAAAGATGAACTGATTGATCAGATGAATCAAAAGCTATCTGGCATTCCAGGTGTAGACCTAAACTTCTCTCAACCGATAATGGATAATGTAGAAGAAGCCGTATCTGGCGTAAAGGGGTCTATTTGCGTAAAGGTTTATGGCGATTCATTGAATTATATGGAGGATAAAGTGACTGAAATAAACAATATCCTCAAAGATGTGAAAGGAATTGAAGACTTGGGCGTGATTCACAACATCGGACAGCCAGAATTAGACGTAAACCTCGATCAACAGAAGATGGCTTTGTATGGCGTTGCAACGGCAGATGCAAATGCAGTTGTGGCAATGGCCATTGGGGGTGTTACTGCTACCACGCTTTATGAGGGTATCAAGACATTCGATATCCGTATCAGGCTTCCGGAGGAATTTAGAAAAACACCTGCCGACATCGGCAACCTATTGGTGCCTACTCAAACAGGCGCTAAAGTACCCATCAAAGAGATTGCGTCTATTACGCAAAAGACAGGACCTTGTCTTATCTTCAGAGATGATAATGAACGGTATGCAGCGCTTAAGTTCTCGGTTCGAGGACGCGATATGGGTAGCACTATTGCAGAAGCGCAAGCCAAAGTGAACAAACTGGTAACGCTTAAGCGCGGGTACACCATGGCATGGCAAGGTGACTTCGAAAACCAGAAAAGAGCAGAAAAAAGATTGATTCAAGTAGTTCCACTTAGCTTAGTGCTTATCTTTTTACTCTTATTTACCATGTTTGGCAACCTGAAAGATGCGGGTCTGGTGTTCCTGAATGTACCCTTTGCCATTGTGGGTGGTTTGATGGCCTTGCACCTTACAGGAACTAACTTCAGTATCTCTGCGGGCATTGGTTTCATTGCCTTATTTGGCATCTGTATTCAAGATGGGGTATTGTTGATAACGGTCTTTAAACAGAACCTCTTATCTATCAAGAAAGGAAAAAGTGCCAATACCCTTTATGCGGCCATCAAGTTGGGCGTTAGTTCCAGGATACGTCCTGTAATGATGACTGCCCTCATGGCAGCCATCGGTCTTTTCCCTGCAGCTATCTCTCATGGTATTGGTTCGGAGAGTTCGCGCCCGTTGGCAAGGGTTGTGATTGGTGGTATCCTATGTGCTATGATATTTAGCTTGTGGGTATTCCCATTAATCTTTGCTTGGGCATACCGCAAGGTGGATACCAAGCACACAGGCGCTATCGATGACCCATCCAATGTAATAGCGCCTACCGAACAGGCATCGTAACACAATTATTGTAATCAATTAAAAAGAAAAGCCCCTGAAGTAGATATTTCAGGGGCTTTTTGATGATAGAAATTGATGGAAAACGAAATAGATTTCTATCTGTCTTTTAATGAATCGTGAGCCAATAGCTTCGCAGATACTACAACAGTATTAGTCTACAGTATCTTCTGTAAACTATCCCACAATAATCCCGAAGTCCTGTCCCAACTAAATTCATTTACCTTTTCTTTTCCTTTGATTATCAATGATTCACGCAAGCTAATATTCGATGCTATCTCGGACATGGCATTTGCTATTTCATTTACTTTATAAGGATCTACAATTATGGCTGCATCTCCTGCAATTTCAGGCATAGAAGTAGTATTGGACGTAATTACGGGTATCCCGCTTCGCATTCCTTCGAGTATTGGAATGCCAAAACCTTCAAAATGTGGCACAAACACCAATGCCAATGCTGCCGCATACAAGGCACTCACAATATTATCTGGTTGCCTGCCCGTAAACACAATATCATTGGCATAAGGCGAGGTAGCAACAGCTACTTTCAGTTCATCTGCTCCAAAAATGGTCTTCCCTACAATCACTAACTTATGAGAAAGGTTTGTTTCCTTCTTAAACTGATTAAATGCCTGTATCAAGCGTACAATATTCTTCCGTGGATGCAAGGTTCCAACAAATAAAAAGTACGCCTTCCCTGCTGCAAACTGCTGTCGTATCAACATGGCCTCATCTTTATCCTGCGAATAGAAATTATCATTGATGCCGCAATACAATACATCTATTTTATTGGGGTCTACAGAGAAATTAGTCGCTATATCCTGCTTACTATATTCCGAAACCGTCCCTAACCTCGTGGCTAGTTGAGCAAACTGTGGAAAATAACGGTTATAGTACCACGCATTGGTCTTCTTCAAGTCCTGAGGGAAGTGAAAGAAACTAATATCGTGGATAATGCCATATTGTTTACCTGTATAATTCAACGCAAGGTTACCATCAGGGGACAAAAACAGATCGGGTTGAATGTGTTTGAGCAGTTTGGGTACCGAATACTGAAAGAAAGCCACATTGAGAAAGGCATGTTTGGCAGGTGGAAACAGCACGTGCGGTATTACGTTCTCTCCAAACAAGAATTCTTCGTCAATCTTGGTATCAAACAGAAAGTGAAACTCAATATCCTTGTTATGCTGCACCAGATACTTGCAGGTATGGTAGGTAAACCAGCCAATACCGTCCATATCGTTCTTCCGCAACAGCCTTGTATTAATTACTATTTTCATTACTTAATTATTATCGCCACAAAGACCCAAAGACAGAAAGAAGCACAAAGAAGCAGAGATAAAATTTAACACATAGAAACATAGAGACATAGTACATATAGAGCATAAAAGACTATGTTTTCTATGTCTCTATGTTTCTATGTGTTAAAATGCCTTTCATGTTCTATTTATTAGGAAAGAAATCCCCATCAAAAACTTCGAAACCACCCCTATCTTCAACAAACTATTAGGAAGTAGCTTCTGAATAGCAACCATCCGCTTTAGTTGCACAGGTATCTCTTTCTCATCTACATATTCAACTATTTCTTGTACCGACCTGATGTTCAGGTTACGCAAAAACCGCCAATAGTAGTCGTACACCCAGATGTTCTTCAATATATCTATCCCTAGTTTATTCAATAAGTAGATATTCTCTGGCAATTCTACCGCCCGCTTTCTAAAAACCTGAAAAGTAACTTGTTCCTTACCCAAGCCAATGTTTAACAAAGGCTCTTTGATATAAATAAACGACTGCCCTTCCCGCATGACCCTGATATACGCTTCAAAATCAACCACCCATTTGATGGTTTCGTCATACCATAACCCACAAGTACGCCGATGCAATATCACACTTGGGTGCCCGATGAAATTTTTTATAAATAAACGCAAAGGCTCTTCCCTCAACAATGCTTCTTGCTTATCCGACAAAACAACTTGCTCAATCTTGCCATCTTCATACACATTATTATAAGCACTGAATACAAAACCAGCGGCAGGATTCTGCTCTAAAGCAGTCACCAGTTGTTCCAACGCATCAGAAGTTGCCAACCAATCGTCATCATGCAACAATTTAATGTATGCTCCCTCGGCTTGCTTCATGGCAAAGTTCCAGTTGGCAGGCGTTCCGAGGGCGGGATTGTTTTTAAAATATTTAATTGTCAGTTTATCGTGATAACCAGACACAAAATCCTTTACCGTATTATCGGGACTATCATCAGAAAGGATGACTTCAAAATGAGTATAAGTCTGTTGTAGCAGCGACTCTAGCAACCGTTTCAGGAAACTAGTGTTTTTGTAAGCGGGAATGCAAATAGAAACGAGTGAATTTCCTTTTATGACCATAATCGCTTAGTTATTGCGCTGTGCAAATGTAGTGAGGTGGAAATTATGGATAATTTCCTGTTCCGTAACGCTAAAACCGGCGTGTTTAAGTAGTTGACTCACCAATTCGGGACTGAAAACGTGGTGATGTGTACACCTGTTTTTGTAATTATCCGCCAACAACTGTTCAAAAAGCGCTTGCGACACAAATTCGGGGTGTTTACTCTTGTCATGCAAAGCAATTATCTCCTCAAAATGGGTAGTATCTGTTTCGCCAATGTTGTTATTGTAATCATCAAGCAGGTGTTGAAAGGTGGTAAAGGGTCTTTTGCTATCAAAAGTGGATGCTTTGTAAGGCAAAATCAAAATGAGTTTCCCATTGGTTTTCAATACTCTTCTCCATTCAAATAAAGCCTTTATCGGATTGGCAACATGCTCCAGACTGTGGCACGAAAGCACAAAATCATACGTTCCGTCTTTTATTTTATTCAGGTCAGTTGCCTCACTGATGTATTGATACCCTTTTTTATTATTGAAATAGTTATAGTTAAGTCCTTCCTGTATCGTTCCTTCCCACACAGTTTCAGAACTGTAGTTGGCAACATCCACCCTGTTGGCAAAAAGGTAAACTGGCAAGTGTTTACCTGTGTGAAAGAAGGTACTTGGTCCACCAATTTCTAGTCCATTCAACCCCTTTAAGCTTCTAGCAAGGTTTATCCATTTTCTTTTACCGGGCTGTTTGATGTAAGAGATAGACGTGTGCAGTAAAGGGAGTATTTGCATATCGAGTATTAAGTCGGCAAATTAAAACACTTTTAAACTGTTGATAAAATAAAATATAAGATGGGTTGGTTTGCCACAAAGGCACTAAGACAGAAAGAAGCACAAAGAGGCTAAACACACGGAGACATAGATGCATAGCACACATAGTCTTATATGTTCTATGTGCACGATGTATCTATGTCCCTATGTGTTTAAAAAAGAAAGCTTAATTATTACCCTATTCATCTCTGTAATAGTATTTTCTATACTTTCGGCACTTATGACTATTGCAGGTACTGTTATATTGTATAACCCCGAGGAAGAGATACTTTCCAACCTTCTCTCCTACTATCCTCGGTTGGCGCACCTGTATATTTATGACAATTCAGCGGTTGAGTCCACACAAATAAAGGAATGGGCAACCAGCAAATCCAATGTCTCCTACTATTTGTCGGGAGAGAATGAAGGCATCTCTATCCGGTTGAATCAAGCAGCACAGAAAGCAAAAGAAGCGGGTTACGAATGGTTGTTAACAATGGATCAGGACTCTTATTTTGATCAAACAGAGCTTGACAAATACTTTAATTACCTATCCAATGCCACCCAAAAAGATAAGGTAGCCATGTATGGGATTGAGTTTGAACACAAGGCAACGGATGCAGTAGCTACTGATTCTGAAGGCACTCCCATAGACTATGTAATTACTTCGGGAAGTTTGGTAAACCTGCATCTTTTCGATAAAGTGGGTGGATTTGATGAGGCTTTGTTTATAGATGAGGTAGACCTTGAATATTGTTACAGAGCCATTAGCAAAGGATATGAAATTAGGAAGTTTAAGGATGTCTTTTTGCAACACAGTTTGGGGAAAGTAGCACAATTCAGGTCATTGAAGTCGTTTAAGATAACGCCCCGCACCCTACATTCGCCGTTGCGGGTGTATTATATGATACGCAACTACTTGTATGTAGCAAAGCTGTACCCCAACCAGTTTGAAGCGAGTGCCAAAGAACGAAGGGGTGCGCTGCTAAACAGGATTAAGAATAATTTGCTGTATGGGGAGGAAAGAATGAAGGTGCTACGATACATTTTCAGAGCATATATAGATTACAAATCAAACAAAATGGGTAAAAAGGCATAGATGAAACAGAACATATTCACGAATATTATAAATGGTGTAGCAGGAAAAATCAACAAAGCATTCGACAATCCCTTTAAAAAGATTGGATTGACTTGGTGGCAAGCTAGAATTCTAAAAAATATTCCTGCAGATGCTACAACTTTCAATCTATTTGGCTCCACAGTTTACTTTACAAACAAGCAAGAACTATTTCACGCGGTTGAAGAGATATTTCTAGATGAAATCTATAAGATAAAACTGCCCGAAAATGCAATAATAATAGATGGTGGTGCCAATGTAGGCATGAGTGTTTTGTATTTGAAACAACAACATCCAACTGCAACTATTATTGCTTTCGAACCTGATGAAACGAACTATAATTTATTGAATAAAAACATTACATCTTTCAATTTAACCAAAACAACACCTGTTAAAAAGGCTATTTGGAAAGAAAATACAACCATTACATTTTCTAACGAAGGCTCGATGAGCAGCAAGATAGAAACCGAGGCGCTGGAAGCAACAGAAAACATTACTAAAATAGAGGCTGTAAGACTAAAAGATTACCTCACTGAGACCATACACTTCTTGAAACTAGACATAGAAGGTGCTGAATATGAGGTATTGAAGGATTGTAGGAATAGTTTGAGTAATGTTGAGAATATTTTTATTGAATTTCACGGGCATTTTGATAAAACAAATGAACTGACCGAAATTCTATTAATTCTCGAAGAAAATAAGTTTAAATACTACATAAAAGAAGCTGATTGTGTTTATCCTACTCCTTTTGCAAGAGGTACTGACAAAAAAAATTATGACTTGCAACTGAATATTTTTGCTTTTAGATAGTAATAAGCTTACTATTTTTAGGAAACCCCACGAACTTTATCCCTAAAAATCTCATTTATTCGGAAAAACGCTTTTCTTTGAATAATCAAAATAATTTATTCATAGTTTAAATCAAAAAGAATGAAAAAAATTCTAATGGGTTCCATTGTATTGTCAGCTTTTTCTCTAGCAATACTATTATTTGAAATGAGTAGCTGCAAAAAAGCGACAGCACAAACAACCACAGTTTATGATACGGTGAAAGTAATTGTACACGATTCGGTCAAATACTGTCCTCAAGCCACATATCCCGTTTCAGGATTATACACAGGTACCTATTCTGTAAATAGCAACTTCAATATTCCTGGTCAATTTGATTACAGTTTTACAGTTTATCCAAATGGCTCATTCATTACAAGAACTGCACAAAGTGGCGGGACAATATTTGCAAGTGGCAAATGGGCTTTGTCTAGTGGCAATGTCTTTACTGCAACTACTACTTCATTTTATGGCGTTTCAGGAAGCCCGGTTACGCAGGTTTTTAAAGCAAATTTTTCAACTAGTGGCGTTTTGACAAATGGGGTTTGGAGAGATAGCATCAATACTAACAATACACCATTGGCAGGTACTCTTTCTACTATGCAAAGAGTTAATTAATAAGCAATCCTTTTTTGAATACCTTTCGGCTTGTATGCTATTGAATAGATAGTGTGCAAGCCGATTTTAGTTAACCTATCTCCTAACTTTCCGCAACACATAAAACTATCCAAAGAGCCTTTTGCAGTGATTGTTGTACCTATTTATGTTACGATTTTACATATTTATGCCACAGTTTTACCTACTTATACGACTGTTTTAGACACTTCTTAGACAATTTTACCTATTCATACGACAGTTTAACGTTAAAATGTCTTACAAACAGGTAAAATTGTGGCATAAATGGGTAAAACGCTAAGCCAAATTGGTAAAATAAAACCCCAAATCTGTAATTGAAAGCGTGAAATGTATGTATTTGGGTGTGATAGCTATTTTGTTGAAACAGTAAACATTGCATTGCCAATAGTGGCCGGATTTGACGCTACCATAGCACTATATCCTTTGTTCATACCCATTGTACCTGTTGGGGATACGGTCGTTTTTTTGCCGAGTCCTTTTTTGCCAGCAGCAATAACAATGTCTTTCAAACCTGTATTCGTAAGTACCGAGCCAAGTACAATTCCGCTAATTAGTTTACTCCTCAAAGGTAAAAGTGTTACTGTTCTTTCACTTTCTGCCACCACCGTATCTACTTCATCAAAACCCCACAAAGCCACATTTTTGGGGCTATCAGGGAACAAGGTCATGAGATAACTACCGATTCCTTTTAGATTTATATACGGCTTTGCAAATTTTTCGTCCCTATCCTGCGTCGCTTTTACCGAAGCCGTCTTTAGCTCGGCTCTACTGATATCAAATGCAAGCGCCGACGTAATTGCCGCAGAAATAGTAGTGAGATTGTTGTTATTGTTGGTTATGTACACTTGCAGTGGGCTTGTTCCATCAGGGTAACTATTGCTTTTGGCAATCATTGCCACACTAATGTCTGCCCTTTCTGTAAAAGGGGCTGGATAATTTATTTTTCCATTCACATCTACCGGTACCCCCCAATCGGTTAATTCTTTTACATTGCCTTTAAACAATTTTTTCAAAAACTGCGCCCATGCCAGGGTGTCTTTCCAAACAGGTTCAAAACTTTGATCCCTATCTTCTGTGGCTTTCTCGCTTTGCCCCGCAAGGCTGGTTGCACTTACATCAAATGCTACCGCAGCTACACCATCTGCAACGTCCGTTGCAAAATCAATGGTATTCTTTGTAAGATAAGGAATCAATACACTGGCACCTGCATCGGCAGTATGCTTTTTGTAACAGGCCGTTTGAAGGATAATTTTTGCATGAAAGCTAACTGGTTCGTTAATTCTAGACATTTGTTTGTTGTTTTTGTAAGCGTTAATAAATAAAAAAAACGTAACCTACAGCTATTAATCCAATAAACAACATGCTAATTGTATAATACCCCTCTCTCCATTGATAAATAGTTTAAAATAGATTTGAATCCAGCTTATAATCGGTCAAATTTTTAAAATAAATTAACTAAATCTCATTTATTCAGGATATTACTTATACTTTTGAAAAAAATAAGAAGTCATGAAATCAGTATTAACCAAACAATTGCTATTTGCAACGATTGTTTTTGCTTGTTTGCTCAGTTCTGCAAACGTCTTTTCCCAATCTACTTTAAACAATGGACTGGTTGCTTATTATCCTTTCAGTGGCAATGCCCTGGATAGTAGTGGTAATGGCAATAATGCAAGCTATAACAGTGCAACTCTTACCGAAGACCGCTTTGGCAACCCCAACAGTGCTTACTCATTTAATGGCAGCAGTAGTTATATTCAGATTCCCAACAGTCCTACACTTAACAACGGCCCTGCGGTTTCGATAAGTGTATGGGTAAAGCCAAACGGTTTTTATATGGGTACATGTAGTGGTAACTATATATTGTCTAAAGGGTTGGAATCGCAAACAGGTTACAACGCAGTCTTTTCGGATGCCCCTTATGACAATACAATTGGTAGAAACCAGTGTAATTATCCAGCCGATACCAGTCATGAGTTCTTTTATGGCATGAACTGCTCTAGTACTTCTAAGCTTTTTATTCATACTGGGTCTTGGTATCATTTGGTGTACACTAATAATGGCAGTGTTTCTAAATTTTATGTAAACGACAGTTTGATTTCTACTGATAGCTTTACAATTGCCTTCAATAGCAATGATATTTTCTTAGGAAGATATTTCAGTACTACCAGTACTCCCTATTGGCTAAATGGCGTGTTGGATGATATCCGCATCTACAACAGGGTAATAGACAGTAGCGAGGTAACAGCGTTGTACAATGAACCCAACCCAATTGTTGCCACCCCTCCTATTATTGTGGATTCCAGCAAATGCGATTCGTCATTGGTATTAATTGGCTCACCTAGTAACAAACTCTTTCAGACCTCTGCCTTTTTAAATGACCCGACAGCAGGACCTAATGGTGATACCTCTGGAACAGAACTCTATGCTTTTGCATGGACTGCAAATAGCATCGGTATTCCTTATTATAATGGCAGATCGCTTATCAAATACGACATCAGCCAGATTCCTGCTGGCGCCGTTGTAAAAAGTGCCAAGCTATATTTGTATGCTAAACTAAAAAACA
>CAITVK010000038.1 GCA_903895845.1 uncultured Chitinophagaceae bacterium
CAAGATAAAGAAAGCCAATTCATTTAATAAAGGATATAGTCAAACGGAAGTATTGGCGGCTGCATCCCTCGATTTAAAATGGCATAATCTATCCGCTACCGATGAGGTAAAAGATGCCGATACATTTGAGAAAGAGGCATTACAAAGTTTAGGATTTACTTTTGCACCTGTTCCTTCACGTTATCGTTCCAGTTATTTCTTACATATTTGGGGCAATGGCTATGCGGCTGGTTATTATGCGTATGAATGGACAAAAATGCTGGAGGAAGATGCCTTCTCCTGGTTTGAAGAACATGGCGGCTTGACAAGAGAGAATGGTCAACGATTCAGAGACTTGATACTATCTAAGGGAAATACCGAAGGCTATAATACGATGTTCAAAACATTTCGTGGTCACAAGCCCGACTTAAAACCAATGGAAAGAGATTTGGGCTTGCCCGTAAAGTAAAAAAATGATTCTCTTTAGTTTGTCACTCAGGTACTTCGCATGTACAATCAATGGCGTAGAATTTATACTTCTCTAGCTTTTTTGTCTTGTTATTTTGTAATGCAAAAATCAGAAATGGGTTAATAGTTGAGAATAAAGCTGGTGTCAACCGTATTTCTTTGTGGATAAATGGTGATTTTCGTCATAAAAAATACATAATAACTGTTTCGCGAAAAGGAGACGATACGTCATTAAACAATAATAAACTACTTTCGCCGACATGAGTAAGGAACAATTAACAAGTTATCCAAAAGAAAAGATACATATACTTTTCTTGGAGAACATCAGCGACAAAGCCGTTCAATACTTCAAAGACAACGGCTACGAAAATGTGACCAAGCTAAATGGTGCATTAAGTGAAGAAGAGCTTATTAAAGCAGTGAAAGATGTCCATCTGCTGGGCATCAGGTCGAAAACACAAATAACGGAGAAGGTTTTAGAGTCGGCAAAGAAATTACAAGCAATAGGATGTTTTTGTATTGGAACCAATCAAGTCGACTTAAAGGCGGCTACTAAGTTGGGAGTGAGCGTGTTTAATGCGCCATATAGCAATACCCGCAGTGTTGCCGAATTGGTAATAGGCTTGGCAATTATGCTAATTCGTAGAATCCCTGACAAAAATAAAGCGGCACATGAAGGTATCTGGAACAAAGTAGCTACTGGAAGTTACGAAATGCGCGGTAAGACAATTGGTCTTGTTGGTTACGGCAATATCGGAACTCAGGTAAGTATCATTGCAGAGAGTCTGGGACTTAAAGTATTGTTTTATGATACAGAAACAAAGCTTCCCCTTGGTAATGCGCATCCATGCAAATCATTGAAGGAGCTAGTAAGTAAATCGGATATTGTGTCTCTGCACGTGCCAGAAACAGCAGAAACAAAGAATTTGATCAATAAGGGTATTCTTAAGCATTTTAAGAAAGGTGCTATCCTTATTAACTATGCACGTGGCGAAGTGGTTGATTTGGATGCACTGGCTAATAGTCTGAAAGATGGCCATTTGAGCGGTGCTGCAATAGATGTTTTTCCTTGGGAGCCAGAAAAGAATGGGGATAGATTTACAACTCCTTTGCAAGGATTGTCTAACGTGATTCTTACGCCGCACATTGGTGGAAGTACCGAAGAGGCACAACAAAATATTGGCGAAGATGTAAGTATTAAGTTGTATCAATACTTGGAAAAAGGGATTACCAATGGCTCACATACAGTGCCTGCCATTAGTTTACCTCCTGTAGACGGGGCGCATCGCATATTACACATACACAACAATGTGCCGGGTGTTTTGAGTGCCATCAATACAGAATTGGCAAGCCATCACATTAATATATTGGGTCAATATCTAAAAACAAATGATGAAATTGGCTATGTAGTGCTGGATGTAGACAAAAAGCTTTCTGCTCAGGCTGCTGAGTTGCTCCGGAATGTAAAAGAGACGATTAAGGTGAGGATGTTATACTAGGAAAGTTGGAAGTCATAAGTCATAAGTTGTAAGTTTCAAGAAAGAAAAAACACTTAATTCCTTTACTTACGACTTATGACCTACGACTTATGACTTGCTATTAAAAGAAAGAATATGAACGAGGGGATAGAACAATTGATAGAGGCTTTGTCTTTTTCGCCAGACAACATTCCATTGCGGTTGCATTTGGCTGAGTTGATGGTGAAAGGGTTTATGCTGGATGATGCAGCAGCACAATATCAAGAGGTGTTGAATAGGAATTATGGCAATGACAAAGCACGCAAGGGTTTGGCGAGTGTATTTTATAAGCAAAAGAAATACTCGGCAGCAATTCTTGTTTATGAGGCATTGGTAGCGGATAACAGATTGGTAGGAGAGGAGTTGATTCCTTATGTCAAGTGTTTAGTTAAGGAAAATTCTCACAGCGAAGCGATAGAGATTTACAAGAAGGTTTTGCAACATAATCCTAACTTCAAAGACGAGGAATTGGATAGCATCCTAAGAATGCCCAGTGCCAATACAACAGGACGCAGAAGGAGGAGTGAAGACGAAGATGATGATGATTTTGAGGATGACATTGAAGATATGTTTGGGGGACAAGAGTATGAAGAGCCTAACTTTCTGATGGAGAAGCCCGACCTTAAGTTTGAAGATGTAGGAGGGATGAAGAAGGTAAAGAATGAGATTTCCCTAAAGATTATTCAGCCACTGAAGAACCCTGATTTATATAAAGCTTTTGGTAAGAAGGCTGGTGGGGGTATCTTATTATACGGACCTCCCGGTTGTGGAAAGACGTATCTGGCCAAAGCAACAGCAGGTGAAATAGATGCTAAGTTCATCAGTATTGGGTTGCACGATATTCTTGATATGTGGATGGGCAACACAGAAAAGAACTTACACGAAGTATTTGCACAGGCACGTAACAATGCCCCCTGCGTATTATTCTTTGATGAAGTTGATGCTATAGGGGCCAGTCGTAGCGACCTGAAGGGTAGTAGCATGCGGCATGTTATCAATCAGTTTCTTGCTGAAATGGATGGGGTAGAATACAGCAATGAAGGTGTACTAGTGCTGGCTGCTACAAATGCTCCTTGGAGTGTGGATAGTGCATTTAGACGTCCCGGAAGATTTGACAGGGTAATCTTTGTTGCTCCCCCAGATGTTGATGGCCGTATTGAAATACTAAAGCAACATCTCAAGGACAAGCCTGTAGATAATATTGATATTGCTGCAGTAGCTAAAGTAATCGAAGAATATTCTGGTGCTGATTTGAAGGCGTTGATAGATATTGCGACTGAATACAAATTAGAAGATTCCTTGGCAAGTGGCTCAATTGAGCGGATTACTACCAAAGACTTGCTAAAAGCAGCTAAACAACATAAGAATACAACTGCCGAATGGTTTAGCACTGCCCGCAACTATGCTTTGTATGCCAATGAAACTGGATTGTACAATGATATATTGGACTATCTGAAAATAAAGAAATAGGATTTAATTGATAATTTATAATTGACAATTGATAGTTTCAGGATAAATATTTTCTCGTCAGTTATCAACGATCTCTTATCAATTATTCATTGTCAATTATCAATTAAATATGTTGGATCGGGATAGTTTACTACGAAGGGCTGAGTTGCTGAGGAGGCAAAAGCGTTTTAAGGACGCAGAAAGAGAAGTGGGCATCGTACTACAATCTGACCCTGAAGATGCAGATGCCTTAATCATTCTAGGTCATTGCAAGATTGATACAAGGCAGTTTGAAGAAGCAACTACTATTCTCAAACAATGTTTACGATACGATAGTAACAAAGACTACGTTTTTTACCTTCTCGCATTTACAAGCTACCAGCAGAGTGACAACAAAACAGCTTTAGGGTTTCTACACGAGGCATTGTCAATATTTCCTTATAACCCCGGGTACTTTGCACTTGCAGCACATATTCATCTCGACGATAAAAACTATGATAAAGCTCTTCTTGCTGCCGATAGCGGTTTGCTGATAGATGCCGAAAATGTTTCCTGTCTCAATGCCCGTTCAACAGCTTTGTTCAGGCTTAATAAAAAAGAGGCAGCACGCGAAACTATTCAAGAGGCATTGTCGCTTGATCCTGAAAATTATATCACACATACCAATTACGGCTGGCATCATCTCGAAAAGGGGCGGCACAAAGAAGCTGCCAATCATTTTAGGGAAGCTTTGCGCATCAATCCAAATTATGCCTACGCCAAGCAGGGATATAAGGCTTCACTCAAGTCGAAACTTATCTTTTATCGTTGGTTATTACAGGGGAATCTATGGTTGGGCAGACAAAAGAAGAACTTTCGTTTAGGGATGTTATTAGGTATCTGGCTGTTGGTGGTAGGTATTGATACAGCTGGCGACAACACTTCGCTTCAGTTTGTTTGTGAGATTGTGATGATACTATATTTTGTGGTAGTTATCTTCTCCTGGTTGGGTAGTGCCTTGGCAAATCTATATCTACTTACTACCAAACACGGACATTACATTCTCTCTCATCAGGAGAAATGGGGTGCAAGAATGGTGGGTATATCCTTGTTTTCTGGAATTGGCATTCTGATAGGCTTATATCATCATGGAACCAATTATCTGTTTGTGCCTGCTGTAGTTGCAAGCCTTTCAATTGTATTTAATGAGATGGACTTTCCCATCAGGCCATTCAGAGAAAAAGGAAGGGTGCTTTTCTCTCATATTGTAGTGGCTACCGGACTACTTTGTTGTCTGGCATCTTGTGTCAGTCTCACCATTGCTACAGGGCTGGCATCTGGGTATGCGCTCATATTTTTAGGCTTTATCTGGTCTGGTTCAGTTCGAAACACAATTTAAACTAACGTTGAAATACAAATGCGCGACAGTATTGCGTTGTGTCCCAGTCTTTTTATTTTGGAATAGAATGAAAATACTTATTCAATCTATGGTTGCTAAAATGATAATAAAATGAAGTTAAAAGCGACGTTATCTGGCTTACTCACAATCGTTTCTTTCCTCATCTTGCCATTCCTATCTAGCTCTCAAGTACTTCTCGAAGCGAATGGAAAAGGGCATACTTATGAATTGATTGACAGCGCACTTGCCCCGGGAGCCCACGCAGAAGAAACCCCCGATCAATGTACGAACCACCCTCAATTTGGTAGACATATCAGGGAAGTTTGGGATGAGACCTTGAAACAGTGGGTCTTTGAATTTGTAATCCACGCAACCATAGACAATGATCGTTGCGAAAACTTTGACAGGCAACGTGTAGAGATAAAATCTTATGAACCATCTCCTGATAGTCTCAAGGGTACTCCTGGCGAAACAATCACCTACAGGTGGAGGTTCAGACTTCCGACAGATTTTCAGCCCTCTCCCAGCTTTACACATATTCACCAGATAAAATGTGTTGGTGGCGATGATGGTGAACCATTGTTTACACTCTCTCCCCGTTATGGCAAAAATGGGTTCAATACCTTGCAATTAATTTATAGGGCCGACAAAAAAGCGCCTACTTCTATCTTGCAGGCAGTGTCTCTTGGATCTTTTTTAGGAACGTGGGTAGAAGCAACAGAAGTTATTACTGTTGGAGCGAAAGGGAGCTATTCAATCAGTATAAAAAAGATTAGTAACGGCAAAATATTGTTGTCGTACAATACAGACAACATAAAAACATTCAGGGAAGATAACTCGTTCATCAGACCAAAATGGGGCATCTATCGTAGTCTGAATAATGTTTCCTATCTAAGGGATGAAGCAATCCGGTTCAATTCATTCTACATTTATGAGACTCCTGCCACAGCTTACAAAAGCAAGTAGCTGGAGGTGGTAATCTAGGTTTAATTATCCCTTTGTTGTATCCGTATCAAATCGGTCTACTTTCAACCCAGGTAAGGCACGTAAGCGGTCTACTAGTTCCTCAAGTTCTTCCTTATCATGTACAAAAACCTTGATGGTGCCTTCAAATAAACCATCTCCACTTTCAATGGTGAGAGCCGCGATGTTTATCTTTAGCTCACCACTGATGATGTTTGTTATTTTATTTACCACTCCCACATCATCAACACCAACAACTTTCAATCCTGTTAAGAAGGAGATTTCTTTGTTCTTTGCCCATTTGGTCTTCACGACTCTATGACCATAGTTCGCCATTAGCTGTGCGGCATTAGGGCAGTTAGTTCTGTGGATGATGAGTCCCTTTCCTGTACTCACAAATCCAAACACGGCATCGCCAGGAATCGGATTACAGCATTTGGCAAGGGTGTACATTATTTTATCACTACTCTCTCCAAATATTATCAGTTCACTATCTTTTTTACTATACTGTTTTTGGGTTTCTGATGTTGTTTCCTGTATGATTACTTTGGGCTTTGGAAGTTCCAGCTTATCACCAAGTACATTAAAGTCTTTCAACTCTTTCAAGTCTATTGTCTTTGTAGCAATCATATAGAACAAATCTAGTTGAGAGGATAGCTTATAAAAGCCCATCAACTCCTCGATGTTGTGACTGCTGTAACTAGCCCCCATTCCTTCCAACTTGCGTTGAAGGATATACTTTCCATCTTCCGCAGTCTTCCTTTTATCCTCCTTCAAAGAGTCTTTTATCTTCGCTTTTGCCTTCGCGGTAACAACAATACTTAACCAGTCTTCTGTTGGTTTTTGCTTGCTACTTGTAATGATCTCTATCTGGTCACCACTTCTTAGTTTGTGACTGATGGGCACCAACTTGTGATGCACTTTGGCACCAATACAATGACTACCCACTTCGCTATGCACCGAAAAGGCAAAGTCTAGGGCAGTACTTCCTTTGGGCAACATCTTCACTTCACCCTTGGGCGTATAAAC
The DNA here is from genome assembly GCA_903895845.1 of uncultured Chitinophagaceae bacterium. Taxonomy (GTDB): domain Bacteria; phylum Bacteroidota; class Bacteroidia; order Chitinophagales; family Chitinophagaceae; genus Parasediminibacterium. The sequence goes on from CAITVK010000038.1 coordinate 6,784, forward strand.
ATAAATCTCTTCGGCTAGGAATGAGGTCTTAAAGTCATTCAGGAAGTTGATGCTGTCATCGGTATCTTCTTGCGCCAATACTTCTCTTATTTGCCCAAACCATTTATCAAAGCGGTCTTCATCACTGCTGCCTTCCTTGTATTTATAATGTGCCGCTAAGCCCTTTTCTGCAATTTCATTCATACGCTTGGTACGAATCTGCACTTCTACCCACTTTCCTTGCGGCCCCATTACGGTTGTATGTAATGCTTCGTAACCATTACTTTTAGGATTACTCAACCAGTCTCTCAAACGCTCGGGACTAGGATTATATTCATCCGTAATCATAGAGTAAACCTTCCAGCATTGTTCTTTTTCTTTTTCGGGAGGGGCATCCAAAATGATACGAATGGCGAATAAGTCATACACTTCATCAAAGGTTACTGCTTTCTTTTTAATCTTATTCCAGATGGAATGTATGCTTTTGGGCCTTCCATATATTTCAAAATTAAACCCTGTTGCCTCCAACTTTTCTTTTAGCGGCCTGATAAATTCATTGATATACCTTGTTCTTTCCCGCTTAGTTTCAGATAGTCTTTTTGCAATTTCCTTATAAGCATCCGTTTCCAGATACTTCATAGACAAATCTTCCAACTCTGTTTTGATGGTGTACAACCCCATTCTGTGGGCAAGGGGTGCATATACCCAAACTGTTTCAGAAGAAATCTTTAGCTGCTTCTCCTTTTTCATGCTATCCAATGTGCGCATGTTGTGCAATCGGTCAGCTAGTTTTATCAAAATAACCCTCGGGTCATCAGTTAGAGTCAACAATATCTTCTTGAAGTTCTCAGCTTGAAGACTTGTATTCGTATCCATTACACTGGATATTTTGGTGAGACCATCCACAATTTTAGCAATCTCTACCCCAAACTCAGCTTGTATTTCTTCGAGGGTTACATCAGTATCTTCCACCGTATCGTGCAACAAGGCGCAGATGGTACTACGAACCCCAAGCCCAATTTCTTCCACACAAATCATAGCAACTGCCAAAGGGTGTAGGATGTAGGGTTCGCCACTTTTGCGCCGCATGGTTTTGTGGGCTTCTACGGCAATTTCAAAGGCAGTACGCACCAATTCGCGGTCTCCTTTCTTCAATTTGGGACGTAAACTTCGTAACAATGCCCTGTAATGGCGCAAGATTTCTTTCTTCTCCTGTTCTGGCGAAAGCGTGTATTTAACCTGAGGTGTCGTTTCCTGTATAATCGTTTCTTCTGTCATACGGATTACGAATATAAGGAATAGAACCTTTTAAAATGCAATGGGAGGAAAAGTTTTGTGCCAAACTACTTCTATTTTCGTCATGACGAAAATGGATTTTCGTTTCAATAAAACGCTTTTCTATATGACGAAAACAAATTTTCTTCTGAATAAAACGATTTTCTTCATGACGAAAATGGTTTTTAGTATCAATAAAATAGTTTTCTTTAAGACGAAAATGGATTTTCGTTTCAATAAAATGAATTTCGTCATAACGAAAATCACTTTCTTCATAAGGAAATTAGGAATCATTTCTTGTAAAGAATCTATACTAGTCAAGGGTTTCAGAGAAAAATAGTCATTAAAAAGCTTTTCCGTGAGTGGCTTTTATCAATGGGGTAGCGAGGAAGGGTAGTAGGTTCATGGTGTTTACCAAGAAATTGGAAGTGGCGGTTTTACCAAACATAGATTGAATAATACGCCCGGTGGCAAGACGGGTACTAAATTGTTGCTTCCATGCTTGTTGATATTGTGTCTCCATCTCGGTCCGGTTAATCTTTTTCTGAAGGAATAAATCGACCTGTTCGAAGGCTAATTTACTGGCGTGCATCGCCATACTCATCCCATTTCCACAAAGAGGGGTGATGCTTCCAGCAGAATCTCCAACCATCAATACATGATTTTCGATACTTTCTTTTTGCTGAAAACTAATTTGAGAAATAGCAATTGGATGAGGGAATAGAAACTGTGCATGGTTGAAGATGTCTTTCAAAAAGGGGTTCTTGTACAATATATTCTCTTCCATAAGTTTGATAGAATTATGGTTGTCCTTTAAGTTTTGAGCTGTGGTTAAGTAACAAAGACAGCTTTTGTCATGCTCTATTTTGCTCATGCCACAATACCCGTTTTCGAAGTTATGCAAGGCAATTGTATCAGCGGGATGAGGATATCTGATATGGTATTTGATGCCGATATAGTTATTGAGTTTATTGGGTTTCTGCTGAACAAAATCCCTTTTCCATTGCAAATCAAGATTGCTCCGCTTGCCAAAACTGCCAACTGTAATAGCCGCTTTGTGTTGATTATTGCCATTTGAAGACTGTGTAGAAATAACAAATGCGTTTCTGTCGGACTCGTTGAAAACAACATCAGTCACTTTGGTTTGAGTAAACAACTGAACGCCTTTCTTAACAGCAATCTCTGCTAGCAAAGCATCTATCTGATGACGACTAATTCCAAAACCACCCAATGGAAGGGCGTGTTTAAACAACTTTCCATTCACAGAACTAACCTGCAATTGATTGATGATGGGCAATTGCAAGTCTTCTAAAGGCAAACCTAATCTCATCAAAAACTGCCAAGATTCCATACTGATGTATTCGCCGCAGACTTTATGATGAGGGTAAACTTCTTTCTCGAATAAGGCAACAGAATAACCTTTATCTGCTGCTTGAATGGCAAAACAGAGTCCTGCCAACCCGCCGCCAATGATGGCAATATCTGAATATGATTTCCCTTCTCGCATTATTTTTAGATAATAAATATTTGCCACTAATTTCACGAATAAACACGAATGTATTCATTCGTGAAATTAGTGGCGTACAACGATTAAATACCTGAAAGCCCATTTCCATTTGATGGAATAATTGGTGATACCCGCCTTTTGAAGGAGGGCTTCCCATTCGTGTTTAGTAAACCCTCTCAACACGGATATAGGTGCATCATTCTTTACAAGGTAGGATTTAGAAAATAACTTAGTAATGAATTTAATCGAGTAATAAGCCAATGGATGCCGATGCAAATCATTGATAAAAAATCCTTTGGTGCTGTTTTGATACATCCATTGTAGCTGCTGAATCAATTGTTCATTACTAAAATGATGACAAAAAAGAGAAGTAAAGATGATGTCGGGTTGTTGCAGAAAGGTTGCTTTTACGTAGTCATTACAGATCCATAACGCTGTTTCATCCGGAAAAGATTCCATTGCAGTAGCAATACATTCCTTTTTAATGTCGATGCCAATCAGTTTAACCCACTTACTTTTTTTCTTAAATGAAGTAGCTATTGCATGAAGATTATCTCCTCCGCCACAACCTATTTCGCAGATGATGGGTGTAGTTTCAGTTCCTTCCAATAAAGCCCAAACTCCTTTGATGGTAATGGCATGTCCACCCAAAAGGGTATTGATGATGTTTAATTCCATCATATTCTGCTTGATATCCTCAAAAGGAATCGTATCGCTATCGAGCAATTCTTTTAATGGGCTACGTTGTTTAAAATCAGGCATAAAATATTGTTTTACCACAAGGAACACAAGGCTTCTCACAAAGTACACAAGGATTATTCTATATCTCTACTTTATCTTCTTTTTTCTTTGTACCCTTAGTGAAACCCCCAAGTGTTCCTTGTGGTTAGATATATCGTGCAGTCAGTGTTTCCATTGTTAATCCGGGGCCAAAAGCACAGCCAAATAAGTTTTCACCCTCACTTGCTTTTGTCATCAATTCCTTCATCACGAATAAGATAGTTGGCGAACTCATGTTGCCATATTTTCCCAATACCTCATAACTCTCTTGCAGTTGCGTCTTATGAATCTGCAATGATTGCTCCACTGACTCCAAGATTTTCCTTCCCCCAGGATGAATGCACCAATGTTTTATATCGCTTGTATGTAAAGTATTTGGCAACAATGCTTTCTCCACCAATCCTGCAATATCCGCTTTGATGATGTCTGCCACATAACTACTCAGACTCATCAAAAAGCCTTTACTGCTCAGTTTCCAACTCATATCATCCTTGCCATTATTATCTATCAGGCTATAGAAAGAAAGGAGTTTAACCCCTTTGCCGTCCTCGCCATTAGTTACCAATGCGGCGGCACATCCATCGGCAAATAACAAACTACTACTCACATTGTCAACAGTATATTCCTTCTGAAAATGAATGGTGCACAACTCGGTACAGACCAATAAAACTTTGGCGGTATCATATCCGTCCACAATTAGTTTGGCTAATTTCAATGCGTGAATCGCTGCGTAGCAGCCCATAAAGTTTACCGAAGTCCTGAATAGGGTTGGAGCCAATTTTAGTTCTTCGGCTATCTGTAAGTCCAATCCAGGGGCACTCATTCCGGTACAACTCACCGTTATCAAATGCGTTATTTCTTTTGGGTTTCTATCCCCCAAACAATCTTTTACAGCAGCAATACTTAGCGGCAATGCTTCCTTGTCATACAAATCCATTCGCTTATCGAGGTTGGGGAAAGGCGCATTTTTATCCGCAGGAATGAACTTCCATTGTTCTTTTGGTAGTCCAAAATCAGCTATCACAGAATGGCGTGTATTGATACTGCTTTGATGATATAAGTACTTCAGCTTGCGCTTCTCTATAGTATCCACATCAAAAGCATCCTGCATGAAATGCAAGATATCTTCTTGTAAATGCTTGTTTTGTGGAACCGCTGTGCCTATTGAAATGACTGTTGCCAAAATATTTATTTATGATTTAAAAAGATTAAAACCCCAAAAGCAATGTTAGTACAAGTAGATGCCAGCCAATTCATTTTCATCGTATGATCAAAGTCAGCCTTTGTGTTATCCTTCCAGACTTGCATGAACCAATTGAGGAAATAAACGATAACGGGAGCAAATAAGATTTGTACCACGAAAAAAGAGTTCATTTGATTCAACTGATAAAAATGGAAGAAAAGTAACCCAAATGAAATACTGTACAGCACCACACAGAAAATAAATGTTCCCCTTTTGCCAAGCATCATACTAATGGTATTAACACCATCTTTCGCATCTTGTTCGTGCTGATAAATTTGTGTGATAGGATAAAAGCCGCCTATTAGCAACGTACTTATCAACACGCCGTCCCAAGGAATAGTCAAAGTGAGGTTGGAGGATACTGCATGATAAACCAAGAAGAATGTTGTGCCTCCCTGATTGAGTATTACGGTAAGGAAACCAATGATGGGATAGCGTTTCAGCCGGATGCCACGATAACTGTATAACCTGCTGAAAACTAAATATAGCAGCACCAATACTAGTGTTATTGGACTTATAAACAAGGCAATTACACAAGCCAATACATCCATCAAAACACTGGTGAGAAATAACTGCTTGGTGGGTTGCAACGGGTTTTTGATGCCGCCGATACTCGCTTCATCTCTATCCATATAACTATTGTAGCCATTGCTGGAGGGGTAGATGAGGAAGTGTAAAAGAAAGAAAACCAATGCTGCCCTGCCGATATTTATCTGTGGGACAAGGCTTAGTGCAAACAGATATACGGGCAACAAAAAGAAAGAAAACTTAAAACGAAGTAATTGTATGGTGGAACGTTGTAACAACATGTTGTGTTTATTTCGCTAAAGATAAAGAGAAGATATTATATTGTAGTGCGAATCAAGGGTTGATTGATTGGCTCGCCAAGCCAATCGATTAGGTTGGGTAGGTCAATTGATTAGGTCAGGTAGGTCAATTGATTGGCTCGCCAAGCCAATCGATTAGGTTGGGTATGCCAATTGATTAGGTCAGGTAGGTCAATTGATTGGCTCGCCAAGCCAATTGATTAGGTTGGGTAAGCCAATTGATCAGGTCAGGTAGGTCAATTGATTGGCTCGCCAAGCCAATCGATTAGGTTAGGTAGGTCAATTGATTAGGTCAGGTAGGTTAATTGATTGGCTCGCCAAGCCAATCGATTAGGTTAGGTAAGCCAATTGATTAGGTGAGATAGGTCATTGATTGGCTCGCCAAGCTAATTGTATCACGTCAGATAGTTACTCAAAAGGGTTTGTAGGCTATGCGAATGACAGGAGTAGCTACTATTTTAAACCCTGCATTTTAAACGAACACTTCCCTGCCTAGTCGGATATTATCTCAACATTAAACTATCTTTTATTATGAACATTAGGTTTCGATTGCAGCTATCGCATCTAAATATTATTGCCTTGCTTGTTCTCTTTAACAACTCAGTTTCTGCCCAAGACTTCATGACCAATCCGTATGGAAGAAATACTGCCTCACTAAATGGTAACTGGCAGGTGGTGGTTGACTGGTATAACAGGGGCGAGCATCTGGGAATTGCACAGGACAAGAAGATTACTAAGCCTACCGATTTCATTGAATACTCTTTCAGCAACCAGACACTGAAAGTGCCGGGCGACTGGAACTCGCAAGACCCCCATTTATTTATGTATGAAGGCAGTGTCTGGTACAAAAAAGAATTTAATGCTACCCGAAAAGAGGGCAAACGGACATTCCTCTATTTTGGGGCAGTCAACTACATAGCAGAAGTCTATCTGAATGGGAAAAAGCTAGGCAGTCATGAAGGTGGCTTTACTCCTTTTCAGTTTGAAATAACCAATACGCTAAAGGATGGCACCAACAATTTGATTGTACGGGTAAATGGTGAGCGCAAAGAGGATTATATACCTGCGATGAACTATGACTGGTGGAATTATGGGGGAATAACGAGGGATGTGAGCCTGATTGAGACCACTGCTACCTTTATTGAAGACTATTTTATTCAGTTGAAGAAAGGAAGTGCCACAGAAATTGAGGCGTGGGTAAAGGTGAATGGAGATGGCAAAAGCAAAAAAGTAACGCTGTCGATTCCTGCGGTGGGCATCAATAAAATCCTGGAGACAGACTCGAGTGGTTATGCTAAAACATCTTTGAATGCGTCGCTTCAACTATGGACGCCGACAGTCCCAAAACTATATGACATTACCCTCTCAACCGACGAAGAGACCGTGAAGGAAAAGATTGGTTTCAGGAGTATAGAGGTAAAAGGACTGGATATATTGTTGAATGGGAAACCTATCTTCCTGAAGGGCGTCAACTTTCACGAAGAGATATCAAAAGATAAGCGCAGGGCTGTGTCGGAGGCAGATGCACGACAGTTGTTGCAGTCGGCCAAAGACTTGGGCTGCAACTTTATCCGTACGGCACACTATCCGCAAAGCGAAAGACTAGTGAAGATGGCCGATGAAATGGGTCTGATGATTTGGGAAGAAATACCTGTATGGCAAGGGATTCAGTTTGGAAACCCCATCATATTGGCCAAAGCAGAGAACATGCTGAGAGAGATGATCAGACGTGATAAGAACAGGGCTAGTATTATTATCTGGAGCATCTCTAACGAAACAGCTCCTGCCGCAGACCGGGATAGGGTACTTACCAATATGGCGGCGGCTTGCAGAAGCCTCGACCCCACCAGATTGGTTTCTTCTGCTTTTAATCATGTAAAAATGGAAGGGAATGAGACCATCATCAACGATACCCTTGCCCGACAACTGGATGTATTTGGCATCAACAGATATATGGGCTGGTATGCCCATTGGCCCGCAAAACCCGGCACGATGACCTTTAAGTCGGACTTTAACAAGCCAATGATTATGTCGGAGTTTGGTGGGGAATCCAAGTATGGCAATCATGGCAGTGCAGATTCTGCTGGGCTCTGGAACGAGGAATATCAGGAGCAATTGTATAAAGACAACATCATGATGTTTAAGAACATTCCATTTCTGCGTGGCGTTTGTCCATGGGTTTTATACGATTTCAGGTCTCCTACCCGACTGAACGCCGAGAACCAGGATGGCTGGAACAGAAAAGGGCTGCTATCTGACAAAGGCGATAAAAAGAAAGCGTGGTATGTATTGAAGGCTTTTTACGATAGCCTGAAATAGATAAGACGTTGTTGGTGAGGTATCATAATAAAGACAGAAATAGAAATATGGTGGGCTTTAGTCACTTAACTCACTATAGAAATTACAGGTCTAAACAGAACTTAAATAAAAATTTTATTTAGACGGTACAAGTAAATAGCATAAGGGATAGTGGTGAGTAAAAGGAAAGTAAAGTAGCTGGCAGTTGGGGGGGAGAGGATTTATGAAGAATTGGTGCGGTGTGACAAAAGTTGTGAAGCACAAAAAAGGAATTTAGCGAAACTTATCATATTTAATCGTCAATTCAACAAAAACATTGAATAAATGGTTTATTTTTTTTGAAAAAGTGGTTTTATCTCATTAAATACTATACTTTCGTAACCACAATGGTCAGTTTACTATCTCTCGAACGTTTTTAACGTAAATGATTCAGGGTTTTTGGTTACTGTTTTAGCCGTTGATTATTTATTTTTAATAAAAAAAACATGAACATTTACGTTGGAAATTTAAGTTGGTCTATGTCTGATCAAGACTTACAAGATCTTTTCTCACCTTATGGGGAAGTTGTAAGCGCAAAAGTTGTTATGGACAAATTTAACCCAGGCCGTAGCCGTGGATTTGGATTTGTTGAAATGTCTGATGATGAAGCTGCTCGTACGGCTATCAGCGGATTGAATGATTTGGACCTTTCTGGTCGTAAAATCATTGTAAACGAGTCTACTCCTAGGCCAGAAGGCGAAAGAAGAGAAGGCGGTTACAAGAAGCCAAGTGGTGGCGGTTATGGCGGCGGCGGAAGTCGTGGCGGTGGCGGCGGCTATGGCGGCGGCGGAAGTCGTGGCGGTGGTGGATACGGTGGCGGCGGTGGTCGTGACCGTGGAAACAGCGGCGGCTATGGCGGCGGCGGTGGAAGCAGATATTAATTCTAAAACATTCGGCATTAACGCAAATAATTTAAGTTCTGTACTGTAGTAATATTGTACAGAACTTTTTTTATTGATATAGTTGCTAAGAATATCTCCTTATTCTGCTTTTGTAATTGCGATTTTACACGGCACATAGTAATCTCACAAACCATTTAGGTTGCCTTGAGTAACGAAATGATGTAAAGACTGCGAAGAAACACATGGCCGGATATCATTTTCAATACAGAAATTTTGGGAGTGTGTTGCTGATGAATGCCTTTAGGAGACAAATTAATACTTTTGTACCCACAATTGTGAGCGGGTATATTTAAATGATAAAATAGTAGAACAATGGCATTGGTAAAAATTGGCACTATCCAGATGAGTTGTAGTGCCGATAAATCGGATAATATCCAAAAGACAATTCTTAAAATAAAAGATGCAGCCGCAAAAGGGGCACAGGTAATTTGTTTGCAAGAATTGTTTACTTCCCTTTATTTCTGTGATGTAGAAGATCATGATAACTTTTTGTTGGGCGAAGCCATACCAGGGCCTACTACCGATGCTTTGTCTGTAGTTGCTGCCGAGTACAAAGTAGTTATTATTGCTTCGTTATTTGAAAAAAGAGCCCACGGCTTGTATCACAATACCACAGCTGTGATAGATGCAGATGGTAAATACTTGGGTAAATATCGTAAAATGCATATCCCCGATGACCCAGGCTATTACGAGAAGTTCTACTTCACTCCGGGCGATTTAGGTTATAAAGTATTCAAAACAAAGTATGCGACTGTAGGTGTATTGATCTGTTGGGATCAATGGTATCCCGAAGCTGCAAGAATTACAGCTTTGATGGGAGCCGAAATATTATTCTATCCTACTGCCATCGGTTGGGCTACGCATCAGGATGAGGAAACAAATGTTGAACAATACAATGCATGGCAAACCATTCAACGTTCTCATTCAGTTGCCAACGGAATTCCGGTTGTATCTGTAAACCGTGTGGGCTATGAAGGGGATATGAAATTCTGGGGCGGTTCATTTATATCTAATGCCTTTGGAAGTTTATTATATAAAGCCTCGCATGAAGAGGAAGAGACGGTGGTTACAGAAATAGATACTGAAAAGTCTGAGCGGTATAGAACACACTGGCCTTTTTTGAGGGATAGAAGGATTGATAGTTATGCGCCTATCACTAAAAGGTATATTGATGACGAGGGCTTAGGTTAGGATTTGAGTGATAAATAACAGCTTGATTGTTTTGGATAGATTAAAAGAAGAAGGATGAAAGGAGTTACCCCCAAGGATTTAGGATATTTTTTTCCAGCAGAATGGCATTCACATACAGCCACTTGGCTTAGCTGGCCACACAAAGAAGAAAGTTGGCCGGGTAAGATAGAAACAATCTATCAGCCTTATGCAACTTTTGTAAAACTGGTAAGCGAGGGCGAGTTTGTTTGCATCAATGTTGTGAATGAGGCAATGCAATCTGTTGCAACAAAGCATTTATTAGCTGCGGGTGTGGATATGGCAAAAATTAAGTTTTATCTGCATCCTACCAATGATGCCTGGTGCAGGGATCATGGGCCTGCTTTCTTGATTAATCCTGATGGAAAAGTAAAGAAGGCTATCATAGACTGGGGCTATAATGCATGGGGTGATAAATATCCGCCTTATGATCTGGACGATGTAATTCCTACTCTAATAGGAAGAGCATTGGATATTCCTGTCTATCATCCAGGAATAGTGATGGAAGGAGGTTCGGTAGATTTCAACGGTAATGGTACCATACTTACTACCACCGCTTGTTTATTGAATAAGAACAGAAATCCTCAGTTATCTCAAAAAGAAATTGAAGGATATCTATATAATTATTACGGGGCAGCGCGGATTCTTTGGCTAGGTGATGGGATAGTTGGGGATGATACGAATGGACATATTGACGATATCACCCGTTTTGTGAATGAAGACACTGTAGTTTCTGTTGTTGAAACGGACAAAAAAGATGATAACTATCATTTGCTGAAGGAAAATATTGACGCGCTTCACACGATGCGGCTTGCAAATGGTAAACAATTGAATGTTGTTGAATTGCCTATGCCTGCCCCAGTAGTGTATGAGGGTCAACGTTTACCTGCATCTTATGCTAACTTTTATATAGCAAATAGCGTTGTCGCGGTACCCACCTACAGAGACAAAAATGATGAAAAGGCTTTGTCAATCTTATCTTCTTGCTTTCCGGATAGGAGAGTGGTAGGCATTGATAGTACGGATATTATCTGGGGCTTAGGTAGCTGGCATTGTTTGAGTCAGCAGGAACCAGCAGTATAAATAATATGTAAATTATTTTTTATGGTACCAACAAATAAACTCAGTTCCCCCATTGCGGGTTGTATGCGTTGGGGCGTTTGGGGCGCAGGGTTCGACACTTCAGACTACAGAGCTATGATTGAGCTATGTTTGGAAGTAGGAATTACCACCTTTGACCATGCCGATATCTATGGTAACTATACCACCGAAGCGGAATTTGGAGAGGCACTTAAAGAAGCCCAGTTCCTGAGGCAGGAAATTCAGATTGTTACCAAATGTGGGATACAATTGCCCTGCGCAAACCGTCCTTCCTACAGAATAAAATCTTACAACACGTCTGCTGCCCATATCATTGAATCGGTAGAGAGGTCACTAACCAATTTTGGTACAGACTATCTTGATGTTTTGTTACTACATCGTCCCGACCCTTTAATGAATCCTTATGAAATTGCCGCTGCTGTTGAGCAGTTAAAGCAAACTGGTAAAATCTTACAATTTGGGGTATCCAACTTTCTTCCTCAGCAAACAAATGCATTAAAGCGGTACGTGACTATTGAATACAATCAGCTCGAGATCTCTATTATACACCTGATGCCCTTTGTAAATGGTTGTCTTGATAACTGCATCAAACACCAGATTACACCAATGGCCTGGGCTCCTTTAGGAGGCGGTATATTTAGTGATGAGGGACATCCTAGTTTCAGAAGTATTATAGCAGTTGCATCTGCATTGGCCAAAAAGTATAATACCGGGATCAATCAGATATTAATTGCCTTTCTTTTAGCACACCCCGCTGGTATTATCCCTGTGATGGGAACAACCAAGATAGACAGACTTATTCAGGCCAAAACTGCAGCTGATATTTTGCTTACAAGGGAGGACTGGTTTAGTTTGTATCTGGCATCTACAGGGGAGGAGTTGGCTTAGTTGAAAAATATGTCTCTTTTGGGAGGATAGCGAGTTTAAGAGCTTGATGGAATTTACATAAATACTTGATTGATTGATGTGTTGAAATATAGATTTGTAAGAAGTCCAGGAATTTTGTTTCTGCTTTTTTCATTTGGTTAAAAGACCTTGTTCCTGCTTGAGCAGCTATGAATGATTTTCATGAGAACTATCTCCCGGGTTGTCTTTTTTTCTTTAGTTTGCGATTTTATCAATTAAAGCTAGAAACCGATTTAATTCTATTTAAAAAAAATACTTGCCTAAATCATTTGGCATTAACTAAATTGCCCTACATTTGCAGCCATTAAAAAAATAAAAGGAAGCAATACCGTTTGCTTCAAAAGACAAATACAATGGCAATAACTAAAGAAAAAAAAGTTAGCATCTTCACCCAATATGGTGGTGCTGCAACAAACACTGGTTCTACTGAAGCTCAAATAGCTTTGTTAACCGAGCGCATACTTGATTTAAGTAAGCATCTTCAAAAAAACAAAAAAGACTTCTCTACTCAGAAAGGCTTGATTCAATTGGTTGGTGAGCGCAAAAGTTTGTTGACTTATTTGCAGAAGAAAGACCTGATGGGCTATCGTGCACTTATCGAAAAACTAGGTTTAAGAAAATAGCCTTAATCCCCTTCGCAAAGGGGGTTTGGAGGCATTCATATACATTCCCTAAAGAAGGGGTATATGCAAATCCCAACTTCTTTTAGATGTTGGGATTTGTGTTTTTCATACCAAAAATTATTCTTCTCAAATTTTATTGCCACTTGCCATCAACGCTAAGCTGGCTTTATATCAATTCAACAAACAATGTTATCACAACCGATACAATCAAGTTTTTTATTGCCTGATGGTTCAGAAGTAATCATCGAAACAGGCAAAATGGCTCGTCAGGCTGACGGTGCTGTTACAGTTCGTCAAGGCAACTGTATTCTATTAGCAACTGTTGTTGCTAATAGAGATCCAAAAGAAGGGCAAGACTTCTTTCCTTTAAGTGTAGATTATCAAGAAAAGTTTAGTTCAGCAGGTCGTATTCCTGGTTCTTTCTTCAAAAGAGAAGCGCGTTTGAACGACTATGAAATATTAACAAGCCGTTTGATAGACAGGGCTCTTCGCCCGTTGTTTCCAGAAGATTATTTCTGCGATGTACAGGTATTAATCAGCCTTATCTCTAGCGATCCTGAAATTATGCCTGATGCATTGGCTTGTTTAGCTGCATCTGCTGCATTGGCAGTATCTGACATTCCGGTTAAGGAAATTATATCTGAAGTACGTATTGGCCGTTTGAATGGTGAGTTCATTGTGAACCCTACCAGAAGCCAATTAGAGAAAGTGGATATGGAATTTATCATCGCAGCCACCGAAAAGAACCTGATGATGGTAGAAGGTGAAGCAAAAGAGTGTAGCGAGGAAGATTTAGTAAAGGCTTTGCAATTGGCACACGATGCTATCCGTATTCAAATTAAAGCACAAGAAAAGCTTGGTCAATTAAAGGGAATCACTGCAAAAAGAGATTACAAGAAACCAGTTGAAGACTTAGAAATAAAAGCTAAGGTAGAAGCTTTTGCTAAAGATAGAATCTATCAGATATCGCGTAAAGGTTCTGCAAAGCACGAAAGAAGCGATGCTTACAGCGCTTTGAAAGATGAATTGATTGCTAGCTTGGGCGAAGAAGTTACGGATGTTCAAAAGAAATTAGCAAAGAAATACTATGCCGACCTTCAATGGGAAGTGGTAAGAAGCATGATTATAGATGACCGTTTCCGTTTGGATGGCAGAAAGTTGGATGAAGTTCGTCCATTAGCTATGGAAGTAGATATTCTTCCTGGACCACACGGTTCTTCTTTGTTTACGCGTGGAGAAACTCAATCATTAACTACCGTAACTTTTGGTACACCACTTGATGAATTGTTGGTAGAAAGCGCAGCTAAATCTGTAGATAGCAAGTTCTACCTGCACTATAACTTCCCTCCATTCAGTACAGGTGAAGTAAAGATGATGCGTGGACAAAGCCGTAGGGAAGTGGGGCATGGTAACTTAGCTCAACGTTCATTGAAACAAATGATGCCGGGTGACTCTTATGCATACACGGTACGTGTGGTAAGTGATATATTAGAAAGTAATGGCTCGTCTTCTATGGCTACAGTTTGTGCAGGTTCTCTTGCCTTAATGGATGCTGGTGTTCCGATTCCTAAGCACGTGAGTGGTGTTGCAATGGGTTTAATTACTCGTGAAGATAATAAATACGCCATCCTTACAGATATACTAGGTGATGAAGATCATTTGGGTGATATGGACTTTAAGGTAACGGGGACACGTGATGGTATCTGCGGTGTACAAATGGATATCAAAGTTGATGGTTTGAGTATGGACACCATGCGGGAAGCATTGGCACAAGCTCGCAACGGTCGTTTGCACATTTTGGATGCGATGTATGAAACTATCTCTAGTGCTCGCGCTGAAGTGAAACCACATGCCCCAAGAGTTGTGAAGTTGATAATTGATAAAGAATTTATTGGTGCTGTAATCGGGCCAGGTGGAAAGGTGATTCAAGAAATACAAAAGGAAACGGGAACTACCATAAATATTACAGAAGTTGGTAATACAGGTGAAGTAAGTATCTTCTCTAGCAATAAAGAAGCTGTTGAAAAGGCGCTAAATTGGGTTAAGGGTATTGTAATGGCTCCTGAAGTAGGAACCGTTTATGAAGGAACAGTGAAGAGCATTAAAGAATTTGGTGCTTTTGTAGAGTTCCTACCAAAGAAAGAAGGTTTATTGCACATCAGTGAAATAAGCTGGAAACGCTTGGAGACAATGGATGGTGTACTGAAAGAAGGGGATAAGATTCAAGTTAAATTACTTGATATTGATTCTAAAACAGGTAAATTCAAATTGAGTCATAAGGTTTTTTTACCAAGACCTGATGCTCAAAAATAAGCAGGGTTAAGGTTCTAGATAGAAAACGGGGATTCTCAAAATGTAATTTGAGAATCCCCGTTTCTTTTCTGGAAGTTTAGTTTATTACAACTTGATTTCTTACTCTTTTTATCTTTTATTAAAATCTCTTCTTGAAGTTACGGCTTGTGTCGTTGCTGCGTCCTGTAGAACCACCATTTTTCCCATTTCTTGCACCACTGTTATTTTTATTTGTGCTGCCGCCACTTCTGCTATCTGTTCTTCCTGCTCTACCACTTGTTCCGTTGCTATTGCTTACCCTTGCCGTATCGTTATTTCGTGAATTACCAAAGCTTTGTTTGCGGCCATTAGTGCTACTACTAATGATACTACTTATGCTTGTATTAGCACTACTTGCTTTGTTGAAATCATCTCTCTCAATAACATTAGGCCTGCTGTGTTTGATACTTGGTGTACTGTTAAATTCTAACTGACCTTTGGTGATGATATTCAGTTCGTTGCGGATGGTATCATCATGAACTACTTCCTTGTGCCAATTATTATAGGTCAGCTTCATATAATAAGCAATAGAGTTTGCAAACTCTACTTTTCTTTCCTGATCTGGTTCGGCTAATGCCTTATCTATGATAAGTTCTAGATTCTTGCCTAAATGTGAGTATTTAGGATGTCTGCTAGGGTACTTCATTGGCTCACCCTTTAGCTTATAGGTTTCCTTCTGCGGAATAGGGTAGGGGCTGTCCACATCAAGCTTAAAGTCGCTCATTGCAAATAAGTGATCCCATAACATGTGCCTGAAGTCGTCTACATTTTTAAGGTGCGGATTTAAAAAGCCCATCAACTCAATGACTGCTCGTGCCTGTTGATTTCGCTTGTCTCTATCTTCCAAAGTAAGCAGGTAGTCCACCATCTTTTGAATGTGTCTGCCGTATTCTTTAAGGCCTAGATATGTCCTATTTGTGTTGTATTGTAATAGATTGTTCATAACCGAGTATTTACAAATGTAAGCGATGAAACATTTGCAACCGAAATATTATTTTAAAAGGTGAGATGCTTTAAGAAAATGAGCTAGCAATCCCACCATATATACAACTATCAATAATGGTGGTGGTGCAATTTGCTTCCAAAAGTTTCTACATCAATACTTTCTTCTGTTGCTGTTACCTTATCTTCCAATGAAGTAAATATTTTGTTGGCAAGAATATTATAGTACTGCTCTTGTACAAACTTTTCGTCTTTTACCATTCTTTCTGCATAGTCGTCAATAAACTTATTGTCGTCACCCAAAAGTTGAGCTTGTCCACCCAAGTATTGAAATAATTGTTGTCTTGCAGCTTGTTTTAGATCTTCTTGTGTGACTATTACATTCTCTGTAGTTTGTAGGTGTCCACTTATCATAGACCATTTTGACTGACTTTCGAATGACGGGTATATTTCTTTTATTTCCTCTTCGGTTCTATGCTTCTCATCTGTTTCCTTAAGCATCTTGAGTAGGAATTCTTTAGGCAATTCTATCTCTGTGTGATCTAATAGATAATGGTATATCTGATCATGCATTTGTTTGCGAGACTGTTCGGCAAAGTATTTAGCGATTTCGCTTCTTACTACATCCCTGAACGCTTGTTCTGTTTTTATTTCTCTTCCTGGATATGCTTTTTCGAAGAAATCTTCCGTAAGGGCAGCTTTCTGCAATAAGCTTATTTTAGTAATTGTAATCCTAAATGTTTTGGTGGCACTGGAAGCATCTTCTGTGTCTAGCCCAAGCTCTTCTAGAACTGGTACCCTTTCTTTTTCTTCAAAAGCGATGTCCAATGCTGCATCAACAAAGCCATCTACTTTTAATTCAAGTAAAGAACTTCTAAACGACGGTGAGAAGTGTTTTAGATTTAAGCTAGTTGCTTTTTCAAGACCTCCGTCAATCAATTGACCTTGAGCATCTGTTTCTGCAAAAATGATGTTTAATAAGTCGTCATCGGAAGAAATTGTTTCAAGCTCAACCAATGTACCTAATTCAGATTGAATTCTTTCAGATTCATGATCAATCATCGTTTCTGGTATATCAATTACATAACGGGTTACTTTGATATCTGCCGGATTGATATTTATTTCGGGTCTCAATCCTATTTCAAAAATGAACTCATATTCTTTCAAGTTATTAATGTCTACCTTATCAAGGTTACTTGAAACAGGCAATGGTTGAAAGAAAAAATTGATTTGTTCTTTCTGCATAAAGTCTTTTAAACCTTGGTCAGCTGTTTTATATACTTCGTCATAGATGATTTTCTCACCGTAAATTTTGTTTACGACACTTTCAGGTACTTTGCCTTTTCTGAAGCCAGGTATACTAGCTGTTTCAGCAACTTTTCTCAAACTTTTTTTGTACGAAGCGGTGTAATCGGATGGTGTAACTGTAACGGTAATCTTGTCGTGAAGTAGACCAATGTTTTCTCTTGTAACTGTAGCCATAATAAATTCCCTAGATTGGGTAATTGTTTTAAGATTAAAAAAAGCCCCTCAGAAAATTTCCGGGGGCTTTTGAAGTGGTGCGGATGATAGGGGTCGAACCTACATGCCTCACGGCGCTAGATCCTAAGTCTAGTGCGTCTGCCAATTTCGCCACATCCGCAATAAGGGCTGCAAATGTATGGGATTGAAATGGATTATACAATCATTCTTTGTGTTAAGTATAAAATATTTTTTGCGAGGCAATGTTTAGCGACGCAAATGATTCCTTTGTCTTAATCATTCGGCATCAATAGGTTCTAATAGCACATGAAACCCAAACCAACCAAAAGGGATAACGCCGCATAGCACTTGTGTAATTCTACATAGCACTCCTATAATTCGTCTTTGTAAAGGTATAATTCCGCATTGAAAGGGCATAAATTCATTTTTTAAGAGTATAATCGGTGATTGTAAAGGTATAAATTGTTATGGCAGCGGCATAAATTGGCGTTGTAGAGGTGTAAATCCACATGGCACTACTGTAAATTGTTCTAGTAAAGGTATAAATTGATAAAGCGTTGCTGTTATTGTATAAAATTCTTTGTTTGATTGGCATTCTACAGCTGTAAATACCTGTAGTTCAAGACTAACAGCACAATTTTAACGTCGTGATGTAAACTAAATGTAAGCCCCCTACAACTTCCCTAGATTTTTTTAAACTTTTAGGAACCTTAAAAGGGGGACAATTAACAGCAGGCGTTATACATTGACTAAATGTAGAAATGATTAGTGACTAACGTTTAGTGATTAATACAAACATTAAACGTAATCACTAACCACTAAAGTTTATTCCTTTATAAAACCAACACTACTCACTTTCCCATCTGTTGTTTGAACACGTAGATGATAAGCTCCTGCCTGTAAGCCATCTACAGAAACTGTAGGGGAGGAGGCATCTTTGAAGGATACAATATTTATAATCTTCCCTAGGTTGTCTACTACTTGTACGGTGGCAATATGTTCTCCATTGATAGTGAGCTTTCCCTTTGAAGGATTGGGGTAAACTGAAATAGTTGTGTGAGTTGAAAGTGAAGCAGTGACTACTTTGCTGTAAGCGATGGTTCCGTCTTTATCTATACTTTCAAGACGGTAGTAGTTGATTCCGTTAGCGGGAAAATTGTCGGTAAAGCTATAACTGTTTGCCCTGGTTCCTATTGCATCTACTGTACCCACATTGGTAAAGTATGTCCCATTAGTACTATGCTGAATAATGAAATGACTGGTGTTGAGTTCGGTGGCTGTTTGCCAGGTTATCAATATTTTTCCGCTAGAGAGCGTTGCAGAAATATCTGCTAAACTGATTGGAAGTGGCCCTGCAGCAATCGTATCTGTACGAAGTGTGAGACCAGAGGCTGTTGTACTTGTGATTAATGCATAGTAGTTGCCTGAAACAGTTGGCGTGTAGGTAGAGTCTCCTTTTTTTGTGTAGACTAAGCCACTTGCATTGTACCATTTGTAGGTATTTGCAGAGAGTGTGCCGCCTGCACCAACAGTTAATTTAGTACTTGTATAGTGCATTTTCAATTGTGCTTGGGGGCCATAAACAACTGAGTTATTGCTGGTTGATATAGCAGCAATGTTGTTCATCCCGGTGAAGGTGAAGTTGTTATTACTGATATCCAGCACAAATAATCCTGTTAAAGAAGCAAAGCCTGTTGTAACAGTACCACTGAATTGGTTGTTAGACAAATCGAGGCTAGTAAGTGTTGTCAGCGTTTTTATACCAGATGGGATAGCGCCACTAAACTGGTTATTAGAGAAATTGATGGTAGTGATGTAATAAAAATTGCCAATGTTCTTTGAAATTGTACCTGAAAGTTTATTATTGGAAAGATCGAGTGTATAAATATATGGCAGGTTGTAGATTACAGTGGGAATGGATCCTGAAAATTGATTGCCCGACAAATCCAGCACGTTGATGTAGGGGATTCCATTTAAAAAAGCAGTAGGTATTGTACCACTATATTGATTGTTTGCCAGCGATAAAGTGTACAAATAAGTAGTGTCATCTATCAAAGAGGGCAAATTGCCAGATAATTTGTTGTCTGAAAGGTCTAGTGTAACCAGATAAAACAATTTGTCAAAGCTAGCAGGGATGCTTCCGGTAAGCTGGTTATTACTTAGGTCTAGTGTAGATAGCCGTACACTATCTTTTGTGATATTGGGGATGGTGCCTGAGAATTTATTGTAAGAAAGATCCAGCGTTCTTAGGGTATCCAGATTGAGTATACTGGCGGGGATAATGCCCGTAAAGTTGTTGTTGGATAGATCTAGGGTCGTTAGTTTATTGAGGCTCGAAAGGGATGAGGCGATTGTCCCAGACAGGTTGTTGCCAGATAAGCTCAGAGAAGTTACCCTGCCAGAGGTGTCTAGTACAACCCCATACCAACTACTAACAGGCCCATTTAGCCAGCCTGCATTGTTTGTCCAGCCGCTGCCGGAAGCACTATCATAAAAAGATATCAATGCTAGAGAATCATTTTTATTTGCGGCGTAATTAAGTTTGGGTTGAATGCCAATTATCACGTCTTGCCATACATTGAAAGTGTCACCTGCCGGGGATAAGTTATTAATGTCGAAGTAACCATTGTAATATCCACTCCAACCCCAATTGAAATGAAATAGATTGTTATTATCATATCCATCGGCTACAAAACAATGGCCGCCTTGGTTTCCGCTGCCATCATAAATGACTGGTCTTTTTGCATTCAATTCGTTTTTTATAATATTAATCCAATCTGAATCTGAATAATTATTCCGCTGAATCCCTTTTATGCCATTGTCATAATTAAAATTATTTACAAGCGCATCTTGTGCTGTGTTGCTGTAAAGATTACCATAGTTGATACCAAAGGAGCCACTTCCGTCTACTTGTGCAACTCCATAATCCATGTCTACACTTACGCCACAGCTATACATCAAGGTAGCTACAGCTTTTATTTGGGCAGGTGTACTAGTGGGAGTCAAGGAATCGGGCATTGAAGTCCAGTCAAAATTTGTGCTGTCAAAGTTTACAGTCTGAACACCCAAATAGGGATAGGATGCAGGGATATATGAGTGCTTGCCTATTCCTTTTGAAGGATATTTCCAATAACCCATTATTTGAGCCATTGCAGTAGCAACACAGCCGGTGAGGGTATATTCTCCAAACTTTTTATCGTAAGGACAAAGGGAATTGTAAGTAACCAGATTGCCACTATATTCAGAGTTTTGATCCCACAATGTTGACAATAAAGGCGTAACACTAGTTGTTCCACCGCCAAATAGTTGATAATGAGCCTTAGGCAAAGGTTTGGATAACTGTTGCCATTGGGCTTTAATTAATTCAGAGGCTTTGATATTATTCTTAATAGTGGTTGCTACTTTTTTTGTGTACCCCGCCATCCAATCACTAATCTGCCTAGGCATCTTCTTATTTGTATTCATGCCATAATTGCTTTCAGTTGAATATGCCAGAATGGGGCTTAGGTTATCGTCGGCTGCAACTATTACGAATCCCTTTGTACCTGCAACATTAAATACGTAGTAGCAGGTAGTAGCTTTTGAAAATGTATTTGTATCAACTGCTACATAAGCGAGAGCAAGACCATTGACTCCACTAAGTTTTGACGTTGGGAATTTGGCTGAAAGAAAATTATAGCCCACCAACTTGGCAGTACTATCGTTGATTGGGGTTGCTTTTGCAGCTATGAGTGAAAAGATAAATAAAAATGCCAGCGTAACTTTTTTCATGCTCGAAATATTTTTTACAATGATACAATACAATAAGGAGAAGCTGCTTTGAAAAATTGTTAAGAGTGATTAACGGTGCTTATTATAGTTAAAAACGCAAATTTTTCTTGGTAAGGAAACAATGAATCAGCCTACATGGCTACGGTTGATGTAAGGGCAGTTGGATTGAATACCGTACATTTTTGCGGCATCCGAGACCTCGGATGCGGCAAAAGGTATCTCGGATGTCGTATCCAAGACTTCGGATGCGGCAAAAGGTATCTCGGATGTGGTATCCGAGACCTCGGATGCGGCAAAAGGTATCTCGGATGTGGTATCCGAGACCTCGGATGCGACAAAAGGTATCTCGGATGTCGTATCCGAGACTTCGGATACAATAAAAAGTTTCTAGGATACCATATCCTTTTGCCACTAGTTCCTTTTGTGCAAATGTCATTCTGGTATTTATTGATACAAAAAGAAGTCATTTTTAGACAGATTCGCATAGTAAATCTCTTTCTCTGCCATTTTTGCATTCAATTTGGCGATGGCATAATGATTGAACAAAGCGATTCAAAATAAAATATTATGGGCAAGATTATCGGTATAGACTTAGGAACAACCAACAGTTGCGTTTCTGTGATGGAAGGCAACGAACCAGTGGTTATAGCCAACGAAGAAGGAAGAAGAACTACCCCTTCCATTGTTGGTTTTTTGAAAAATGGAGAGCGTAAAGTAGGTGATGCAGCAAAGCGTCAGGCGATTACTAATCCTCAAAACACTATTGCATCTGTAAAGCGTTTTATGGGTCGTCGTTTTGATGAAGTAACCGAAGAAATTACACACTGGGGTTACAAAGTAGTTAAAGGTGACAATAATACAGTGCGTGTTGATATAGACGGACGTTTATATACACCACAAGAAATATCTGCAATGGTTTTGCAGAAAATGAAGAAAACAGCAGAAGATTATTTAGGAACCGAAGTAACAGAAGCTGTTATTACTGTGCCTGCCTATTTCAATGATGCGCAACGTCAAGCTACAAAAGAAGCTGGCGAAATTGCTGGTTTAAATGTTAAGCGTATTGTAAACGAACCTACTGCTGCTGCGTTGGCTTATGGTTTGGATAAGAAACATGCTGATCAAAAGATTGCTGTATTTGACCTTGGTGGTGGTACTTTCGATATATCTGTTCTAGAATTGGGTGATGGTGTGTTTGAAGTAAAATCTACAAATGGTGATACGCACTTAGGTGGTGATGACTTTGATAAAGTAATCATGGATTGGTTGGCTGCTGATTTTAAAGCGGAAGAAAATATAGACCTTCGTAAGGATCCTATGGCTTTGCAACGTTTGAAAGAAGCTTCTGAAAAAGCTAAGGTTGAATTGAGTACTTCTAACGAAACTGAAATCAATCTTCCTTATATCACTGCGGTTGATGGTGTTCCTAAACACTTGGTAAAGAAATTGACTCGTGCTAAGTTCGAAGCATTGGCTGACAACTTATTCGCTCGTTGCTTGAAACCTTGCGAAGCTGCATTGAAAGATGCCGGTTACAGTGTTTCTCAAATTGATGAAGTTATCTTAG
>CAITVK010000039.1 GCA_903895845.1 uncultured Chitinophagaceae bacterium
ATAGTAGAGAGAACATTTTCTTGGTTTGACAATGACCGAAGATTGTGCAGGAATTATGAGTTGTTAATGGAATCCGCTGAAGAAATGGTCAAATTATCTGCTATAAAGCTTTTATTGAATAAATTTTAAACAGGCTCTAAATATTCTATTGTATTTCCTAAACGTAACTATTGGTCTTAAAATAAGAATAATCACAAAAAGAAAGGCAGTAATATAGTTGGATCTTTTGTCAACACTTGTATCATTTGTAAAAGTAAATATGAATATTAAATAAACAGCTATTACAACAGGCACAATCCAGTATCTGGGACTTCTAAAGATTACACCTAAAATTAAATTTCTAAAATCACGGTATTTTATTTTGCCCGAAATATTGATGTTTAGTTCTTTCTCATATTTTACTAATTCAGTGACTTTCTTCTTTTTTATTGCTTTAAACCCATTTGTCAATCCAACTACCAATAGCAGGGCAATAACTACAATCACAGTTACATTCCATGTTGTATATTGGGTTAGCTTTAGACCTTCCTCGTCATCTGGGGATAATACAATAAGTAAAAAAAATAAACCTATCAACAATAAAATCGAACAAAGAACAACCTGTACCCATCCTATTAATTTCCCCATAAATCAATTGTATGCTTCTGCTTTTTTTTAAGAATAATGAGCAAAGAAAACTCGATAAATGTCATTTAAGTTTTACAATACCCTTTCCCAACAAATATATATCATCTACTTTCATTCTCACACAACTTGTCAAGAACATCTTCCCAACCTTTTCCAATATCCTTTCCTTCTTACTTCCCAACAATTTATAAATCCTGTACAAGTTGTAAGGAGACCCTTTAAATCTGTAAAAGATCATTCTATTCAGATTCAAAAGGGGCCTACTCACCTCGTAATACTTCCCCTATTGATGCCTTTACCCCTTTGTTTGTATAGAATAAGCCGTACTGCCATCATTAACAAATGCAAAACATACGCTCTTTTACATAAACACTAGTGTTTGGGGTGCAAACACTAGTGTTTAGGGTGCAAACACTAGTGTTTAGGGTGCAAACAGTAGTGTTTAGAGTGCAAACACTACTGTTTAGGGTGCAAACACTACTGTTTAGAGTGCAAACACCACTGTTTAGAGTCCAAAGACTAGTGTTTAGGGTGCAAACACTATTGTTTAGGGTGCAAACACTAGTGTTTGGGGTGCAAAGGCTAGTGTTTGCTTTAAAAAGGGTATTTAGTAGGGGTTAATCTCATTATCGCGTCTCTTTGATTGGCAATAGTAAAGGGTGTAGTATATATTTGTGAAGGAAAAATTGATTAAACCACAGTTAAGTCGATTGTTGTTTATAAAGAACACACGACATTGGCTATGCGAAAGACTAATAAAGGGAAAGGAAAGATGTACTATATGTATAAACCCTATATTCGCTATTGAAATGATGCAGGGAAAGGGTTTAAAGGGTATAAATTATTTTTACCAGTGGCATCAATTTGAGAGCAGCCACATCAATTTTATTTAAGACAAAATGGATACTAAACACAAGAATGCAATTTTATTAACGTTCATTAGTTTAATAATTTTTGTAGTCCCATCATATCTATATTCTCAAAGTAATAAGACTGAAATAGCTGATACAACTAAGTCGTCTAAGAATTTTATTAATTTCTTCCCTGATACAAGTTTAGCTTTATTAGTTGCCGAAAGACTCAATAAAACAATCACAGACAATGTTACAACAGGAGAGTTGTCGAATATTAAAGGATATTTTGAGATTGGTCCAGGAGATGTTTCTAGTTTAAAAGGTATTGGATTTTTGAAAGGATTGGATTCTTTAGACTGCTACAAAAATGAAGTAACTGAACTTCCGGATGAAATAGGTAATCTCAGTAATCTTAAATCATTGGATTTATGCAAAGCCTATGGACTTTCAAAAATCCCTTCACAGATTGGAAAATTAAAGCACCTCAAATACATCAGGCTAGTTTTGACAGAAGTAAAAGTTATTCCAAAAGAAATTGGAAACTTGACTGAGTTGAGAACCCTTTTACTTTCTTGTGATTCTTTGACAGAAATTCCGAAGGAAATAGGGAACTTAAAAAAGCTTGTTGAGTTAGACATACACTCAAATAGTTTTAAATCTCTTCCAAACGAAATTTGTAATTTGACATCTTTGAGGTCACTTGACATAAGCCATTGTGGTTTGGAAAGCTTGCCAGAAAATATTGGTAATTTGAAGCACCTAAAAACTTTAAACTTATTTAATAATGACTTGAGGCGCTTGCCCCAAAGCATAAATAAACTCGACAATCTTTCATACTTAAACGTGTATGATAATTTCAAATTAAATGAAAGTTATAAAAAATATTTGCCCAAGTTATTAGAGCGACACTAGACAAAACTGCCGCTAATAAAAATATATTACAGTGTCTTTTGTAAGTGGGGCAATGATAAAATAACTATAAACCTATTTCACCTTCTCCCCATCAATAGTCACTGTCGAATTGGTAATTGCCAGTTTATTCTTTCCGAAACGGGTGTTGATATTACAGTTCTTTAACTGAACGTTGTTGGCAAAGAATATCCCAAAAGGGTTGTCGGCAGTGATGTTTACATTATCCAAAATAACATTGTTTATTGCCGATTCTGGCAATCCCCAAATCAAACCCGCTCGTCGCCCACTCGCTGCAGTGGCAGTGATGTTCTGGAAGGTAATGTTTTTGTAGAACGGGGTTTTGTCTGTGATTGCCGCAGAGGGGTAAGTGGCAGCAATTTCGGGGGTAACATTCTCCAGGTTCCTGAATGCCTTGTCCTTTGCCTGGTACGATTCATATATCAGTATCGGAAAACCAACATTGGTCATAGTGAGGTTTCGGTAAGTAATGTTCTCTACAATACCCCCTCTGTCCCTGTCTGTTTTAATACGGATACCACTTTCAGTATTAGTAAAGGTGCAGTTTTCAACCGTGATATTCTTCACGCCTTTACTGGTATAACTACCTATAGATACGCCGTGCCCTTCGCCATAAGTGCAATGGGTAATCAATACGTCCGATGTGCCCCCACCACAGGTATAATCGTCGTCACCCACACTTATATCGCAATCCTTTATCAGAATTTTAGTTCCCGTTACATCGCAAGCATCGGTGTTATGGCTCGGGTTCACAGGGTCTTTGGAGGAAGGGGCACGCACAATTACGCCACTAACGGTCACATTATTTGTTTTGCCTCCGCCAATGGCAATATGAAACATTGGCGAGTTCATTAGTTTCACTTGTTCAATCAATATCCTTTCGCAATCCTTGAAAGCTATCATACGAGGGCGTTTTATACCACCCGATTTTGCATCTTTCCACCAAGGGCTACCTTGCCCATCAATAGTTCCTTTGCCAGTGATAGCTATATCGTGAAGGTCGGCTGCAGAGATAAAGCTAGTCCCCTCATTGGTGCCACCGGGGTACTTATCTATCGGTAGCATCTTGAGTATGGCGCCCGATTCTATGTGAAGCTCCAGATTATTACCAAACTGTATAGGGCCACACAAGTAAACGCCTGTTGGTATCACTACTTTTCCGCCACCTGCATTCACAGCCGCATCTATTGCCGACTGAATAGCTTTTGTGTTATCGGTAGCATCATCACTTTTTGCACCATAATCATTGATGTTGAAAGTTTTTGCGGGGATTGATGGAAGGGTAGGGGGGAGGTAGGCAGACTGTGCCTTGACGATAGAAAAATGGGTACTACTTAATAAAAAAAGCGCAAGGAGAGACACAAAAATTGACTGATTAAATTTCATTTGAGACAAGTTGAGTTAAAAGAGATTGATATGAAAAATGCAAACTTGATTGCGTTTGTGACTGCCAAATATAAAAGAAGTTAAATTTGACTGAATAGTTTCTTTGGGTGTATGTGTAAAATTTTTTAGTAAGATTTAGAAACCTTTGCTGCGTTCTTAATGCTGTAACGGTTAGTGTATAACTAATCTAGCAACTTCCCATTACTTTTGCCGTATGGCGAAAGATAAAAAGAACAAAAAGGTTTTCGACTTCTCATTGTTGCGCAGGTTATTTCATTTTGTGCGTCCATATAGTGGCTTTTTTTACACCAGTCTTTTATTAGCAATATTGATGGCGTTTATTGCGCCTGTACGTCCCTATTTAATTCAGCTTACCGTAAACAAAGCCGTCAATCAGTCTACATCCATACCGCTTTGGCTGCACAAAGTATTGTTTCTAGGGCAAAATAGTACCGTATTCCAGTTCATTATCAATATCACCATCTTTCAAATTGCTTTTTTACTGGTAGAGTCAGTCGTGCGCTTTACATTCTCATTTATCACTTCTTGGCTTGGGCAAAACGTAGTAAAAGATATGCGGGTAACGGTTTATGAAAAGATAATGAGCCTGAACCTGAGTCAGTTCGACAAAACACCTATTGGTACGCTCACCACCCGTACCATCAACGATATAGAAAGCATCAACGATATCTTTAGTGATGGATTGATACCGATTGTTGCCGACTTGCTGACCATTATTATTACACTCATCACCATGTTTTATATGAACTGGAAGGTCGCTTTAATCAGCCTGGTTCCATTTCCAATCTTAATTGTAGCTACTTATTATTTTAAAGAGAGTGTAAATGCAAGTTTTACCAAAGTACGTAATGCGGTTGCTGCGTTAAACGCCTTTGTGCAGGAACACATCACAGGGATGCACATTGTACAGGCATTTGCTGCTGAAGACAGGGAATTTGAAAAGTTTAATACAATTAATACTCAACACAGGGATGCCAACATCAAAGCCATCTTTGCATACAGTGTTTTCTTCCCTATTGTTGAACTGGTTTTGGCAATCAGTACTGGATTATTAGTATGGTGGGTGGCAGACAACAGATTGGACGCAGGCTTACTAGTTGCTTTTATTTTATACCTGAATCAGATATTTCGTCCGCTTCGTGTAATTGCAGACAAGTTTAATGTGCTGCAAATGGGGATGATTGCTGCCGAAAGGGTATTTAAAGTATTGGATAATGAGGATGTTCTTCCGTTGGGGAAAGGCAGTCATACCGTTGACTGTTTACCGTTGACCGATAGCAAAGACGTCGATAACGGTCAACGGTTAACTGTTAACGGTCAACTGCTAGGTTCCATCGATTTCCAAAACGTTTGGTTTGCTTATACGGAAGAGCAATATGTGTTAAAGAATATTTCTTTTTCAGTGAAAGCAGGAGAAACAATTGCATTAGTTGGGCATACGGGAAGTGGTAAGACATCTATTATTAGTTTATTGAACAGATTATATTTCATTCAGAAAGGGATTATTAAGATTGATGGAGTAAACATTGATGATTATCCAATTGAAAAGCTTCGTAGTAGCATTGGAGTTGTATTGCAAGATGTATTCTTGTTTTCAGGTTCTGTGATGGATAATATTACGCTGCGCAATCCATTTGTTTCCCGAGAAAGTGTGATAGAAGCGGCAAAGATGATTGGGATGCACGATTTTATTATGCAACTCCCTGATGGATATGATTATAACGTGATGGAACGTGGTAGCACACTTAGCCTTGGTCAACGTCAATTGATTTCTTTTGTGCGGGCATTATTGTACAATCCTTCCATACTTATTATGGATGAAGCGACCTCTTCTATCGACACAGAAAGCGAGATACTGATTCAAAAAGCGATTGATACCCTCATTAAAGGACGTACCTCCATTGTGATTGCACATAGGCTATCTACCATCAGAAAAGCGAATAAGATAATCGTACTGGATAAGGGTGAGATAAAAGAAATAGGTAGTCACGAGGAACTACTTGCTTCGGGAGGTTTCTACAGCAAATTATATGAGATGCAGTTTGACAAGGGCGTTAAAGAAGTTGTAAGTGACAAATTGTAGTTTCCACGTTTTAAGAAACAAAGCGTAGGAACCATTATTTATGAAAAGTATTCTTTTTGACGTATAACTAACAACTTATTACTTTTTTGCTTTTACTCCTTCTTTATTTATTGGTATCCCCTTATCTTCGCCGAAATTTTAGAGGGAGATGATGATTAAAAAACACTTGAAATCTTTACTGGTAGCGGCTTTCAGCCTTTTAATTATTACTTTTTACAATACAGTATCCGCTCAAGAAAAAGCACAAAATACCCCAACAGAAGAGAAAAGCACTAGCGAATTAAAGCCAAGTGATTTGATTATGGAACATATCATGGATAACCATGAATTCCACTTTGCGGAAGTTAATGGTGTTGATGTTGCCATTCCACTTCCAGTCATACTTTATTCGCCTCAACGTGGTCTTTCTACCTTTATATCTTCTAAGTTCGAACATGGTAAAGCTATTTATCAAGGTTATAAGTTGAACGAAAAGGGAGTGGTAGAGCCTGTGAAAGCTGATGGTTCTATAGATGAAGAAGTGAAGGTTGTTGATTTATCAATGACAAGAAACGTTGTTCAGATGTTGTTGTCACTTACTCTATTAGTTGTATTAGCAATTGGTGTTGCCAATAAATACAAAAAGAATGGTGCCAATGTCGCTCCTACAGGCTTTCAAAATGCGTTTGAGCCTGTTGTAACTTTCATTCGTGATGAAGTAGGTAAACCTAACCTTGGTAAAAAGTACGAGAAGTACATGCCTTATCTTTTAACCGTATTCTTCTTTATTTTAATCAACAATATCATAGGATTGATTCCTGGTACTGCCAACGTAACGGGTAACATTGCTTTTACACTTGTTCTAGCAGTTATTTCTTTCTTTGTAATATTGTTCAGCACCAATGCACACTTTTGGATGCACATCTTCTGGCCTCCGGGTGTACCTTTCTTGGTTAAATTAATCTTGATTCCAGTTGAATTGTTGGGTGTATTCATCAAGCCAGCTGCCTTAATGATTCGTCTTTTTGCAAACATGGTGGCTGGTCACATCGTAATTACTTGCTTCGTATTGTTGATATTTATATTCGGCGCAATGAGCAACGTGGCTGGATGGGGTTTCTCGCCTGTATCTATTTTGTTCACAGTATTCATTTATTTTATAGAAATATTAGTGGCTTTCATCCAAGCGTTCATCTTCACAAATCTTACTGCCGTATTTATTGGTCAGGCAAGAGAAGGGGCACACGAAGAAGCACACCACTAATACTTACAGCGTTTTTTATTTTTTATTTATAAAACACAAACAGTTATGTCTCTATTGAACATTTTGTTAGAAGTTGATGGTTTAGCACACTTAGGTGGTGCAATTGGTGCAGGTTTAGCAGCTATCGGAGCTGGTGTTGGTATCGGCCAAATCGGTAAAGGTGCTGTTGAAAGCATTGCTCGTCAACCAGAAGCATCCAATGACATTCGTGCTAACATGATCCTTACAGCAGCTTTCGTTGAGGGTGTTGCCCTTTTCGCAGTTATCGCAGGTATCCTTGCTGTATTGAAATAATACAGGGTTAGCAGGATCAAATTTCTTAAAGTACCCAACGCACAGGGCAATGGGTACTTTACTAATTTTACTTAGCAAATTTGTAATCAGACTTTGATCTGGTTATTAAATCTTCAAATTATATAAAACATGGAATTATTACAACCAGGATTAGGCTTATTAGTCTGGACATTGATAGCTTTCTTAATCGTATTCTTCATCCTTAAGAAGTTTGCTTGGAAACCATTATTGGCTGCTTTAAAAGAAAGAGAAACAGGTATTGCTGATGCCATCTCTTCTGCTGAAAAGGTGAAACTTGAAATGGCTTCTTTGAAGAATGAAAATGAAGCTTTGATGAACCAGGCGCGTGAAGAAAGAGCAGTAATGGTTAAAGAAGCTAAACTGGCTTCTGACAAAATGGTTGCTGAAGCAAAAGACAAAGCGAAAGCAGAGTACGACAGAATTATTGCAGACGCTCAACAAGCAATCAATCAACAAAAGAATGCTGCTTTAACTGATGTTAAAAATCAAGTAGGTGCATTGGTAATAGAAGTGAGTGAAAAGATTTTGAGAAGAGAACTTGCAAACAAAGCAGAGCAAGAGAGCTACATCAAGCAATTAGCAGAAACAGTAAAATTTAATTAAGTTATGAGTTATAAGTTATAAGTTATAAGTAAGTCTTATAGTTCATAACTCATAACTCATAATTCATAACTAGTTGAATTATGTCCAACACACGTTTAGCACATAGATACGCCAAGAGTATAGTTGACCTTTCTATCGAAAGAAATCAATTGGAAGTGGTGTATGCAGATATGAAATACTTGCAAGCTGTATGTAAGGCAAGTGCTGAGTTCAGAACATTATTGGCAAGTCCGGTTATAAAAGCAGATAAGAAAGAAGCAATCATCAAAGCAGTTACCGCTGCAAATGTGAGCGAGTTGACCAATGCTTTCACAAAATTGCTGACTACAAAAGGTCGTGAGGGTGATTTGTTTGAAATAGCCAATTCTTTCATAGCACAGTACAATGAACTGAAAGGAATTCATTCCGTTAAGTTGACTACTGCTGTAGAAATAAGCGATAGCTTAAAACAAAGCATTCAACAACAAGCGAACACGGTTAATCCAACAGGAACAGTTGAGTTGGAGACAGTGGTAAATCCTGATTTAATTGGGGGCTTTGTATTAGAGTTCGACAATAAGCTGGTTGATGCAAGCATCCAAAGAGATTTGAAGGATGTGAAGAAACAATTCCTGAAGAACTATTATGTTTCTTCAATTAAGTAATAACTTATTATTCATTCATAGTTTAAGGGTTTTATAAAACAAAAAATATGGTAGAAATTAAGCCGGACGAGATCTCAGCGATTTTGAGGCAACAATTAAGCAACTTCAACGCTGCTGCCGATTTGGAAGAAGTCGGAACTGTATTGCAAGTGGGTGATGGTATTGCCCGTGTATATGGTTTGAATGGTGTGCGTAGTGGTGAACTGGTAGAGTTTGAAAGTGGTGTTAAAGCCATCGCTCTAAACCTGGAAGAAGATAATGTGGGTGTGGTATTGATGGGTGAAAGTGGTGATATCAAAGAAGGTTCTAAAGTAAAGCGTACAGGTCAGATTGCTTCTATCAAGGTAGGAGAAGGTTTGGTTGGTCGTGTTATCAATACTTTGGGTGAGCCTATCGATGGTAAAGGTCCTATCACTGGTGAATTGTACGAAATGCCTTTGGAGCGTAAAGCACCTGGTGTAATCTATCGTGAGCCCGTAAAAGAACCACTACAAACTGGTATCAAAGCAATTGATGCGATGATTCCTATTGGTCGTGGACAACGTGAGTTGGTAATTGGTGACCGTCAGACTGGTAAAACAGCTATCTGTGTGGATACAATTATCAACCAAAAAGAGTTTTATGATGCTGGCAAACCCGTTTATTGTATATATGTAGCTATCGGTCAGAAAGCAAGTACTGTGGCTGGTGTAATGAAAACATTGTCCGACAACGGAGCAATGGCATACACTACCATCGTTGCTGCTTCTGCTTCTGAGCCGGCTCCTTTGCAGTTCTACGCGCCATTTGCAGGTGCTGCTATCGGAGAATTCTTCAGAGATACCGGTCGTCCTGCTTTGATCGTATTTGATGATTTAAGTAAACAAGCGGTAGCTTACCGTGAGGTTTCTTTGTTGTTGAGAAGACCTCCAGGTCGTGAGGCTTATCCTGGTGACGTATTCTATCTACACAGTCGTTTGTTGGAAAGAGCTGCTAAGGTGATTGCCAATGACGAAGTAGCTAGTCAGATGAACGATTTACCTGCTTCTATCAAGCATTTGGTGAAAGGTGGTGGTAGCTTAACTGCCCTTCCAATCATCGAAACACAAGCGGGTGACGTATCTGCCTACATCCCTACCAACGTTATCTCCATCACTGATGGTCAGATATTCCTGGAAGGTAACTTGTTCAACGCAGGTATCCGTCCGGCTATCAACGTGGGTATCTCTGTAAGCCGTGTGGGTGGTAATGCACAGATTAAGTCCATGAAGAAAGTGGCTGGTACTTTGAAACTAGACCAAGCCTTGTTCCGTGAGTTGGAAGCATTCTCTAAGTTTGGTGGTGACCTTGATCCTGCTACAAAGAATGTAATTGACAAGGGTGCAAGAAACGTGGAGATTCTTAAGCAAGCACAATACACACCGTTTACCGTAGAAAAGCAAGTAGCTATCATCTACTTAGGTACACAAGGCTTGTTGAAAGAAGTGGCTGTTAAGAAAGTGAAAGATTTTGAAGAACACTTCCTGACAGAAATGACTAATAAATTGCCTGATGTATTGGCTGAATTCAAAAAAGGTCAATTGAACGATGCAAGCATCCAGAAGATGGTTGACTTGGCTAAGGGATTAATTCCAGGGTATAAATAATCGTTCTTAGAACTATAATAAAAAAGGCTAACCAATTGGTTAGCCTTTTTTATTTGTATTAAGTTTTTGGTAGTGATTAACTAAGTATAGGCCTGACGTTATATTTAAATTTGGATAATACTTTTCGATGAACTCAAAAATTAATCGTAAGTTTTTGTTAGATATATTACTACGGGGCACTTTATTGAACCTACATTGTTTAAGAACTCAATGAATCTTTCGCCTGAGGGCAATTGTTTTTAAACCTATATCAAATGTAGTAAATGCTTTTATTTCGGATGTTATGGAAGGGTTGGAAAGATATGAATTAAATCAAACTTTATAACGAACATGCGTCTATTTGCGAGTTAGTGGCAAAAAGTTCCCCCAATTTATAAGCGACAATTTCAAGTTGACGCATCAAAATTTTGACACACTATTTCTTAATAGTGAAGAACTTAATATCATCTTATTTCTTTTAAATTAATTAATAGTTAACGTGAGTTCGGTTTAAGCTGCGAGTTTAAGTTGGTTTGAATGTTCCATTTTTATGTTCAGGGAAGGCTTCTTTGGGAAGAATGAATAAGCTGC
>CAITVK010000040.1 GCA_903895845.1 uncultured Chitinophagaceae bacterium
CGCAAAAGTGTTGTAACCATTCTCGCGCAATACCTCTGCGATAGTTCCTGCGGTTGAGGGCACACGACCATCCCTACCCGGGAAGCCAGCCGATGCGCCTATATGAGAGAATCCACTTTCGTGAACCGCACCACTGTTACGACCCGTTAACAACGCCGAACGGGTGGGGGCACAGATAGCACAGGTGTGGAAGTTGGTGTAGCGCAAACCATTGTTGGCAAGGCTATCGAAAGTAGGTGTCTGAATAAGACCCCCAAACGTACTGGAGGCACCAAAGCCCACATCATCCAACAAAATCCAGACTACATTGGGCGCACCCATTGGTGCTTTTGGAAGTTCGGGCCAATACTCTTTTGAATCTTTTAGCGTATTGCCAATGACACCTTTAAACTCGGGTGTTTGTGCATTAATAGCAGCAACACTTGCTAGTGCAAAGGCTGAAGCTGTGATTACTTTTTTTATCATTTTTTTAATTTTATTTTCTGATTAAAACAAAGTGAGAAGATGGGTGCAACCATGTGTGATCGGTACTTTGCTTACACCCCCTTTGGTACTTACTTTGTTTGTTTTATTTGGTTGCGGTACTTTGTTTATTGATAATTAATGATTGATAATTGACATTGTTAGGCTATCTATTAATCACTCATTAAATACACAGTCTTTTTGTATTTAAATTATCACCTCTCAGTTATCAATTATCAATTAATCTGCCTTCCTTTCTCCAACACCAGGCATAGACAATACGCCATTTGTATGGTGGATGCGACCCTTAAACACATCTTCCCAATCTATCAATGGGTATATGTTATTTTTCTTGGCTTGCTCATCGAAAACCTTCTTCAGTTCGGCTAATTTTTCGGGGTATTTTGCAGCCAGATCTGTGTTCTCCGTAAAATCTTCATTCAAATTATACAGTTCCCATACATCTTTATTGAAATCACTTGCAGGAAGCGGAATGTGTTGAGTGATTGAGCGTTGCAAATCGAAAAAGTCTGGATGATGTGCCGCCTCAGCTTTCCAGCCATCCTTGTAGATAGACCTGTTTCCGAAAATATAATAGTGTTGCAATGTGTGCTTGGAAGGCGCAGCAGCATTCTCGAAAGAATAAGCCAATGATGTCCCTTGCACTTCTTGCTGTTTGATACCACGGATTTCTTCTGGAAGTTTGCCGCCAATAAATTCAATAGTGGTAGGCAAAAGGTCTATCACGTGTCCATATTGGTTGCGCAAGCCACCTTTTTCTTTTATCCCTTTTGGATAAAAAACAATCAAAGGATTGTGGGTACCCCCTTCTGCATTAGCATCCTGCTTCCAGAACTTGAAAGGTGTATTTGCTGCCTGAGCCCATCCCAAAGGATAGTTGGTTTCTGTGCCATAAGGGGTGCCTATTTCTCCAATTTTACTCAGGTTGTATTTTAGTTCTTCCTCACTATTCAATGGTGTACTAAATATTGAACGGTCAATATCACCATTCAAAGTTCCTTCTTTACTAGCCCCATTGTCACCAATAACAACAAATATCAAAGTGTTGTCCAACTGCTTAATATCTTTCAGATGCGTTATTAATTCACCAATCTTATGATCGGTATAAGTCAGATAGCCTGCATATACTTCCATAAAACGGGCATAAAGCTTCTTCTGACTGATTGTTAATGAATCCCACGCGGTAATATTTGGATTACGATCTGGCAGAACACTGTTTGCTGGAATGATACCTTGTTTCTTTTGTTGTTCGAACACTTGTTGGCGATAAGCATCCCAACCAGCATCAAATTTTCCTTTGTACAAATCGCTCCATTCGGCACTTACCTGATGCGGTGCATGAACAGCCCCGGGTGAATAGTACAAGAAGAAAGGTTTATCTGGAGCAACCTTCTTTTGACGGTCGATATAAGCAATGGCTTTATCCGTAATCTGCTCGTTCAAGTGACGACCATCGGGTTTCACATGGGCTTGGTCTTCCACCAGATCAGGCTTGTACTGGTCTGTCTGAGAACCAAGGAATCCAAAGAAATGGTCAAACCCTTTTCCAGTAGGCCAATGGTCGAAAGGACCAGCATCGGTCGCTTCTTCATCGGGGGTAACGCCATATTTACCAACTGCAAAAGTGTTATAGCCATTCTCACGTAATACCTCTGCAATAGTTCCTGCTGTAGAAGGCAAACGACCGTCCCAACCGGGAAAGCCAGCAGACATAATGGTATGAGAAAATCCACTTTCGTGAACAGCACCACTATTTCTACCAGTTAACAATGCTGCACGGGTAGGGGCACAGATAGCGCAAGTGTGGAAATTGGTGTAACGCAAACCATTATTGGCAAGGCTATCGAAAGTTGGTGTTTGAATAAGGCCCCCAAAGGTACTGGAGGCACCAAAGCCCACGTCATCCAATAGAATCCAGACTACATTGGGCGCACCTTTTGGCGCCTTTGGAAGTTCGGGCCAGTCTGCTTTTGAATCTTTTAATGTCTTGCCAATCAC
Source organism: uncultured Chitinophagaceae bacterium (assembly GCA_903895845.1). Lineage (GTDB taxonomy): Bacteria > Bacteroidota > Bacteroidia > Chitinophagales > Chitinophagaceae > Parasediminibacterium. The sequence continues at coordinate 2,482 of CAITVK010000040.1, forward strand.
ACCCTTAAAAGGTTGTGTTTGAGCGTGTAAACTACTTGATCCCAGCGCTAGCAAACCTGTTAACGCCAGTGGGGCAAGCTTTTTTTTGAATAGATGCTTCATATTTATCTGTTTAGTATTGTGTTATGCTCCAAAAAGGGATGGTGAAAAAAGGGAATAGATTCGTTCTAATAAAACAGGAGAAGTAACCCAATCTTTATTTGATTGGGCCCTGCGTATCGCTTCCATTGGGATGATTTATCCTTTTATTATTTGTGTCATACCAATCAATCAACGGGTAGAGATGATTCTTCTCAGCTTGCTCATCAAATATCTTTTTTAATTCAGCCAACTTTTCAGGGTATTTCTTTGCTAAGTCATTACGCTCATTAAAGTCTTCATTCAAATTGTATAACTGCCAAACATCGTCATCCAGACTTTTGTCAGCAACGGTTTCGCCTGGTTTGAAGTCAAAATCAACATTGTCTGGATGATGTGCCGCTTCTGCTTTCCACCCATTGTAATAAATAGATCGCGAACCGAAAATATAATAGTGCTGAACGATATGTCTCGAAGGCGCCTTGGCATCATCGAAAGAATAGAACAAAGAAGTGCCTTCTATTGAGTCCTGTTTTACACTACGGATAGTTTCTGGTGCCTTTATTCCTACAACGTCCAGTGTAGTAGGCAAAATATCTATCACATATCCGTATTGGTTACGGATGCCTCTTTCCTTAATCCCTTTTGGATAAAACACAATCAACGGATTGTGTGTACCACCTTCGGCATCAGCATCTTGTTTCCACTCCCTGAACGGGGTGTTTGCAGCTTGTGCCCAACCCAAGGGATAGTTGGTAGACGCGTTGGAAGTTCCGATAGAATCAATGTCCTTTAAATTGACTTTCAAATATTCTTCTTCTGTAGTTTTTCTGGCAGAGTTCCGTCTTGGTTCAATAGTACCTTCAAAAGTCCCTTCCTTACTTGCACCATTATCACCAATAATAACATAAATCAAAGTGTTATCAATCAGGCTATGTTCTTTCAGATAAGTGGTAAGCCTTCCTATCTCAAAGTCAGTGTAAGTCAAGTAGCCAGCATAAACTTCCATGAAACGGGCAAATAGTTTCTTCTGATCCGCAGAAAGTGAGTTCCATTCTTGTATACGAGGGTTTCGTGGAGGCAATTGTGCATTTGAAGGAATGATGCCGAGCCTCTTTTCATTGGCAAGTACCTTTTCGCGGAAGACATCCCAACCTTCATCGAATTTCCCTTTATACTGGTCGCTCCAATATTTATCTACCTGATGGGGAGCGTGTGTTGCACCAGGTGCATAATATAAGAAGAAGGGTCTTTCGGGCGCCACTTTTTGTTGACGACTGATATAACTGATGGCTTTATCAGTTATCTGATCATTTAGGTGTCTACCATCCGGAGTAACATGTGCTTGATCTTCTACGAGATCTGGCTTATACTGATCTGTGGCAGAACCCAAGAATCCGAAGAAGTGGTCAAATCCTTTACCAGTAGGCCAATGGTCAAAAGGCCCCGCGTCGGTAGCTTCTTCATCAGGGGTTAGACCATACTTACCAACCGCAAAAGTGTTGTATCCATTTGCTCTAAGGATCTCGGCAATGGTTCCGTCAGAGGAAGGTATCCTTCCATCCCAGCCGGGAAACCCCGCGGACATAGATATGTGTGAGAATCCAGCTTCGTGCACGAAAGAACTGTTGCGTCCAGTTAATAAAGCCGAACGGGTAGGGGCACAGATTGCGGCAGTATGAAAATTGGTATAACGAAGTCCGTTGTTTGCCAAACTATCCAATGTTGGGGTTCTGATAACCCCGCCGAAAGCGCTAGAAGCACCAAAACCAACATCATCCAATATAATCAATATAACATTGGGAGCTCCCGCGGGGGCTTTTGCTGGTTGAGCCCACCATTCTTGAGAGTCATTTAATGTCTTTCCTATTTTTCCTTGGAAAGGGGTAGGAGATTGGGCTGAAGACCCCAATGCCAGCAAGGTTGTTAGGGTAACTGTAACTAACTCGCGTTTAAGAAATAATTTCATATACTTGTATTTAATATTTTAGAATCCTGTTCCCAGGAGTTCCTAGGAACAGGTAATGTTTATTTGTTTACCAACCAGCATTCTGATGAATGTTCGGGTTACTTTGTAACTCTAAATCAGGGATTGGAAATAAAGTATCTTTCAAGGTAACACCTGTCTTATGAATCCCGGGCTGGCCATACTTGTATGTTGACTGGATAGAATTTAAATAATATTGACCTGGACCATAGTCGGTTCTTCTTACTAAATCAAACCATCTTTGAGATTCTTGAATAAATTCTCTTCTTCTTTCAGTAAATACAGAATCCAAAAATTGAGTTTCACTGCTAAACTGACCAACTGTTACATCGGAACTATGGTCGGTATAAATGCCATTTCCTTTGTAATTGTAGGAAGCGTAATCCCCATTAATGGTAAGATTGGAAGCTGGATTATAAGCACGTCCACGAACAATGTTCAGCGCATTTACCGCATCGGCAGTTGGTCCGCCAGCTAGTTCACTCAATGCTTCAGCATACAATAAAAGCACGTCAGAGTAGCGTAGTACAGGGAAGTTAATTTTGCTGTTTGCACCTTGACTTTGTGCTAAGGCGTTGCCGTATCCAACACTTTGATCTACAAATTTGAAGAACTGAAAATTATTAGATCCCCATTTATACCAAGTTGAGTTAGTAGTGTTGTACAATGAATCGAAGAAAGTGGCACTCCTGCGTTCATCGTTGATGCTGAATACATTGGTAACAACTGTAGAATCAGCAGGCTGATCTGCGAATGGAGATACTGTAGACCAAGCGAAGGAACTGAGATTCTGAGTGCTTGTAAAACCGCCAGCAATGCCATTAAATTGAGCAGAAAAGACATGTTCCTTTCCATTCTTAGTAGCAGCTTGAAAGGCATTTTTGAAGTTGGGGAATAAATCATATCCGAAATTGCCTACAGGAGTAACTCCTGTAAAACCTGCTGTGCCCGCTGTAATGACACTGTCCAATTCTAACTTAGCATCCTTCCAATCTTGAATTGTGATATATACTTTTGCCAAAAGCGCACGTGCAGACCCAGAAGTGGCACGACCAACATTAGCACCTGTATAAACTGTTGGCAACGCTTTCGCTGATTTCAAATCTGAAATAATCTGAGCGTAAACAGAATCCCTTGAGGAACGCGGTAAATCAACAGCACTAGGACTTAACGAAGTAACATCATGTAGTACCAATGAAACAGGTCCAAAAAGACGAACCAAATTGAAATAGTCCAATGCTCTAATAAATTTTGCTTCATTGATCAGGTTTGCTTGAGAATTTGTAGGGTTAACAAATGCTGAAGCAGGTATTGTTGGTATTTTGTCTATAGCAATATTCGCCTTGTTGATGCCCCAATACAACTGGGTGTATATCTTTTGAATCCTACCATTGGCACTAACATAAGTAGCAGTACCTAAAGCCCTTACATCTGGGTTGGTATTGGATGGACTATATACCTGATTGTCACTAGGATTGTCCACTATAAGATTCAGTTGCCGCCCATACAATGGAAAGTCATTCAGAACGTCTGTTGTAAGTGTACTATAAACAGCTGTTACCGCAGCAACTGCATCACTTTGTGTTTTATAAAAGTTTGTAGAAGTAAGAACCCCTTCTGGATTCTCATCAAGTTTGTTGCAAGAAGATAGCATGGTTAAACCTGTTAAACCGATTGCTATTGCCGATAGTAATTTATTCATTGTTTAATTATAATTATGTGATTAAAATGAGACTATGTTGTTTAGTGCAAACTTTACATGGGTTAGACCTTGTAAAGTTTGCATGACAACTTTTAGAATGTTACGTTTAGACCTACTAAATAAGATTTATAACGAGGATACACGCCATAATCAATACCAGGTGTCAGGTTATTCTGATCATAGTAGTTTGCTTCTGGATCTGCACCAGTGTATTTTGTAATTGTCAATAAATTTTGTGCTGTTACATATAACCGTATTTGTTTTGCCCAAATTTTACTGGCAACAGCCTTGGGGAAGTTGTATCCAAGCGTAACTGTTTTCAGACGGATGTAAGAACCATCTTCAACATAAGTATCTTGCACCTGCATCACTGGTGCATTTGTAAGTTTTTGGAAAGTACCAGTTGGGTTCTTCAATGAATCCCATCTGTTCAAAACATTTGTAGTAACATTCTGCAATACACTTGTCTTTTCTAACTGTTGTTCTAACAAATTGAATATCTTATTTCCAAAGGACCCTTGGAAGAAAACGGACAAGTCAAATTGCTTGTAATTAAATGTATTGCTGAAACTTCCAGTAAACTTAGCTTGTGCATTACCAAGGCTGTGTTTATCTGCCAATGTAATTGCAGAACCAGTTTGACCATTTGCATGAACATATTTTCTGTCACCTGTAACTTGTGATACACCAGCTAGCTTAGGTGCAGGATTAGAACCATAAACATCAGCAGTTGTCAATAAGCCGTTAGTGCTGTATCCCCAGAAAGTTCCTACAGGTAATCCAACTTTTATTATTTCTTGTGCTATTTGTCCTGTTGGTGGAGTTGGTTGAAACGAATTTAAAGGACCAAGACTCAGTACTTTATTAGCATTGTGAGAATAAATAATGGTTGAATGCCATGAGAAGTCTTTAGTTCTGATGTTCTCAGTATTCAAGGACAATTCAAAACCCTTGTTTTCAAGGCTTCCAATGTTTTCGTTTACTGTGGTATATCCAGTTGAAAGTGGAATCAAACCACCAGCACTGATATACAAGTTTGTTGTTTTCTTGTAATAGTAGTCAGCAGTCAAATTAATTCTATTCTTGAAAAAGCCCACATCAATACCCGCATCAGATTGCGTAGTGGTCTCCCAAGTCAAATTAGGATTAGAAGATTGTGTTGGCGAAAGACCAGTTACTCCAGTAAGAGGGCTTCCCAAATAATAATAGTTGGCATTGATGGTTGCCAAAGAACTGTAGGCAGGATAGTTGGTATTACCAGTGCTGCCTGTAGTTATTCTTACTTTTAAATTACTGATTGTGTTTTCATACTTCTTGAAGAAGTTTTCATCAGATGCGTTCCACGAGAACCCAGCAGCTGGGAAGAAGCCCCATTTTTTGTTTACACCCGCATTTGATGCGCCATCCTCTCTAACAGAAAGAGAGAAATTGTATTTGTGGTCGAATGAGTAATTTGCTCTTCCAAGCCATCCAATTCTAGTTCCTGAAAATTCACCTGATCCAGGTTTCAAGGTTGTGTTAGCCAAACCTAAATTGTTATAAGTAATTGCATCTGTTGATAAATTCTGATTTTCTCCTGCAGCATAAATATATTCCTCCTTTTCAAGAGAAGTTGTATATCCACCTAGCAAAGTAAAATAGTGTTTGGATTGTATCTTGAAGTCATAGGTCAGGGTGTTTTCATTCAACCATTTTAAATAATTGATATTGCCTACAGACCCAACACCTGTGTAAGTTCCTCCTGCATTTCCTGCATTTACTGTAGAAGGTGCATAAGAATTAAGTTTAGTAAATAGGATATCTGCCCCTAAAGTGGTCTTAAATACTAAGCCATCAAGTAGTTTATATTCTGCTGAGAAGTTACCTAAAACACGGGTTATCTTAGTATTGTTGATGGTATTTGCAATGTCATTGATTGGATTGTCTGTTATCTGTAATCCATTTACATACAAATAGGTTGTATTTACCGCAGGTTGATATGTTGTGAAATAACTGCCATCAGAATTTTTGTTTTGTTGTAATGGGTTGGCGAAATACAAGGAAGAGAAAGCATTTGCATAGCTAGTATTGTCACCATAAGCAGTACCAGTTAGTTTATTTTCGTTGGAACTACTAGCCAAAATACTTGAATTGATTTTTAGCCTAGAGGAAATATTCCTTTCGTAATTTGCCCGTACTGTTTCCCTTGTAAAATTTGTTCCCAAAACAATACCATCTTGGTTAAAGTAGTTTCCTGATAATGCATATCTAGATTTTTCATCACCACCATTGATGCTTAATTGATGGTTCTGAACTGAATTAGATTTAATTGCGGCACTTGCCCAATCTGTTGAAACGGCAGGTTGTCCTGTTTCCCCGCCCAAAGAGTCAATGATACCTTGGTTAGCGGTAACACCTTTAAGACCAGCTGCCTTTACCAAATCATCATAATAGCTTGCCCACTGTGGACCATTCAATACACTTACTTTTTTATCTATTTGCTGTGTGCCATAAGATGCACTGTAAGAAACATTGTCAGCGCCCTTTTTACCTCTTTTAGTTGTGATGATTACAACTCCATTCGCACCCTGTCCACCATAAATAGCAGTTGCAGCAGCATCTTTTAGAATGTCGATACTTTCAATATCACTAGGATTGATAGTGGATAGTGCATTGGTAGAAACACCTGTAACCCCACCACCGTTGGTTAGGTTGTTATTATTGTACTCTATGAAACCATCTATTACATACAACGGATCGTTACCAAAGCTCAATGAATTACCCCCACGAATTCTGATACTTGCAGTAGCACCAGGTTGTCCTGAACTAGAGGAAACTGCTACACCTGCTACAGCCCCTTGTAATAAATTATCGAAAGAAGGAGTTGTACGATCGAAGGCTTCTTTTGGTACGGATGCTACAGAACCTGTAACATCTTTTCGCTTTTGGGTACCATAACCAATAACAACCACATCATTTAATTGTGATGAGGACTCTTTTAGTGTTATTGTAATTGGCTTTGCTTCACCTACAAAAACCTCTTCAGTTTCATAGCCAACAAAACTGACTATGTAAGTAACCGGCACTTTTTGTCCAGTAACAAATTGAAAGTTTCCTTTCAAATCAGTACTAACCTCGTGCGTAGTACCTTTAATATGTACAGTAGCGCCCGCCAATGGGGTCTTGTACTTTGCGTCTATCACCTTACCATTTAGCGATAAATTGTTGTTTTGTGCGTAGGTTGTCGTTGTTACCAATGCAACAAGAAAACCTAAGAATAACTGCTTGTAAATGTTTGCTCGATTCATGTTCTTTTTTTATTTATGTCTATTTGTTAAGTGGACTATTTTTTGTCGACTTAATCCCTATGTGTAATATTTCTTTTCTTTTGGTCACAAGACCTATGATATGAAAGAGGGGTTGGGTACGACTGTTAAATTTAACAAGTAGGTTATTCCTACGTTTGTAAATAGTTTAAAAATATACCTAATAGCAACTGGTAACTTACACAGCTAACCAACCACCGGAAATCTGCATAAAGATTACACAGTTGCCGTTAGGTTTACGAAGAGTGATTACTAATGTTGATGAGAGATTAAGTTACAGCGAATGACTTGGCATAAATTCCAAGATACCATTTAAGCTAGTAACCTAATGCTTAAAGTGCGTTAGTTGTTTAGCAACAACAACAGCAACGGTGGGCGAGAGGGCAAGGGTTATTACAAAAGTCCACCTGAATGCGTTGAAGCATCTTTCTTTTTAAAGAATTCATGTTTATACATTTTTAATGTAAGGACTCTATGTTGGTGGTTAACTAGACTCCTTTGAGGTTAAAAAACTAATTTAATTTCAATTAGTCTATTTATTTAGTGGGCAAATATAGTACTGTTTTCTTACCTACCAAATTTATATTGACTAATTCATAAAAATTTCTGACGCTGCGGGTGGAATCGAACCACCGTAAAAGGTTTTGCAGACCTTAACCTATACCACTCGGCCACGCAGCTGTATTTTTTTATCGGTAAACCAACCGCAAATACCTATTTTCTAAATACTTGTAACTGGTGGCTAATACTGTTGCAAACAAAAATATTGCTACAAGAAGCCCATTCAAACCAGTAAAATATACTAGAGACGAAACAGTTAAGAATGCACGAACAAATTCAATGTTAAAAACCCACCTCTTGTGCTCCATTATCGCACCACAATTAATAAGTGTCAATACTGTCAAAGCAATGAAGAGTACTGATAAAATTGGAGAGAAATTTTTTTCCAAAAGAATAAAGCCGAATAATGCAACCAATAAAATCCCAATTTGCCATTTTACGTAAGTATTTAAAGGCTTTTTAATCGTATCCATATTTTGCTTGACATTAAATATCCGTTCTGCTTCTATTCTAGCCATTGGATCTAATGTTTCAGGCTTACCGAATATGGCCTTTATTTTCCCTCTGATTGTATTTTGCTTGGCGACGGCAACAATTATTTCAATAAAGTAATGAAAATGCTGCCACAAAAAATCATACGTGTTCAGTGGTTTCGTAAGTCCATAAACAATCGTAGTTTCTTCCTCTTCTGATTGATATGTACCAAATAGTTTATCCCATATAATCAATACATCGCCATAGTTTTTATCCAAGTATTGCTCATTGCTTGCATGATGTACCCTATGATGTGATGGCGTTACGAACAAGTATTCTAGTATTCCCAACTTACCAACAAGCTTTGTGTGAGTAAAGAACGGATACAATCCATGTATCAAAAGCATTACAATAATCATCTGTGCTGGGAAACCCAAAAGAGGAAGGACACACCAAAATCCACCTCTCAGAAACGCTTGAAGTACTGTTATTCGTGCCGAAACAGTAAAATTAAAGTCTTCACTCTGATGGTGTACGATATGTATTGCCCATAGTAAGTTTACTTCATGCGCCAACCGATGGTACCAATACCAAACAAAATCTGTGCATATCAACAACCCTAGCCAAACTAAAGGAGTGGGCTTTATATTAATCAACCCATAATTCTTTTGCAAGAAATCATAGATAAAATAAAACACCGCTCCAGTGTATACATCTAATAATCTTTCTAAAATTCCAACACTTAGATTTGCAATAACAGTATGCAACTCAAATCCAGCAAGTTTTTTCTTCTTCGTAATTACAAACTCTATATAAATCAACAATACAAAGAAGGGTACAGAGAAGGCCAAGAAATTATACTTCATAAGAATGATACCTGTTAAAATGAAAAATGAAAATATAAATCCGCTAATATTTAGGAAACTAACTTCTTGCTCCACCTACTCAAGTAGCTATAAGAAGTAGCCACCGTGCTAACCGAATCAAGTAGGCTGTCAACAACTGACTTAGAAAGCACTTCCTTTCCGAACAAATTGAATTGGTAATCTATGTGGTGATATACAATTTGTCTGTCTGGTGCAACCACATACAATGCAGGAATTGTAGCATTTACATCGTCAACGCCAGAAATCCAATTAGTCAATGGATTCTCAGAATCAAACAAGCCAAACTTTTCAGCAATTTCATTATCCGAATCGAAAAAGACAGTTAGGTTATTCAGCTGTGTAAGATTTTTTCTAAATGCTCTCGTTGTATTGTTGGTGACAACTATTAAATTTCCACCATTTTCTAATACTTGCACTTGCAAACTTGCCAAGGCATTGAATGATTGCAAGCCTTTGTTTGAACCGTCATAGAAAGCAATAACCAATGGTTGTTGCAAATCAAGATAATGTTGTAGGGAGACAAAAGCCTCATTGTTGAAATGAAAAAGAGGAGCAATATCCCCTTTCAATAATGGGTAGTACCCATAATTATAAATCTTTGTAGATATTGTTGCAGTGGGTGTGAAAGATTGTGTAGCCATTTTGTAAAAATTTAAAATAATGAGATAGAGGGATGAAAC
>CAITVK010000041.1 GCA_903895845.1 uncultured Chitinophagaceae bacterium
CGTACGGTGTTGTTGAAGTTCAATGTACCACTATTAGTCACATATACAAAGAAGCCAAGGGACGAGTTGATAACATCCCCTGCACCATTCACACCAACTGTACCATCATAAGCAGTCCATGTCCCATTTGTAGCAACACCTGATGCTTTCCATAGATAGCAGGAAGCATCACCAAACAAACCTGGGTTCAATGTTTTCAATGCTTTCCAACTGATTGGGGAAGGGTAGGGGTTACCCACAAAATTCCATCCTTTAGGAGCGTTGGTTCCTGTACTGTGGGTGACAGGAATACTGATTGCCCCATTGTTTGGTGTACCGAATGTGTTGAGTGTTGGCAAGCTATTTAACCATGCTGTATATCCTTTACCCAAAGTAAGCGCTTTGGAAGTTGCGGTGTAGTTGTAATAGCCCGAATCTAATATGGAGAAGCCATTGTCCACCTCGTCATATATCTGCAAAGAACCCCAGTTACTCAACCAGCTTGGTGCACCATCAGGCCCGGTAATAGGGAAGGCATTACTCCAGCTGTTCACCGTACCATCGCTTATTGGGCTACTAAAATGGTGGTAACCAAAGTTACCTCCTGCATAGTGCTGTATGTATGCCTTGCCGGTCAAAGCACCGCCATTTTCTTCAATCAATGCAGAACCCGAAGCATTGGAGATAAGCGTCAGCTTATCGCTTGTTGAAAGCGTGCCACTCGTCTTAATCAATTTACCAGTCACATATATTTTATCATTGGCTGAAGCCCCTATGCCGTAGTTACCTTGTATTTCCAAGTTGGTAAAAGTATCTGTACCGCTGATGGTGCCACTTGCCCCCATCATTACTACACTGCTACTGCTGCCGCTTATCAAGCTACCCGAATCCGCAAAGTTGCCATAAACATCCAATGTTCCATTGTTGGTGAGGGATGCCCCGGTTTCTACTATAACATTAAGAGCCGCCCTGTTGCCTCCGGCTATTGTTGGCTGGTTTGCAGGTGCAGCGGGTATCACAGCATCCAATGTGTTACTCGGAATTCCGATAGCCCAGTTGGCTGCATTGTCCCAATATATAGAAGACTTTCCTGTCCAGTAGTTTACACAATTAGTTACTGTTAAAGTCGCAAAACTGCTGGTAACAGCGCTTCCACAAGTACCATTTAGCACACACCTGTACAGATACCCATTTTGAGCAGTGGTAGGACTGGTAATCACCAATGTATCTGTTGAGGTATTGGTGTAGATACCTGTACTGTTCAAGATAGTATAGGTATTGCCTCCATTGGTGCTTACATACCATTGATAGTTTAAGTTACTTCCTGTAGCCTGTACGCCAAAAATAGCACCGGTGTATGCACAAGCAGCACTGTCGGACGGACTTACAGTAATTGCAGGAGCAGTATTGATGGTAAGGGTGGCAGCAGTACTTGTGTCATTAGCACAAGTACCAGCTACTACACAACGATACAAAAAGCCATTTTGTGAAACAGTTGCACCCGTGAGGTTCAATGTTTTGGTAGTTGTATTGGTATAGATGCCTACATTATTCAAATTAGTGAAGGTATTACCGCCATCAGTACTTGCTTGCCATTTGTAGGTAAGCCCAGTGCCAGTAGCCGTAATGCCAAAACTTGTGTTGCTGCCACTACAGATAGCGCTGTTGTTGGGATTCACAGTTATAACTGGTGTTGCGTTTACCGTTAAGGTTGCTCCATTACTTGTAGTACTTGGCGAGCAAGAACCACTAACAATACATAAATATACGCTACCGCTATTTGCAGAAGTAACACCAGTTAAATTCAGCGTGCTTGTGGTAGCATTAGAATAAATGCCACCATCTGTTATATCATTAAACGTCGTTCCCCCGTCTGTACTCACTTGCCATTGATACGTAAGCCCACCGCCTGTAGCAACTACACTAAAACTAGCATCGGAACCAGAGCACACAGTTGTATTGCTAGGGCTGGTTGATACCACTGGTGCGGCATTAACCGTAAGTGTTGCTACTGCACTTGTGGCACTAGGCGTACAGGTACCACTCACCACACACTCATACTTATATCCATTATTTACATTTTTTGCATTGGTCAGGTTCAATGTACTTTTTGTGACATTGGAATAGATTCCTGTGTTTGTCAAATTATTATAGGTTAATCCGTTGGTACTAATTTTCCACTGATACGTTAAACCAGCACCAGTGGCAGTTACACTAAAACTAGTATTGCTACCAGAGCATATTGTACTAGCAACTGGGTCTGCTGTAACTGCTGGTGCAGCATTTACAGTAAGTGTAGCTCCTGTACTTGTTGCACCTGGTGTGCAGGTACCACTTGCAATACATCTGTATAAATTACCCGACAAATCGGTGGTAACACCTGTAAGGTTGAGTGTACTTGTAGTAACATTGGTATAAATACCGGTATTGGTTAGGTCAGCATAATTAGTACCACCATCTGTACTCACTTGCCATTGATACGTTAATCCTGCTCCAGTAGCTGTTACACCAAAGCTGGTATTGCTACCACTACAAATAGTACTATTGCTTGGGTTTACTGTTATTGCTGGTGTAGCTGTTACTGTCACGTTCACGGTCATATTAGCGGTGGCAGTGCCATCGCTTATTTGTACAATAAACTGGTCGCTGCCACTATAACCAGCAGTAGGCGTATAGGTAAGCCCTGTTGGAGTAATAGATGTGCTGCCAGAACTTGCAGTCGCATTAAACCCACCTAATGTTCCATGTGTAGGAGCCGTTTTTACACTCCATGTTTCGGTCTGACTATTATCCGCATCACTCACAGTTAATAACGTATTGATGCTTGTTGCACTTCTACCCTCGCAAACAGTTAAGGTTTGTGGACTGCTATTGGTAAAAGTGGGGGCAGTGTTACTTGAAGGCAAAGTAAAATTACTTGGATAAGTAGGAACAGTATTATCTGAAGGGTTGCCCAGATATGTGATCCAATTAGTTCCATTATGGGTATTTACCGAAGCTTTTGCAGCTGCAAGGGTAGCGAAACCTGAGGTAGGTCCCGTGTAAGTGGCTGACCTAACATTACTACTAGTTGTCAACCCGTAAACACAATAGGTAGCAGAAAGATCGCTAGGTAGATAACCTGCTTTATTACTAGAGGAGCCACTCGAAAGGAAATTGTTATTGAGACCTGAACCAGAAATAACAAAACCACAAATCAAACCCGACCCATTAAAGGTTGCAGTAGGGGAACTGCTTGCACTAAAATCATCTGTGCCACCATATTGGTAAGCAAAAAGATTCCTTCCTAAATTACTCACTGTAAAGGCACCGTTGCCTCCATTACCTGCTGCATGAATAGTTATTATACCTGTGCTTGCACTTAAAGTTCCTCCCGAACCAGTAATACTTATAACAGTACCAGCAGTAATAGCGGAATTTGCAGTCCAGTAAAGTACATTATCCGCAGTTGTATTTGCATTAGCACTCGCAGTGGAGCTGGAACTACTACTATTGAAAGTATTGATAGTAAATCTTATTTGAGTTCCGCTTACTAAGTCAACCCAAGTAATAAATGCAAATCCGGAATTAACACCACCTCCAGATAATACACCACTAAACCCTACAATAGAAATGTCCCCTTGAGATAACGTAGTAGATGTTTGTGCATTAACTTTCAAAGCACCCAGTGTAAGCAAGCATACGACTAAGATACTTGCAATAGATTGTTTAATTAGATTCATATTATTTGTTTTAAAATGATTAAAGGCAAATTAGCTTTTGACGATGCAATTAACTACTTTTTGGCTAAACATTAAACTTTCTTGTTGAATTTATTTTGTTTAATGAATAAATAATGTAGAATAGATATGATGATTGCATTTAAACAAAAAGTGTTGCCTCATTTGCAATCAGAATTTTTTGGTCATATAAAAGTATTTGGTCAAAACAAATAAATAAATAATTTATCAGCAACATTAATCCGTACTTTCGTTCTTTCCTGCAAAACAAATAAAATGGTACAAAGAATTTGGTTAAACGCACCGCATTCTGCCAAAACATTCTCTAGAAGACTAGGGTCTTTCTTCTAATCTAAATGCCTCTTTCAGGCACTAATAAAATAATTTGCTGGCAACATAGTTCTGTCTTTTGGGCGGAAACTGCTGTTTGCTGTCAGTATAGTTCTTTACTGACAGCAAAACACCTTGCTTACTGCCAACATAGTTCTATACTGACAGCAAAACACCTTGTTTGCTGCCAACATAGTTCTTTACTGGCAGCAAAACACCTTGTTTGCTGGCAACATAGTTCTATACTGACAGCAAAACACCTTGTTTGCTGCCAACATAGTTCTTTACTGGCAGCAAAACACCTTGTTTGCTGGCAACATAGTTCTTTACTGACAGCAAAACACCTTGTTTGCTGGCAACATAGTTCTATACTGGCAGCAAACAGGCGTTTTTACCCAAAAAGTAGTTCTATACTGGCAGCAAAACACTTTTTTTAATCAAATAGTATTATCAATTAATCTAAAAAATAAAAAAATGAATTTACCTTGGAAATACCTTCTCGATCAGATGGAAATACAAACAGAGAATAACGTTAAAAAAGCAGTTACATTGAGCCTCTATCACGACTCCTCATTGTATACACTCTCCCTAATTTATCCCGGGCTTTTGCCTTATTACACACGCTACCATCCGTTACACCTCAGCTTTATGGATGGCTATACCAACCTGGACAGTAGCGGCGGCGCCAAACAAGGCGACAGGGTATCGGTAGAAATTTTGTTGGTATCGTCCAAACAAACGCTTGCAAATACCTGGCTGGTAGACATCTTGAAACTGCACCCAAAAGGGTCTGCACGCTATATTGCCATATTTCCCAACGGGATGACACCATTTAACTCCAAAGGGATAGACGCCCGCATTGCTGCCTACAGCACCCTTGCCAAAAACATTGGCAGCGAAGTGGCTCTGGCAAGTACAAAAACCGATGTAACCACCGCCTACAACAACCTACTGGCTGCAAGGGCAACGCAAACCAATGCCAAAACAAGCACAAAAGACACTAGTGGCACACTGAACGACTTGCGTGTGGCTGCCATGGAAATGCAGTACAGGAATCTGGGCGGCATAATGGATACTTTTTTTGATACGAGGGAAGTACTTTGTCCCCTTTTGTTTGATCTGGTAACATTACGCATCAATCCACAGACCCTTTTTACGGGCAATTTGGTGGGCAGCATGAAGAAAGCAGTACTGGCAAACACTTTTAAAGCCACAGATACTGTTGACGTGAAGGCGACCCAGATAACCAGATTGTATTTGTCTACCACCATCGGCGGCATTGACAGCACGCCAATTACGGTTCCGGCAAACATAAAAACCACCATCAACGTAGCCGATTTTGGCGTAACAGACTACACCGCTCACCGCTTTCTAACTATTGTAAACCAAGCAGTAGTGGCAGGGAAGTACTCGATAACATTGCAATAGGAAAGTTCTGAGTTATGAGTTATAAGTTATGAGTGCAAATACATGTCACTCATAACTTATAACTCATAATTCAGAACTAACTACTGCTTTTTAGTCTTAATATTGCCACTTAAAACTTAACAGTGCGTAATTTCCTGCTATTACTTCTTTCTTTTATTATACTCACAAGGGTTTCTAGCCAAACGCAACCGTATTGGCAGCAACAGGCCAACTATTCCTTGAGGGTTCAACTGGACGATATTCTCAACAGCATCGATGGCTATGAGCAAATTGTGTACACCAACAACTCGCCAGATACGCTTCATTTTATATGGTTCCACCTGTGGCCCAATGCCTACAAGGACGATAAAACTGCCTTTAGTGAGCAGATGCTTCGAAACGGTAGGACCGATTTTTACTTTGCCAACGATGAAGACAGGGGATATATCTCTAACTTGTCGTTCAAAGTAAATGATGTAAAAGCCGATACGCAACAGCATCCACAATACATTGATATTGTAAAAGTATTATTGCCCCAACCGTTGCCACCGGGGCAAAGTGCCACCATCACTACTCCTTTTCATGTGAAACTTCCCTTCAATTATTCAAGAGGTGGTCATGTGGGACAGAGTTATCAGTTAACACAGTGGTATCCCAAACCTGCGGTGTACGATAGCAAAGGCTGGCATCCGATTCCTTACCTCGATCAAGGTGAATTTTACAGTGAATTTGGCAATTTTGATGTACAGATTACCTTACCTCAAAACTACATTGTAGCCGCTTCGGGGCAATTGCAAGACACCAGCGAACAACGCAAACTGTTGGAGATTGCAGCCACAAAACCCAGTGAACAAAAGAATTACATTTATTATGAAGAAAGGACACAGAGCAGAGGTACAGGCAGTGGAAGCGGCATGGAAGAACTAGCCCCTCGGTCTTCATCCACCAATAAAACATTGCATTACCAACTGACCAATGCCCTAGACTTTGCCTGGTTTGCCAGTAAGCAGTTTATGGTTTTGCACGATACGGTTCAGCTTCAATCAAAAACAGTTGATATATTCTCCTTCTACCCGCCATGGGATGCAGTAAACTGGAAAACAAGTGTACGCTTTGCGAAAGCTGGTCTGAAGTATTATGATAGTCATATTGGTAGCTACCCCTACCCAATTGCCAACATAGTAAGTGGCCCCA
Organism: uncultured Chitinophagaceae bacterium; assembly: GCA_903895845.1. Taxonomy (GTDB): domain Bacteria; phylum Bacteroidota; class Bacteroidia; order Chitinophagales; family Chitinophagaceae; genus Parasediminibacterium. The sequence continues at coordinate 6,630 of CAITVK010000041.1, forward strand.
AAGTAACGCCGAGTGGGGGCATGGAATATCCCTCCATCACCCTCATCAATGTACCCGGCGGCGGCAAATCACTGGATGGCGTAATTGCCCACGAGCTTGGCCATAACTGGTTTATGGGGGCATTGGCAACCAACGAAAGGGATCATCCCTGGATGGATGAGGGCATGAATACCTTTTATGAGCAGAATTACCTGAAAAGCAGGTATGCGGCAGACAGTGACTGGGCTTCTTTGCTGGATGAGAATCTGGAAACTTCCATCATAAAAAACCTAGAGAACATACACAAAGATCAACCAATAGAACTAACAAGCGACTCGTTTACACTGGCTAACTACGAGCTGTTTGTATATAAAAAGACAGCCCTTTGGATGGAACGACTACGGACGCAACTGGGTAATGACCTCTTTGAAAAAGCTATGAAGAGCTACTATGCCCAATGGCAATTCAGGCACCCGTATCCGACAGACTTTAAGCAGTCGATAGAAGCGGCAAGTAACCAACATATAGATGCTTTGTATAGCGATTTATATACTACCGCCGCACAAAGACCAACACCTGTTGCCCCAAGGAAACCCTTGAAACTAGGCTTTCTGTTTCCTGCAAAAAATACGGATAAGTACCAGTACATTTCGGTAGCGCCCTTGCTAGGTTATAATGCGTACGACAAACTAATGGTTGGTGGCCTCATCCATAACTACCAGTTGCCGTTAAGTAAATTCAACTTTCTGGTGGCGCCATTGTATGGTACGGGCAGCAACCGCCTCAACTATTATGGCAGGGCATCGTACAGGATATTGCTGCAACATGGCTTTTTTGATAACATCAATATCAATACTTCGGTCAGCAGTTTCAGCTATGCACACATCAATTTCTCCGATTCCGTGTATCCTGCCCAATATACTTTGCAGTTCTTTAAAATAGACCCTACCATCAGGCTGAACATCCGCAATAAAAGCATTACCAGCTCGGTGCGGAGTTTTATCCAGCTGAAAACTTTCTTTATCAATGAAGGTAATTATAGTTCCAATGCCATCAATATAGGTACAAGAACATACGACTCCAGCTATCAGATAAGCACAAACAGACACCTGGCACAGTTGAGATTTAATATTGAAGATTATCGCAAACTGTATCCTTACAGCGCTGACCTTACGATTGATGCAAACGAAGATTTCTTGCGGGCGGGGCTTACTGCCAACTACTTCTTTAATTATCCGTCTGGCAAAAATGCTGGCTTGAATGTACGTTTGTTTGCAGGCAAGTTCTTCCATTTAAACCAAGACAATCCATACAATACCTCGCAGTATTTTCTTACACTTACTGGCCCACGTGGAGGAGAAGACTATACCTACAGCAATTATTTTGTGGGAAGAACAGACTTTGATGGGGCAAAGAGTCAGCAACTGATGGAACGTGATGGCTTTTTTAAAGTAGCTACGGATTTGCAAGGCGAAGTAGGTAAAACAGACAACTGGTTATCGGCAGTTAACTTCACCAGCAGCATACCAAAGATACCATTTGTGAAGGCTTTTGTAGATGTTGGCACGTATGCCGAAGCATGGGATGTAACCAATACGGGTAGTCACTTTTTGTACGATGCAGGGTTGCAATTATCTCTTCTAGATAATTGTGTGAATGTTTATGTGCCCTTTTTGTATAGTAAAGTTTATCGAGATTACTACACATCAATCTTCCCCGGACAGAGTTTTGCAAAGAGTATTTCATTCAGCATAGATATTCAACGGATAAAACTATACAAACTTACTAAAGGGATTCCTTTGTAAGAGAATCAATCAATTCAAATAAAATGAATACAAACAAATACATAACGGGTGTTCTATTGATAGGATTGCTATTTATGATCGGTTGTTCCAAACTAGACTGGTGGAATGGCAATAATGGCACGCTTACCAATCAGAACCTACCCTTTGTAAGTAGTAGTGTAGACAGTACAAGCGACACTAGTATTACGGCAACAATCACTATAAAAGATGGCGGCAACCCCGTTGTTTTTTCACAGGGTGTATGTTGGGGTACCTCTCCTAACCCTACGGTTATTTCGAACGATACGATACCGGATACTACCAAAAACACAACCTTCACTATTGCCATCAAGGGACTAAAACAGAAAACAACTTATTACCTGAGGGGGTATGCAAGAAACAGTAAGGGAGTGGGTTATTCAACACAGATAACCATTACTACACCTGCTCATTCACAATATAGGTTTGGGGATACCTTGGGAGGAGGTATTATTTTTTATATAGACACAACTGGCTTGCACGGATTGGTGTGTGATACGGCTAACTTATTCTATAAATCACCACCTGACTCTTTAGGAAATTTTACGATAGTAGATAGCTTTCCTTGGAGTGTATCCAACAGAAATAACATTTACCTTAATAATGGTACAGCCATCGGCACAGAGGCATCCAATACGCTTTCCATTCTTGTTACATTTGATAGCCTGAATTCACCTGGCTATGATACACTGAACCTGCCGAATATTGCCGCATCCATTTGTAGAAGTAGTCATAATAAGGACACATCCTGGTATCTGCCTTCAATTGATGCGCTTAACCTGATGTATAAAAACCTGGCAGCAAGAGGATTTGGCAACTTTACAGCGGGCAACTACTGGAGCAGCAGTGATTACTTGTATAACGGCAGGGTATATGCTTGGGCACAATACTTTGGTAATGGCAATCAGTATTACTTCAATCAGTCATTACCGCTATATGTGCGGGCAGTGAAGAGGTTTTAATAATGTACTTTGTATTACTAACCACTTATTACTTACGACTATGGATAAAGAACAATTACAGCTACTGATAAGTAATGCTTTGAAAGAAGATATTGGCACCGGTGACCATAGTACATTGAGTTGCATTCCTCCACACAAGCCAGGGAAAGCTGAACTCAAGATAAAACAAGATGGGATACTGGCTGGTGTGGAAGTGGCAAGAAGGATATTTGAACAAGTAGAACCAACCTCAGTATTTACACCCTTCAAGAAAGATGGGGATACAATGAAGATAGGGGAGAAGGCTTTTGAGGTTACGGCGTCTATCTATACCATACTCACTTGCGAACGGCTAGTACTAAATTGTATGCAACGCATGAGTGGTATTGCTACACTCACCCATCAATACACCGAGAAACTAAAAGGATATAAAACAAAGTTGCTGGATACGAGAAAGACCACACCCAACTTCCGCTTGTTGGAGAAAGAGGCCGTGAAGATTGGCGGCGGAACAAACCACCGTTTTGGTTTGTACGATATGATAATGCTTAAGGATAATCATATTGACTATGCAGGCGGATTGGAACTGGCTATCAACAAAGCATACGATTATACGCAGACAAATAACCTTCCATTGAAAATAGAAGTAGAAACGAGAAGTCTGGAAGATGTGGAAACTGTGTGTCGGATAGGAAGTGAAAAGGTCTTCAGGATAATGCTCGACAACTTTACACCTGCTCAGATTGTAAAGGCATTAGCAATTATAAAAGGCGAATACGAGACAGAAGCGAGTGGGGGCATCAGCCTGCAAACAATAGAAAGTTTTGCTGCGACTGGCGTGGACTATGTGAGTGTTGGTGGATTGATACATCAGGCACAGAGCCTGGATCTTAGTTTGAAGGCAGTGATTATTTAAAACCCTTACCCAAGGGGTGAAAACGTAAAGTATATTATTTACAACTTATTAGAATGAGCAAAAAGATAAAACCACTCAATAGCTTTAGTGGGCTTGTGTACAGCACCGACCCTAACTTTAAGCTAGAAGATAATGAGGAAACACAAGAGACTTTACCAGCAAATCAGCAGAAGCTAAGGATACGATTGGAAACGAAACATCGTGCAGGAAAGGCAGTGACTTTGGTTACCGGATTTATTGGCACCGAAGATGATTTGCAAACGCTAGGAAAACTGCTTAAAAATCATTGTGGCACGGGTGGCTCTGCAAAAGACAATGAAATAATCATTCAAGGCGACCAAAGGGAAAGGGTATTGAAGTATCTATTGACGAAAGGGTTCTCTCAAAGTAAATAGTGATTAGTGATTAATGGTTATTCTATCACTTCAAACAAAAAGAACTGGGTCTTTTCTAGCATCAGGAAGTTATTGTCTACTACTGTTACCAAAGTTTTGTGACCATTGGGTAGTATAGGACCAAAGGTCATCCCCTCTACATTGTCTACATACCGTCCCAGATTATCCATGTTTAGAATCAACCGCTTGGTTGCCGGCACAAAAGCCTTGTGTTGTATCAAGGATGGATTATCTTTTATGTTTGTCGCCTTACTCAAATCGGCTTCAAATATCTTTACAGTGCAGGCCATTCTCCCGGTAGAAAAAGAGCGCTCCATCACCAATAGTTTGTCTTTTGATTCAGAAAGAATATCTGACACCCCATTAATTTTAAATGTAAAAGGCAACGAAGCATGTGCTACAGGATCTAATTTATAGGCATATTGCGCGGTATTTTTCTTTGTAGCAAGGTCATATTTTAGAATACGGATCATGGGGTTCACATCTTGCGTATCTGCTTTTGGTCCATCCTGAAATAATGGTTCCTCCACACTGATATATGCTTCCTTGTAATTATTAGCGAATGCTATGCCTTCAAAAACGCTGTTTTGTCTTGGCCCAGTTTCTTCCTTGTGCATGATTACCTGTGAGGGCAATGGAAAGGTATCTATGTATTTTCCAGTTGTTGTGATGGTAGTTATTGCTGGATTCTCCAATACTGTTTTGAATATCCCTAAGTCCCTTTCGCCTTCACTAGTCCATATCAGATTTTTGGTGGTTGGGTTGTAACGCATTGCCTCCGGGTCGGGTGTTTTATACGGATTCTGTTTCTTGTTGGGGTACACTGTTCCATCTGGTTGGAGCATATTGCGTACATCCTGAAACATAACTGTATCAATTCCTTTTGGAGAAATATTTATCTTTAACACATAAAACCTAGCAGGATTGTGCTCGCTTCTGTCATCGCTCACGGAGTAATAGATATTATGTTCTGCATCATAATCAAGTCCGGATAGGCCGCCGATAGTTGTGCTTTTGAATTCCATATTGTGCGGAACTACATATTCGCCCAAGAACTTCAATTGCTTTATGTTCGCTGTGGGTTGTACATATTTTGTTTGTGCAGAAGCATTTAATAGCAGTACCGAAACTATCACCAAGACTGAAAAAAATCTCATATTGTATTTTGCCGCAAACTAATAAAAATTGGCTACGATTTATCTATGCAATTGGTGATAAACCTTTTAAATACAGACTGCTTGTAAAAAATGATTATAAAGGAAGGTGGTTCCTATCTATCCTTTCGATCTTTTAAATACTTCCCATAAAAATGGAAACAACGTTTTTAGCCATATCATCGTAAAGTAATAAGGAACTGTGAGAGGGAAATGTTTTTGGATATAATATAAATATTCACTGTATGCGAGTCCTTTAGGGCTTTTTAGGTATTCAACTCTTTTCTTTAGCGAAACTGTTCCAGCTTTCCAATTATTACCATGATCATCTTCGCAAGAACCTAATATCCCTGGTGCCAACAAAAGCGGAATATTCTTTTCTACAGCCCTGCGGGTATAATCATAATCGGCCAGGCTATGAGTGTATCTAGTATCTAGTTTACCTAATTTATCGATGGCATATTTGCTGACAAATAATATGTTGGCATTGGCATAATCGCAAGCCACCGGCTCTTTTTCTGGAATTACCAGTTTACTTTTTATCAAAAAGTTATTCTTTAAAATCTGATAACCTCCATAAGAGACCATTCCACTTGCCGCACTAGCAGTTGCACCAGTATAGATGCCGGGCACCACATTATTAACAGCATACGTATGGGTTTCAACAAGCTTGCATAGACAATCTTTTTTTAGCAAAACATCATCATTCAACAATAGAAATGCGGCATATCCTCCTTTTGCAGAGGCTGTGTCCCATGCTAAGCGCATACCGCCAGCCCAAAACAAATTGCCTGAACCAGTTACTATCGTCACGTTTGGAAATTTATTTGCCACCTCTAAAGAAGTATTATCAGTGCTGCCATCATCCACCATAAATATTTCAAACCTATAATTTGAAGGCGTTTCACACGCATAAAAAGAGGAAAGACAAGCAAGCGTCTTCTCTTTTCGATTGTGACAGGTTATTAAAACAGCAACTTTATTCATTTGATATCAGGCTCAATTTGAGTATAATTCACTATAAGCATCCAGCATTGACTGTAACGAAAATCTTGCTTGAGCAAAGGCAAAAGCCGTATTCTGTAACTCTTTTTTGTTGAAAGATTGATTAACAATCCCATCAAATATCTCCAATCCTTCTTTCTGATTATTTATATCGAAAAGAAGAGGCCAATTGGTTGGCAATGTCTCCGTTAAACCAGGAATATTTGAAGCAATCACTGGAAGTCTGGAAAGGGATGCCTCTATCGTAACCAGAGGAAGTCCCTCAAAGCGAGAAGGCATTAATAAGAAATCAAAAGGGTAAAGTTTACTGCTCATCTGTGGCACTTCACCGTAATAAATTACATTCTTCAGTTCTTTAGTGATGTTTTCAATCAATATAACATCTTCTCCTCCTCCAACTATATGAAACAAAAATTGATCTGGAAATTTTATTGAAACTGCATTAATCAATTGGACTAAAATGTCAATACCTTTTTGATAAACCAATCTACCACAATAAACAATATTTATTTTACTGGAATTGATTTTAAAAGAATGAGGTTGTTTCTCTGGTACCACGCAGCCATTGTAAATAACACAATTTGTTTTTGAAACTTCCAGATTATTGTCAATACGTAACTTTTTATACGACTCTAATGCTGCTTGTGATACTGCCGCAATGAAATCTTGCACAAACATTTTCTCAACAAAAGCACCTACATTGGGGTGGGTATACCAAAGTTTTGTATTGTGGATTGTTCTAACTATCCTAACTCTTTTTCTGAGACCACTATTTAATCTTATTGCTAAAGACAAAACAAAATCAGGCAAATCAGTGTGTGCGTGCAGGATAGTTGGTCTTTTTTTTGCACAGTAATAAAGGAGTATAAATGGAGCAATCAGCAAGCTAATTCTTTTGCTAAATGGGCTGAGCGACAAAAAATCAATTCCTTTATGGGCTAATTTTTCTTTCAAATTATCGGAATAGTTTCCTCTTGTTTTGAATATCTCTACTATAGTACATTCAGCTTGATTATTTTGCTTGAAGCCTTCTGCAAGGCTAATTGCAACATTCTCAGACCCCCCAACATGTATTGTGTGAACTATATGAAATATTTTCTCCATTCTGTTTATCAACTTATTAAACGACTAAAAAATAACCGTTTCAATTTACCCTGCCCCCAAACAAATATTTTTTTCAATACCCTTGTTCTCTTGTTATAGGAGTAGGCGTCGGCATCGGCATCAACAACAAGATAAGTAGGGTGTTTTATGTTAGAAAAATCAACATCCTGCGCAATGTTTTTTGCAATACTACTACTCTTTCTAGTAGTATGTGTTGCGGCACTGTCAAAGCCTATATTCTCAACAAGATTGTAGTTGGGCACCACAGAAAGGCCACTATTCACTAATTGATAAAATGCATATTGATAATCCCAGGTATTGATTTTGCCATTGTACACTTTCCAGAAGTCGAACATGGCTGTAAGCGAGTGTAACCGATCCTTTTTTAGGTTATACTTCGTTCTGCTTTTTTCTAATTCTGGCAAACTAGAGAGCTTTAGATTATAATGTTTCCAGGTTCTTCTCCAAGATGCCCAACCCCAAATGGAAGTCTCTTGAGAAAAGAAATAGTCTCCATTTCCCCTCTTAATTCCATCCTGACTATTGTAACCTGCAATATGCCAAATGCGATTATCGTTTTTATAATGCTGCAACATTTTCTGGCAGAAGCTAAAGAAAGACAAAGATGGAAGGCAATCATCTTCTAGTATAATTCCTTGTTCCTCATTCTCGAAGAACCAAGTAATAGCAGAGCTTACTGCCAATCCGCAGCCAAGATTTTCGTCTCTGTAAAGTAATTTAACCTCACACTCCCAATTAATAGCTTCAATTAAAGCCCTTGTCTTGCTACACAAATCTTTGTCAGTGTCAACATGTTTTCTTGCCCCATCGGCAGCAACATACAAATGAGATGGTTTTATTTCAGCAAGCCGATTCAAAACAACCTTTGTAAGTGCTGGGCGATTGAATATCAAAAAGAGAACCGGTGTATCAAATGAAGATTGCATACTTAAAAATGTATTTAGCTGGGTAAATTCCAAACCTCCCTACAAAAATTGCTGAGTCGTAAAGTTTTGTATGACTGTAGTACTATTTTAGACGATTTGTACAGCTGGTGCTTTTTTATACATACTGTATTTTTTTACTTCAATAAATTTTTGCAAATCTGGCAGGAAGGCATTGTAACACAAAATAAAAAAAATCCATGGAGTAGATGTGGAAAGTGAATTATTAGCTGATCCTAATCCGATAAAAGAAACTAAAAGTAGCATCTGAACATTAAAACGGATTCCTCTTAATAATTTTCTAATCCAGAGTGTGTACATGAAAATAAGGAGTAGACTTATTGGTATTCCATATTCTAGAATAAGAACAATAAAAGAATTCTCTACCCCTCCAGCATCTAGTTTATTGGTTATGTACAAATAGCTTTGCGGGTTACCAATCCAAAGGTCATAACTGGTTATGTAGTCGAAAGCATCAAATACATCAATACGCGTTTGGGCACTTCCATCAAAAAGACTGCTCTGTGTAAGCCTGTCGCCAAAGCCTTGTTTTGTTACTAGTATTAAAGTAATTATCAATGCCGTGCCTAAGCAGAAATAGAAAAACAGAGATAGTTTTTCTTTCGATTTAAATAACAGGTAGTAGATTAAAAAGAGAATCAAAACTGCCCAGATTAATATGGCTGCTTTTGCGTTAAAACAAAGGAGCGATATAAAACCTAGCGATATCAATGCTGTCTTATGCAATATTTTGTAGTTGGAAATAATAATAAATGCCATGATTATTGAAATACATACCGCATTAGTCAATGGATGCCCAAGAAAAGCAGAACTTCTAAACCCTCCTTCCATTGCTAGTGTTTCTTCAATATTATTGTTGTAATAGGAATAGGGAAATAAGTTGAACTGAAAAATTTTCTCTCCAATAGACAAGATACAGTTCAGCAAGAAGAAGGTTAATATGACATTTTTGATTTTTAATTTGATTTCATTCTTTTGAGATTTCAAGTAAATGCTGATTAACATTAATGAAGTTGTTAGAAAGAAGGTAGATTTTGCAAATTCTGCTCCTCCAATAAACAGATTAATTGGAATGATGAGAATTAATGTTGTTCTTATGATTCTAAACTCTTCAATAAAACCTCTCCCATATTTGCCAGAATTTAGTAAAACATCTACAATTGCAAGCCCTAGTAAAATAATATTTGATACTAATCCAACCTGCTCGATATGCAATCTCCTTGAAACTGTGCTAGTTACCATCATCAAGAGAAAACACCCTATGTATATTAACAATCTCATATTTACAGTATAATAACTATTCTAGGAGTTTACATTATTTAAACTCAAAACAAATGACATGAACTGAAGCTTAATCTATTTATTCTCACTTAAAGAATTGGTCTAGCTGTTTAACATTTCACCATTTAGCTACTATTTCTTCATAGTACGCAAGATAATCATTGACTACTGAAGTAACTGAAAATCGACTGGTTACATTAAAATAACCACTTTTAGCATGCTCCTTATATCTTTCAGTATTCACTAATAAATCTTCCATTTTTAAGGCTATCGCATGCGAATTGCTGACGTCAACCAACAAATTTTCATTACTTACCACCCAAGGAACAGCACCAGAACTATTTCCGCCCACAACAGGAATTCCAAATGACATTGCCTCAATCAATACAACGCCAAAAGATTCTTCCAAAGAAGAATGTAACAGTAAGTGTGCATCTATCAGCCTTTGCATTAAGAAGCTATGGTCAACCGCACCATAGAAGTTTACATTCTTAATCTCTAATTTTTGGACATCATCATAGGCCAGTCCCTTGTTTTCAGAACCATTTCCAAAGAGGTGTAAAGTGATATTGGGAAACTTTTTTTGTAGTTCTTTAAAAGCCATCAATCCCTTTATTCCATTTTTTCTATTGTCCCAGCCATTGTTGATCATCACTATCTGAGCCTCTGACAACTGATTGACCTTTACTTCTATTAAAGTTTCTATTGTTTCAAACTCTTCAGATATTACCACAGGGTTTGGGATTAATTTACTGGATTTAACCCTTTTTAGGGTGTAAGGCATCATGTAAGGTGAAACAGTGGAAGCAAATCTTGTTTTCTTTAATATAGACTCGGACATTATTAATCGTCCAAGCCTGTAAAGATTTTTAAAGAAGTACAGCACTTTTACGGCATCATCATGTATAGTAACAAGACAAGGAAAGCCCGATTTAACAGCAGCGCCCGCAAATTCATAGCTCCAATGGGCATGTACAATATCAGGATTTATAATTTTAATATATTTCAACATCTGATTTTGCTCCAGACTGTATAAATCCAATATTCTGCCCTTGTAAGGGCCATTCATTCTCATTGAGTGTGGCCTGAATGGTACTACTATCCATGTGAATTTTTGGTGATTGAATTCTTTAGTCGAATAATCGTTGTTGATGGCTTTGCTAGTTGTAATAGCCGTTACCGTATGTCCTCTTTTCAACAATTCATCTATCATTATCCCAATGAATGGTGCCGTAGAACTTCCGGCAGGTAATTCAGCAAAATCAACTTTTGGTAAATGCTTTGAAGTAAATGACCTGTCAGATGGGGCTAAAATTGCAATATGCATAAAAAATATTTAGTCTGTTTTAATTTACCAGTAGCATGCGCCTTCTACTTTTTTAGCACCATCAGGTATCTCATCCTCACTCGGTCTTACCCAATATTCATTCATTAAAGCTGAGTAATTATATTGTTTATTATAGTTTTCATCTTCCCATCTTTTTCCTCGAATGCCAAACAATAGTTGAGTTGCCCCGCCCAAATGAACCGCCTTTTTTCCTTTTCTTTTTATATGTGCTGCTAAGGGAAAGCCATAAGCGCCACATCCAAGTATGCAGATATCGTAATCAACTTTGTCAATCTGGTCTGACATATAATTTAAAGCATCAAACCATGTACTAAAAGGGGTTTTCTCATCAGCTATAGATTGAACCGCTTTTAGTGTAATCAGTTCAAAATGAGGTAATAGATTATTATCAAACAATAATTCTCTCTTCTTATACTGTTTTGCTATCGTATTTGTAAATGGATGAACCACTAGAACTTTTTTATTTTCTAATGCTTTTGTCCAGGGTGTTGTTGTAGCGAAAAAGGGGGTGAGTTCCTCCAGCATTATCTTTCTTGAAGATTGTAATTCGGACTTGAAAAACTTTTCTTCCGGCAACCACGATCCGAGAACATCACATTCTGGCATGTCTGTAATCATTAACTCACAAAAACGTTCTACTGCGGATTCTGTTGAGGGGAAAAAGCCTGACCACTCTTTTAGTTGTTTCAAACTGGATTGATTCCACCACCAAGGCGGGGTTTCCCCTTTGATGTAGGAAAGGAATTTCTGATGGTATAATGGTTGTTTTACACCTAAGTAGTTATACAAACAGAGCGTTTCTGTGGCTCCGAGTCTGGCAATCATTTTGGGCTGAGAATCAATCAGAGCTTCATAAATAATTTTGTTACCATTCTCCTCTATTGATGAAAAATCTAAATCAATCCCCCTTCTTTTCTCGATTTTATAATTTATTTTTCTAAGCAATCTTAAAATAGGGGCACTAAATTTATTCATGTAAAAGTTTGTTAGAAAAATAGTCAATTACTTTTTTAACCATAGAGACTTCCAGAAACTCCTCTTGCCAGATTGGCTGCTGTAATTTCCATAGCCATAACCATAGCCGTAGCCACTGCTATTGGAGTTGTCCTTGTGTCCGTAGCCGTAACGTTGAGAAGTTTTATATATAACGTCGTTTACTACAACATAAAGATTTGCAATACTACCAGATTCATTTAGTTCATTGATAATGTTTAAATGATTTTTGTGCGTGTAGTTCATTCTTGTAATAAATAAAACGACATCGGCATATTGCGTTAATAATTGGGCATCAGCGACTAATCCTATGGGGGGAGAGTCAATGATGATTAAATCATATTGCTCCTTTAATTTTTTCAGCATAGTTGAGAAACGTTCATCTTCAAGCATCTCTGATGGGTTAGGTGGAATTGGTCCCGTCAAAATAACATCCATTGACTCTGATACACTTGAGGGTAAAATGAATTCCTCTATTTCTGAATTACCTAAAATAAAGTTAGAATATCCGTGCTTGTTGTCCATTTTTAGATAGGAATTAAGTTTTGGCTTGCGTAAATCCAAATCCATCAGCAAAATCTTTTTATTCTTCTTAGTGGCGGATGAATAGGCAAGGCCCAAGTTTGAGACAACAAAAGATTTTCCTTCTCCGCCTCTACTTGAGGTTACAAGAATCACAGGACATTCTTTTTTCCGTATTTTGAGCTGTAAATTTGTCTTTAGTGCTCTGAATTGTTCAGATATAACTGAGCGATTGTTTTCTTTAAATACTAATTTACCTCCTTCATGACTATTTGATATTTCTCCAATTATTGGAGAGGTTATTATTTCTTTTACTTCAGATGTACTACTTATCCTATAATCTAATGTTCTTCTGAGAGAAATTATAATGTATGGCACTACTATCCCAGCAAACAATGCAGCTATCAAAATCAGTGGCTTATTTGGACTAAAAGGCATATCAGCAGCCTGCGGTTTATCAATTAGTCTTGCTCCTGCAATATTTGAAGCTTTTGTAACCGCAACTTCTTCCTTTTTTTGAAGTAAATACAAAAAAAGTGCTTCTTTCACTTGTTGCTCTCTGCTAACAGCAAGAAATGCACGCTCTTTTTCGGGGACACTACTTATAAAATTCTTAAACTTATAATCTTCCTCCTGTAATTGAGAGACCCCCGTATGGACTGCTAATATTTGGTTTCTCAAGCTAGTAATCATGTCTTTTCGGGTATTTTCAAGTTGCTCCTCCATATTAACAAGCAATGGATTCTCATTTGTGCTACCCACTGTTAGACGTTCTTTTTGCAAAAGCAAATTATTATATTTCTCTTGCAAAAGGAGAAAATTAGGTTCTGTATTGCCAAGTAAAGAAGGTATAGGTCTGTTATTGTTCGTACTTCTTTCCAAATAATCAAGCATTGTTTTTGTTATCTGTTCCTGTACCTCCGACTGTTTAAGTAACTTATTAGCATCAGCAGAATTCTCAAGAACCAATTTAGATTGCTCTTTTAAATCCGATATTTTGTTTTCTTTTTTAAAATCTTCTATACTTTTCTCAATTCTTTCAAGTTCATTATTAACAACCAATATCCTTTCATTGATAAAGTTAATTGTACTATCAGCGAAAGCATTCTTTTGCTGAATATTATCCCTTAGGTAATCATCAATAATTGTTTTTAATATCAAAGTCCCCATATCTGGGTCAGAATGGATTAGCTGTAATTTTATGGTTGTAACTTTCTTGTTTGGGATATCCACCTGCAAACTTGAATTCAACTGCATCGCCACTCTATTTAGAGTTGACAAGGATATGAAATACTTATATCCCGGATTTGCAATTACACCTGTTTTGTATACCATCATTAATCCTCCGGAGGATTGAAAAGACTTCCCGAAATAGATTGTGTAGGATGTATCTCGCTTTGGTTTAAATAAAGTTTCTTTTATTACAGCTGTTTCATTATTCCAATGTGTAACTAATAAACTGGTGGAGCTTAAAGAATCTGGAGAAGAAAGTAGCTCAGCCCTAAAGGGAATGTCCTCATAAATTGTGGATTCTTTCAAATCATTGCTTACTTGATAAGAAATATATAGATGTAAATCTCGAACAACTTTTCTCATCAAATCACTTGTCAGCAATACTTCTGCTTCATTATCAACAGAACTGTGCGTGTTAAAGATGTCTCCAAAATCCTGCATTACGCTCGACTGACCACCAAATAGGCTACTCCCTTTATCTTGATCCTGAACTAATAGTTTCGCAGTAATTTTATAAGACGGTGTTGAATATCCCAGATACACAAATGCCCCTGCAGTAAAAAGAACAGCTGAGAAGAAAATTAACAGCCAATAGTCCAAAAATATTCCTAAAATCACTTTTAGGTCACGATACTCTTCTTCTTGTCTCTGTATGAAATATTCTTTATTTTCCAAAACTATTTTTTGATATTTTAATATTATAAATTGAATTTAACGTGAGGCAGGTTTTTACCTTTTGAAAAGATATATCAAGGCTGCCAAAAGGGTGACACCTGTAGTCAACAACGAATAAAAGCGAAGTTTATCTTGATCTAAAACAGCTGCTTTGGTCTTATCAGGTTGGACGTAAATAACATCATTTTGCTTTAAATAAAAAATATCACTACTAACCAGATCCTTGCTGCTAAGACTAAACCGTTTCATCCGGGTAAATCCTGCAGAATCACGAATTAGAATTAAGTTTTCTCTTTTTCCATAAATTGACAAATCACCAGCTGCTGTTAAAGCATCCAAAATCGTGTTTCTTTCATTCGTAAGTAATACTACCCCTGGCTTATTTACTTCACCAAGTACACCTATTCTTAAATTTGCAAAACGCACTACTGCTATAGGCGATTTATATATCTGAGAAGCCTTAAGTTCAATCTCATTGCGAAGACTATCTGTAGAAATGCCCAAAGCCTTAAACTTTCCTAATAAGGGAATTCCAATATAGCCATCCTGATCAACATTATAAGTGGGGGAACTTGATGTATTTAATGTAGTTAATCCTTGACTATTGTCTGCAAAGTTCAAAAAAGACCCCTTTGAGGAGGACACCTGCTGACTGAAAATTGTATTCGCTGAGGGATCCAATGTCAAGATTGCTACACTGAGAATATCTCCTTTTTCAATTAAAAGAGACCTCGATTTTGCTGTTTTGATTAGTAAATCCGATGAATCTGGAACATCTCGAAAATAAGAAATATTGTTATATGTTTTGCATGACGTATTCAAAACCACAATAAAAGCATAAAACAAAATATAAACTAAGGCTCGCTTTGATAACATTCTTTTCTTTGTTAAATTATAAAGGTGTAAAACTCTTTATGTAATCAAGACTAAAAAATCTTAAAGATTAAATTAATAAGTGGCGCAAAAGTAATCTTTTAGAAGCTTCAAAAATCAAGTTCGAAAAGCCCTAGAAAACAGCACCAAAAGGATTTAGCCCTCAATTTATGGCATCATATCTGGTTTCTTTTATCTGCCTTTATGCGTACTAAAACTTCATCGAAGGACATTTAATCGGATGATCTTTTGGGTATGAGCTATTTTTGATTATTGACAGTTCATAACCACCCTGATTATTATTGAAAGACCCCAGATAAGAAGTAGTAACATCGTAGCTTAATGTAACCTTTGCATCATTCACTTGATATCCAATCATCGGAATCACTGCATCATTAGAACGGTAATATATTCCAGCAATTAATTGTTTTACCCCATCCCCACTCAGATTCCTATTCACATTTATTCCAACTAAAACTTCATTTCTACCTGCCGAGTTACTAATGTATAGGTTGGGATTAAGTATCCATAAATCTTCAATTTTAAAGTTTGCATTTAAAAACAGATTAGTTCTAACAGGTACTATCTGATTTTGTCCGCTGGAAGAGACTATAAAACTTTCAATTGGTTTATTAATGTGCATGGCACTAATCCCTATATTATAATATGCAGTATTAGATACAAACAAAGCATAATTGATCCCTAACTGCAAATCGAAATATGAAGTGTTTGAGTTTATATAATTACCATTATAAGGAGAGAAAGACTGACTATTGTAATCCCAATTATCAAAAGTTAGTTTGCTTATGTCTATCTGTTTATTTATAAGACCTCCACCAAAACCCAGGCTCAACAAACTAGAATTACCCAACATTTGGTGGTAGGCAACAGAAAGATAGCCTTGTGTACTGGTAAGATTTTCCGAACCAGCTTGATCTTTGTACAACGTCCCTCCTATTCCTGCCCACCCACTTTCGATTTTATTGGTAAATAATTGTGCATCTCCCCAAAGATTCATAGTCTTGTAAGGATTAGTCATGATATTTGCCCACTGATTTCGGTAACTCCCTCCAAAGCGATAGTCATAATCTGGATTAAACCCTGTATTTGCAGGATTTACCAGCAAAGGAGTATTAAAATATTGAGAAAAATGGAGTTGCTGTCCAAAAGCTAAGCCAGAGAACCAAAAACTAACTATCAATATACAGAAGACTCTATTCATTTATCTAAGTAGGGTAATATCCCCTGTTTTTGTGTAATGATCGTTAGAAGTACCCGTTGTTGCCGTATTACTACTTGTGGTATAAGTTACATCCAACGTATACGTATATACTTCCGAAGGTTGCAATTGTCCATTACATCTGCCATCCCACGCTTCGTCCTTATTGGTCGTTTCAAAAACTTTTTGTCCCCAACGGTTATAAATAACCCAATGGATTGCCTTTATTCCGTAGCCTTCAACTTTAACTTTACGATTCGTAGCATCGGGGGAATTGGGCGCTATTGCATTCGCAATTTTGATGAAAGGCAAAACTGATGCCTTCACATCTTGATAGAACGTATCTGCGCAACCACTCAGATTGAAAGCAATCAGGGTGACACGATATGTAAGGTTAGCATTAAAAACATGCGTGATTGTGTCCGTTTCTGAATTTCTATAAACGGTATCCCCATCATCAAATATCCATTCGAATTGGGTAGCTTCTGTAGATTGATTCGTAAAAACTACCGCTTGGTTGGCAGTCTGAGGATTGGGTGGAAATGAAAACATTGAAGTAGGTTTGGTATTTGCAACCAAAACAACTGTAGTACTATCCAATTTATTGCAAGTTGAAGAATCTTTGGCCACAAGTTTAATATTGTAGGTACCTGCATTTTCATAGAGGTGACTAATCGTAAAATCCGAACCCGCGTAGGTTGTTCCATCACCAAAACTCCAAGAGAAAGTTTCGCCTCCAAGAGAATTATTCTGAAGAACTGCATTATAAGGAGTGCAAGCAACAGTTGGTGTATTGATGATGGCTTTTACAGTATCTGCAATACGGATAATCATCTGCACAGAATCTGGCGCATTGCAGTAAGTAGTATCTGTAAGCCAGAGACTAGCTTTGTATGTACCAAAGTTGGGATACTTATGGTAGTAAACCCCTGTTGAAATATTATCCTTAGTGCCATCACCATAATACAGGGTGAAGCTATTATTATTGAATGAAGACAATGTTGCAGAACTATTATTGGTGAATCTATAATTTAACGAGGCGCAATCGCCTGTTTTTTCTGGAACGATTTTCAACGTCGCCTCGTTGTTGGCAACCTTTATCACCACGCTAGAAGTATCGGCAATATTACAAGAAGTGGAATCTATGGAAACTACAGAAGCAGTGTAATATCCTGTGTCGTCATAAGTATGTTTTGCTGATGGGCTTAAAGTGGTATCTTTTTTCTTTTTATCGCCATAATTCCAGATATACTTATTTCCTTCTCCCAATAAATCAGTAAATTCCACATCCAAAGGAACACAGCCAATTACTTTAAACGGTATACCTTTTATAGCAGATCTGATATTTGCACCCACACCAGACAGATTGAAAGCTATCTTAATTGCAGCCAGATTGCACTCGTCAGAACCGTTTTTATAATAAGCTGCTCCCTGTGTGGTTGGAAATGAAACACCTCCGCCACAGTTGGCGCATACCGATTGGTAAATTACTCCATTTTTATCAAATCTACTCGTGCCACCATCTACATGGTCTGGGAAACCACCATCCTGCCCAAAGTAACTTCCATACAACTGACTTGTAGCATTGTGTTCTAACACAAAGAAGTAAAAGTCGTTACCATCCGTCATTCTTTTTATGGCGTTATTTGTAATATTCAATCCATAAGTGCCTTCACTTTTATATCCCTGTTGTGTAAAATAGGTCGCATTTCCATTACTGAAACCCCAGCCAGAAGCATATACATTTTCGCACCGATCAACCAAAAAAGCTGTAGGGGATAAATTTGGATAAGAAGAATTAGTTGTACCAAAAGTGGTAGAATAAACGTAGGTGCTAAGATCTTTCTGCAACTTGGCAATAAATTGTTTCGCTCCAGCCTGAACAAAGCCAGCATTTACGACCGGCCAATTACCAGTAGTAGTTCCTAGCACATAAGGATAACCCGACTTGTCATACTGAACACCAAAAACTACATCATTTCCTTTTGTACCTAAATAGGTTGTTTTTATTATCTTACTGCCATCATTGGTCATTAGTGTCACAAACCCATCACAAGTACCCCCACTAAAGTGGGTTCCAATTGTGTTTGTTGTATCTCCTGGAAAATCATTGCTTGCAGTTGCACCCCCAACAGCCAAAAGATTTGATGCTGGGTCTAATGCCAAAACAAATGCCCCATCATCACCATCTCCACCCAAAAAAGTGCTGAATAATATCTGACTTAAGTCTGGCGAAGTCTTTATTACCACCGCATCTTGGTTATAACGATTTATGCCCTGCGTATTTTTGCCATGAACAGATTGAATAATGCCTTTTGTGACATCAGATTGGACAGTAGGAAAATCGTTGGATTGGGTGCAAGAAGCCAGATATATATTATTTTGATTGTCTACAATCACCTCACTTCGGGCAGCATCACCATAATTTTGTCTGATAGATATAGGCCCGTGCTGTCCTATTTCATCTATCTGAATGTTTACCCCATCATTACTTGTTCCACCAATAGACCTTGAGCCAACCAAAGCAGTCCCATCTGCATTCAGAACGCTTAAAATAATATCAAATTTATTTGCGTTCGCCATTCCAGGACCAAAATGAGGAATAGAAACTGGATATTGGGGATAATTGCTTGAGGTCGTTTTACCCGCAACAATCAGTTGATTATATTGATTTACCACCATGCTATGTGGAAACTCATCCCCACTACCGCCTATATAAGTTGCATAAATAACTTGTGTCCCCAAGGGATTAAATTTCATGACTCCTATATCTACACCAAGAGTCGAACCTCCTCCGGCATAATCATGTTGAAAAGCTCCATTGCTCACAGGAAATCCTCTTCCGAAAACAATACCACCAGCATAAAAGTTTCCTAGTGCATCATAAGTAGATGTAAAGCCCCAGTTGTGCGCAGTACTGCCGCTAAAAGAACAGAATATAAATTGTGGATCAATCACTAGTGTAGCGTTATGATCTACTTCTTCCAATAAACTAAAATGAACGATATTACCGTTTGCTTTATAAGCGCAACGAACAGCTTTCTTACCAGTTACAGGATTAAATTGATAAGAAGCAGGAATATTCTCCCTCACTTCTCCAACTGGTGTTTTTACAACTAATTGTCCTTTTTTAATATCCAAATTGGTTGCCCCATCAATATACATAATGATTTTATTGGCATCGCCACCCGGATTAATGATAAAGTCATACTTTAGGTTTCCTTTATCGGTATAATAACGGATATCAATATTTGGATAGATGTTTTTATACGTAACAGCTGTAAATATCCTACAGTGACCTGCCCATTTAGAAGAATCTGTCCCAATAAAATAGTTATTATATTGCTCAATTATTTTGTCGGGAATAGCGACAGGATTTGGGTTTGAATTCAAAAATTTCACCTCATATACATTCCCCTTCAACACAATTTTATCATTACTGGATGTTAAGGCTTGTGAAGGACTTTTCAGGCTTGGGGATGTTATTGTATTGGTGTTTTTGGTTGGATGTATCCTTTCAGAGATGGTTTTGAGAGAACTGGTGTCATATTGAAGCATTCTGTACCCTCCATCTGGTTTTAGAATAAACGACCCGGTGGTCATGTCTCCTTTAAATTGTATATTTTTATCCCATTGCCCTTTATTCTCCACAAACTCCAGGTTTTCCTGAGATTTTCCGTATGATGAAATCAAAAGGAGGATGAAAAAAATATTGTATTGTAAGATAGATTTCATTCAGACAAATATCAATTTAAAATAAATACAGCCAAGACCTTTCGCCGATTATAAAACGCCCTCTGCCCTTCCTATGCAATCTTGCTCCATCCTGTCTTTCCTTTCTGCTGTTGAAGGAAGCTTTTCAAAGGCAAATTCTCTGCCATATCCAATCCTTCATCCTTTGTTACAACTGCTTCGGCCCATTGTTTGGCACTTTCCAGTACTTGCCTGTCATTTACGAGAGAAACCAGTTTAAAGTTCAAAGCACCACTTTGTCTTGTTCCTTCAATATCTCCCGGCCCTCGTAGCTCCAAGTCTTTTTCTGCAATCTTGAAGCCATCATTGGTGGCACACATCACCTTGATACGTTCCCGGCCTTCTTTGCTTACTTTCTGACCCGTTAAAAGAATGCAAAAGCTTTTTTCACTGCCTCTTCCCACACGTCCTCTCAGCTGATGTAATTGTGATAAGCCAAACTTTTCAGCACTTTCAATTACCATCACACTGGCATTGGGTACGTTTACACCCACTTCTATTACAGTGGTACTGACCATTATGTTTGTTTCGCCATTCACAAATCGGTCCATATTGGTTTGTTTCATATCGGCAGGCTGTCTACCATGAACCATACTGATGAGGTAATTGGGTTCGGGGAAAAAGCTTTTTACTTGTTCATATCCTTGCATCAGGTCTTCGTAGCTCACCTTTTCGCTTTCATCAATCAGGGGATAGATAATATAAGCTTGTCTTCCCTTTTCAACTTCACCTCGTATAAATTCCATCACACTTGCCCTTGCCATTTCATCGCGGTGCACCGTCAGTATGGGTTTTCTTCCCGGTGGCAGTTCATCCATCACACTATAATCCAGATCGCCATAGGCAGTCATTGCCAATGTCCGTGGGATTGGTGTTGCCGTCATCACCAATATATGTGGAGGAATCTTTGCCTTTTCCCACAGCTTCGCCCGCTGAGCCACACCAAAACGATGCTGCTCATCTACCACCACAAATCCTAAGTTCTTAAACTGAACCGTATCTTCTATCAAGGCATGTGTACCTACCAGAAAATGAAGGGACCCATCCAACAAGGCGGCATGGATTGCCCTTCGTTCTTTTGCCTTTGTGCTACCCGTGAGTATCCGGATGTTCAACGGCATGTCTTTCAACAACTCACTCAGACCAGCATAATGTTGTTGTGCCAGAATCTCTGTAGGTGCCATAATGCAACTCTGGTAGCCATTATCCGCCGCCAGCAACATACTCAACAAGGCCACAATGGTCTTTCCACTTCCTACGTCGCCTTGCAATAACCGGTTCATCTGATGCCCCCTTGCAGTGTCCTGACGAATTTCTTTCAGTACCCGTTTCTGTGCATTGGTGAGCTCGAAAGGTAAATGATTGTTGTAAAAGTTATTGAAGTAATCGCCAACCTTTTCAAACAACACGCCCTGACTACTTTTGTGACGCTGCAACCTGATGAGGCTCAACCGTACTTGTGCAATAAAAAACTCTTCGAATTTTAGCCTGTTCAGTGCCCGCTCATACTCTTCGGGGGAAGAAGGAAAGTGTATTTTTAGATACGCATCATAGCGGGTCATCAGCCTCAACTGCGCCAATACTTCATTTGGAATATTCTCTGGGATATCCCTTTGTTTCAGTTGAGAAAACAGTTGTTTGGTGAGTGCCGCCAATTGCCTGCCGCCTAAGTTTCTGGCTTTTAATTTCTCAGTACTTGGATACACAGGTTCCAGAAGGTTCTTGGCGCCTTGTTGTGCAGGTACAAACAGCTCCATTTCGGGATGCACCATTTGTGGTTTGTTATTGAAGACGCCTGTTCGACCATACACCAGGTATCGTGAACCCAATACTAAGTTCTTTTCTACCCAGTTGATGCTCTGAAACCAAGCTAATTCCAACACACCCGTTCCATCCTGCAATTGCCCAACAAGTCGGCGGCCTCTTCCTTCGCCAATAGCTTCCAGGTGGGTGAGCCTGCCAA
This sequence comes from uncultured Chitinophagaceae bacterium, assembly GCA_903895845.1. GTDB lineage: Bacteria > Bacteroidota > Bacteroidia > Chitinophagales > Chitinophagaceae > Parasediminibacterium. The sequence continues at coordinate 28,772 of CAITVK010000041.1, forward strand.
TTACTTGGATAAAATCGGTATCGGTATGAATGTCCGCAATGCTATTTACCTTGGTTTTATCTATGTGACGGAAAGGAAAATGCCCTAGTAAATCCTCGAAAGTATAGATATTGAGATCTTTCTTAAGAAGATCGCCCCTGATGGGACCAACTCCTTTGAGGAACTCAATGGGTGTTGACAATATATTTTCTGAGTAATTGATAGCTAGCTTATTTTGTTTGCAAATATACAGGGTGACTAGCAGGCATTATTATTATCAGTAACGGCTAGACACATAACAGAGTCACTGCACCAGTCGATCAGATTCAAACATTTCAGCGCAAGATGGGGGCATGGGCACTAGCTTGGTTGATGTATAGTATCATTATATACTTTTATATTATTTGACATACTTGAATATGCAGTAATCCGAAGAAAATAAATAGGGGCATTTCCTTTGACTGTTCCATTTAATAGCATTGGTTGCATTTTTGATGGTTTTAGAAATAATTTATTATTATTTTCTTTTGTCCTTACCTCAACCGAAAGACTGTCAAAAAAAACAGTAGAAAAATGCAATTCAATGTTATTTTTTTCATCTTTAATGTAATCTACAAATGGATTACCTTTCTCCTCAATCAATTTTCCACTTTCACTATATTTTCTGATATAAGAACTTTCACTTTTATGTCCTACATAATAACAATATTCTTCAAGAATACCATTTTGATAGAATTCAAAATGATGTCCGTACTTGTCTTTTAACAAAAAAGTTTCAATTTCTCTAACTTTTTTTTTGTCAATATCATGATAGTAGATGTATGTGTTAATTAAAGCATTGCAATAACTGGTTGTAATCAAGTACAAACTTTTATTTGGATTAGGAAAATATTCTCTCCTAATAGTAGAATCAGTCCCATTTTCTATGATATTAAATATCTTATTTGAAGAAATCACAGGTTGCCAATTACATGATGATAATATTGTAATTAGTAGTGTTGTCAAAATAATTCTATTAATCTTTTTTTCCTTCACTTTTAGGTTTAATTTTAAGTATGATTATTTACCGTATCATTAGCAGACTCCATCTATCGAATACCATCTAATTGACTTGTCCTAGAATCGGGACTACATGTGCTCGCCGTTACTAATCCCCTACTAGTCCACTTCATTATATGCTTTTCTTCCATTTGCTTTCCAAACTCTTCCAATATTCCATTTTCTTCTCCAACATCAGTCAAAGTATCACCCACAACATACCATAATACTGAGGATAAAGATAGGATTCTTGGATTAAACTTGAAATAAAGCTTCCCCCTTCTATTGCCCCAATACCATCCAACCGTACTTGTCCAAAAATCGTGATATCAATGCGCCAGTCGCTCACAATCAAACATTCTAGCGCAAGATAAGCATCCAAGTTGACGGTTACGAGCTTGTTTGTTTTTATATTCAATAAATACTGATTCTCCCTCTGCTACCTTACCTTGTTTCAATTTGAGGTTAAGTTATCATCAAAATAACCAACTCTACATCTTAGTAACTGCCAGTCTAGTTTCTCTTATTATTGTGCTATAAATCTTGAATAATATGCCAAATCATGCCCACCTTGGGTCTTGCAAGGAGTACCAAGAATGATTCTGGGAGTTCCAAGAATGACCCAAGGAGTACCAAGAATGATTCTAGGAGCTCCATAAGTCATCCAAGGAGTACCATAAATGACCCAAGGAGTACCATACCCCATTCTTGGAACTCCATAACTCACCCAAGGAACTCCAAGAACGATTCCTTGGACTCCTTGGGTCATTCTTTGGCGGCAGTAATGTAGCCCGTGTTCCAGAATCGGGGTCACATGTTCTCTCCGTTACCAATCCACGGCTAGACCACTTCACTAAATACTTTTTCCATTGGTGTTCCAAACTCCATCACCTTTATAAGTTTCATACCAACAGCTATCAAGGTATCACCTGCAGCACACCGTGACACTGAGCATAAAGTTGAAATTCAAGCGTTAAATTCAAAATAACATCTTGTTATGAATGAAATAATGCTATGATGAGACAGGATAGTACAACTACCTATAAAATTGAAAGGCCACGAGGTAATTGTAGTCTAACACAAATTATGATTGCATCTGATGATTAAAACCTGGTCTATAATGACCAAACTTAAATTCCTGGAGTAGAGGGGGGAGGAGTTGTTGCCGGCGTAGGATTGGTAGTAATAGTACGCCCCTTCATCTGACGTTTATTTATCTCTTCATTATTCAATTCACTCGTCTTTATCAGAATACTTGCATTGGTGCCAGCATGAATAAAATAATTCTTTCCTTCGTAGGTAATCGCACCATAATCTCCAATCCAACTATTGGCCAATATCTTGTAGGGATCAGAATCTGTGGCATATTTTGTTTTACCAAACGTGAGATATTTGTCATCCCCTATTTCAAAAGAGATTAATACTTTGTCGGGTAATACTTTGGTACAGACGCCGGGAGTATTTCTTTTTAGGGTAATGATATTCAGGTTCTTGCCATTCTCGAACCGTACAATACCAGAAGTAACTTTGGTTTCATCCTTTAATATTTCCCTGGAAAGCTCTACATCCCTATCTACATAAAACTGCAGCTGAGTAAGCGGCGTTCCGGTACTTTCTACTTTCTGCCTTACTTGTGTGCTGAAATAAATTTTGGAACTACTGCAAGAGGTAATGACAACCAAAAGGGCAATTACTATCAGACTATTGTTTCTCATTTTGTATATTTTTGAAGTTGTTTAGCCAATTCTATACCACAAAATGAGGAATAGCAGCCAATTAACCAGCCTTTCACAAAAGTTTTATTCAAACTCGGTGAGTAGTTCATCCACTAGGTCATCTGCGTTGTAGAACCCTGCCAACTTCCTTATAACTTCTTCTACCAATGCATCCGGACAGCTTGCGCCACTGGTTATCAATACTTTTACAATGTCTTTCTGTGGCAGGAAATCATTGGTAACTGTTTGCTGTTTTGTGATCCAGTTGCAATGGGTAACCGTATGTTTATCTGCAATTCTGTTGGCACTATCAATGAAATAGGTAGGTAGTTTTTGTTCGCAAAGTTCTACTAAGTGCGAAGTGTTACTACTATTATATCCCCCAATTACCAATGCAAGGTCTGCTTGGGTTTCCAACAATCCACTTACCGCTGTCTGGTTATCGTTGGTAGCATAACATAGCGTGTCTCTTGTGTCGGCAAAGCGTTCACCAATAGTTGCATCCGTTAGTTGATAATGTGTTTTCACCACTTGCTTCAAATAATCGGAGATTGCTTGTGTGTCGCTTGCCAGCTGCGTTGTCTGATTTACGACTCCAAACCGTTGTAAGTCTTTAGTGGCATCGAACCCTTGGGAGAAACGACCTTTGAACTCCTCGGCAAAGGCGCTGGATTCCTTTTCCCCTGTAATATATTTAGCCAGTTCTATGGCTTCCTTCATATCATTTACAATAATACTGGGACTATTTTGTGCTGCATGTGAAAAGGTAGCCCTTGTTTCTTCGTGCTTTGGTTTACCGTGTATCACAATGCTATAGCCTTTCTTGGCAATTTGCTCGCTTCTGTTCCATACCTTTTCTACAAAGGGGCAAGTAGTGTTGTATTTCTCTGTGGCTATCCCTTTTTCGTTTAGCAATGCCTCAATGTTCAAGGTCGTACCAAAAGCAGGAATCAATACAATATCTTCTTTGGTAATCGTATCAAAGTCTATCAGTTGTTTGCCATAGGTATCTTGAAGAAACTGAACCCCACGGGCTTGCAGGTCGGCATTTACTTGTGGGTTGTGAATCATTTCACTCAATAGGAAGATGCGTTTACCGGGATTTTCATCAATGGTTTTGAAGGCTATCTCGATGGCATTCTCTACCCCATAGCAAAAACCAAAATGACGGGCTAGATAAATGTGCAATCCCCCGAAATCCAATAAAGTAGGTGAATAATCTTTTTTCAGTTTATCATCCTGCTTACGTTTGTTTTTGATGGCACTGATTAACGAACTGCGGTATATATTGGGAATTGTAAATTGCTTCATAATTATGTATCGATTTTGCCACAAAGACACAAAGACCTAAAGCTGAACTAAGAAAGGAGAAAGAGAAAGAAGTTTAAATCTTATGTCTTCTTTGCGTCCCTTTGTGACTTAGTGTCTTTGTGGCGAAAATATCTTTTTCTTAAACAACTAAGACTTAATAGCAGAAGGGAGTTTTAAGAATATTTATCCTGCAATGAGTGTGCTTACTTTTAGTGTAGCACCTACCAACGACCTTACTGTACTGGCAATGGCATCTGCATCATAGCTACATTCATGGTACAACTCTTTCAAGGAGCCGTGTTCTACCAGCCTGTCTGGAATACCTAATATCTTCACTTCAGCTTTATAGTTATGTGCAGCCATAAACTCTAGGATAGCACTACCAACACCACCTACCACAGTACCGTCTTCTACCGTTACTATCTTGGTATATTTTGCAAATACTTCATGTAAAAGTTCTTCATCCAGTGGCTTCACAAAACGAATATCATAGTGTGCAGGATTTATTCCCTCACTCCTCAATGTTCTGATGGCCGCTTGTGCGAAATTGCCCGGATGACCATAACTTAATATCGCTACATCTTCTCCATCTTTTAGTTTTCTTCCCTTGCCAATCGTAATTTCCTCCAGTTTAGTTTGCCATTCGGGCATTACACCATTTCCTCTTGGGTAACGGATTACAAAAGGAAGAGTTGTTGATTCCAGTTGAGCGGTGTACATCAGGTTGCGTAATTCCTGCTCATTCATCGGTGCAGAAATAATCAGGTTGGGTATGCAACGGAAGTAAGCAATGTCATAACAACCATGATGTGTTGGCCCGTCCTCTCCTACTAACCCTGCTCTGTCCAGACAGAATACCACTGGTAGCTTTTGTATGGCTACGTCGTGCACCACCTGGTCGAACGAGCGTTGCATAAAGGACGAATAGATATTGCAGAATACACGCATGCCTTGTGTTGCCAAGCCTGCACTTAGTGTTACAGCATGTTGCTCGCAGATGCCCACATCAAACGCCCGGTTAGGCATCTTTTCCATCATAAACTTGAGGGAAGAACCACTAGGCATAGCCGGGGTAACGCCCATTATCTTATCATTCTGTTCTGCTAATTCTATCATGGTATGCCCAAATACATCCTGGTATCTAGGCGGCTGTGGTGCATTATATGTTTTCTTTACAATCTCACCAGTTATCTTATCAAACAAACCCGGGGCATGCCACTTGGTCTGATCTTGTTCTGCTAAGTCATACCCTTTCCCCTTGGTAGTGATGATGTGCAAAATCTTAGGACCTGGAATGTTCTTTAAATCTCGGAGCGTATCTACCAGCTTGGTAATGTTGTTACCATCTATTGGCCCGAAGTAACGCAGCTTTAATGCTTCAAATAAGTTACTACTACTGCTTACCATTCCCTTAACGCTGTCGGCTAGTTTGTGTGCCATTGTTCTGCTGATACCTTTACCCACAGGCAGTTTGCCCATTATCTTCCACACATCATCCTTCATTTTGTTGTAGGTAGGAGAGGTGGCAATATCAGTCAGGTATTCTTTTAAAGCACCCACATTAGGGTCGATGCTCATGCAGTTGTCATTCAGTATTATCAGTACATCGCTGTCAGCAACACCTGCGTGGTTCATAGCTTCAAAAGCCATCCCAGCGGTCATGCTTCCATCACCAATAATGGCAACGCTTTTTTTGTTTTCTCCTTTGTATTTGGCTGCCATAGCCATGCCAAGTGCAGCAGATATAGAGGTAGAGGAATGTCCTACGCCGAAGGTGTCGTATTCGCTTTCGCTTCTTTTAGGGAATCCACTTAAACCGCCATACTTTCTATTGGTAACAAAACTATCCCTTCTCCCGGTGAGTATTTTGTGACCATAAGCTTGGTGACCAACGTCCCAAACTAATTGATCGTAGGGGGTATTGTAAACATAATGCAAAGCAACGGATAATTCTACCACGCCCAAGCTAGCAGCAAAGTGACCGCCATGTACACTCACTACGTCAATAATGTACTGACGAAGTTCATCGCATACTTTATGCAAGTCTTTCTTTCCTATTTTCTTTAAATCATCTGGGGAGTTGATTTCCTTCAATAATGCGCCGGGTAAAATATCCATCAAGCAGATTTTTGTAAAAGTAATGGTTTGCCTTTTATCAGCAAAACCTAGATTTAGAACAGCAGGGGATAAATAATGTTCGGATGGATGGGATGATGTTGTACTAAACTAGTGATAACCATCTACTTTTTTAAATACATACCTATCCATTATATCTGATTTGTGTCTAAAAACATGGCAACTACTTTTTATAAAGCAGTTGCCATGTAGCTATGTTATATCCTATCCGTTTGCATAAAGACAAGTTCTGACATTAAAGACTGTTTGCGTTGATCATTTCGCTACCCTTACTCCAATGTCTTCAAAGATTTGCTGATAATCCCTACACACTCCATTATCTGTTCTTTTGTAATGATTAATGGTGGTGCAAAACGGATCTTATCTCCGTGAGTAGGTTTTGCCAATAATCCATTGTCCCTCAATGCCAGACACAAATCCCATGAAGCATCAGGGTTCTCGTGTTGTATTACGATGGCATTCAGCAACCCTTTTCCACGAACAGTTTTAATTAATGGGGAATTCAGTTTCACCAGTTCTTCCCTCAATAATTGTCCCATTGCTTCGGCGTTCTCAGCCATTTTTTCTTCTTTCAACACTTTCAACGAAGCAATAGCTACTGCACTAGCCAATGGATTTCCTCCATAAGTACTTCCATGTTCACCTGGTTTAATGGTGAGCATGATCTCGTTGTTGGCAAGTATTGCCGCAACGGGCATAGTACCTCCACTAAGTGCTTTTCCCAATATCAATATGTCGGGCTTCACGTTTTCATGGTCGCAAGCCAATACTTTTCCTGTTCTGCAAAGACCTGTTTGTATTTCATCGGCTATAAAGAGGACATTATATTTAGTACATAGTTCCCTCACTTTTGTCAGATAGCCTTCATCAGGAATCACTACACCTGCTTCGCCCTGGATTGGTTCTACCATAAAGGCTGCAACGTTAGAATCCTTCAAAGCAGTTTCCAAAGCAACTGTGTCATTGTATGGAACAAGTGCAAAACCTGGCATAAACGGACCAAAGTCTTTGTAACTGCTAGGGTCTGTAGAAGACGAGATGGCAGCGAGTGTACGACCCCAGAAGTTACCTTCTGCAAATATTACTTTCGCTTGATTTACGGGTACGCCCTTGTGTTTGTATGCCCAGCGTCTTGCCAATTTAATAGCAGTCTCACCCCCTTCAACGCCAGTATTCATTGGCAATACTTTGTCGTAACCAAAAAACTCGGTTATATACTTTTCGTATTCCCCCAAAATATTGTTATGAAAAGCCCGGGAGGTAAGGGTTAATGTTTGGGCTTGCTTTGTAAGTGCTTCGATGATTGTTGGATGACAATGTCCTTGATTAACGGCTGAGTAGCCGCTTAAAAAATCATAGTACTTCTTGCCATCCACATCGGTGAGGTAAACGCCCTTTCCTTCGGATAAAACTACTGGAAGCGGATGATAGTTGTGTGCGCCAAACTTGTCCTCCAGTTCCAGATAATAATTACTCTTTTCAGATAATGTATGTGTATTCATTCGTTTGTTGTTAATGCGTGAAAACTCCCCTTGCCTCAGCTGTAAACTGAATGACGATTGAGTTGAAATAATAAGAATTTGTCTTGCTAAAGTTGCGTTAGACAGGTGCTAAAAAGATTGCTTGTAATAAAGAATAATCACAACCCAAAGGGATGATCGAGAAAGTCTAAATTCGAAAGAAGAAATAACATATCACCTGATTAGGAGCGCAAGATAATAAATTGTAATGGAATGAACACCCTTTTGATGATGATAACCTTTACAAAAGTTATCAGTCACTATTTGCAAGCGCTGTTGTCTTTCCTTCAAAATGGGAATGAATACTCATTATTTGAGTGATGAATGGCATTTATTGTGCGATTTATGTGCTTTTTGCAAAACTCATTCGTCCCTGAACAAACCAAAATAGTCCAAAATCAGCCTTTTTTGCTGGAGGAAAAGTTTTGAAATGTCTCAAATTGAATATGACATGTCTGAGATTGCACTTGATTTTCCTGAGATTGCATTTGATTGGTCTTAGATTGAATATTACACGCCTTAAACCTTGTATTACAAATGTTTTATCCTGTATTACACGCCTTAAATCTTGTATTACAAGTGTTTTATCCTGTGTTACACGTCTTAAATGCTGTATTACACGGGTTTTATCTTGTATTACACGTCTTAAACCTTGTATTACAAGTGTTTTATCTTGTATTACACGTCTTAAATGCTGTATTACACGGGTTTTATGGTATGTTACATGAAATGAGAGGAGATTTTAAATTTTGTGTGTTTACAGAAACTACTTTTCACTCTCTGTTTCCTTTGTTTTTTCTTTGTGAACTTAGTGGTAAAGCTGCTGACAGTTATTGTTGTTGATATGAAATAAACAGCTTTATTCTACTTTTTTGCCTCAAAGCCGGCGGGCTTCGTACTTACAACGCCACTACGGTTAACC
>CAITVK010000042.1 GCA_903895845.1 uncultured Chitinophagaceae bacterium
ATAAATCTTGGACGGAGATATATAAAAGCCAGAGATTTATATATAAAAGTTGGGAAAAGATATATAAATCTTAGACGGAAGTATATAAACGCGTTACACAGTGTATTTCTCGTGATAATTGATTAGTCCTATTGGGCTTCTCTCTGTCATAAATCCTTCGTCAAACACCTTTATCTTAGGGTTTATTTCCTTTAGAACTACTATTCAGAACATAAAACAAACCCCCTTGTGTAACAAAAGTAGCTTTTATATGTTTTATTCAATTTACTTGAAAAACTTCTTATTTACTTTTGGCACTTATTGAAAGATGGAAATATGAGAATGAAAATAATGTTATGGATAACTGCAACGGTATTGTTTTTATGCAAAACTGCCCATGCAAATGAGATTGATACGACAATTAATGCCGGTCTGAAATTACCTAAAGGATTTGTGGCTGTCAAAGCAGCAAACAATATTGGTCAGGCAAGGCATATTGCGGTATCAAGTAATGGTATTGTTTATGTGAAAAGTGCAAAAGCAATCAATAGCAAAGCCACTTATGTACTGAAAGACTTGGATGGGAATGGAAGTTTATCTGTAGTCGAATCATTTGATAATAAAGGTGGAACGGGCGTCGCAATAAAGAATGGCTATTTGTACACATCCACAAACAATGAAATCTACAGGTATAAACTCAATCAGAACAATGAAATAATAGATACCAATGCTGCCGAAAAGATTGTGGAAGGACTGATAAACAGAGGCGAGCACAATACAAAATCTATTGTGCTGGATAATGTTGGAAACATTTATGTAAATATTGGGGCTTATTCCAACTCTTGTCAGGAAAAAGACAGGGTAAAGGGAAGCAAAGGAATGAACCCTTGCCCTATATTGGATAGTGCCGGAGGGATATGGATGTTTAAAGCGGACAAACTGAATCAGACGTATAAAGACGGTATCCGATATGCGACTGGTCTACGGAATATAGTGGGGTTAGACTGGAATCAGCAAACCAACTCCTTGTTTGTTATGCAACATGGTCGTGATCAACTGTTCCAGAACTGGCCACAATACTTTGATAGCGTTCAAGGTGCAGAATTGCCTGCTGAGTGTATGTATGAACTGCACAATGGATCTAATTGTGGATGGCCATACATCTATTACAACCACCTCACTCACAAAAAAATATTGGCGCCGGAGTATGGCGGAGATGGTAAAATAGAGGGCAGCAAAGAATACCAAGAGCCAGTGATGGTTTTCCCAGGACATCTTGCCCCCAATGCGTTGTTGTTTTATACCGGAAATCAATTCCCTGATAAATACAAGAACGGGGCTTTCATAGCTTTCCACGGCAGCTGGAACCGGGCTCCTTTGCCACAGGCTGGTTACTTTGTGGTATTTGTACCCTTTAAAAACGGTAAGCCTACAGGTGATTGGGAGGTTTTTGCTGATGGATTCTCAGGCAAGGAGGTCGTAACATCTACACGTGGCGCTGCCCATCGTCCGTGTGGGCTTGCCCAAGGACCCGATGGTTCTTTATATGTAACTGATGACAGTAAAGGAACCATTTACAAGATAAGTTATACTGGAGGGAAGTAATTGATTATTAAGTTTAAGTTGCAATTGCAAGTAATACGTAGGTTAAAAAATCACAGCGTTTATTATGAAGAAGATTATTTTAGTGGCTAGCTTGTTTTCATTTATTTGTTTGTTCGTTATCGCTCAAACAAAGAAGCCTATCAAAAAGCAAGATGATAGTCCTGCCGCATCCATTGAAAGGGGCAGGGTAATTTATCAACGGGAGTGTCTCAGTTGTCACCAAGCAGATGGTGGTGGCGTTCCACACATGAATCCTCCTTTGGCTGGAAGTTCAGATGTGGTTGGTATTGACAAAAAGAAAATAATTGGAATTGTATTAAACGGAATGACTGATCGAATTCCACTGGATGATGAATATTACAGCAACAATATGGCTTCCCATTCCTATCTCACCAATCAACAAATAGCTGATGTCCTTACTTTCGCAAGAAATAGTTTTGGCAATAAAGCAGATGTCGTTACTCTTGCAGAAGTTGCGGCTGTTAGAGGTGGGAAAAAGAAGTAGCTGCTTAAGTTAAACATGTTAAATGAAACGAATACTTTTTGTTGATAGGGATGGGGTTATCCTTCAAGAACCGCCAACTGATTTTCAGGTAGACAGCATCGAGAAGACTGTCTTCGTGCCGGGATGCGTTACTGCATTATCTAAGATTGCTGCCGAACTGGATTATTACAAAGTAATGGTGACCAATCAGGATGGGCTTGGTACCGAATCTTTTCCCGAAGAAACATTTCATCCATCTCAGAACCTGATGCTACGGACACTAGGTGGGGAGGGTTTTATATTCGATGAGGTTCATGTGGACCGCACTTTTGCTAGTGAAGGCAAGCCAACGCGTAAGCCCTTTACGGGTATGGTTTCGCACCTGATGAATAATCCCGACTACGACTTGGCTAACTCCTATGTGATAGGAGATAGGTGGAGTGATATTCAGTTGGCAAAGAATCTTGGGGCTAAAGCAATTTATCTGACTTCTCCTTTGCAAACGCTAAAGCTTACACCCGAACAAGAAGAGACCTTACGTCCAACGATTGCTTTGGAAACAAATGACTGGAATGAGATTTATACTTTCTTAAAGTTGGGCATCCGTAGGGTAGTTCACGAACGTAATACCAACGAAACAAAAATAAAAGTAGAACTGAACCTCGATGGTAGTGGAAAAGCGAGCATCAATACAGGACTGGGATTCTTCGATCACATGTTGGATCAGATTGCACGACACGGAAAAATGGATCTGGTTATTGAAACCAAGGGCGACTTACACATAGATGAGCACCATACTATAGAAGATACTGGCTTGGCATTGGGGGAAGCTTTTGGTAAAGCATTAGCCGACAAAAGAGGGATGGAAAGATATGGTTTTGCCTTACCAATGGATGAAGCCGAAGCAAAAGTCCTCATTGATTTTGGTGGAAGAAACTGGTTGGTGTGGGATGCCGAATTTAAGCGGGAGAAGATAGGGGAGATGCCTACCGAAATGTTTTTTCACTTCTTTAAATCTTTTAGCGATGCAGCAAAGTGTAACCTGAATATTTATTGTAAAGGCGATAATGAACATCATAAGATAGAGGCAATCTTTAAGGCGTTTGCAAAAGCAATCAAAATGGCCGTCAAGCGTGATCCATTAAGCAATTATCTGCCTAGCACTAAGGGCGTTTTGTAAATAATTTGTCTTTTAAATAAGTGAGATGGATATCCAACAGGAATTCTTTCTTGATTGGGATTAGTTTTTGTATTGATACTTTAAATGAGGACGCCTTAAAGCCAGAAGCTTTAAGGCGTTTTTAATTTTCAAAAGATTATTTATCTGCCGATATACTTATTTTAGCCCTCAATTTGCATTGCATGAAACCTTTAATCTTATTTGTTTTTCTATTGTTAAGCCTTTCAGCTGTTTTTGGTCAGTATTATCTTCGAGGTGAGGTAAGGGACGAAAAGGGCAAGCCTCTATCGGGGGCAAAGATTCATATACAGACAAAAGGTATGCTCGATTTTGCAAGTGGAGACGATGGGTCTTTCGGATTGCCAACACCAAAAGCCGTCGATACCCTAACTGTAATGATGGATGGCTTCGAGCCATTTCGTGGCGGTGTTTCTTCCAACGGCTATCAGATTATTACTTTGAAAATGACTAGGGGTACATCCATGGAAATGCAAAGCCGACTCACTTCCCTCACTAAGAATCTCGGTTTGGCAAAAGATGTCATCACGAAAACAGATATGGGTGAAAGCTACAATAACCTCATAGAAAATAGCTTTGTGTCCGCAGCCACAAATCCCGAAACAGGCTTTGCCCTCAACATCGACCGGGCTTCATACAGCCATATCCGTCGCTTTATATTCAATAAGTTCAAGCCGCCCACGCAAGTGGTGCGGGTAGAGCAGATGCTTAATTATTTTAACCTCAAACCTGCCGCCGCAATTAGCGATGACCCTACTAAGTTCAATTTCAATTCGCAGATTACCAATTGCCTTTGGAATGCCAGCAACCAATTGTTATTCATCAATCTGCGCGCACCCAAGCTAAACCTTGATAGTGTGCCCCCTAGTAACCTCGTTTTTTTGTTGGATGTGTCTGGCTCAATGGATCAGCCCAACCGATTGCCTCTGTTACAATCCGCCTTTAAATTGTTGGTCGAAAATCTTCGTCCCCAAGACCGAGTCTCCATCGTAACGTATGGTGGCGGTGTGCATGTGGTACTATACCCAACGAGTGGTGCCGAGAAAAAGAAAATAATTGAGGTAATTGATGCCCTTTATGCTGATGGCGACACGCCAGGTAGTGGAGCCATCCGGACTGCCTATTATCTTGCTAAAACAAACTTTGACAAACAAGCCAATAATAGGGTAATTCTAGCTACGGATGGCGACTTCAATGTGGGTCAAAGCAATGATCAGGAACTGGAGGACATGATTATCTCGCAAAAACAAACGGGTGTAAGTCTCACTTGCTTAGGCGTAGGTATGGGGAATTTTAAAGATAGCAAACTCGAGACGCTTGCAAGACAGGGCAATGGCAACTATGCGTACCTTGATAATGTTGCAGAAGCAGAAAAGGTTTTGGTGACAGAATTTACTAAAACCTTATATAATGTAGCCGAAGATGCGTATGTGAATATTGTTTTCAATCCTAAATTAGTCAATAAGTATAGATTGATTGGGTTTGACAATCCTAGGGAAGTTATTTCAGATACTTCCAATAAAATATTGGGTGGCGAATTGGGGAGTGGTCACGACTTGATGGCTGTTTTTGAAGTAGAGCCTGCCAAGGATGCACTTGTCAGTTCTGATAATTACGCAACACTCAATCTACAATATCAGCCGCCCAAAAGTAAACAGGTACTAAAGCAGGCATTTTCCATACCCAATGCCACGAGGGATTTGATGACTGTCGATTCTGCCTATCGTTTTGCCACCGCCGTTGCGCTGTACGGCTCCATCCTGCGGGGTTCTCCCTACATCAAGGATGCTAATTTCGAAAGCGTTTTGCAATTGGCACAAACTTCCGCCTTGGCAGGCAATATTGCCCAAAAAGAGTTTATTGACGTGGTGGACAAGTCTGACACTATTTTCAATCCCGGCAAAAAAAAGAAGAAATAGTGCTACTTCAATAATCGGTGTACATCATACAAAGTAATCCTGTTGGCTTAGATGGTACATCAATACTACTTTCTTCCACCAAACACGCTATTCTTTTATCTTCGCACAATGGAAATTATTTTCACGCTTGAGGATATTGATCGGGTTGCACAACAAGTTTGGGATGCAGGAAAACAATTTAAAATATGGGCTTTCTATGCTGAAATGGGTAGTGGTAAAACGACCATGATACACGCTTTGTGTACACTTTTAAAGGTCGATGGCGCAGTTAGTAGCCCTACCTATGCCATCATCAATGAATATAAAAGTGAAGTTGTAGGTGCTATCTATCACCAGGATTGGTATCGGTTGAAAGATGAAGAGGAGGCGATAAATGCAGGTGTGGAAGATGCTCTTGTTAATGGTAACCTATCTCTGATTGAATGGCCTGATAAGGCTGAAGGATTGTTGGGTGATGATGTATTTAAGATAGCAATCTCTGTAGTAAATGAAAATACAAGAAAATTGATTTTCAATGTATAAGGCATGATTGGAAGGGGGAGGATTATTTGATACTTTTTCGAACAGATTACCACCTCATTAACTAGTAAGCATTTCACTTTATTAAGGTCTATTCCTTGTGTTTTACGCCTATTAAATGGCTATTTAAATCCAGCTACAGAAGAAAATTATTTCAATAACAACAGAATCAAGTATTTTTAGCCCTCACAATGCACTTTTTATAACGTAACTACTACTGCAAAATGGCTACAAGTAAACCGCTTATTACTACCTCATTCAGTTACGAAACACTCGAAGAAACATTGGATATCAAACCTCGGGGTGCTAAACTGGAAATAGGTATCCCCAAAGAGTTTGCTTTTCAAGAGAACCGTATTTCTCTCTCTCCTGAGGCTGTTGGCGTATTAGTCAGCAACGGACATAGTGTAACGATTGAACACAATGCAGGCATTGGAAGTCATTATACCGACCGGGATTATGCAGAAGCCGGTGCCACGATAGTGCATAGTAAGGCAGAGGTGTACAAAGCACCATTATTGCTAAAAAGTGCACCTATTGTGGAAGAAGACATGGATTTGATTCAGATGAACCAAACCATCATTTCACCCATACATCATTCAGCATTGAAGCCTTGTATCATTGAGAAAATGATTGAGAAAAAGATTACAGGATTAAGCTTCGAGAACTTAAAAGACGAAAATGGCAGTTACCCAATTGTTCGTAGTATGAGCGAAATAGCTGGCAGTGCACTGATGTTGATAGCCGGGCAATACCTTAGTAGCTTTAATAAAGGTAAAGGTGTTTTGTTGGGTAGCATCAGCGGTATCCCGCCTACCAAAGTGGTGATTGTGGGTGCAGGAATTGTTGGTGAAACAGCTGCAAGAAACGCATTGGCATTGGGGGCATCTGTTAAAGTCTTTGATAACAATATTTATCGTTTAAAAGAACTGCAATATAATCTTGGTCAGCATGTTTGGACAAGTGTTCTGGAGCCTAAGATCTTAGCAAAACAATTAAAGACCTGCGAGGTTGCCATTGGTGCCTTAAGCAATGAACATGGCAGGGCACCGGTTGTTGTTACAGAAGAAATGGTTGCGGCAATGCGCCCCGGAAGCATTATTCTGGATGTTGCCATTGATAGGGGAGGATGCTTTGAAACAAGCGAACTTACTAGCCATGAGAGCCCGATCTTTATAAAGCACAATGTAATTCATTATTGCGTTCCCAATATTCCAAGTGGATTCGCTCGTACAGCTAGTCAGGCAATAAGCAATGTCTTGATGCCGTTATTGCTTACAATCAGTGATGCAGGTGGCTTGGAAGAAATGATTTGGCACAGTGTGAACCTTAGAGAAGGAATTTATTTGTTTAAAGGTGCACTTACTGATTTGTATATCAGTCAGAAATTCGATCTTAAATTCACGGATCTTAATTTATTAATTGCAAGCAGACGGTAATCTGGTTTTATAACACAGTTTGTCCCGATAAGTCAACACAATACAGCAACATTATTACTCAACTCAACCACATAAAAAACAATTGTTACAAAAGAGGATACTTACAGCAGCTTTTTTTATAGAAATATTCAGCGCTACTTATCTCCTTGCAGATCCCGATTTTGCAGCGTTGGCTAGCGTACTTTATTTTCTGAGCGGAATCACCATTGCATGTGTTCTGCTTTTTCTTCCACAATCACACCTTCGTTTACCCAAAAAAGATTACTTTACCAATACATTCAATAGTTACAAATTGTCTGCATTGGCAATGATGGGAGTTATCATGTGTCACTTTGGACTACAGTTTATGAGTGATGCCCCACTTAATTATCACGATGCCGATATGTTGCCCATCATACAAGTGATGAGTCATCGTTTTATAGAAGGACATTGGGCTGAGGTTTATAATACCATTCCAAACATCTGGCAAGGGGTAAAACCCATTTACCTTCCAGCTATGTGGCTTCCATTTAGTTTTGCCGAGTGGTTGCAGATAGATATCAGATGGATTACCATCCTTGCTCTGTTTCTTGCATTTTCAATACCTGTTCTTCTTTGGGATCCCTTTGCAAGTCAGCGGTTGTCGCTTACTTACAAGATAGGCGTGTTTATGTTGTTCTGGTGGCTTTTTGCAAATGATTCAGCCGGCTTGGTTCCCTACACAGAAGAAGGTGTTGTTATCATCAATTATGTATGGCTTGCCATCGCACTGCTAAGTGAGAACTATCTGCTGATTGGGGTTGCAGCCTGCCTCTGTTTATTAAGCAGATATGCCCTGATTGGTTGGTTGCCCGCCATGTTGGTTTTGTTGTATGTGCAGCGAAAAAGAAAGCAATGGCTTCACTTGAAGATAAGTGGTATAGCATGTTTCACCCTACTAGTATTGCTTCCTTTTGGATGGACAATTATCAAAAACTTTATCACACTGCCAGGTGCCTATATCGACTTCGCAGCAAGGGTCTGGAAAGATGGACCGCAAGTATTTGCCATCAGTCTGGGCTTTGCAAAGTTCTTTGGGCCAAACCATATCGCTTTACAACATTACCTTCTGATTACGCTTTCATTTACAGTGCCAATGATATTTGTTCTTGTCTGCGCTTGGGTCAATTACAAGAAACGGATTGTGTTACATAATATTCCTTTGGCAGCCCTAAAACTCACTTTGGTCATCTTCTACACCTTTGTAGACGTCCCCTATCTGTATCTATATTATACATCTCCTTTCATCAGTTGCGTGTTGGTCTCCTATTGGGTCTCTTACAGAAAAAGGGAGAAAGTAGAAAAAGAAGAGATGGCTAGTATTGCTCTGGAAAGTAACGCAGTATAGGTCTAACCTATTTAACAAAATATTTATCCACCTACTTTATTTATTATTTTTTCTTCTTAAGAATTATTTTGTTATCGGTAACGATACCGGAAACGGTTGCGCTTGCAACAGCAAAATAATATAGTTTACGATGGGAATTCAACTTGTAAAAAGCTGTAATATTGAACTTCAAAGGACACTAAACTTATTGTTAAACCCATAGTCCACACACGGATAACAGTAATTTTAAATAATCTAACACAACAAACATGAAGTTTAAACTGATTGCATTTGCCGCCTTATTCTCCCTTGTTTCCTATGCCGCTAGTGCACAAAACCCCAAGGTGTTTTTGGTTAAGCCCGAAAGGCTTTCGGAAGTAAAGAATAAAGTAAAGGCAGGAGATGCCCAAACAAAAGCTTGGGTAAATCATTTAATAAAAGATGCCAACAAGTACCTCACCGAAAAAGCAGCATCTGTTACAGACAAAAAGCAAGTTCCAACCAGTGGTGACAAACACGATTACATGAGTCTGGCACCATACTATTGGCCTGATCCTAGTAATCCTTCTGGTCCTTACATCAGAAAAGACGGACAAAAGAATCCAGAAATAAATGACTACAGTGATCATAAGGCTATAGACAATACCACAAAAGCTGTAAAGTATTTGTGCTTGGCCTATTACTTTACCCATGACGAAGTTTATGCAAAGAAAGTTGCCGAATTGATATATGTTTTCTTCTTGGATGCCGCAACCAAGATGAACCCTAATATGAAATTTGCACAGGCAATAAAAGGTGTCAATGATGGAAGAGGTACGGGCATATTGGATTCTCGCGCTTTTGTGGACGTAGTAAGTTTTATCGACTTGATTGATGGAAGTAAAGCCTGGACCAATACAGACAAGTCGCAATTGAAAGCTTGGTTTACAGAATATTACGAATGGTTGTCTGATAGTAAAAATGGACATGACGAGCGGAATGCCAAAAACAATCATGGAATATGGTTTGATACACAAATGCTGGGCGTTGGCTTGTATCTTGGTAAAGAGGATGCCGTGAAGGAATACCTGAAAAGCACAATTGCCCGTGTGGATGTACAACAGGAAACAGATGGCAGGCAACCACTCGAACTGGTAAGGACTGCTGCACTCTCGTATAGTACATTTTGCCTTGATGCATGGTTTACTGCCGCAACGCTTGCAGATAATGTTGGGGTTGATTTATGGAACTACAAAACAAAAGATGGCAAGGGGATTAAAACTGCTTTGGACTGGTTGCTGCCTTATGCAATGGGTGATAAAACCTGGACATATCCACAGATACATGAGTACAAGAAGGGTGATTTTTTAACGTTATTAATCAAGGCCAACAGCAAATACAAAGAGGATAAGTATCGTGCTGCCATTGACAGGCTTCAATCTGACAAAGAAGATTATCTTGATGAGATTCTTTACGGGAGGTGAGACATTAAGTATTTGGCTTCTATTTTATTTTTATGTGACTCCTCTGCTTGATTTATGTAGGATAAGACAGAAAATAACACACCTCGGCAAACTGTGAGGTGTGTTTCCTCGCGAAGAAAGTGGCATCGGCAAACTGTGAGGTGTGTTTCCTCGCGAGGAAAGTGGCATCGGCAAACTGTGAGGTGTGTTTCTTCGCGAGGAAAGTGGCATCGGCATACCGTGAGGTGTGTTTCCTCGCGAAGAAAGTGGCATCGGCATACTGTGAGGTGTGTTTCTTCGCGAAGAAACACACCCGGTATTGGCAAAAAGCCTGTTTTGGGGCAAAAAAAGGCTTTTTGCTACTGTTTTAGGGACTAAAAGAGGGCAGTGCATCTGTCGGATTCGTTTGAATTTGGAAAAAGAAGGAGAAAAAATGACTGACACCCTAAACAATACAAAATGTACGCAACCGAATAAAATCCTACATTCGCTATTGAATTGATGCAGGTAAAGGGGTTGAAGAATATTACTTGAAATTAATCCTTTTACTGTTTATAGCGTATATTTAAGAGTTGGCTGCAATGAATCCGAAACACATGAACTATATGAAAATAAATGATGAAGCTCAACAACAGATTAATAGATTGTATCCCGACTTTGATACAACTTCTAAAGAATTCAGGGCATTCGAACAACTTAATCTTTTATTGATGTTTTTAATTAATGCTGCCAGTAGTTTAATTCTTTCTGAGAAATACAATAAAAATCTCCAATTGCCTAATGATGAACAGACGGCTATTTCTCATAGTCTTTTCCGAGATGCGATAATGAATTACGCAAAATGCTTTACGACAGCAGGAGCCACCAAAGTGAAAATAGATTTTAACTCTGTGATAAAAGATTTTAATGAAGAAGACAAAATAAAATTCAAATTAATTCACGATGAAATGATTGCGATTAGACACAATTATATTGCACATAATTTAGATAACGATTACGAACGATCTATCGTTGCAACAAAGTTTGCAAATGGAAAGCTATTGATAAAACCAACTTATACTTTCAAAACCCCACTAAATAGTTTTCAAAAATTTCAAACTCAATGTGCTCTTGTCCAAAACTATTTGATTATAAAAGTTCACAAGGCATTAACTAAGCTTAGAGAAAAACACGATTTTATAATTGAATATACCTAACTCACTGCAGCCAACATCAGTATACAAATATGGCCGGTGACCGAACAAACTTGACTTTAGCACTTTCTTTAAACAGTTGTTCTCAAACTGGCTCATGAATGTCGGGTTCTGGTGCATGACTCCGTCATGGACTAGCCGTTACTAAAGGTTGACTAGGAGCAAGCTATTTATTATTTGAGCCTAGTATGTAGAAATTGTTTGAGTTAATTGTTTAGAATGATTGATGTGTGTTTATTTGATTGGGACAAGTCAAATTTTGCAGCCATAGTCTAACGCCTGAGACAAAAGATTTAAAGAAGTTGCAGCCAAAATTAAATCCCACAAAGAATATCAAATAATTAACTCAAATAGCTTCTTAGTATATTTTGAAGTTCTGATTGCTAATTTTTTAGTCAATTATTTCTAAACTTTCCTTAGTTTTATTCCTTTTGTAAAAAAACACTGAGAAAACAATATGTATCCCATTTCAAAAGATATTATTGAAAGTATTGTAGGGGGCGATGAGCTTTCTTTCCGTGCTTTTTTTGATTATTACTGGGATACAATCTATTCTGTTGCTTTTGCTTTTACTAAGTCCGAGTCGTTATCGGAAGAAATTGTTCAAGAGGTATTTGTGAAAGTATGGTTGAAACGGGAACAATTAGCTTTGGTAACGGATATGGACGCATGGTTGTTTATCATTGCCCGCAACCATATATTGAATGTTTTACAAAAGAAAGTGAAAGAAGAAGCCTTTTTGAAAAATCTGGAAGGCTATTTTAGTATTATCAATGGCTCACCCGAAGATTTGTTGTTTAAAAAAGAAGCTGAAGCACTGGTAAATAGTGCAGTAACGCAGTTGCCTAAACAACAACAACTAATTTATACACTCAGCCGTATTGCAGGCCTCTCACAAGAAGAGATTGCAACAAAACTCAATATCTCAAAAAATACTGTCAAGAGCCACATGAACAAGGCATTGAATGCAATAAGAATACATATTGAGTCTAATTCTGCCGGTATTTCTCTTATTTATGCAGTAATCACTGCTTTTCTTACAAAATAATTATTTTTTTATACTTCGCAACTAATACCTGCTGTCATTTATACTGTCTTTAGTAAGGTGGGTAATTAATCTATTCATTTAGACGAGTATTTACTTCGCCAAAAAACAAGTAAGATGTCAGACAATCGCTATTCGGAATTATTGGAGAGTTATGCCAACAACACACTCACATTGCAAGAGTTGGAGGAGTTGAAGCATTGTTGGAAGGGAAATGATGCAGAAGTGCTGAAAATAACTGTAGATAAAGCTTTTGGGAGCAATGCTTTCACTGGCTTTTCTGATGAGGCAAAAGCAGATGAAGTTTTTAAGAACGTGATGGTTTCTGCGAAACAGGCAGAAGGATTTGTAGTGAAAAAAAAGCGGGTTTGGTTTGCCGCTGCTGCTGTAATAGCCCTTTCAATCAGTATTGGAGGGTTGTATCTGGCTATTGCCCACAAAATGTCTACAGATAACGTTGCTAGCCTACCACCCGAAAAAGACATTCTTCCGGGTAACAATAAAGCGATACTAACACTTGCCAATGGAACAAAAGTAGTATTGAGCGATTCATTGAAAGGCGTTGTTGCAAAGGAAGGTAATGTAGCATTGGTGAAGGATGGGGGGGAATTAAGTTATCTATCAACCAATAAATCCGCAGCAAGTATCAGTTACAACACCATTAGTACACCAAGAGGGGGAATGTATGAACTTGTGTTGGCAGATGGTACAAAAGTGTGGTTGGACGCTGCTAGTTCCTTGAAGTATCCTGCCTCATTTGTGGGTAATGAACGGAAAGTGGAATTGACTGGGGAAGCATACTTTGAAGTAGCCCACAATAGAAAGATACCTTTCAGGGTTGTGGTAAACCAAATGACTGTTGAGGTTTTAGGTACACATTTCAATATCAGTGCTTACACAGATGAACCTGCGGCTAAGACAACCCTGATTGAGGGTTCGGTGAAAGTAACTGCTAACAATGCCACGGAAATTTTGACTCCAGGAAAAATGGCTAGCTACCAGAATGCAGCTTTTGCTGTCTCTGATGCCAACGTGGAGCAAGAACTAGCTTGGAAGAATGGATATTTTATTTTTAATAAGGCGGGTATTGCAACTATTATGAGGCAACTTTCTCGTTGGTACGATGTAGATGTTACTTACGAAGGCGAATTGCCTGATAATGAATTTGTTGGCCAGATAAAGCGAGAGGAAACCTTGGTAGGTGCCCTGAAAATTCTAGAGTTGAGCGGAATGCACTTTAGGATTGAAGGTAGGAAAGTAATTGTGTTGGAGTAAAGAATCGGGTGTTTGTTTTAAAGTAATTGACTTATGAGGATTTTAATTATTGCTTTATTGGTTGTAAGTATGCAAGTATACGCTCGCGCTTTCTCACAGAAGATTTCTATCGCTGTGAAGGATGCCCGTATAGAGCGGATATTGGAATCTGTAAAGCAACAATCTGGCTATTTGTTATTTTATGATTATGATTTGATTAAAGAAGTAAAACCTCTGACAATCAATGTTAAAGAAGTGACAGTAAAGCAAGTCATGGATCTCATTGTAAAGGGACAATCTTTCGATTATACCATACAGAATAACACGATTGTTCTCAAGAAAAAACCTTCTTTCCTCGAAACAATTACAACAAGCCTGTTCAATGATGATATAGAAATTAAAGGACATGTCTATAGCGATGGTGGAGAGTCTCTGTCTGGTGCTTATGTATCCCTGAAATCGAATAGTAAGAAGATTGCCATCACTAATTCTAATGGCGAATTCACACTCAGCCTAACTAAGCAGGAAGCTTTGCAGGGAGTACTCATATTTTCTTATGTGGGTTACAATAAATATGAATATAGAATAAGCGGGCATAGGAGTGTAGATGTTACATTGGCAAAAAACATTCAGGCATTGAGTGATGTAGTTGTTACCAATAGTTACAGCAAACCCAAGCGGAAAGAGGAAGTAACGGGAAGTATAGTGGTGGTTACAAATAAGGAATTACAAACCGACCGACCGATAGAAAGCTTTGATAAAATGCTGGAAGGTATGGCAGCAGGGGTACAGGTAGAAACCAATACGGAACTTGGTACACCAGTTAAAGTAAACATACGAGGGCAGAACTCACTCACCAATCTCAATGGTGCCAATATTACTACGCTTACCACTTCTTCCCAGCCGCTCTATGTTATAGACGGCGTTCCTGTTATGGAGCAGCGAAGAAGCGATGAGCCTTTGGCTTTTATTAATAACGAAGAGTTGCTGAATCCGCTTGCGGGTATAAATCCTGCAGATATAGAAAGTATCTCTGTGTTGAAAGATGCGGCGGCGGCCTCTATATATGGTGCCAATGCCAGCAATGGGGTTATCATTATTACAACAAAGAAGGGTAGGGCAGGTAAGACAAAGCTGGACATTGGCTATAGTAACGGATGGGCGCAAAGCATTAACGGTATCAAATGGTTGAATGGACCACAATACCATACGTTGATGAAGGAAGAACTCATTAACGATGGTAAGGCACCCGATGTGGCGGATATTTTGGCTGGCTCAAGCACAATGAACACACCTTGGTTTGAATTGGCAAACAGGTATAGTACTTATGACAATGCCGAAGTAGAAGTTTCTGGTGGTAGTGAAGCAACTCAATTTAGGTTATCTGGTTCTTTTTATAATCAACAAGCCATTCAAAAAAGAAATGATTATCAAAAGGTCTACTTCCGCGCAAGAATCGATCACAAGATAAACAATCAGTTTGCATTTGGGGTGACATTGGCACCATCAATCACGCACAAAAATGCGGTAAATGTGTATGGTATTGTTCCAATTATTCCTAATGTGCCTGTGTACAATGCGGACAGTACCTTCTTTTCATTTGCCAATTTGGGCGTTCCTAACCCGATTGCCGTAATTGCACAAAATAAAGATTATGCAACAGGCGGTACTTTCAATGGAAATATGCACCTGGATTACACTCCTATCAAACATCTTCGTTTTACAACATTGTTGGGTATTGATGCTTTGATGAATAAACTCACATTGTTTCAAAGCCCACAGAATGCAACAGGGGCGAGTAAAGGTGGTTTTGAACAAATATTTGACCGTACCAATTTCAGTTGGATTAGTTCTTCTCAGGCAAACTGGGCGCCTACTTTTAACAACGTTCATAAGTTGGATGTAACTGTAGGGTTTGATGCACAAAGTGAAGACACCAAGTTGCTGAACGGCTCTGGTACAGGATTCTCTTACAGTAAACTGATAGAACTAAGCACGGCCACCAACCGCAACTCTGCTTCTTCTACCAACAAATCAAATTCTTATTCTGTTCTCAGTCAGGTTCTTTACAATTATGACAGCAAATATTTCCTAAGTCTCTCAACGCGTCTTGATGCAGCTAGTATATTTGGTACAGACGTTAATTCTACTGTTAACTCTGGATTAGGTATTGGTTGGATGATCAATAAGGAAAGGTGGTTCAATAACTATAGTTGGTTGGATATGTTCCGACTAAGAGTCAGTTATGGAAGAACGGGGAATAGCCGTATTGGTAGTTATGAGGCAAGGGGATTGTATTCATTTAGCGATCCTGGCTATAACAATATCGTTTCGTCTACATTAACCACTGCCCCTAACCCTTATCTTACTTGGGAGATTGGTCTGAAACAAAACACAGGTATTGACTTTAGCTTCTTGAAACGCTTCAATGTCACTGTTGATATTTATCAAAACACCCTGAAAAACGCCATCAATCCTATTGGTATCCCTCCCGAAAATGGGTTTACTACCATGCTTGCCAATGTTGCTGACATGAGCAACAAAGGAGTGGATGCAAGTATTTCTGCACAGATATTCACGGGTAAGTTTCGTTGGACAAGTACCTTAAATTTGGGCAATAATAAGAATATTGTTACCAATGTCTACAACAAAGTTGCTCGCTATTCCTCAGATCCAAGCATTGCAGCGGTGTTAAAAGTTGGTGTAAGTACTTCTGCCATCTGGGGCTTTAGGTATGCCGGAGTTGATAAGACTACAGGTTATGAACAATATTATGATAATACAGGAAAGGTTGTTTTAGCAACACAATTAGATAGAACCCCAACAAATGCCTATTCTTTGGGTGATAGATTGCCAAAGGTGCAAGGTGGCTTTATCAATTCATTTAGTTACGAGGGTATTTCATTGACAGTAAATCTAATTTATAATATTGGTGGCTATTTGCTGATTGATTATAACAATGAAAACAATGGACGTAACCTTTCCAACCGTAACCAGAGTGTAAACTTGTTGGACAGGTGGCAGAAGCCTGGTGATATTGCAACTATACCTAGGCTTGCTTCTGGCATTAATGGTACAGGAAATCCAATTGTTGCCAACTCTTCCAGATATGTGTATGACAATACCTACATCAAAGTTAGCAATGTATCCTTGGCTTATTCATTGCCTAAGCGGATTACTAGAAACTTGGGGGGCATGTCGCTAACCGTATATGGTAATGGCACTAACTTATTTTATTGGTACAAAGAAAAGTCACCTGCTGGGCGTAATGGCATCAAGGAATATCGCTTTAGTTTTCCTGAGTCACAGACATTTACTTGGGGGGTGAAAGTGGGGATTTAATAAGTTAACCTTAACCGGATAACTGTTAACCGCTCACGGTATATCGGTTGACTGTAAACGGAAAGCGGTAAATAAATAACACAATGAAACAACATAAATATATTATAATCTTAATTGTATTGGTCGTTGCACTGTCGGGCACCGGTTGTAGGAAATTTTTGGAAACAAATTCTCCTAACACCGTTTCTGTTGCGGAACTCTTTACTGATTATGAAGGGGCAAGGACAGCTATTGCAGGTTGTTATGACCAGTTGAAAGCTTCTAATTATTATTTCCGTGACTTTTATGTTTATCCCGAGTTAACGGGTGGTAATATAAAGTATGCCATCACAAGTGCGCCTTCATTTACCAACACATACAACTTTGTAAACGTTTCAGCTCAGTCGTATAATGATATGTACAATTTTTATGCGCAAGCATATTCTGTCATTTATAGTGCGAACAATATTTTGGAAAATGTAGATCACGTTACCAATGGTCAGCCAGAGCAATTAAACCGAATCAAGGCGGATGCTTACACAATCAGGGCAATGGCTCATTTTGATTTGGTGCGAGTATTTGCTCAAAACTACACCTACACCAATGATGCGAACCATATAGGCATCGTTATCAAAATAAAAAATACGGATAGCATTGCCTCTAGTAATGTGATTAGTTCGGTTAAAGAAGTTTATAAACAAGTCATCAGCGATCTGGACACCGCTATTTCTTTGTATGCTGTCAGCACCAATATTTATCCCTCAGGAAGTGTACAGACTTGGCTGAGCAGTGACGCCGCCAAAGCGTTAAAAGCCCGGGTATGTTTGTACAAAGGCGATTATTCACAAGCATATAGCCTGAGTACTGCAATTATCAACAGTGGTAAGTATCCACTTGTTTCCAATGCCAACTATGATACAAGCTGGAGCAAGAAAACCATCAGTTCCGAAAGTATTTTCGAGTTGGCATTTGGCACGGGCACAGGTGGTAGCTATGGTGATTATTTTAATACCAAAGTTCCTCAGTCATTGTATGTTCAGTTTGCAGCCACCAACGATTTATTGAGTTTGTATGATTCGGCAGATGTTCGCGGTCATAACTTTCTCTATCAAGATACCATTGTGAAGGGAAATACTTTTTCTTTCAGCAGAAAATATTTCGGAACAGGCGATAGTGCCAACAATATCAAGGTAATCAGATCTTCGGAGTTATATCTGATTGCGGCTGAAGCAGCCGTACAATTAGATCCTGCTAATGGATTAACTACAGCTGCAACTTACCTGAATGCCCTCCGCACCCGCGCCAATCCCAATGCAACTTATTTTACGGCAACTTCACCTCAGGCAATGCTTGATGAAATTTTCAACGAAAGACGCAGGGAGCTTTGTTACGAAGGGCATTTATTTTTTGATATAGCAAGGATGCATCGGAACTTAACAAGGAACGATTGTACTAGTAATTACAACTCTTTCACGTATCCCGATAGAAGATATGCTTGTCCAATACCTTCTTTTTATTAATAATGATTGAACGATATGAGTAGAAATATATTGATAATGATGGCAGTTGTTACTTTTTTAGGATGTAAAAAAGAGTACGATGTGCAGCCCACTTATGCCTCTTTGCAGTTGGCAAATACCTGGGCGCAAAATCAACCATATTATTCGCCACATCCGCAGATATATATTGATTCTACAGGTATCTGGAAGCCTTTCATCAGTTTTTCATTTGTCTCTGCTTCCGATCCTTCGGTTATTGGTTTCACCAATCCTTATGTTCCAGGCAAGGGCACAGATGCCTTGTACATGAATGCCATGTATGCCAATGCCTACTATACAAGCAGGTACAATGTAAATATCAGTGCCGATTCTGGTACTTACAATACCATTATACCCCAATGTTTTAAGTTCATTCCAAAGAGTGCTGACTCTACCACAACGGGTACAGTAGTGGTTTTGCCGCAGGTGATTACATTAACAAGAAAAGATAGGACGAAGTATCAGGTCAGCATTGCGCCGAGCACGCAACCGGGTACTTATAATACAAAGACGGGTGTTTTTGAAATAGAAGTTTTGTTTGATGAAAGCAATTTTGGTGGGCCTAAGGAAGTAAGAAGGAAGTATAAGTTTACTTCCTAACAAACAGAAGTGGTGTTTTTGATTTAAAAAGTTCTTTTACTGGTGTATCTAGTAATATAATCGATAGGTTTTGCGACGAAACCGATAGGTTATGCGATATAACCAATAGGTTTTGCGACAGAACCGATAGGTTTTACGACGGAACCGATAGGTTTTGCGACAGAACTGATAGGTTTTGCGACAGAACTGATAGGTTTTGCGATAGAACCGATAGGTTTTACGACGGAACCGATAGGTTTTACGACAGAACCGATAGGTTTTGCGACGGAACCGATAGGTTTTACGACAGAACCGATAGGTTTTGCGACTTGAATTAAATAAAAAAAAGAATAATTAAAGATGAAGAAAATAAATTTGGTAATTGGAATGATAGCCGCACTAGGTGTAGTCACCTGTCTATCGTTTAAAAGTTACAATGAAGGGGATGATATTGCTGCATTGAGGGCTGTGTACAGTAGTGGCGACAGCACCAAATGGCCGAAGGCAGACATAGATAGTAACACCGTGGGCTTTCAAGAAATTGGTCGCCTAGGGTCAGTGCCTTATCCCGCCGACAACTTGCCTAATGCCGAAAAGGTGAAGTTGGGTAAGCTGTTATTCTACGATCCTCGCTTGTCTTTATCAAACCAAATAGCCTGTGCGTCTTGCCATGACCCTCAATTGGGTTGGGGCGATGGCAAAAGGGTAGGCTTTGGACATGATAGAAAGTTGGGCAAACGCAATGTAATGACGCTTTTTAATGCTGCATTTTACCAGAAATTGTTTTGGGATGGAAGAGCTAAGAGCCTCGAAGACCAGGCACGTTTTCCGGTGGCAGATCACGTGGAAATGAATATTGACCCGCATGAGATGGCCGAAAAAATACAAGGCATAGCGGGGTACAAACCGTTGTTTAAGGATGCTTTTGGAAGTGACACCATTAATCTGGATAAAATATTGAAAGCAATTGCAACTTTCGAAAGAACGATAGTCAGCAGGAAAAGTAGATTTGACGTATTCGTAAAAGGAAACAAAGAAGCCCTGTCAGATGATGAAGTAATGGGCTTGCATCTGTTCCGTACAAAAGCACGTTGCATCAATTGCCACAATGGGGCATTATTCAGTGATAATCAGTTTCATAACGACGGTCAAACGCTTTGGGGTACTGCCAATGAAGACTTGGGAAGGTACAATGTTACCAAAGATAAGAAGGATATCGGGGCATTTAAAACGCCTTCTCTCAGGGAGGTAAGTATTACTGGACCTTGGTTTCACCATGGTAACTTTACTGAGCTTAAGGATATTGTTAGTACCTATAATCTGGGTAACCCTGCCAATATCCCCAAGAAATACTTGGGAACACCGAGGGATAGTCTGTTACCAAAGACATCACCCATCATCCGTAAGTTGAATCTGACGCAGAAAGAACAACAACAATTACTGGCATTTCTGCAGAGTATCACCAATCAGCCACCAAGAGTAAAGATACCAGAGGAGTTTCCGATGTAAGGGGGTTAGGCAAAAGGGGGAGGTCATAAGTCTTAAGTCGTAAGGCATAAGTAGGAATAAAAAATCATTAGGAAAAAAGGGGAAGGACGTCATTCAATTATATAGTTCAGGAAATATTTTTTAATTTAAAACAACAGGCACATGAAGAGACAACTACAATTACTATTCTTATTGGTACTTGTTTCCTTTGGAAGCAATGCGCAATGGAAGGATGGAACAACAACCAATAACCTAGTATGTGGCACTTCGCCAACAACAAGTAAGTTTGGAAATGTGGCTACTAGCGATGGTGCTGGTGGAATGATTATCGCTTGGGTAGACTCAAGGGACTCCGTTGATAAGAGTATCTATGTACAACGGATACTTGCAGATGGAACGCTTAAGTACGGTCAGGAAGTATTGGTGAGTAATGCGACAGGTGCATATTCTTCCACAAAAACCAACATTTCCATTTCCTCGGATAGTGCCGGGGGGGCTATATTTGTTTGGCAGGATGCGAGGAACACCAACGATACCAACTACTTTACGGACCTGTATGGTCAACACATTGATTCCGACGGCAATGTATTGTGGGCAAAAGATGGTGTAAGGATTACTTTGACGGATAATGCAAAATCCAACAAAGGGTCTGCAATACCTGTTTTGGTAAACAAGAACGAATTTGTTTTGGTATTTAATGATAACAGAAATGGAACGTTCGACTTCTTTGCGCAGAAGATAGCCGTAAAGGATGGTGCCATTCTTTGGAAGTCAGATGTGAGTCTTCATGGCAACAAACCGAATGTACAAACACAGGAAGTTGCTTTGAGTGATGGAAAAGGCGGCGTGTTTGTAGTATGGCAAGATCCTCGTCAGGGGACTACTAACGCGGATATCTACGGACAGTACATTGACAACACTGGTAAGTTGCTTTGGGATACAGCAGGTTTGCCAATTTGTACCGCCATTAATCAACAGTTGACACCGCAATTAATTGCAGATGGTTCTGGTGGCATCGTCGTTGTCTGGAGTGATCAACGTAAAGCTGTTGCTGATGGAAACATCTATGCACAACGCATTAATGCGGCGGGTGCCATACAGTGGGCAAAGGATGGAGTGTTGGTTTGCGATTATTCGGGTAATCAAGCTGCACCAAACATTGTAAAAGGTGGTAGCGGATATATCATTGGTTGGAGTGATGCTAGAAAAGCATCCAATGACAGAAACATTTTTGCTCAAAGTATTGATAATACGGGGGCTGCCGTATGGACAACAGTAACTGCTGGTGGCGTTCCTGTTTGTCAGGCAACAGGTGCGCAGCCAATTGGTTATACCAATGCCCAAAGTTTAAAGATGTTGCCTGACGGAAGTAATGGTGCCTATTTTGTTTGGGATGATGGTAGAAACACGATTACAAACATAGATATCTATGGACAGAGACTTACAAGCGCTGGAGCAGTTTCTACAGGTTGGCTAGCGGATGGAAATCCAATATGTATTGCCCAAAACAATCAACAGTCTCCCAGTGCAGTGCTGGATAGCAGCTTTAATGTAATCGTTTCTTGGAACGATGAAAGGGATAGTACCAACAATATTTATGCGAGTAAACTGTCTCCAAGTGGGGCATTGGTACTTCCGGTACACTTTGTTTCGGCTAGTGCAATTGCTGTAAACAATGCAGTTAATATCAGTTGGAAAACTGCTAGTGAATCTCTTTCTATCACTTATGCAATTGAACATAGTACTGATGGTAAAAGTTACTCCGAAGTAGGCACGGTAAGGGCAACAGGAGCCAACGGATACGCCTTTACGCATCATACACCCACAGTAGGTTATAATTATTATAGGATTCATGCAACAGACCAACAAGGAGGCAGCCTATACTCTTCTGTTGCGAAAGTGTTAATCAGTCAGGGTACGCAGCTTACTGTTGCAGCTTATCCCAACCCCGTTTTTAATTCCTTATCCTTGTCCTTCAACAATTTCCCTAGCGGAGTTTACACAGTCAGAATAATTGATGCACTTGGCAAAACGGTCAGGCAAATAAACGTAAACCTCGATGGTTCAACAACAAAGCAATTGGAGGCTTCTGGTTTAGCCAAGGGTTGTTATCTGCTTCAGGTGGCCGCTGCCAATGGAAAATCCATGTCTAGTCAATTAATTTTTAAACAATAAACACTTACATTTTCACCACTTAAAACAAACAACATGAAGAGAATTTTCATCTTTGCTTTCTTGCTGGCTTCACTAGGAGCGAGCGCAACACAAATTACCTGGACAGGTGCTTCTGGAGCAAACTGGAACACTGGCTCCAACTGGTCAACTGGTACTGTGCCAACAAGCACAGACGAAGCGGTTTTTAACACTAGTGGGGCATTGGTTACGCTAGACTTTACAACGCCCACAACTATCGGCAAGCTAACTGTTTCAGACAACGTTACCTTCCAAACAGCCGCTTCAAGGACAATTAATGTTGGAAGTAGTTCATTTACTGCTGGCTCAAATGTATTTACAGTTGCAAGTGGCAAGTTGCTTACATTGCAATCTACATTTAACAGCGTTGGTATTACCATTGCAGTGGTAACTGGGTACAAAGGTTCTATCTCTGGTACTGTAAACTTGAGTGCAGGTGCAAGTACAGGTCAAGCACACAAATTAATTTCGCCAGATGCAGGTGGAATTACTTTCCAGAATGGTAGTATTTGTAATACGACTTCAGTTTCTAGTTCAAACTCTTTTGGAACAGGAACAGATGGTAGTGTGATATTTGCATCAGGTTCTTTATTTGTTTTTAAAGGAGGCAGTACTCCCTTCGGAACTTCAGCCGTATGTACTTTCCAAACAGGTAGTAAGTTTTCTTTTCAATATGTAGGTGCAACTAGTCCAACAGGGGCAGGAAAAACCTATGCAGATTTTGAATATAATACTTCCTCAACTCTTTCACTAACAAGTGCAAATGCAACTTGTACAATAGATAATCTTTCTATTTTGGGAGGAGGGACTTTAAATTTAGCTGGCCTGTCAAGTAGTACAAGTGTATCTACTATTACTATCAAAAAGAACATCAGTATAGCCTCTGGGTCTGCAATGACCATCGGAAATGCAACGGGTAGCAATACAGGGGGCTTCGTTTTAAATTTTAGTGGCACAAATCAGTCAATCACCAATTCAAATGCAAGTGGTGGGTTAACTATTAATTCAACCGGAGCTTCTGGCTATACAACCACTGTAAATGTAAATAATGGTGCTACGGTTACTTTAAATAGCAATTTTGACATGAGCTCTGGTACAGGAACAGGTAGTAGAAACTTTAATGTAGTTTCTGGAGGTACATTGTCTATAGCAAGTGGTGCTACATTGAGTGTTACAGGTACATTAGCTAATTCTGGTGTAATAAATGGTGCTGGAGTTCTGAAACTTAATGGAACTGCAAATACTGTGACAGGAACTGGTACAATCAATAATCTTACAATAGCTAATGGTGCTGGCAATAGCACCACAATTAGTTCTGGTATGCAAAGCGTCACAGGCAAATTGTTAGTCTCTTCCGGTACGCTTACAACTGGAGGTCTTATTACGCTTAAATCTACTTCAATCGCTAATTCGGCAGTTGTTGATCAGGTAGGAGGCGCTATCAGTGGCAATGTTACTGTTGAACGTTTCATTCCTCAAGGGCTTCGTACTTTCAGGGATCTTGGTTTTGGCGTGTACACCAATACAGGGACTATTTTTAGTAACTGGCAAGAAGGAGGTGTGAACAACAACGGTTATGGCATTGCCATTACGGGTGCAAAAGGTGTTAGTTCGGGATTTGACAATACAACTGGTTTCGATTATTCTTTGACAGGGAATGGCTCTATCTATCAATATACTGCAAATGCTTGGTCTCCGGTTACTTCAACAAAGGTTACGCTGGATCCTTACAAAGGGTATCGTGTGTTGGTAAGAGGTAACAGAACTGTAGACCTTTTTCCTGCTAACTCAGATTTGCAACCAGCCAATATGATTAGCGATGCAACCCTTCGTACAACCGGCAAACTGATTACAGGCGATGTTACTTATTCTGTAGGAGGTGTTACGAATGCTGTTGCCAATTCTACTTATGGGCTTACAAGCGGTGCAGGTTCTTATAGCTTAGTTGCCAACCCATATATTGCTCCTGTTGATTGGGAAGCAGTCTGGAATGGTGGTGCTACAAACCTGAATTCAAACTATTGGTATAACGATCCTACAGGTACAACTACCGGCAAAAGCAGTGGATACACTAAGTTTGTTAGTTATGATGCTAGTTTGCACACAACTAATAACCCACTTGGAACGTCTAATGTTGGACGTTACTTGCAACCTGGTCAAGCTTTCTTTGTAGAGAATGCAACAAGCAGTGCAACTTTGCTTTTCAAAGAGAGTTACAAAGTGGCCTCTCAAACAAAAACGGCCATATTTGGTGCGACTGCTCCTATTAACAGAGTGGCAATTGCTTTATACAAAGCAGGTGAGAATTTGGATGGTGCAGTTACTGTATTTGGTAATTATCCAAAGGAAGCTGGTGTAGAAGATGCAGTTAAGTTCTCTAATAGCGATGAAAACATTGCCTTCACAGTTGGTACTACAGATCTTGCTATTAATGGATATTCATTGCCAACAAGTACTGATGTATTACCTATTCATATTTATCAACTAAAAGCAAATACTTCATATACACTAAGGCTGGATGTTTCTCAATTTGCAGGAAACGGTGTTACAGCTTATGTTAGGGACAATGTTTCTAATACAACAACTCCATTAACAGGTAACAATACTACTGTTTCCTTCACAACTGCTGCTACTGATGCAGCAAGCTATGGCACACGCTATAGCATTGTATTTGCCCCTGCTGTTTTGCCTGTTTCTAGTATTGTTACTAGTGCTATTGCTAAAGGTGGCAATGTGATTGTAAGCTGGAATACGGTTGGTGAAAAGAATGTAGCTGTTTATACAGTTGAACGTTCAGTTAATGGTGTCGAATTTTCTGGTATTGCTACCAAATCGGCTACCAACACAACTAAAGCTACGTATACCATTACAGATGCTGCAGCACAAAATGGTATTAACTACTATCGCATAAAAGCAACCGATAAGGGTGGAAATACTAGCTATAGTGCTGTTGTTGCGGTTGCAATAACAAGTGGTAATAAAGCAATCAGCATCTATCCAAACCCTGTTACAGGAAGTAGTTTCGGATTGAAGCTTGCCAACTTCACCGAAGGCAAATATGCAGTTAGTGTTTATAACAACTTGGGGCAAAAAGTATTGGCAACAACGGTTGCTCATGCTGCTGGTAATACAACCGAGCAAGTGAGCCTGAGCCACCATCTGGCTGCTGGCACTTATTCTGTAAGTGTAGCTGGTGCAACAGGTGCTGCTTATCAAACTCAATTGATTATAAAATAAGATAACCCTTCTTTCCGGGTCGCATTATATTTGGTGCGACCTGGATTAATAAATTAAAAATAACAAGCATGAAAAAAATAACATTGATAGCTGCATTCCTAATCACGGTATCAGTAGGAAGCAAACTACAGGCACAACCTAATCCTGGGCCAGGCAACCAGGGTAGCGGCACTGGTCCAACGACTGATGGTCCGACTGTTCCTTTTGACAACAGGATGAACTTGATTTTCATTTCTACAGTCATTGGAGCCATTTATCTGGCTAACAGGAGAGGGGTACTTGCTTTAAAATAGATTTTTAAAGGTATAGCTTACCAAAACGCAGTGGGAATTGACTATTTTAATACAACTGTTGGGGATACGATTTGTATTCCTGGCAGTTGTTTTTTATTTATGGAAAGAGGAAGCCTACAATTGATACTTCAATTTGAATGATTCTTTTTAGTATTGATAATTGTATTGGGTATAGCTTTTAATCGGTCAAAAGGCTTCTTTAAATATCGGTTAGTCCTAAATAAGGAACAGAAAATAGTAACCGATTCTCCTCCTTTTACATTAATTTAACTATTACAATCTGTCTTCCTTCAAACAAAAGCGTTCGTTCAATGCCTTATACCTTTACTTTTGTTTCTCTTAAAAAAACACTATGGGCTTATTCCTTTTGGTTATTGGCATTATTGGTTGGCATGTCGGGATGTATGGATTGTTTAAAAAGGCTGGTATTAACCCCATTCTGGCTTTTGTTCCGTTGTACAATACTTGGTTGATTGTAGATAAATGTAACATCAAAAAGTTTTGGTTCTGGCTGCAACTGATACCAATTGCGGGACAGTTTATCACCATCTGGATCACTATCATCTTCGTGATGCACTTCAAACGGTTCAGTTTTTGGGACCATACGTTGGTTACCTTTCTCCCTTTCGTCTATTTTCCTTATCTCGGCTTTAATAAAGAAGATAAATGGTATGGCCATGAAGTTGTTGCGGCATACAAGAAACCCTCTTCCCGAGAATGGATTGATGCGGGCGTGTTTGCAGTAGTAGCAGCAACCCTTATCCGGACCTTTGTTTTTGAGGCTTATGTAATTCCAACAGGGAGTATGGAAAGGACGTTGCTTGTTAATGACTTCCTCTTCGTTAGTAAAATGAGTTATGGTCCAAGAATACCGATTACGCCAATTTCTGTTCCATTCATGCACAACAATTTCCCATGGTCTGTTACTACGCCTTCTTACACCAAGGCTTTGCAATTGCCCTACAAGCGTTTGCCAGGCTTTCAGCAGGTAGAAAGAAATGATGTGGTGGTATTTAATTTTCCTGCAGGAGACACCATTATCAACTTGCCCGATTATGGTAGCAAGCAGCCCTATTATGATGTGTTGCGATCCGTTTACAAAGGAAACAGGGATGCTTTGATGGCCGAATTCCCTATTATGGTTCATCCTTTTGATAAAACAGATAACTATATCAAGCGTTGTGTGGCTGTGGGGGGCGATGTGCTACAAGTGAAGCATGGTGTATTGTATATTAATAATGCGCCTGCATACAAACCCGTTGATGCCCAAACTGATTACTTGCTTACCTTATCTCAACCATTCACAACAGACTATCTTCAGAATGAGTTGGGCATAAAAATTTCGTTGGATGATGAACACAATGTACGTTACAATAAAGATGAAGACTATGGTGAGGATAGTCCTTCTGGCTTGAGTTGTATGCTGAACCTTACTTTGGATAATTACAATAAAGTAAAGGCATTGCCCAACGTTAAATCTATTGTGCCACGGTTGAAGGAAAGTGTGAACGATGATATGTTTCCTAATGATACCATCAATTGCAGATGGGATGTAGATAATTATGGGCCAATTGAAATTCCTAAAAAAGGGGAGACCATCACCCTCTCTCCAAAGAATATTTCATTGTACCGACGGTTGATTACCAATTACGAAAACAATACATTGGAGGAAACCAATGGCAAGTACATCATTAATGGTAAGGAGACAACAACCTATACCACCAAATATAATTATTACTGGATGATGGGTGATAACCGTCACCGCAGTCAGGATAGTCGCTATTGGGGTTTTGTACCCGAAACACATGTTGTGGGCAAAGCTTCGCTGATTTGGTTTAGCTGGAACGACGGACCACGATTTAAGCGTATCTTCCGCACAATTAAATAAATAATCTTACACAATACTGCTATCATGGGGAAGTCTGTAGAGAAATATAGTTTTGAATATGAGGAGTACACTTCGGTAGATGATTTGTCACCTGCCGATGCCCTATTAGTGGAAGGTGCCAGAAAAGCAACTAAACTGGCTTATGCGCCGTATTCCAACTTCTTGGTTGGAGCTTATGCCGAACTCAATTCGGGCGAGTTTGTGGTGGGAAGCAACCAGGAGAACGCGAGTTATCCTGTTGGCATCTGTGCCGAGCGTGCTTTGATGGCCTCTGCGGCACAATTGTTTCCGAATGAACCTATCAAAAGCATGGCTATCAGTTATCATCATATCAATGGGGCTAGCAATATTCCCCTTAGCCCTTGTGGTATGTGCAGACAGGCTTTGCGAGAATACGAAGGCCGTGTGCATCAGCCAATCAGGTTATTGCTGAGTGGTTTGGAAGGTAAGGTACTGGTAGTAAAACAATCTAGCATGTTGCTCCCGTTTTCTTTTAGCGGCGATGCCTTAAAATAGGGTTTTCAACACTTATCAATATAGGGACATCATACAAATAGAAGTCTATGTGTATGATGTCCCTATTTTTTTGTGTCTTACAATTCGTTTCATTTCCTTATCAAATCAATCCTTAGAATTATATTACTGCCCTAGCCAATTATAAACACGTACTTTCAGCCAAAATAAATGCGCTATGGCAGTATCAATCAGCATCCCACCAAATCCAGATTACCGCAAGCACATACAAATGGCTCTTTCATTTATTCTCGCCAATATCGTTGTCGATATCACCTTTGAAGAGAAAATTATCAGTTTAGATGGGCTTGCAAACTACGATTCCATCGCGAAATTGAACACTAGGCTTTCAGTGGCAAAGCCAAATAAGCCATTTAAGATAATTGAAAAAGAATTATACATCTTTTATATCTGCTTCATCTTAATGAACAAAGTATTGGTTAGTAAATGCAATGATCTTGTTGCAAAAGAGTTTATAAAACTGCTTCCTGATGACCACTTTTTCAAGGATTTCAACGATTTTAGGGATGATATGATCCGTGTAAATTCTCGCGTTATCAACATCACCGAAACAACCCATGATAAGCCCAAAGATCTGGAAGCAATCCGAAATAAATTGGCTGAGATAAATCTTGATTAGCGGAATTGGCAAAGCTAAATTAGTCACTTATTCCTACCCCAGATGCTTCAACGCTTCCCGTTTACTTAATGGAGAAAGTGCATGGTTGCCCACAAATTCCAATACCCATCCACTGTTTACTTTGGCGTATTCTCTCAATGCCCAACCAATTGCTTTCCGTACAAAAAACTCCTTGCTATCGGCTACTTGTAGTATATGTTTTGCTAGTAATTCGCGGTTAGTTTTTTCTTTGTATGCTTTTTGAAAAATGATGCTACTGCGTTGAAGCCAGATGTTATCGCTCTCATTCCAACGACCGGCTATTTGTATTGAAGCTGGAAATTTATCAAAATACTTGCTCACACAATCACTGTTTAGTCCATCCACACTATCCCACCAACTGTGATTTACAAGGCAATATTCTATGAGTTCGATGGTGTTTTGCTGCCATAGCTTGTGATAATAAGCTAGTGTCTGAATCCCTGCATAGTGATATTCGCGTTCATCCATCTGCCAAAGTAGCAGGACTGTCTTGTTCACTGTTTCGAGGTCGGGGAGGGGATTACTTCTAAGTAATAGCTTGGTAAGTTCTCTTCGGTCGGCCGTCCATATTCCTATAAAATCAAAGTGATTCTTCATGTAAGCCTTGTTCTTGATGGCTTGTTCTGGATTCCTTTTTTCCCCGAAAAGGACTTGTAAGTTTTCAATAAAGTTGTTGACTAAATCCATACTTTTTGTTGGGTTAATGATCTGGTGATGATACTTATATTCTAATGTTTTATTGCGCCTAAAACTTATTGTAGTTCGTTTCTAAAGAATAGGGAGAAATACTTCCGCCATCATACACCTTGCACTGCCACCGCCATTTGTTTCGATGGTAGAGATGTCGCTATGAAGGATGGGGTTGAAGGATTCTATTGTTTTTAACTGGTTATCATTCAGACTATTATAGGCCTGTGTACTCATCACCAGAAACTTCTCTCCTTTGTTATTCTTTACCTGCAGCATATTGCCTGCAAAGTGATTGAGTTGATGGTAAGTAATATCAATAATCTTTTTTCCGCTACTCTCCAATGCTTTCACCACATATTGCTTCTCAAAGTCTTCGGTGATGGATGCCAGACAGATAACCACATAGTCATCCGCCACACACATCATTACATTGGTATGATAGATGGGGTTGCCACTTTCGTCATTAGCCGTAAAAGTGATGGGGGTGTAGTTCATCGATTTACTGAACTCACGTAGTACAAACTTGTTAGTGCGCTGAGACAAACACGCGTAAGCTATCTGATTACCTCTATCCAATACCATACTTCCTGTTCCTTCTAGATAAGTCTGGTTATTCTCATACACCGAGAAATCGATGGTGTACTTCACAACGAACTTTTGTTCGATGGCTTCCAGCACGTGTGGCTTCCTTTCCAATCGTCTGTTGATAGCAAACATGGGGTACAAACAGATAGTACCATCCGAATGAAAGGAAATCCAGTTATTAGGAAAGATAGAATCGGGCGTATGTGGTTCAGGTGTATCCTGTACCACTGTTACATCAATACCATTAGATTTAAGCTTTTCCACAAACGCATCAAACTCAGCCAATGCTTTGGTTTGTACGCTTTCACTGTCTGAAGGAGCAACTTGAAAGGCATTATTTACCGCCGTCTCAGCATTATAAGCAAAACGGGAAGGTCGTATCATTAATAAGTGAGAAGTCATAAATGATAAATGATAATTGACAATTGATAGTTGACAATTAATACGGAAGTGGTTATCCATAATCAATTGTCAATTATCAATTAAATAAGTTCATCCCTAAGCAATGGCATACTCATACAATGGAAGCCACCTCTTGCTCTTGAAAGTTCCGCAGAAGGCATTAAAATTACTGTATCATTGATTGTTTCTGGATCAATGGTGCCGTCCTCTAAACCTTTTACTAAGGCCTTTGCTTTTATTACCTTGAAGCCGTTGGCAGCAAAGGCATCAGTTGTTTTATTGTTACGGTCATAAGCTAAAACTACTCCTTCTTTCAAGGCTAATAAGTTGCAACTGTCGGTCCATTGTTCTCTGGCACTGTATGGGAATTCGTTGTTACCACTAAATATGATTTTCACTTCTCCAGTGCAACCAAGGTCGGTTTTGCTAATGTCAATCAATAGTTCTTCTAAGCTTTCAAAGGCTTTGGGTTCTTCGGGATTATTCTTATTAAATTGAAGAATCTTTATCTTTTCCTCTTTCTTTACTTCCAATATCCGTTCGATGGCGTCTTCATCTTCGTGCTTTACCGCTTTGGTAGAGAAGTTGCCGAGCATCACCCACACATCCCTTTTCACTTGTGTAAATACTGTGTCAATATGCATATAATCCCTCTTCTTAGGGATTTTTATGATAGTTACCTTATCTATAATTCCTTTTTCGAACATGGTATTAGTTATCTTAGCTGCTGCTTCCGAACTAGTTCTTTCGCTTACGCCAACCAATAAATGATTACTACTCACCACCATAATGTCGCCACCTTCCAGTGTAACCTTCTTGTCGTCCTCTTCTTTTGGTAATAAAAAGCTGTACTGACTATCCGACAATTCTATAATGTTGTTGTGATAATCGGCAAAGAGTTTATGGTTGAAGAAGATATATTTAGCTAGTAATGCCTCTCTTGTTCTTGCTTTCTTAGCAGGTTTATTAAGCAATACATAGTTGTTGATGGTAATGCCGATATCCCGAGTAAAGATGAAGTTGGGGATAGGGGCAAACAACAATTGCTTTTCCTTAGAAGTGCCAGAAACAAACGTGGTCGCCAGTTCTTTTGCGGTGTAAGCCAACAACTCTTTATGGGTTGAATAAGTACAGCCTTCTATAGCACACACTGCCGATACCAGTTCTGTTTTGATGCTCGTATCTTCCAGCACTTCTGCCAAAAGCCACTGTAGTTCTATTACTTTATCGCTTTTAAAGAAGTCCTCATGACCAGGTTTATAGAAGTTACGTTTGTTGTCGGCAGCGTCTATATCTTTCAACTTCCCTTTAATCTTCTCCGGGTCAAGGAAGTACAATAGTATTTTGGTATAGTAATCGTACTCGTATTTACGTATCGTTTCTAGGTGAACAATGTCTTCAAACAACCAGTCTTGTGCTTTGGAAGGCACTACTTTCCCCAAGCCACTATCAGGACTATGCACCAACAATCTTCTCAATCTTCCTACTTCGGAAGTAACGGATACTTTATTCATAGTTTCTTTGTTAGTTATGAGTTATGAAATATGAGTGATGAGTAACTGTTGAAGAGTCATATTTCATATTCTCTCTAATTTAATTGGTATAAATCGTACAAACATCTCCTCCTTATACCAGTCTTCCTTTTTTGTTTTACGAATTACATCGGCGTGTTCGTGCATTTTATAAGCAAAGTTCTTCATGTCTGTCTTACTATTCCAAACACTTAAAGTAGCTTGTTTAAGAAAAGGAATTTCTCCGATACCCAATGAAGTAATCAATCCATCTGCATCAGCTAATTGTTTGGCAACTCCATCCACATTGCTCAAGAAGGCTTTCAACTTCTTGAGTCTTATTGTTGCCCTTGTTAGCACTGCAATACTCCCTTCATAGTCCGTTTGCTTGGGCAATTTACCAAAAACTTCTTTGCCATCCCATGTGCCATGACCTTCTATGGGCTGTAAAGTAAGGGTAGAAACTTGAGCTTTAAAAAAATGAATCCAACGATTGATAAAAGTAGGGCCAAAGGGGGAGGAGCCTTTGTGTACTAATAATATTGCCCATTGGTTCCAATCGGGGTGTTTATCGAAAGTCCCATTTTTGCCACAGCCCATCAGTTTGTAGAAGGAAATGTTTTTGTTGAGGAATAAAGGGAAGTGAAATAATGCCATTGAGAGGACGCCCACAAAGCCGCCATATCTGGGATAACGAATGATGGTGAGAGTGCAAATCATTGGGTAAAAGTAAGTGGAATTGGTTTGTGAATACAGAATAGAAACAATGATTAATACAATAAGGTTCACTTTTAGAACAAAGTGGAGGGGACATAATTATGCTATTACCTATTTGAGTTGTATTTCTGTGAGACAAAACTTCATTTAAGGTTGCAGTTACTGATGAGTTTGACTTATACTATCCCCCACCACATGATGATTTGAAACTTTTAGATTGTTGTGAAACCTTGATTTTTATCATTGAAGTTGTTTAAACTTTTATTTTCCTAGCAAATAATGTGATTAATGCCATCCATTATAATCCAACCAAGTTTCTATTCTTTTTTCATATCTAATTATTAAAGCCCAGATTCTCTACACTTTAAAAAGGAATAATTAAATGACGCACTTTATCTTCGATGATGATTCCCACTTTTTTTTGCTTTTTTAGGCGAAATTGTTAACTGTTGGGAATCAGTTTTATTGCCTAAATAAGTTTAAGCAACTTCATAAATAAAACCATAAGCAACATCAAATAAACCTCACCCAACTGCAAATGTGGCACATCGAAAGTCAAATAAACCCCACCCGACTGACAGGGTAGCATACAATTGGAACAATAGAGCTTAGTTAACTTCGAATAAATGGCATCAATACTCAAATAAAACACAGGTATTTTACCTCGCTTTAACCTAAAGAGGATTAACTTAACGTGAGTTCGGGTTAAGCTGCGAGTTTAAGTTGGTTTGAATGTTCCATTTTTATGTTTAGGGAAGGTGACTTGTCCTAAAATATCTATGGCTTTATCCCGCAACATAAGGGTGTATTTTAGTGATAAAATGGTGGTACATTATATCCTCTGGTTTACACCTTTTTCTTTATTTCTTATCCCGAACTCTCGTTAATTGGCATCTTTATCATACATAAACTACAAGTAATAAGCTAAGGTATATTGATCATTTGCCTCACTTAGCCTTTTAAGTCGTACATTACACTGCTTACAATCTCCGTTGAGAAAAAACAGTAGGTGAATTATTTCTTAAATTAATAGGGACAACATGAAGAAAGACAGCATATCTACCATTATAATAGCAGATGCAGACACAGCATTTGCCGATTCTATCGAAAAAAGTCTGGAAAATAGCAACTATTTTGTAATTGATAAAATTCCTAAACGAAGAGATTTAATAAATTTGCTGATGGAGACTGCCCCAGATATAGTTATCATAGACTATGATTTGTCGCAAGACATTAAGGGAGATGCTATCATTGAAATCCGTCGAAGAAATCCATTGCAAAAAATGTTGATGATGAGCTACTACGCCAATCTAGAAGTGTTTGAGTTTTGCATGGAATATAGCGTAAATGGACTTGCGACAAAAGACAGTAATAAAAGTGAGCTTCTCGAAGCACTTAAAATAGTAGAGGATGGTGGATTTGCCCTGCCTACACCACACAAAACTGCAGAAGAAGTAATAGCTGAAAAACCACCTGAACTAAATGCTCTAGGGCGAAAATT
Organism: uncultured Chitinophagaceae bacterium; assembly: GCA_903895845.1. GTDB lineage: Bacteria > Bacteroidota > Bacteroidia > Chitinophagales > Chitinophagaceae > Parasediminibacterium. The sequence goes on from CAITVK010000042.1 coordinate 34,540, forward strand.
AAAGATTACTTTGAGGGAGATGCAGATTCTCAAGTTCCTGATTGATGGAAAAACCAGTAAACAGATAGCAAAAGCGCTTTACAGGACGGAAGCAGATATCGACAGTTATTGCGATGGGCTTTTGAGTAAGGTTGGCGTTTCTCAGATGAACCATTTACTATCTTACGCCACCAACCTGCTTTTTTAAACAAATGGCTTTTTCTGTTGCGAGAGTAGTTTATTGACAGAGACGTTTAGTTCGAATCCAATAAGCAAAATCAGGGAATTCAGGTTAATCAATAACATGATAATCAAAACAGTTCCAATAGATCCATAGACCCGATTGTAACTTGCAAAGTGATTTACCCAATAGCTAAACAATAAAGTAGTAATTAGTGTAAGTGAAGTAGCCAATATAGAACCTGCGGTAACCAAGGGCCAACGTGTATGCACAGACGGTGCGAACTTGTATACCAAAGCAATTACATAAAACAAAAAGAAAATCAGGATAATCCATCTTATAGCATCCCACCAAGGCAAGTCTGCCTTTCTTCTCATGTGAAAGATTCTCTTTAGTAAAGCTTCCATCTGATTGTGTCCGATAAGAAAAGTTGTGGAGATAATTACCACCAAGATAAGGATGGCAGTTAGTATAATGGCACGCCAGCGTCTATGCAAAAAGAAAACCTTTTTCTCTTGAATTGACTTGTCAAAAGTTCTGATGATACCCATTACCGCATTGGAAGAGTAATACATGAGTAAAATGAAGCCGAAAGAGAATACACCTTGGTGTTTAATGAGTAAGCTATGCAAGATATCTTTAATGAGATTATAGGTACTTGAGTTGGGGGCAATATCCTTGAAAAGGGACATTATTTGTGCATCGAAGTTATTTGATTCGGGTAAATAGGGGATGATGGAAAACAAAAAAAGTAAGGCTGCTGGTAATGCCATGATCAGGTTGAAAGAAATGGCAGCGGCTCTTTCTGCTAGACCAACATTTTTTATCTGTTTCAGGAACTCAATAAACACTTCATATAAAGATAAGCTAGTGGCACTTGGCATGGCAGTACGCTTGCTTTTTGTTACCAAATAAGCGATCGGTGGAAAGCTAATGAATGCGTTTTCAAATTTTGTCACTACTCTTTACTTTGTTTTTTAGCTAGATACTCATTTAATGCTTGCTGGTATTGCTTTGCATATTGACTATGCTCTGCAAAGTTGCTACTGAAGTTGCTATAGCCACTAAAGTCGGGCTTTGCTACAAAGTACAGGTAAGAAGTTGCAGGCGCATTCAACACCGCATCAATGCTGCTCACGCTAGGCGTACAAATGGGGCCCGGGGGTAGACCCTTATTCTTGTAAGTATTATAAGGGGATACCACAGAAAGATGCTGGAAAAGAATTCTTTTAAGTGAGAAATCTTTTAAAGCAAACTTGATGGTTGGATCAGCCCCCAAATTCATTCCTTTATGGTATCTGTTGATGTAAACGCTTGCTATTTTCCCTTTGTCGGCTTCCATATTGGTTTCTTCTTCTACAATGGAGGCAAAGGTGTAAATCTCTTTGGGAGTAAAGCCCAATGCCTTCGCTTTATCTAAACGATTGTCTTCCGCCCAAAAAACATCGCTAGCAGCTTTTAACCGCTCTAGGATTTTATCTAATGGCGTTCCCCAATAAAACAAATAGGTGTTGGGGACGATGATGGTTGCTATTGTATTGGTATCAATAGAGAATGCTTTGAGCGAATCGTTGCTAGAAAAGAATTGCAAGGCAGCGGCAGAGTCAGTAGAAAAGTTTTTGCCAATCAGCTTCGCAAAATCCTCGTTGGTCCTAAACTTATTGATAACGAGCCTTACTTGCACTTGTCTGTTGTTACGTAACATCCGGGCAATAGTAAGGATGTTATCTTTTTTCCTGACCTCATATTTGCCGGGGCGTAATTTTGTCCACACATTCAACTGGTCTGCTACCAATGAAAAAGCCCAACCATTGGTGATAATTCCTTTTTGGTTTAACAAGTCTACAACCTCGTCTTTGTTTGTTCTGCCCGCTTCTATAACAAAAGACTTTGTCTTTTCATCAAAATTAGTTGCAGACGCAAGTAGGATGTAAGCTGAAATAGCTAGTAATAAAACCAGGGAGAGTATCAGGAAACGTGCTGTCTTTTTCATTGCAGAGAATAAACAAAAATCCCCGTTAAGTTGCGACTTAGCGGGGATTAAATTAGGTTAAATAAAGATTATTTTTTTAGTGGTGCTGGTGCAGTTGTATTCACTTTTTGTAGTAAGGAGTTATCAACTGAACTAGTTCCTCCTTTCAGGAACAATGTAGACGTTAATGCTAAAACAGCAATGATGCCTGCAAACAACCAAGTACCTTTTTCAAGAACATCAGTAGTTTGTTTAACACCCATTGTATTGTTGCTCAAACCGCCAACATTACCTGATAAACCACCACCTTTAGGATTTTGAACCAATACTACAAAGCCCAAAGCCACAGAAGCCAAAACGATTAATGCTAGAAATAAATAAACCATAATAAGAATTTAGATTCCTTTTAGTTGTTGAATCTTGTTTGCAAAATAAGTGGATTTTGAAGGATCTAAAAAACTTAATTTTATATATAGCTGAATTGCTTTGTTTACCTTCCCTTGTTTGATGAAAACATCCGCCATCGTTTCAGTCACAATTTCTTTTGCTTCGATAGACGTTTTAGCAATATTTTGTATTGCTTTTTCTAATTCAGGGTCAGTACCTAAATCTTGTGGATTCGGGTCAGTTTTCTTAATTTGCTTCAACCAGTCAGTAAACCTACGCATCTGCACAGTAAGTTTATCTTGAGGCATCTTGGTAAGATCTATTTTGATTCCTTGCGAAGCGAAATAATCAATTGTATGTAAATTGTGTTCATTCTCAAACTCAAACTTGGAGTTTTCTTCCACTGGCTTCTTGAAACCTTCTAGCTGTTTAGAAATCATGGAAGAAATATTATTTGTATAGTCTGTGTCGTCAGCGTCACCTGCTTCTTCACTTTGTTCCTGTTCTTTTGCGAACGCCTCACTTAAAGATACAGTGTCATTGGGTATATGCTCGGGGGCTTCCTCACTAAAACCCTTGAAAGAATATGAGGGAATAGACGATTCGGTAAGTTGATGCGTTTCTGTCGTTTCTGTTTCCTTTTGTTCTGGTTCAGTTACGTGAGGGACAATTGTTGCTTCTACTGCTGGTTCTTCTTCTGCTTCCTCAATAACAGGAACTGGCCTACTCACATAAATGGAAGAACTAGGTTCGAGAGACACTGAATGTTCTTCAGTTGCAGGTTCATTTTTTATTGCGGGAGTTATAAATGTAAAGGAGGGTATTCTACTTGAACTGACTACAGAAGCGATTGGCTCTTTTAGTATACTTGGAAACTTAGGCAAATGAATCTTTTTCTTTTCAGCAGTAGCCTCATCGCTGGATGAATTATTGGCAAATATTCCTTTTACCGCTTCCAAAGTAGGTACTTCTATATCACTGTTTGTATTTGTAAACAGGGAACTATAATCGAATGGGATGTCGTCATTAAGAGGAATACTGTTATCTGGCTCATGTTCAATGACTTCATCACCGATTTCTTCTGTTTCGGCATGCGCGTTCACTTCCTTTTCATCTTCCTCTTCGTGGGGATGATAGTTTTTTGATCCTATGAGTGAGGTAGGAAAAATACTCTCTTCTTTGCTTTCTATTGATTGCTGAATAAGGGGTTCTACTTCTGCCAAATGTAAATCAGGTACGGCGACCTCTTTTTCATTCAACAGATAATTCAGCCATACCTGATTACTGAAATACAAGGATGCTTTTTGCAGTTGGTATTCGTAATTATAGCTATGTTCTTTCTTTTGTTTCAAGGCAAGCAGAAACTGAGCAGGAGAGAAGAAGGGATATTCTTTTACAATTGCGGAAATTTCATCCACATTAGTACTGCTTAGCTGACTATTACCTGTTATGTGATATAAAATTTCTTCTGTTGCCATAAAGCGAATAAAAATAGATAATAATTACCAATTCGAGAATATACGGTTAAAGATTTCGTCTGTTACACTTCTGATAATCTCATCTTGCAGCTGAGTCTCGGCTTGTTGCAAAGACAAATTGGCTGAAAAGTCGAAGTTACGATTGATATCGTATTCATCCGTTTTGTTATCCACAGTGTTCTTCACAACAAGATGTACACCAACGTTCAACCTGTTACTTGTGGCTTGTGTCGCAGAAATAGAAGCAGTAGATACTGAATAATCTGATATGTAGCCACTTATCTGCAAATTGGCGTCGTCATTATTAGTTCGTGTGAGTTTTGTCTGACTAACAATTTTTTGCTGCACCTTATCTGTTAACATTGGACTCAATTGTGGGTTGATGTACCGTGCCTTGTTCTCGAAGAAGCCAATTTTAATTGTTTTTATTTTGGTATAGTCAATTGATACGTCTTTAAAGGAGTACACCCCACAAGAAGAGATTACCATCGCCATCAGCGCTGAGCTTATTAATAAAAGTTTCAATGTTATTCCCCTTCTAGTCATATTCTGTTTTTGCAAGTATTACAGTTACAAATCATCTATATCATATTCTTTTAACTTCCTATACAAGGTACGCTCACTTATGCCAAGCTCTATACTGGCATCTTTACGTTTACCCTTATGCTTTTTCAATGCTTTAATAATGAGCTCCTTCTCAATTACCATGATATTTAATGTCTCCTCAATTTCTTCGTGGTGTAGTATGTCATCATCCTTAAGTAGAACCGGTTGTCCATTAGGTGATTGAATGTATGTAGGCTGAGGGTTTGGGTGTCCTACTTTAGTATGATTGATAACAGAGGTGCTATCATGGCCATCCAAATGAAAATCATTTGTTAGGCTTTCCTTGGCAAAACTTGCTGCTGCATCTGCCAAAGATGGATTCTGTAAGATCTCTACAAACATCTTTTTTAGTTCCGTAACATCTTTTTTCATATCGAAGAAAAGTTTGTACAATATCTCACGCTCATTGGAAAATTCACTTTGATGCGCCGCTTCACTTGCTAACATCGGCATCCTGTTACCAGTTTTCTCAGGTAAGAACTTCTTTAATGCTGAACCATTAATGGTGATGCTGGTACTTAAAACAGAAATCTGTTCAGCTAAGTTTTTCAATTCTCGAACGTTGCCGGGAAACGGATAGTTGACTAACATGTTTTTTGCTTCTTCATCCATTTGAACGGGTGTAGTTTTGTATTTCTCTGCAAAATCGACTACAAACTTCCTGAACAATAGCAAAATGTCTTCTTTCCTGTCTCTTAGGGCGGGCATTCTGATGGGAACGGTGCTTAACCTGTAATACAAATCCTGGCGGAAACGTCCTTTCTCTGCAAACTCTAGTAGCTCGCGGTTAGTTGCCGCTATCACACGTACATCTGTTTTCTGCACTTTGGAGGATCCTACCCTTATGAACTCGCCTGTTTCCAATACCCGCAACAATCTTGCTTGTGTACCCAATGGCATTTCACCTATTTCATCCAAAAAAATTGTCCCACCATTTACAGTCTCAAAATAGCCTTTTCTACTTTCAACGGCGCCGGTAAAAGCTCCTTTTTCATGTCCAAACAATTCACTATCTATTGTTCCCTCGGGTATAGCGCCACAGTTCAACGCGATGAATGGATTATGTTTTCTGGTGGAAGAAGCGTGTATTATCTGAGAAATTACTTCTTTACCAACACCACTTTCCCCTACAATCAACACAGTCAAATCTGTCGCGGCAACTTGCACTGCCGTATTTAATGCAAAATTCAGGGCAGGTGCGTTACCTATAATGCCAAACCTATTTTTAATACTTTGTAAGTCCATTGTTACTTTTTATCCAGTTTATGCTATTATTTCTCCTATCAATGTAGCTCTTGTGCAATCGTTCACCTTCACCATCACATAGTCCCCTTTCTTAAAATTGTGATTGCCTTTTGGAAAAACGACCGACTTGTTATGTTCACTTCTACCTGTATGAGCTAGTTCACTTTTCTTGCTATCCCCTTCAATAAGAATCTTGAACGTCTTTCCTATATCATTCAAGTTGCCGGCAGTAGAAAGTTTGCCCTGCATATCCACCACTTCCTGCAATCTTCTTTTCTTTATTTCCAGAGGAACGTCATCTTCAAACCTCTTTGCAGCCAATGTGCCAGGGCGTTCACTATAAAAGTACATATAGCTCATGTCGTATCCGCAATATTCCATTACCTCAAGCGTCTCTTGATGGTCTTCTTCTGTTTCGGTGCAAAAACCTGTGATGATGTCAGCGGTGATAGTACAATTAGGTAATATCTCTTTTATCCTGTCTACCTTGGCTTTATACCATTCTTTGGAATAAGTACGATTCATTAATTGAAGCAAACGGGTACTGCCACTTTGCAGCGGAAGGTGAATGTGATTGCATACATTCTCATGCCTGGACATTACAAACAATACCTCATCCGTAATGTCTTTTGGGTGTGAAGTGCTGAACCTTATTCTTAATTCCGGATTAATCAAGGCCACTTGTTCCAACAAATGGGCAAATGTTATTTGCTGGTCTTTCTTTTCATCGTACCAATAATAGCTGTCAACATTCTGTCCCAATAGTGTTATTTCCTTATAACCTTTATCAAACAACTCTGTTGCTTCAGCAATTATGGAATAGGCATCTCTGCTTCTTTCGCGTCCTCTTGTAAAGGGTACCACGCAAAAACTGCACATATTGTTGCAGCCTCTCATGATGGATACAAAGGCACAAACACCATTGCTATCTAGCCTTACAGGTGAGATGTCTGCATAAGTTTCTTCTCTGCTCAACAAAACATTCACTGCTTTTTGGCCTGTCTCAGCTTGCTCAATCAAGGCAGGTAGGCTTCGATAACTGTCGGGACCTACAACAATGTCCACTAATTTCTCTTCTTCCAGCAACTTTGTCTTTAGTCTCTCGGCCATACAACCTAGTACGCCTACCAATAATCCCTTATTAGCTTCTTTTAGTTTCCTGAATTCTGTCAATCGCTTGCGTACCGTTGCTTCTGCCTTTTCTCTGATAGAGCAGGTATTCACAAAAATCAGTTCAGCATCTTCCAGATTCTTGGTGGCGCCATAGCCGTTACTGTTTAAAATAGAAGCTATGATTTCGGTATCACTAAAGTTCATGGCACAGCCATAACTCTCTATGTAAAAGTGTTTTTTGTAAGCAATTTCGCTATCACTCACAGGAGCATAAGCCTCGCCTTGCCTTACTTCGTCGTGTAGTTTATTTTCTATCTCTAGTAACTGAATCAACTTTCAAAAAATTTAAGTTTGCGAAAATACAACATTTATGTCAGTTTGGCAGCAATCCAACATCTTATTAACGTTCCTATTATTTTTGCCAAAACAATGTACTTTTAATGAGAAAAAATATAGCAGTATCAGCATTCTTATTCTTACTAACCATTTCTTTTTTGCAAGCAAAAAGTCAGGATATTCCCATCAAACCAATCATAGTTGAAACTGCAAAGACCATAAAAAAAGAAGCAGATACTTCCAAATGGAACTGGAAACGCGGTGGGTTATTAAACTTTTCTTTAGCACAGGGTTCTTTGAGTAACTGGGCGGCAGGTGGTGATAATTTCTCTTTAGCGGTTAGTTCTTACTTCAATTATTTTATTTTTTATCAGAAGGAAAGGATCTCTTGGGATAACAATCTGGATGTAAACCTGGGCTACGTTCAAACTACTAGTTTAGGCAGTAGGAAAAATGATGACCGTTACGATATTACCAGCAAATACGAATACAAAATGGATACAACTGGTAAATGGTATTTGTCTAGTTTAGCCGATTTTCGTTCACAGTTTTTTGACGGGTTCACGTACAGTAATAATGTTGGTACTTTTTCTTCTACTTTCCTTTCCCCTGCTTATGCACTGTTGTCGTTGGGGTTCGATTATAAACCCGATCACAAACTTTCTGTATTCATCTCTCCGCTAACAGCTCGGTTGGTGATTGTTGCCAATAAAGAGTTATCAAACAAAGGAGCTTATGGGGTAGATACTGGGAAGTCGGTTAAATCTGAGTTGGGGTCTTTTGTTACAATCAACTATAAAAATGATTTCGATAAAAGTGTAACCTACAAGGGCAGGCTCGACTTATTTTCTAATTACATTGATCATCCGCAGAATATCAATGTCTTTATGACCAATCAGATTGCGTTTAAGATAAACAGATACTTCAGCGCTACATACAGTCTCGACTTTATTTATGATGATAATGTACGCTTATTCGGCCCTAGTGGTCACTCCGCAGCATTACAGACCAAAAGCTTGATTGGTATTGGCTACTTGAAAAAGTTGGATACCAAAAAGATACTATTACACCCGCAACTATAAACAGAGCGTATGCAGATTATTTCCGTCAAATTAACGACAGGAAGTTTCAGGTGTATGCATTTATGCCTCATGTTTAGTAAATGCAATCTTTCGGTGCATTACTTCTAATTGGGGCATCTCTATCAATTTTTTGGTCGTAAGAAGTTTTCCTGATCTACGTTCTCTGCTTTCAGGTTGATTGTAATTTATTGTAAGTATTCCTGAATTACAATTTTTTTCTGCTTCATCATTACTTGCCAGGCATTGGGTTTACTCATTAGTTCACCCAGATTTTTGGGTATCACTTGCCAACGAAGCCCATACTTATCCATACACCAACCACACTGCACCTCTTTGCCGTCTTGGGTAAAATAGTTCCAGTATTTGTCAATATCGGTTTGGTCATCACAATTGATGGCCAGTGCCAGTGCATCATTAAACGGATGATGCTCTTTTGCAGTACTCATCAAAGTGTAGGACTGTCCAAATATTTTTACCTGGCACATCTCTGTGTTTCCACTAGGAGTTTCTCCCAAAGGCATGATGCCTCCCGCTTGAAAGTCGGTATCAAAAATGGTTTTATAGTAGTCTACAACGGACGAAATCTTTCCACCATCTGCATTAAACCAAAGGCAAGGCGTTATTTTATTTATCATATAGCGTTATTCTGTTTTTCCTTTAAAAGCGGCAAATATTGCCATCGCATGACCATATCCTAATTCGAAATCTTCTTTAAGCCAATTTGTAATCTCGGTTGCTTTAACCGTTTTTACTAATACCCCTTCTTTCAAGAATCCTTTTGCTTCTGCAAGCTTTTTGAATTCCTCAGGCGTTTTACCTGTCTTAAGTTTTATATTATTTATGTATGCTTGGAATGACATTGTAAATACTTTTTGCTTTGTTGATTAGTTATTTATTTTGTGGTAATAAATGTAGGAAACAGCTAAAATGCCCAAGAATATGTATGGAAAGAAGGAAAAGAACACCACTCCTTCTACTGCAAAGTAACTGATGGATGCAAACAGAAAGTCGAATGCAAAGCCGGCATAAGCCCATTCTTTTATTCGCTTAGGGACTTGTGGAATCATCAAAGCCAATACGCCTAATACCTTAAATGCCGCCAAAGCATCTCCAAAATAGGGTGGATAACCTAGATGTTTGATACCTTCCTTTGCCATTTCACTTCTAAAAGTTAAGGCTGGCATCACACCTTCGAACAAAGCGATGATTGTAGTGCTTGTCCAAAAAAGAATCTTATTCAATTTCATATTAGTTAGTTTGCAATCTATAACATTATGGTCTAAAAGAAGGAATTATATTTCCTTTTCGATCTCCTTTCTCTCTGTGCTTCTTAGAGCCGTTGTGTCTTTGCGGCGAGAGAAAGCTTGCCTACAATTGCCCCTTATGTCGTGAGTCAAAGTCTACCATCCATTCAATCCCATATTTGTCTCTAAACATCCCAAAATACGAACCCCAAGGACTGTCTCCAATAGGCATTTCTACTTGTCCACCTTCTGAAAGTCCGTTAAATAGTTTGTCTGCTTCTTCTTTACTTTCGGTGCCAATGGCTATTTTGGATCTATTTTCGTTTTCATTCACCCTGCCCAAAAATTCAGGTACATCATTACCCATCAAAACATTTTTACCAATAGGCAATGCAATGTGCATAATCTTATTCGCTTCGCTTTCTGGAATTTGATATCCTGGGTTTGATAAATCTTTGAAGCGCATAATGTTTGCGAATTCTCCGCCAAATACTGATTTGTAAAAATTAAATGCTTCCTCGGCATTGCCATTAAAATTGATGTGCGGGTTAATCAGTGCCATAATTTGTATTTTATGTTGTTGTTAAAGTATATGTTACTTAGTTGCTTTCTGTGTAAGCTTTAAAGTTATTCAGTATTGATTGCCAGCCACCCTTTTGCATTTCGACAGGGTTTTCATTCTCTGGATCAAAGGTTACTATTACTTGTGTTTGACTACCCAAATCATTAAATTTTACGGTTGCATGCCTATCGCCAAAACCATAAGTAAATTCTTTTCCTTCTATGATTTCTGAATATACAGCTTCAAAATCAAAGCCAAAGCTACCATCTCTGGCTTCCATTCTTGCTTTGTAAACACCACCTACTTTCATGTCGTTTTCGGCACTGGGACAATGCCAGCTAGGATCTGCAAAGTTCCAATGGATTATATGAGTTGGGTTGGTATAATAATCCCAAACTTTCTTTACGTCTGCATTAACTGTTGCTTCAACAGTGATTTTTGTGTTGCTCATTGTTATGTTATTTATTTTTTTTGTTCTTAAATACTTACATATCCATAAAGAATGCTTCCCACAGATGTCCATCCAAATCTTCAAAACTTCTTTGTAGCATAAAACCGTAGTCCTTTGCTTCACTATATGCTACACAACCTGCCTTAATCGCTTTTTCAACTATTTCTACTACTTCTTCCCTGCTATCTAAAGAGAGTGAATTTATGACTGATGCAGTTGTATTGGTATTGGCAATTTCTTTTTTTGTAAACTCTTTAAATTTGGGATGCGTAAGCAACATCACATAAATTTCATCACTCAAAGTCATCCAGGCAGCTTCTTCGTTTGTAAACTTTGGGTTGTTTATAAACCCCAAAGACGTATAGAAGGTCATTGCTTTTTGCAAATCCGCCACAGGTAAGTTGATGAATATTTTCTTTGCCATTTCTTTTAAATTGTTTCTTACAGCCCGTTTAATAATTTAGTTACAAAGATGTGAGATTGTTTTGAATACTGACTAGTTTAATAATGACAACAAAAGGGCTATTTGCGACAATTTTATTTAATCTTTGTAAAAATTAATGTTCACTAAAATGAAACGTATCAGTATTCTTGTTCCTGAAAATTCGGTTATGCAGGCCATTGCCGATCCACAATATCTGTTTTCAGCAGTTAATCAGTTTATGGTAGCTGCTGGGAAGGAGCCCTTGTTTGATGTGCAGTTAGTTGGAATTAGAAAAGAAGTGAAAATTAATAGTGGGTTATTCTCCATCAATGTATCGCAACTATTGGAAGATACAACCCAACCCGATCTGGTCATTATTCCTGCGTTGTTTGGCGATATGCCCGCTGCCATTGAATCAAACAAACAAATGTTGCCGTGGATAAAGGAACAGCATGATAACGGTGCAGAAGTGGCCTCTCTTTGTGTGGGTGCTTTTTTGTTGGCTTCAACCGGGTTACTCGATGGAAAAAAGTGTTCTACACATTGGGGTTTTCAAAACCAGTTCAGGACTATGTTTCCAAAGGTTGAAGTAATGGATGGTAGTATTGTTACAGAGCAAGACAGACTTTATTCGAGCGGTGGTGCTATGAGTTATTGGAACTTATTGCTTTATCTGGTAGAGAAATATACGGATAGGCAAACGGCAATATTGGCTTCCAAGTATTTTGCGATAGATATAGACCGGGCAAGTCAGGCGGCATTTGCCATGTTTCAGGGACAGAAGAATCATGCGGATGAGGCAGTGAAAAAGGCACAGGAGTTTATTGATACCAATATTAAAGAAAGAATTTCTATTGATGAGCTGGCAGGCTTAGTAGCAGTGGGCAGACGTAGTTTTGAGAGACGTTTTAAGCTTGCCACCAACAACTCTGTTCTGGAATACATCAACAGGGTGAAAGTGGAGTTGGCCAAGCGTAACCTGGAGATAAGTCGTAAAAACATTAATGAAGTGATGTATGAGGTAGGTTATAACGATGCCAAGGCTTTTCGTACTATTTTTAAGAAGGTTACAGGTCTTACGCCCATTGAGTACCGAACCAAATACAATAAATTGGCGGTGGAATAGAGAATGTTCTTAAAACTAGTTAAGGTATTTTGCCAGGTTGTCAACTGTGCCTTAGAGAACAACGATGTAGATGTATTGGCGGCTAACTATCTTACAAGACTCCATGCAGAAGAGCTCTGATTTGATATTGTAGCCCTCTGGAACGTCATCGCACTCCTGTAAATCGTAATAGCGCTCCTGTAAATTGGCGTCGCACTCCTGTAAATCGTCATAGCACTCCTGTAAATTGGCATAGCACTCCTGTAAATTGGTATCGCACTCCTGTAAATTGGCGTAGCACTCCCGTAAATTGGTGTAGCACTCCTGTAAATTGACATTGCACTCCTATAAATTGGCATAGCGCTCCTGTAGATTGATGTAGCACTTCTATAAATTGGGGTTGCACTACTGTAGATTGGTATTGTAATCCTTTTAAATGAATTATTTGTTCAACTCAAACCTAATAAGTTACTATTGCTATGTGCAGATGTGGAATAAACAAAAAGAGAGCCCTGCATTTGCAGAGCCCTCTTTTGTATGAAGTTAAACGGGTATTATAAAACTTATTTCACAAATTTAGTTGTAGAAACTTCACCGTTATTCTCGTAAGAGATAACATAGCTACCCTTTGTCAAATTGCCTACATTAATGCTTGTTTGAGTAGCACCCAATTGCACATTATAAGTAGAAATTGTTTTTCCACTGATTGAAGAAACCTTCAATACAGCACCACTTACTGCTTGTGTATGGGACACAGTTGCAGTATTAACTACTGGATTAGGATAAACACTTATTTTAACAGATACTTTGTTGCTCAATTGAACACTAGAACTGTAAGAGTAGCTACCATCGTTGTTTGTTACTTTCAAACGATAATAGGCAGATCCTGTAAGTTTTGAAGCATCAGTGTATTCATAGGCTGAGGGTTTATTTTTAGCCGGAATTACTTCCAAAGTGGAGAAGGTTTTGCCATCTATGCTTTTTTCAATCACAAATGATTTAGTGCTAACTTCTGTTGCAGTAGCCCATGAAAGTTTAGCAAAACTATTTACCAAAGCACCGCTTAAACCAGTAGCAAATTTAACTGGCGTTAAAACAGGTGTACCTGGAGTGTAAGCTATTCCTCTGAACTGTGTATTCTTTACAGCAGTATCTAAAACAATAGCAGAATCTCCTGGCATTGGGCCGAATGGTGGTTGGTTCCAACCAGTTAAATCGAAAGCACCAAACAATTTTGTCGAAGATGTCGCGAACAATGCAACGGTGTCACCACTGTTATAACCTGTTAAACCTCTAACACCTTTAGCGTAAATAGAACCATTATATGACCAAGAACCGCTTACTAAAGAATATTTTTGAATACCTCTTTCTGTGAGAGCACCATTTGTACCATCATCAGCAATGTATAAAACTTTACCTTTTGGCAAATCAACCATAAAGAATTGATAAGGTGATGTCTTTGTTGTAGGTACACTTGGGTAAGTTGTATCAATACCAGGAAGTGCTGCAATGCTTTGACCAGATGCAGTATCTACACCTGTTCCTATTGTAGCTAGTGTAACATCTGTAGCAACAGGGTTCAATGGACCATAGCTAGATTGATACGAACCATACAATTGACCATCATAAATTTCTAGACTACGAGCAGTAGGAGATTGATTCACGTTGGTTGTGCTGTGAGAAGATATTGTTGAGCAAGTAGTAGCACCAAATTGTGCTGTCTTGATACTCGTAGAAGAGTAGCACATGAAAAAAGTTGTACCATCTGGCGATACTACCGAACGTGGGGCGTATTTACTAGCGAAATTGGTTAAACCTGTAGATGTATTAACTGCACCACTTTGGTCAACTCTGCCAATTACACGACGGGTAGTTGGTAGGGCTGTTGTTGTAGGACTAGCCGCAACACCAGCAGTAGAAGTATCTGCGCCACAGTCGTAGCCAGCAAAAACTAGGTATTTACCATCAGCAGAACGAGTCATTTGTCCTTCTGTAGTACCAGTTCCTGCAGCAGATAATAAATAATTGCCAGCAGCAGCAGATCCTACAGTGCTTGGTAATGTAATTGTGTTGATAACTGGCGCTGTTTGTTTGGTTAAAACAAGGCTAGTTGTGTGTTCATCCAAAAAAACAGGTGCGGCAGATGCACCTAATGTTTTAGTGCCATCCCCAACCCTGTAAATTACAAGATTACCTGGGGTAAACGGTTTTTGTGCCTTTGCACAAACAATGCTGCCTATGGCAACAAGAAGAGTAAGCGTTTTTTTCATAATTGTTTTATTTTTTTATTAATAATAGTTACCCAAAGCCGTTGCTTTTTATGGCAAGTAATAACTTTCTAGCCTGCAAGATATTAGATTTTCCTATCCCTTTCTGATGTCTTACCGATTTGTTTCGAAAAAATTATCGAAATCGTTCTCGAATAACTCAGGTTGGTAGCAAAAACGATATATCTTGATATCTGTGAATGTGACTCCTTTTTTGTAACATTCTTTTTTGAAAATGACGTTCTTATTTTTCAGCATCCCGTTTTAGTAGTAGTTAAGTTGAAACAACTACAAAAAGTTGGGAAGGTCTATCCGTAAAAGAAGTTAACTCCTCAAAAAAACAAATGTCTTTTCTTTGCATCAAAATAAGATATGGCTGTCAAGAAAATAACTACGAGTACCTTGCTGAAGATGAAAGCCAATGGAGAGAAGATATCCATGCTTACTGCTTACGATTTTTCCTTTGCCCGTTTATTTGATGCTGCCGGAATTGATATTCTATTGGTGGGAGATAGTGCTAGCAACGTAATGGCCGGAAATGAAACCACTCTGCCAATTACTTTGGAGCAAATGATTTACCATGCCCAATGTGTGGTTAAAGGCGTAGAAAGAAGCTTCGTAATTGTAGATCTGCCCTTTGGTAGCTATCAATCCAATTCCGAAATTGCTTTGGCTTCAGCAATAAAAATTATGAAAGAGACTGGTGCGCATGCTATTAAATTGGAAGGGGGAGAAGAGGTTGCCGATAGCATCAAGCGCATTGTAAGTGCGGGCATACCCGTGATGGGACATCTTGGCCTGACACCACAGAGTATCAATAAGTTTGGCTCTTATGTAGTACGAGCAAAAGAGGATGCAGAAGCCGAAAAACTTAAAAAAGATAGTATCATACTAGAACAAGCGGGTTGTTTTGGGGTTGTGCTGGAAAAGATTCCCGCAATGCTAGCAAAGGAAGTAACCGAAAGCATCAACATTCCCACTATTGGAATTGGTGCCGGTAAATATTGTGACGGACAAGTATTGGTAATGCACGACATGCTTGGAATTAATTCGGAATTCAAGCCACGGTTTATCAGACAATATCTCAATCTGGAGGCACTTATCAAAGAAGCAGCAAGGCAATATGCAGCGGATGTGAAGGGAAATGATTTCCCAAATGAGCAAGAATCGTATTAACCCTTCACCGATTAAACCTTATTTCCACCAATATTAGCATAGCCTTGTTTTTGCGGTCTTTACATTTGGAAAAATTTGAGATATGACGGCCGCAAAAAATAAAAAGGTTCTGACTATTGTAATACACATAGCGGTATGGACTTGTTTTCTTCTGATACCCTTCATTTTTCAACAGCATTCCCGGGATTCCCCCTCGCCAACAGTCATTAGCAATCATTTTAGGGCGGTACTAATCAGTAGTAGCCTCTATCTTATTGCTTTTTACTACATCAATACGCAATTCTTGATTCCCAAATTGTTGCTCACCCGTAAATGGGGCTTTTATGGCGTATGCATTGTGGCTTTCTTTCTTCTGTTTTTATATTTCCCCGAGTGGGTTTCTTCTTTGGTAGCCGAAGATACTGCCTCCAGAATAGGAGGGATGCCATACATAAAAGGTATTCCCCCCGATTCTTTGCATATCCCTCCGCCCCCTCCTCATTTTGGATCGGGAAGGCATCGGTTTCATTTCTTTCCCGGCTCTTATCTCATCTTTATCTTGGTATTTACCATCGGCACCTGTGTGAGTGTAATACAGGAATGGTTGAAAACAGATTCGTATAAAAAGGAAATTGAACGGGAGAAGCTGAACACCGAATTGTTGTTTTTGAAATCGCAGGTGAACCCTCATTTCTTTTTCAATACGTTAAATAATATCTATTCATTGGCAGTCACAGGCAGCGAAATGACTGCATCCGCTATCCTGAAGTTGTCGTCTATTATGCGGTACATAATATCCGATGCACAACTAAACGCTGTGCCTTTGGAAAATGAAGTAACTTTTATCAAGCATTTTATAGACCTGCAACTGGTGCGTCTTACAGATAAGGTCACCGTGGAGTTTACGATAGACGGCGTAATTGAGGATAAGATGATTGAGCCATTGATGTTTATTCCTTTTGTAGAGAATGCTTTTAAATATGGCATAAGCACCAAAGAGAAAACAAGTATTGTGTTTCATCTGAAGACGAGTGACAAGAAGATAATTTTTTCGGCTTCAAACAAAATTATTCACAACGAAAGTGCATTGAAGGATACAACAGGTATTGGCATAAATAATGTAAAAAGAAGGTTAGAACTATTGTATCCAGATAAACATGAGTTGCAGATATTTAATACAGGAGAAAACTTTTCAGTAAAATTAGAAATTACCATCAAATGATAACAGCTATTGCAGTAGATGATGAACCGTTGGCACTAAAATTAATTAGTCAGCATTGTGAGAAAGTGGAGTTCTTGCAGTTGAAAAAAGTATTTACAAATCCCGACGAAGCAGATGCTTATCTAAAGGAGAATAGAGTAGATCTTATTTTTCTGGATATACAGATGCCCGACATTAATGGTATGCAGTTTTACAGAAACCTCACCAATCCCCCACAGGTTATTTTTACCACGGCTTTCAGGGACTATGCTGTTGACGGATTTAATGTGGATGCTGTAGACTATCTGTTGAAGCCATTTGAGTTCGATCGGTTTTTGAAAGCTATCAACAAAGCCAAGGAGCTACTGGAATTCCTTTCAATACAAGAAGTCAATTCCAACTCCCTCTTTGTGAAGGTGAATTATGAGATGAAGAAAATTAACCTGAAAGACATCGACTTGATAGAGGCTTTGGACGATTACATCAAAATATACATCAAACCAATTCCCGTGTTGACCTTGATGACCTTGAAGAGTGTATCGGAAAAACTACCGCAGCAAGAGTTTATCCGGGTGCATCGGTCGTATATCATTCCGATTTCCAAGATAGAGAAGTTTAATAAGACAAAGATTTTTGTAGCCGGAAAAGAGATACCGATAGGCTCCAGCTACGGCGATGTATTTGATAAGTTGATAGAGCGAAGCAATGTTTTGGGGTGATAAGAAGTTGCGTAACTGAACTCAATCTGATTGATACAAGTTGCTAGTAATAAAAAGTAAGTAAGCATAAAAAAGAGTCTGGATAGTGTAGTAACTTTCTAGACTCTTTTTATACCCAGCAACTTGCGTTAATTACTACACTATCTTAGTGAATGCACTTGCAAAACGCGCTAGCCCGTGTAGATTGTAGGGAGTGATGAGGACAGGCTGAGGAGAATGTTTCGTATGCAAGCACTTTTATAAACACTTTTGTTAGCTGCTGGGCATATCAGTTTGTAGTCCTTCGTCACTTAATAATGATTTCAATAAATTGTCGGACGTTACAAATAAACCAACTTCTGACTTAAACGAAATTGCACTTGAAAGTTGGATACTATCTAAAGTTCTTAAGCCTTTAAATCCATATTTTGTTGTCAAAATTCTGGCTTGCTCTATTATTAAACTATCTGTTGCAATGAAAGTATATTTTGCACTATCTCTTTCAAATAGTTGTAATGTTTTAATTGCATCTAATTCTGTAATTTCCTTTGTTCTTACTTTCTTCCAAACAGATGATGTAAATTCTACTTTAGTTATCTCAGACAAGTAAATACTTGTAACAGTTACCTTAGAAAATATCTGCTCAATTAATACAGTATCTTCTTCACGGTGATAAAGTTTGAATAAGGAAGAGAAGTGTCTAAAAATATTTTCATAATTCAAGCCTTTTTTCTTCAATTACTGTGTCACTAAATGACCCCTTAAAGTTTTCTAAATTTTTTTGGCTTTGTGCAAATGAAAAGTCTGATAAAGAAAGTGCTTTTTCTGTTTGAGTGGGAGCTTCGTCTAAAAATGTAAGAATTACCTTTACAGGATTATTAGAGTGGTATTCTTTGTCAAGTTTTACATAACCATTTTGATATGTGCCAACTATTGCAACCATAATTATTTTTTTTCTAAGGTAATGTAATTCTGTGTTTTGATAAGTGTAATGTCAAACTATTTTGTATTTCAAAATTTTAGTCCCCCGCCTGGCAGCTAACTCTTGTATTTATCCCATCGGGAGCATGAATCCTTTCATGTGCCTACTGTTACTTATTCTCAAATATCAAACAACTTTTTTCTATTCAACCATTAGTAACGAGCAGCCCATGACGGGAGTCATGAACTAGACCCCGACATTCATGCGCCAGCTGGGTAAAAACTGGTTTGACTAGTTCCTGCTCGAGTTGACTATTTTCGAATGTTCCTGCGCTAGATGAGCCTATATCTTTAGCTTATAGTGATGTAGAAATTCTATTAGAATATGTCGAATTAATTTTTGACATTCTTTCGCCGTTTCTAGAGTCAATATGTAAGGGTGCGCTGACTTATTTCTATAGTTTTCTGTAATGTTTTTAATGTTATCCAAAAAATCTTTTTGCAAAACTTTGTCTTCAAAATAAGTTAGCGTAAAAGATCTAAAATTTTGAAGCAACGGACTTTTTGAAAGGGTGTTACCTCCGTCTTCAATTAATCCCATTATAAAACTCATTGTTCCAAGTTCATACTGAGAATCATCTTTCAAAACTTTTTTTGCAAATCGAGCAGTTCTTTTATCACTTCCATTTTTTTCTTTTTCCAAATCTACTTTTACTAATTCAGATTTATTTGTATCTATCAAACCAACTGAATGATAAGCTTCAAAAAGTTTTTTTAATATTTCATTTTCTAAAGACCTGCAATATTGAATTATGAATGGCGAATAATCAGTATCTTCTCCTTTTGGTAAAAAGTCATAGATTAATTCGGCTGACGTTATAAAAATAGAACTTGATGAATGCAAAAGCTCCCAGTTATCTAGCCACTTTTTTATTTCACTTTGGTAATATAATAATTCTTTTTCTTTCTCTTTCGTAAGTTGATTTAATTTTTGGTCTATTTCAAAATAAATTCTACTTATCTTTTCTTCTTCATCACGCTTGTTGTTTTTGATTGTTGTTACATCGAAAGTCAATTTCTCCAATAATGTAATGGCAGTATCAATTTTCTCTTCAATTCGGATAACTTTTGCTAATATCTCTTTAGTAAGGGTTAAATGTGAGCTACCAATTTCATAAATAGAAATTAACCCCTTTAATTTCTTTTCGAGTTGAAGCATGTTTTCTGATGATGCTTCTCTTAACCACTCTTTACTAACAAAATTAAGCTCTGACAACGGCAAGATTGGAATTAAAAAATCTGATAATGTTGAAAGATTTATTCGAGACATTACAGTTCCAGAGGCAAAGCCGTCTGCCTGTTGCCAAAGAAATTCTTTTCCCTCCTCTGATTGTAGATAAGTGTTTATGTAATCATTTTCACTTGAACGAATGATAACAAAGTTTTCAGTAACAACCGTTTCAACTGAATTTGCATCGTGAATGTAGATATTCTTATCGGCGGTCAAAAGGGAAATAACAAGGTCATTTGGTTTCAATGCAGTTCTTTCTTCTTGGATTTCATCAACATAACACTTTCTCCCATTTTTATCTTTTCGATTATACACTAAATATTTACCACTATTCTTTAGATTGTTTTTACTTATAGGTTGTCCTTTTATTATCTGTGCCATCTCTGACAACCTTTTTACTTCTCTTCCTTTTAGTTTTTCCTGAATTATAGAAATTTGCAAATGATAATTCCTATCAAACCTTTCCCCAATCATTGAAACTGGTAAATAGAAACTTCCTTCATGGTTTTTGAAATTTGCTATAATCTCATTTGAATTATCATCAAATAGAGGCATATAGACATCTCGGTTTGGTTTACCATTTCTTATAACTAAAATTGATGTCTTGACACTAGTGTAAGGATAAAAAGCTCCAATTGGCAAACTAACAACCATATCCAATGCGTACTCAGTAATAATTTTATCACGAAATAATTTTTCTGAAAGACTTTGCCCCATTAAAACTCCTTCATTGACGATAAAAATAGCAGTTCCATTATTTGCAAGCAGTGACAACCCTTTTTTCATCAACTCAATACCCAAGGGTTTGTTATCAAAAGTTCTTGCTCCAAACGGTAAACTTCCTATTACTAAATCATATTTATTATCTTCGAAATTATATAACAATGTGTCCGTTGCTATAAATTCAATATTCGGATTTATATTTTTTGCTAATTGAATAATGTCATAATTGATATCTATACCTTTTAAGTTTTCTATCCCATTTAAATAATTGAGAATGTTTCCTGTTCCGCAACAAATATCAATAACAGATTTTGGGTTGTTTGATTTTCCGATTAGAGCAATTAATTCTGATAAGTTATTGGGTGTTGTTGTTAGTCCTCTTTTTCCATAGATTGAATTAAATATTTCAAGTATTTCATTTTTATCAAACTTATAAGAATTTAAATTAATCTCTCTCAATATGGACTCTGTGTCTGATTTCCCTAAACCCCAAGTTCTGTCTACTACCTTTTTTATTTCTTGTCTATTCATAATGTGGTCTTATTTGATTTCAGCTAACTCTTAAATAGACGCAGGCTTTTTGATAAAGCCCTGTTACGTTAATATCTCTCAGCTCTTTACCCGCATCTTTAGATAGCGAATATAAGGTTTTGTCGCAGTGCATATATAATTCTTTATCTGCTGATCATATACCGAGTTTTTTGTAAAGAATATCACTTTTGGGGTTGAAAGCAAAGACAGGGAGACAATTACGTGCAGTTTTTCTATTTTCTCGCTAGTTGTCCCATTTTCTCGCTAGTTTTTCTATTTTCTCGCTAGTTGTCCCATTTTTTCGCCAGTTTTTTCATTTTCTCGCTAGTTTTCTCATTTTCTCGCTAGTTTTTCCATTTTCTCGCTAGTTTTTTTATTTTCTCGCTAGTTTTCTCATTTTCTCGCTAGTTGTCCCATTTTTTCGCTAGTTTTTCTATTTTCTCACTAGTTTTCTCATTTTTTCGCTAGGTGAGCAATTTTTCTGCAATTAATAATCGGGAGTGGATGAAAAAATTACTATTTTAATAGAAATACTAGGTATTTGGGGGTGTTTCTGTATTAAAAAAATATATTGTGAAAACCTTAACAGTCTTTCTGTTTGTTCATGAACTTAAATACCACTTTCAACCGTCCTTCGTTTGAGTTGACCGCAAGAGGATATTTAAAAGGCCAATTAAATTTTATCACGCATACAAATTTAAAATAATGGCAGATGTATCTCTCAAAGTAAGTATAGACCTCATAAGGGCTATTCTGGTAGATGATTTAGGCGGCAAGGCACAAGACATTTTGCAAGCCATTTATGTACTTAATCCCACGGTATTTACGGGCGTGCTGCCCATTACCGAAATTGTGTTTCAGGCCAGCATCACTTCCTACAACACAAAACGTAGTGCCTACAAGTTGGGCGGATTGTCTCAAAAAATACCTTATGATAACGCACACGATGCGTTGACAGAGAATCTTATTTTGTTGGCTCCCTATGTAGATGGTATTGCAAATGGCGATGAAGTTATCTTGAAATTGAGCATGATGCCCTACGATACGGGCGTAAACGATACGGCTGCACTGATTGCAGACGGGGCTTTACCCACGGGGCTAAATTATAAACCGGGTGTAACAGGGGCAGCGCAGGTGTCTTGCGAAGCTTTTGGAAAAGGAACTAAGTTTATGTGTATTGCGGTACAAGGTGGGCCTTTGCCAGCTGGCGTAGTAGTTACAATGGGTGGTCAAATTTCTTTACCATCAGGGGAAACATTACCTCCAACAATTATTAGCCTGAATGGAAGAAGGAGCAAAACATTGGTGAACATGGTTGTAAAAACCGATTATTATCTCTATTACCTGATGAGTTGCGGTAATGTCATGAGCGGACTTAGCTTGCATAAGATTATTGTTTGTGGAAACTAAGATATAGTAGCTTCTGTATAATAAAAAGCCCTTGAAGTAAATGCTTCAAGGGCTTTTTTGCTTTCATTCATCACTCCTGTTTCATCTATTATCACTAATAAGTGTATCCCGCTAAGGTAGAATAGACCGTTCCATATTCGATTGTCTGTACCACACCCAAACCACACTGAAAGGTTCTTGTTGTTGTGGATACCAGCGATGAAACGCCGTTGTTGATGGCATATAAAGACTCTTGAACCTGTGTGCCATTGGTATAAGTGATGCCTCCAATACTAAACTTTAACCCGGTTTGCAATACCTGATGGGTGTACACGTAAGACACAGTTGATGGCTGGGATATACTAGGAAACGTGTCCGACCACGAATTGCCAACCGCCTGATTCTGTTTGCAATAAATCATATTACTTGCTGGATAATCCCCAATTTGTGGCAGCATCTCCCAATTGTTTCCTGCACTATCCACAGCGTAATAAACGTATTGTCTACCATTGCCCGTTGATATTTTTGTGCCATAATATGTAATGCCATTGATAACGGTGTCTGTTGTAAAAGTCTCTTTGCTGTTACCCCCTTGTGCCAGACTAAATACAAGCGTAGTCCCGATACGGTAAGGAGTAGAATCGCAATTTTGTGCATTGGGATTATTGATGGTGTAGGGTAGTTGCGTAACCACAATCGTTACAGGTTTTATTGCCGTATCGCCATAGGCAGTGATGGTAATAGTGGCGGTACGGGCTGTGTCGGCATTATTAGACGACAATGCACTAACAATAACCTTATTGCCAGTGCTGGTTGCATAACTTTTGATGCCAAGCCAGGTAGTGCCCGTTGGGGTTACGGCAATATTCCAGTTGAGGTTGGTTGTAATAGCAAACGAATCTATGCTCGTTATCATCCCGTTTAGCGTGAGGGCAGTGCTATCTACCGTAAGCGTCCCATTAACAGGGGCATGGTAACTGTTGTTTTGGTTGATGAAAGTAGTTTTCTCACAGGCAGCCAAAAGAAGGGTGCAAATTGTGCTCGCGATGATGATTGTCTTTTTCATATTGAATGCTTTTTTTCTCTAGATTAAATATCAAATGCATTTGTTGTACCAGAAATGTTATTGTTTATCTATCAAAAAGTTAAAGAAATGCTTTATCTGTTTCCATCAATAACTAATGCTATTGCAAGACTAATCATCGTTTCTCAAAGCAATCAAATCCTATCGGCAATGCGTATTTGCACGTAGGTAAATAGGTGAGTATATATTTTCTGTCGGATAGGGTAGGAGATAGCCATAGCCCCAACGGATTATGCAGAAAAGAATCCCACAATGGTTTTCACGGTTTGTCCGTCCCGATAGATATTGCTATGTCCCAATCCCTTGGTAATATGAAACGTCACGTGGGGCAATGCCAATGCCTGAATGGGCAATACATCTTTGTAAGGGCAGATGGCATCTTCTTCGTCGTGCAACCAAAGGGTAGGGATGGTTATTTGTTCTATGGCACGGCGTGCATCAAAGTAGCTTACAGGCAGTTTCCCCAATCTGATAATCAGTTTATACATCCTTTCCTTTACCCTTTTGGGGAGTGCGACCATCTGGGCGAACTTGTCGATAGGTCTTGTTATTTCTACCGCAGGTGCAATCAATACTAGTTTCTTTAATTGGGGTAAGTATTCGGATGCCAGCGATGCAGCTAATCCCCCGATGGAGTGTGCCATGATGCCGTAGAAAGTGCCAAATTCTTTTTCAATTCGCAGAATCGCATTCTTATATTGAAGCGAGTTGATGGTTTTTCCATCGCTAAGGCCGTGTCCGGGTGCATCAAAAGCAAAAATGGTGAATCCTTCTTTTTTTAGTGGACGGATGTATTTCTCAAAGCGGTAACTATAACTATCAAACCCATGTAATATCAAGATTTTCTTACCGGTTGCAATGCCTTCTTCGGGTTCCCATTTCCATCCACGCAATGTAAGTCCGCCTTCTATATCCACTGCTATGTGTTCCCCTTTTTCGAATATCAAAGGCATGGGACGTTCTGGTTTACCACTAAAAGGGGTACAAAAAAGTTCGAAAGCGCTACGGGCTGCCTTGCGCGGGGCAAATAGTCCGAGCAACCTGAATTTTATCTTATAATATTGCAGTGCTATTTTTTTAGTTAATTTCATTTCTCAAAGCGGGCAAATATATGAATGTAGTGATTATTGGTACGGGTAATGTGGCAACAGTTTTGGGAAAACTGATTAGTAGCAAAGGACATAAAATAGTAGAGGTTGTTGGCCGTAATGCTGCTGCAACCCAAACACTTGCCCATCTGTTTAAGGCAAACCCCAATACCGACTTCACAGCCATCAACGATACTGCCGATTTATACATCATTGCCGTAGTTGATACCGCAATAGAAACTGTAACCAGACAACTTACCTTGCAAAATAAACTTGTGGTACACACCGCAGGATCGGTCTCTATTCAGGTGCTAAATAGACTTTCTGGTGGGCATGGCGTTCTTTGGCCGCTGCAAACATTGCGCAAAGAGATGAAAGTTATTCCCCAAATTCCTATTGTGATAGATGCCAACACCGAAGCAGCCTATACCGCTTTGCTTGCCTTTACCAAAAGCCTTACCGATACAGTATTTCGTGCCAATGACGCCAAACGTATCAAGTTGCATCTGACAGCTGTTCTGGTCTCCAATTTCACCAACCACCTTTATACCCTTGCAGAGGACTATTGCCACAAAGAGTCATTGGAGTTTAAGTTACTCCTTCCTTTGATTCAAGAAACGGGCAATCGGGTATTGACCAATTCGCCACGAACTGTTCAGACAGGGCCTGCAATCAGGGGAGACAATGCCACCATCAACAATCACCTTCAACTGCTGAAAAGCAATAACAATCTTCATAAGATATATCAATTGCTGAGTGACAGCATCAAGGAGAGTTAAACAGGGGTTGGAGCTGATATAGATACTATTAGCACACTTAAAGAGCGCTTTTAAGTCCATTAATCAACAAATTAAATTGTTTGTTACGGCAATATCCAAAGGGAGTATACGTTTACTTATTGTCTTTTTTCTACAAAAGAAGTTGTTCGACTTAAATAAGTAAATGCAAGAATTCTATTATACATACTACGAAAGTCCGGTTGGACTCTTGAAGATTGGTGGGACTGACCATTATATTTCTGAGCTTAGTTTCTTGGACAATAGTCACCAGCTTACTTATGGGGTGCCGGGTATCAGTGATATCCTACATCAGTGTACCGAGCAATTGATAGAGTTTTTTCAAGGAAGAAGAAGGACATTTAATATTCCTATCCATCAGGAAGGAACCGATTTTCAACAGCGTGTCTGGGGGGAACTGATGCAGATTCCATTTGGGAAAACAATCAGTTACCTGGATCTTGCAAAGAAAATGGGTGATCCAAAAGCAACAAGAGCCGTTGCGGGAAGTAATGGGAAAAACAAAATTGCCATTATTGTTCCCTGTCATCGGGTAATTGGTACCGACAAAAGTCTGGTGGGCTATTCGGGGGGAATGCAACGGAAGAAATGGTTGTTGCAGCACGAGTTTAGGCTGGCGAATGGAATACAGACGTTGTTTTAATTGATAATTGATAATTGATGATTAATGATGGGTGGTTGATATTTGGATTGCTAAATATCCATTGTCAATTATCAATTATCATTCAAAACATTATCCACATACGCCTCCAAATACAAAATCCTTAGAGTCAAATTGTATATTTGTTACTATGGCTAATCTTTTAAGAAAGAAAATACCCGCTGCTCCAAGCCCCGAGGAATTGAATCCCGACAAGGAAGTGGATGTAACCGTTGCTGAAGTTGTGAAAGACGAGCGTACCACTAAAATAGCGGGCGCTTCTAGCCTTTTGTTTGCTATCTTCTTATTTGTTGCCTTTACTTCTTACTTGTTTACGTGGCAGGAAGACCAGGATAAAGTTCATCAATTTGGTATCAAAATATTCGCCACCAACGATGTGGTTATCCATAATCTATTGGGTGTATTAGGCGCCTACATTGCACATACCTTCATTTATAATGGCTTTGGATTAGCGTCTTATCTGTTTTGCACTACCTTTTTTGTATTGGGGATCAACTTGCTTTTCGGCAAAAAAATATTCAACCTGTTCCGTAATCTTCGTTACGTAATAGTCGGTTTGTTGTTGTTGAGCATTTCGCTTACCTTCTTGTCTCGCAGTAGCGGATTTAGCTGGGGCGGTGCTGTGGGTGAGTTAGTAAACGATTGGCTGGTAAAGTGGGTAGGTACTTTTGGTACAGGGGCCATCATTCTTGCATCATTGTTCAGTTACTTTATCTGGCGATTTAATCCTAGTTTCAAATGGCCTGAGTTTAAACGGAAAGAAAAAGAAATTATTCCTATTGAGGATGAATTGGAGGAGGAAGAGCCACTATTTGCAAGCGATAAAGTTTCTTTTGGCGATGAGATTCCTTTTGAAATAGAAGGCGCTGAATCCATTGAAGAAGATGGAATGCCCATCAGTGGCAATAAACTGAAGGAAGGAGGTACAGGCATTTCTGTTATTCTTCCAAAAAATGAACCTGCAGAAGATGATCCATTGATTGATTTTAGCATCAATGAAGTCCCGCCGACAGAACAAGCTGGAAAGTTGTTTATTGATGATAGTCAGTTGCCAAAAGCAGGGTTGGCACTAGAAATTAACCAAGCACTCGCCGACGAAACGCCGTTTACTGTTCATGACAGGGCAAAGACTACTTTTTCGGGACAAGGAAGTGCATTTGATCTGGAGATTAAGGAGCCAGTAGAAGATGATATTTTGACTGATGAAGAATTGGAAATTGGAGAAGAAGAAGACTATGCTCCCCCATTTGAAGTAAAACCACCAGTTGTTTCCCGTCAGACATTGGAAACTAATTACGACGCTACGCTCGATTTAAGGGATTATAAATATCCTACACTGGAATTGTTAGAAACACATGGCAGTGAAAAAATAGTACACGATCCTTCTGAATTGGAAGCGCACAAGAATCAGATTGTTTCTACCCTGATGAACTATGATATTGCTATTCAGCGGATTGCGGCAACGGTAGGGCCAACTGTTACGTTATACGAAATTGTTCCTGCACCGGGAGTACGAATCAGCCGTATCAAAAACCTGGAAGATGATATAGCATTGAGTCTTGCAGCTTTGGGTATCCGTATCATTGCGCCTATCCCAGGCAAAGGAACTATCGGTATAGAAGTGCCAAATATCAAGAAGACAGTGGTGAGTATGAAGACATTGTTGATGTCGGATAAGTATGTAAACAGTACTTTCTCCCTACCCATTGCCATCGGCAAAAAGATAGATAATGAAAACTTTATTGTAGATCTGGCAACGATGCCTCACTTGTTAATGGCGGGTGCTACTGGTCAGGGTAAATCTGTAGGTATCAATACATTGCTTGTTTCTTTGTTGTACAAGAAGCATCCTTCGCAGTTGAAGTTTGTATTGGTAGATCCTAAGAAAGTGGAATTGAGCTTGTATCGTGTAATAGAAAAGCATTTCCTTGCCAAACTCCCTGGCGAAGAAGAGAGCATTATTACTGATACCAAAAAGGTGGTACATACCTTAAATGCGTTGTGTATTGAAATGGATAACCGCTACGATTTACTGAAAGAAGCAGGTTGTCGTAACATAAAAGAATACAATGAGAAATTTACGAATCGTAGACTGAATCCACAAAAAGGACATCAATACCTGCCATTTATTGTATTGGTGGTGGATGAGTTTGCCGATTTGATAATGACTGCTGGTAAAGAAGTGGAAATGCCAATTGCACGCTTGGCACAGCTGGCACGTGCTATTGGTATACACCTCATCATTGCTACACAGCGCCCTTCGGTGAATATTATTACAGGTACCATCAAAGCGAATTTTCCTGCACGTATTGCGTTTAAGGTATCTTCCAAAATAGATAGTCGTACTATCCTCGATGCGGGTGGTGCAGAACAATTGATTGGAAAGGGAGATATGCTGATTAGCTACAATGGCGAAATTACCCGTGTGCAATGTGCTTTTGTAGATACGCCAGAAGTAGAGAGAGTGTGTGAGTTTATTGGTGAACAACACGGTTATCCAGATGCTTTCTTATTGCCCGAATATGTAGATGAGAAAGATATGGAAAGTAAAGATTTTGATAGTGGCGATAAAGACCCACTATTCGAAGATGCCGCCAGACTTATTGTACAAAACCAGATGGGTAGTACTTCCTTGATACAACGTAGAATGAAACTGGGTTACAACCGTGCTGGAAGACTGATGGATCAGCTGGAAAGAGCAGGTGTTGTAGGACCAAATTTGGGTAGCAAAGCAAGGGAAGTGTACTTTAAAACAGATGTAGAATTACAGGACTATCTGGATAATTTGCCTTCTTAAACCTCATTACACAGCGTTTTAGCGGCCACCTCTTCCTCCGGTATCATCGTTGCTGATAGCTTTCTCACTCTTTTTAATATCGCTGTTCAGGTGTCCGAATTTATACCTGAAAGTGATATTGATTCTCCTAGCATAGTCATAGTTATAATTGTATTGACTAAAGCTAGAAGTAGTGGTGTAGAAATCTATCTTTCTGAATTGATTGAAAGGGTTGGTAGCTACAATCGAGATGCTTGCTTTTTTATTAAATAGATCCTTAGATCCTCCCAGAGAAAAGTAATAATAGTAATTGTCTCTTCCTTGCAGCAATACATAGCGGCTGTCATAGCCAATATCAGCACTTATGTGATAGTCTTTTGGCAAGTTGTAGCTTGTAGTAGTAAAGCAATGACCTTGAAATCCAGTTTGATTATAAAACTCTCCATTATAAGTCCCCTTCAGCCATACGTGGAGCAATTGGGCATTGATATTAAAATTCAATTGCTTGGTAATAGGATAGTTGCCATTGATGTTCAGGCCCAAACCTCTGTTTTGGCCTACATTCAGGTAGGTACTTTGGGTGATAGTGTCTTTGTTTACACTTGTAACATTTTCTATTGTATTGTTTGCAAATGTGTATGATAGTCCTATGTTGATATTCCCTTTGGCAAAATAACTGTAGTTCAGTTCAAATGAATGACTCACTACTGTTTCCAGATTTGGATTCCCGAAACTGATTACTTGCGGATTCGATTTGTTTACAAATGGATTTAATTGCCAGATACTAGGGCGTTGTATCCGTTCGGTATATCCTAAGTTGATGCTGCTGCTGGTTTTGAATTTACGTTGCAAAGAAATTGAAGGAATAAGGTTGTAGTAGTTTTGCTTTACGCTATCCCCAACCGAGCTAAACTGTGCATCTACGGTTGTCTGTTCAAGTCTCAATCCCGCTTTTACAACAAACTTCTCTAGTTTTAATTCATAAGAATTATAAACGCTATAAACATTCTGTTGATACTTGAAATTGTTTGTTTGGGTATTGTCTGTAACATATTCTTTGCTTATGGAGTCGTACAACTTATAATCGTAATTACTGAAATTGTTTCTTAGAATTGCTTTTGCACCAGCCTCAACAATAAGTTTTTTTATCGGATGCACATAGTCCAACTGAAATGTGTGCTCTGTTGTGCCCTCATCGTTATATTGTTTATAGTTGGGTAAAGTTGTGTTGAAATGCTGCGTATATATGCCAGTGATGTCACTTGTGTAGCCTTGGAGATTGTATTTGTAAGAGGCAGTCAATAACCTTTCTTTATTATCCTTAAAACCAAGTTGATAGTTTACAGCAGCATCAGTTCCTTGATATTTAAGGTTACTGGCATTGTTTAAACCATAAGATTGCAGTAACGTTTGGTTTTCATCCTCTAGCGTAGAGGTTTGTGAATTATTTTGTTTAGAAATCCATTGGTAGTCACTTATGTTGGCAGATAATAAGTTCAGACTATCAAACTCATAACTCAGTTCCAGATTACGATATGGGTTCTGGTTTTTTTCCTTGTTGGTTCCTTGTTGTGTCAAGTAACTTACTGATGGGCTTGTAATATTGTTGGTGTAGCCATTGTCTAGTACTTGTTCTTTGGGTATCTGGACGCCAATATATCCGCTAGCGCCTAGTTTGCCTTGTTTGATAGTACCATTAAAATTAAATCTGGCACCATTCACCGTGTTGTAACTAGTGCTGATATTGCCGTTGTACCCATCCCCAATACTTTTTTTGGTAATGATATTGATGATGCCTGCCAATCCTTCAGCGTCATACTTAGCGGGAGGGGTTGTAATTGCCTCTATTCTTACAATATTACTGGCGGGCATTGCCTTAAATACATCGGAAGGATTTTGGGCAATCAAAGCGGATGGTTGTCCATTTATCAGAATTTTATAGTTACCACTTCCCTTTAGCATTATTTTGTCTGTAGCATCTACCGATACTAGCGGCACTTTTCGTAGCATATCCAACACATTCATTCCATTATTTTCGGGATCGGCTTGTACGTCGTAGCTTATGCGGTCTACCTCTTGTTTTATCAAAGGCTTTTTTATTGTGCCAGTCACAATCACTTCTCCAATTCCTGCGGCAGATGGTGCTATAAGAATTTTGCCAGCATCACTTATGGAGGCATCTGTGGTAGTAAAAGGTATTGTTTTATTTTGATAACCAACAGATGCTACTTCCAACAAATAAGTCTTGTTTCGTAAAACCTCAAATTCAAAACTGCCATTCTCCTTCGACAAGGTATTTTTAACCAATTTATTATTCTTTTTGTCGAGTAATGATACAGTTGCAAAAGAGATGGGACTAGTTTTTAAAGAATCGAGGATAAGCCCCTTTGCGATAATTTTTTGTTGTACGTTCTGGGCATCCGCCAAAAAGAAAGCAGTTAAGAAAATAAAATAGAGTAGTACAGTCTTCATTAATTTGGTTATTTGGATGAGAGATAATTTAGTTTTTTTTGAACTAATGTATTGAATCCTAATAAGGCAAACATAATTAATGATTTTAGATAATCAAGTTTTCGCATTTAAATTATCATATTTATTTTTTGATGAGATGATATTTATAAGGAATGCAGTCTTTCTTTTAAAGTTTTTAAACCAGATAAATGAAGTGGTATAAAAGCTTTTTGCTATTAATTTTTTAGGTAAGTATGCTTATCTCAAAATAAAGTATCCTTTTTTCTCAGGTAAGTATACTTATCCCAAAATAAAGTATCCTTTTTTTCCAGATAAGTATCCTTATCTCCAAAATAAATATCTTTTTTTCTCAGGTAAGTATACTTATCTCCATGTAAAGTATCCTTTTTCTACAATCAGGTATCTTTACTGAAGTGGAAATGTATAAAACCTTGCAATTGCATAAATAAATTCTTCGCTCAACTACTTTCTACAGAACCAGTACAAAGAGAAAAAAATCTTTTCTGCACTCCGATTCATTCGATATCAATTATTTTTACCCCTTTAATACTGCCAAACTACACGATAGTTACTATGAAATAAGGCAGATTGAAAGGAATTGTATGTCATTGTGAGTAATTAGATAGCAGTAAAGAGAATGAGATTGCACCAGTAAGTCTAGAAATATTATGATGAAGAAATGTTTGATAGGATTGATTTTTATTTGTTCTGTGGCAAATGCTCAGGATACTTCTATAGAGAAGAAAGTAGATGCATTGCTTGAGAAAATGACGTTACAAGAAAAGGTTGGGCAGTTGAACCAATATTCTGGAAACTTATTGACAGGGCCTGCAAGCAATCAGAAAACAAACCTCCAAGAGGACATAAAGAATGGCTGGGTAGGTTCGATGCTTAATGTAAAGGGGGTAAAGAATACACGGGCAGTACAAGAAATAGCCATGCAATCCCGGCTAAAGATTCCATTATTATTTGGTTTGGATGTGATACATGGGTACGAAACCATTTTTCCAATACCATTGGCCGAAGCTGCTTCCTGGGATATGGATGCAATCAAATCGGGCGCACAGGTTGCCGCAAAAGAAGCGGCCAGCAAGGGCATTCACTGGACGTTTGCTCCAATGGTGGATATTGCCCGTGATCCTCGTTGGGGTCGCATTATGGAAGGTGCCGGTGAGGATCCTTATCTGGGAAGTTTGATTGCAAAGGCTAGGGTAAAAGGATTTCAGGGTGATAAATTGGGCGATACATTATCTATCATGGCTTGTGCCAAACACTTTGCTGCTTATGGTGCTGCCATTGCAGGCCGTGATTATAATGCAGTGGATATGAGTGATGTGGAACTCTGGCAAACCTATCTTCCTCCCTTCAAAGCCGCAGCTGAAGCTGGTGTTGCAACTTTTATGAATTCATTCAATACCTTGAACGGTATCCCTGCTTCGGGTAACGATTATCTGCAACGTACTATACTTAAAGGTAAATGGGGCTTCAAGGGCTTTGTGGTCAGCGACTGGAACTCGATAGGAGAGATGATTAAATGGGGGTATGCAAAGGATACTGCCGATGCTGCCTTAAAGGCAATAACGGCCGGCAGCGATATGGACATGGAAGGCCATAACTACCGGAAGAAACTGGTGCAGCTGGTGAATGAAAAGAAGGTAGACATCAAACTTGTGGATGATGCCGTGCGTCGTATTCTTTACAAGAAGTTTGAATTGGGTTTGTTCGATAATCCTTACCGCTTCTCTGATTCTACAAGGGAAGTGAGGGTTATCAACGATCCCAACAATAGGGCCATTGCCAGGGAGATGGCTAGAAAGTCTATTGTGCTATTGAAAAATGAGAATGAACTGCTGCCATTGACCCAAAATAACAGAACGATAGCCTTGATAGGACCTTTGGTTAAAGCAAAAAGGGATATGGCTGGAAGCTGGACAGTTAATACAGATTCTACCAATATGGTTAGTCTGTATGAAGGTTTGATGGCGCGCAGGGGCAGCAACGAGTTGTTGTATGCCAAAGGGGGAACTGTCCCCAAAACAACAGATGATGAGATAAATGAGGCGGTTGTAGTTGCCAATAAAGCCGATGTTGTTGTTCTTGCTGTTGGTGAAACTTATGACATGAGTGGCGAATCGAAGTCGAGGGCTGATATCCATTTGCCCGGAGACCAAGAGAAATTGTTTGCTGCATTGCAACAAACTGGCAAACCAATAGTGGTGGTGGTGATGGCCGGCAGATCCTTGATATTTAATACCATTGCCAACAAAGCAATTTCGATTCTATATACTTGGTGGCTCGGTAGCGAGGCGGGCAATGCGATAGCGGATGTATTGTATGGTGATTATAACCCCGCTGGCAAACTTCCCATTACTTTCCCAAGGTCGATGGGGCAGATACCTATTTATTATAGTCATCTAAGCACGGGTAGGGCTTATGAGAACCAGAAAAGCAAGTTGTATCTTTCTTCTTATATAGATGAAGAAAACACCCCACGCTATGCATTTGGTTATGGGCTTAGCTATACTAATTTTCAATATAGCGACCTTCAGCTTAGTGACAGTACAATGAACGAAAAGGATTCGATTGTTGTAAGTTTCAAGCTTACTAATATCGGCAAGTATGCTGGGGAAGAGGTTGCACAGTTGTACTTGCGCAATGAGGTAGCTTCTATTGCCCGTCCAGTAAAAGAACTAAAAGACTTTGTCAAGGTAAAACTGAATGTAGGTGAAAGCAAGGAAATCAGTTTTATTATCAATAAGGAAAAACTTAGCTTCTATAACAGAAAGCTAGAATGGGGAACAGAACCCGGACGTTTTCAGTTGATGATTGGTACTGCTTCCGATAGTATATTATTAAAGAGTAGTTTCCAATTGGTGAAGTAAAGAAAGCATCAAATATGCAGCGGAATAGTCTTTATTGATGCTTATATATGCTTATTCTCACTATATCATTTCCTTTAATAACCGCACGACGGTATCAATCTCTTTGTAAGTATTGTATTTGCTGAATGAGAAACGGATAGTAATCAGATTGGGGTTGTTGTTGATGGCTTGCATAACGTGGCTGCTTACGTTGGAACCACTCGCACAGGCACTGCCGCCACTCGCACAGATGTTATGGATGTCTAGGTTAAACAAGACCATTTCGCTTCTTTCCGTTTGGGGTATGCTGATGCTAAGAACTGTATAAAGGCTGCTGCCCGCAACGTCACCATTAAAAACAACTTCCGGTATGTGCTTTTGCAATTGTTCCATCATATACAGCTTCACACTTTTAATGTAGGTACTATCTGACTCATAGTTTGCAGAAGCAATCTCCAATGCCTTGGCAAAACCAACAATGCCATATAGGTTCTCGGTGCCAGCACGCATATTGCGCTCTTGCGCTCCTCCCAGAACAAAGGGTTTAATCTTTACATTCTCATTGATATATAAAATACCTACTCCCTTTGGACCATGAAACTTATGGGCAGCACCAGTAATAAAGTGTACGGGCGTATTTCGCAGGTTGATGGGATAATGCCCCACAGTCTGCACGGTATCGCAATGGAAGATGGCATTATATTGCTTGCACAAATCACCAACGGCATAGATGTCCAATAGGTTGCCAATCTCATTGTTGGCGTGCATCAACGTTACCAGACACCTGTCCTTACTAGTTTCCAGTAGTGCGGCAAGATTATCTAAATCTATATGTCCATTGGGTAATAACTTAACAAAAGATAAGCTGGCAGCCCCTGTTTGATGCAAATGTTCTACAGTATGCAGTGTGGCATGGTGCTCAATAGGAGAGGAGATGATGTGCAAACAACCCAGATCCCTCACGGCGGCAGTGATGGCCATATTGCTACTCTCCGTGCCACCAGAGGTAAAGAATATCTCCGACGGATGCGCGTTCAGTAATTTTGCAACCAGCTTGCGGGCATTCTCTATTGCCAGTCTGCTCTCTCTTCCATAACTATAGATAGAAGATGGATTGCCATAATGCGTAGTCAGATAAGGCATCATCGCAGCCAAAACTTCCGCATCAAGCGGGGTTGTAGCAGCATTGTCTAGATAGATTCTTTCTTTCATGATGTAAATTTAGTCGTAAGGGATAAGTTGTAAGTCATAATCGGAAGAGATAAGAAAAAGGGTTCTATTTCTTGTTTCTTACTTCCCTTACGACTTAATACTTACAACTTAAGACTTAGCCATTCATTGCCTCTCTGATATCTTGCATCAACCTATGTGCAATATTGTCTGCGGTTACTTCAGAGGCACTCTCTGCATAAATGCGGATAATAGGCTCGGTATTACTGGTACGAAGGTGTACCCAGTCATTGTCAAACTCTATTTTCAGCCCATCTTCAGTGTTGATAGGGTTCTTTTTATATTTCTTCTGAATGTGTGCAAACACCTTCTTTACATCAATACCACCCTCCAGTTCAATTTTATTCTTACTCATAAAGTAATTGATGTACTGATTGCGTATCTGTCTTGCAGTTTTCTTTTCGTGTGCCAGATGTGTCAGAAACAACGCAATACCTATCAGCGCATCGCGACCATAATGCAAATCAGGAACAATGATGCCGCCATTACCTTCACCACCAATCACTGCATTGGTAGCTTTCATTTTGGTAACCACATTTACTTCACCAACAGCACTTGGTGTGTATTCTCCACCATGATTAATAGTTACATCCTTAAGCGCCCTTGTAGAAGACATGTTGCTGACGGTATTTCCTTTTTTATGCTTTAATATATAATCCGCAACAGCTACAAGTGTGTACTCTTCCCCAAATAAACTGCCATCCTCACAAACAAAACAAAGTCTGTCCACATCAGGGTCAACAGCAATACCCAAGCTAG
This sequence comes from uncultured Chitinophagaceae bacterium, assembly GCA_903895845.1. Classification (GTDB taxonomy): domain Bacteria; phylum Bacteroidota; class Bacteroidia; order Chitinophagales; family Chitinophagaceae; genus Parasediminibacterium. The sequence continues at coordinate 70,609 of CAITVK010000042.1, forward strand.
CTTTCTGCTTGGTTACCTCACTACACAATTCCCTGAGGTGTTGTGGAAGAGGTTCGGGGTTATGTGCAAACTGCCCATTTATTGTTGCATTCAAAACCGTGTAAGTTTCTACACCCAATGCTTTCAACAAAGCAGGCACAGCCGTTGCGCCCGTACTGTTAATGGCATCAATTACTATTTTAAACTTTGCATTGGTGATAGCCGCAATGTCCACCAAAGGATAGTTTACAACAGCGGCAATGTGCGTGTAGAGAGCCGTATTGTCAATAGAATAAGAACCAAGATGGTCCACAGTGGCAAAGTTGTAATTATCTGTAGCAGCCATTTCCAGGATAGCGGCACCGTCGGCACCACTGATAAATTCTCCTTTACTGTTCAATAATTTAAGTGCATTCCACTCTTTGGGGTTATGGCTTGCAGTCAATATAATTCCCCCCGCGGCCTCATGAAACCCAACCGCCATCTCCACAGTTGGTGTAGTGCTGAGGTCAAGATCTATCACGTCTAGTCCCAAGGCATTCAAAGTATTTACAACAAGTCCTTGCACCAATTTACCACTGATGCGGCCGTCTCTTCCGATAACTATCTTTTTATTAGTAGAACCCGAGGTCCGCCCAAGAATCCATGTACCGTAAGCAGCAGTAAATTTAACAATGTCTATCGGACTAAGCGAGTCGCCAACACAACCACCAATGGTGCCTCTGATACCTGAAATACTCTTTATTAATGACATAGAATGATGTTTGTTTTGAATGAAAATGGGGAGGTGCAAACATAAATGAAAAGTTTTTTCCGACAGTGCTTAATTTTTACCTCCTATCTTAGCACGGTGAAGAAAACTGCATGGTATAAAGATTGGTTCAACTCCCCCTATTATCATTTACTATATCAAAATAGGAATGATGATGAGGCGCAAACATTCATTAATAGATTAATTGCCTATTTAAAGCCTACTATAGGTGCTACAATGCTCGATGTAGCTTGTGGAAAGGGCAGGCACAGCAAAGTATTGGCAGATATGGGGTTTGATGTATCTGGTATCGACCTGTCGGAGGCATCAATTGCAGAAGCAATGCTGGATGAATCAGACAATCTTCACTTCTATCAGCATGATATGAGAAACCCTTTCAGGATCAATTACTATGATTATGCCTTTAATTTCTTCACCAGCTTTGGTTATTTCAAAAAGCAACGGGACCACAACAATGCCATCCGTACCATCACACAGAGTATAAAACCCCAAGGGGTATTTGTAATTGATTACCTCAATGTGCAATATGTGTCTGACAGACTGGAACCCAATGTCACTATTGTTGTTAATGAGGTTAACTTTTACATTACAAAGTGGGAGGATGAAGCAAACTTTTATAAGCAAATAAAGATAAGTGAGGGCCTGAAAGCAGTATCCGAGCATTCTTATACAGAAAGAGTGGCAAAGTTTAGCTTGGAAGACTTTGCTCAAATGCTTGCACGGCAACAAACGAAAGTAATAGCTGTATTTGGTGATTACGATTTGGGTAATTATGACGTAAAGCAATCTCCAAGGATGATAATCGTAGCAAAGAAGTCGTAACAAATACTGGTAAAAGAAAATGAAAGCTTGAAATAGCTTTGGATTAATCCAACTCTCATGTTGTAAAATCTGGTTTGAACAGAAAGGTTAGAATGATTTACCTAATCGGAGTAGAAACCAACACAGTAAACCTCCCCCAACAATACTCTTCAAGGTTTTTATGGCCTGAGAAATTTGATTCCGGGCCACTTGGTATTGTATCTGCATGATATCACAGATTTCTTCGTAGCTGAGGTTCAAATAATATTTTAGATAGATAATCTCTCGTTGCCGATTAGGAAGTTTTGCCAACGCAGCAATTAATTGCAGTACTTTCTTTTTGTCCTCTTCGCTGCTTATCACAAAAGATTCATGACTCACCTCGAAGCTGACATTTGATTGCCCATCAAAGTTGGTCGTCTTTTTTGATTTCTCTACAATCTTTAGCAATTTATATTTCATCGCTTTGATAAGATATGCCTTTATCGATTGTACAGGCGGTGGGGCTTTTTGATGCCATAAGTCAAGAAAAAGTTCTTGAATAGTATCTTTTATTACCTCGGTATCATCAGAGAATTTGCACCCATATTTAAACAAATCCGGAAAGTATTTGCAAAACAATTCTGCCAAAGCATCTTTTTTGCCTTGTCTGAATTGCTCCCAAACTAATGAATCATTTTCCTTATCGTTCATAAATTTTTTATTACCCAGTGTTACATTATTATATTCGCTAGCACTCTATCATTAAAAATAAAACACAAACGAATAAGATGGCTATGAAACAGGTGGATGAAATATTGGTGGACGAAGGGTTTGTCGACTGGGCTTCGAACCAAACTTCTCAACGAACTTCTGAATGGAAGCAATGGATGGTGGAACATCCAGAGCAAAAAAGCGACGTTGAAGAAGCATTAAAGTTGTTCAAATATATGAAACTTGCTGAAACAAATGTAAGCGAAAGTATAATAGAGCAAGAAAAAAATAGATTATTGAATTCTTTAAACCAAGAAAAGAAACCTGCAAAGGTGGTGAGCTTAAACTGGTTTAGATGGATGGTTTCTGCGGCAGCTTGTATTATTATTTTGGCTGGTGCTGCCTATGTTTTCAATGAAGTTTTTGGAAAAGAAGAACAGAAAACAGATTTTGGACAAATTGCTGAGAAACAATTGCCTGATGGTACTTCTGTTTTGCTTAACAGCAATAGTTCGGTAAAGTATGCTGCCAATTGGGAGAAGACTAAAGACCGAGAAGTTTGGATTGAAGGAGAAGCTTTTTTTCATGTAACAAAAAAAGTAAACCACCAAAGATTTGTAGTACATGCAAACAAACTCGACGTAATTGTAACAGGTACAAAATTCAATGTACTAAATCGTAAAAATAAAGAAACAATCATGCTGCAAGAAGGTGGCGTGACGATTCATTTTCAAAGTGGCAGAGAAATTAAATTGTTGCCCGGTGAATCTATTGAATACAATGGTGAAACAGTTGACGTAGATAATCTTAAACCCGAAAAGGCAAAGCAAGAAAAGATTTTAGCTTGGGTTAATAAACGACTATATTTCGAAAATACAAGTATCTCTGAAGTTTGTCAGAAGATAAATGAATTGTATGGTATTGATATGGAATTGGGAGCCGATAGCACAGTAATTTCTAAAAGAACAGTTACTGGGATATTGCCCAACGACAATCTAGAGGTCTTGCTTCAATCGTTGGAAGCAACTTCCGACTTCAAATTAGAGCGTAAGGACAACAAGGTAATTGTGAATTTACCAAACTAGCGAATAGAGATTTTATAACATTTTAACTGTACTTTTTTTATGAGAAATTCCAAAGTTTTTTTGGGAAGGGTGGCTTTATTATTCCCATTATTTACAGGTACAATCACTGTTTTGGCAGCTCAATCGGAGGGGACAGGTCAAAGCATATTTCACTATGCAGTGAGTAATCAGATTGTGGCTAAAAATCAAAAACAGAACCTTTTTTCAGTTCTGAAAGATCTAAATAAAACCCGCGGTGTATTTTTCCTTTTCAGTGATTCCTCTATTGCTAACAAGCAAGTTGCAGTTCCAGACATGAACGGGTTCATAGAAGACATTCTTGGGGAGCTCCTGAAGAATACTGGTCTCAAATACAAAAAGATTTCCAAGAATACTTTTGTTATTACGTCAGATAAGGTCACCACCGAAAAATCAAGTGACGGTAATCTCTACAATCTGATCGAGACTCCCTATGGCGAACTTCGCTTTGCATCGGTTAATTCAGCCTACTACGCGCCTCCTCGTAAAATTATAGGTAAAATAGTTTCCAGCAAGGATGGAAAGCCATTGGAAGGAGTGTCTGTAAAAGTAAAGGGGCAAAAAATTGGTACAACTACCAAGTCTGATGGCTCCTTCACATTGGAAGTGCCAGAAAATGCAACGCTCGAATTCTCAGCTATCGGATATTTAACAACTACTTCCAAGCCTACAGCTTCTGGAATAGTAAGTGTAACATTACAAGAATCTGCTTCCGATTTGGAAGATGTAGTAGTTGTCGCCTATGGGACTCAAAAACGCTCTACGTTTACTGGTGCAGCAACAACAATCAACAATCAGATGATTGAGGATGTGCCAAGAGCTTCATTTCAGGAAAGTTTGCAGGGAAATGCAGTAGGTGTTCTGTCAACATCCGGAACTGGTCAGCCTGGCTCTACACCAGACATTAGAATCAGAGGTGTGGGTTCAATTACTGCCTCAAGTGCACCTCTATATGTAGTAGATGGTATCCCATTAGTTTCTGGTGATATATCCAATGGATTGGGTTCTAATACAATTGCCGCCCTCAACCCTTTAGATATACAAAGTACTGTCATATTAAAAGATGCAGCTGCAACGGCATTATACGGTTCTAGAGGCGCAAATGGTGTTATCTTAATTACTACCAGAAAAGGAAAAGCAGGCAAAACAGTGCTTGATTGCAGACTACAAACTGGTATCAGTTACTTTACTCTTAAAAACTCTAAGGACAGAACAGCGAGTACAACCCAAATGATTGAATATCTAAGAGAAGGGTGGAAAAATGCTGGAAACGACCCTAATCAATTCAGTGCACAATTAGCACAAATAGGTATAGATAGCACCATCAACACCGACTGGTTTAAGCAAGTGCTAAGACAAGGTAACTACGCAAACGCTTCTCTTAATGCAAGCGGAGGAAATGAGAAAACAACTTTCTATGTATCCGGAGGTTTGTTTCAAATAGACGGTGTACAGAACGCTACTAGTTACAAAAAAATAACAACGCTCATAAATGTTACACATAGAGCTTCTGATAGGTTTACTTTGAATGCAGGAATCAGTGGGGCCTACCAATTGTCTAACAGTTCAGTTATAGGAGCAACTTTCATGAATCCTACAAGAGCCATGTATCGATTACAGGATTGGTTGACCCCTACTAATCCTGATGGTACTTACAGAACCGATTTTAATAGTGGCTATAATCCTGTAGCAATTCAAAAATTCGATCTGAGAAGAACTACAACTTACATTCTTAGAGGAACTGCCAATGGAGTTTATAGGCTCGGAAGAGGGCTTACCTACGAATCTACAATAGGATTAGACTATAGTCACGCTTTTAATCTAATTTATAATGACCCTAGATATGGTAATGACAACGTAGCACAAAATGGTTCAATATCAAACTTTACTGGAGACATTGCCAACTGGATATGGACAAATATCATAAGATATAAACGCACTCTAAATGTAGATAACAGTTTCGAATTTTTTGGAGGATATGAAGCATCTAAGAGGACTGATAACACCGTAAGTGTTACGGCCTATAACCTGCCCGAAATAGGAATGTACTCTATTTCAAATGCAGCTATCCCATTGCAACCAACCGCTATCATACAGCAAGAGGCACTTGTATCTCAGTTCTTGAACGGTAGCTATTCATTCAGGAATAAAATTTACGCGTCTGCATCGATTAGAAATGATGATCAGTCTCGTTTTGCCATAGGAAACAAAAATGGACAATTTTGGAGTATAGGTGCGGGATATGATATATCCAAAGAAAAGTTTTTTAGGGTACCACAAATTGTTAGCCTTAAACTTAGGGCTAGTTATGGTAAAACAGGTAACTCAATAGGTCTTCCCGATTATGCCTGGCAAGGACTATACGGATTAAATAGCTCTTACGGTGATGAGGCAGGTATTTCCTTCAAGCAATTGCAGAACTCTGGGTTTACTTGGGAAAAAAACTATCCGCTTAATATTGGTTTTGATGTCTCCTTGTTTAAAAATAGGGTAGCAGCTTCCTTCGATTGGTACACCCGCAAAACAACCGATTTGTTAATGTCTTTTCCTTTGTCTGGTGTTACTGGTTTAACGGTTTCAAGCGGCAATTATGGTACAATGCGTAATACCGGCTTCGAGATTATCTTTAATACAGTAAATATTGTCCCGAAAACTGCAACAGGATTTAGATGGGCTACGCAAATAAACTTTACAACCAATCAAAATACAATCCTTCAATTGGTTAGAAACACAACTGGTACTTATGACAGACATCCCGGAACCGATTACTATCAATGGTACACTTCAACCTATGGTGGCGTAGATAGTGCCACTGGTCAGGCGCTGTGGGTAACAGGATATGACTCTACTGGCAAAGCCAAAACAACAAATTCCTACAGTACTGCACTAAAGCATTTGTCAGATCAGGGAAGTGCACTTCCCAAGTTCTTCGGTGGGATTACTAACTCATTCTCTTACAGACATTTCTCTTTGTTGGTTATGTTGTTTTACAACTACGGAAATAAAATTTACGACAACAATGGCGTTTTCAATAGCTCTGATGGGTCTACTGGCTTCAGTTCCACTGGCAACATCCCACTGTACGATTACAACCACAGATGGCAAAAGCCTGGGGATATTACTACAGTCCCAGCACCCGTTTACCTAGGGACACAAACTGGAATCAGCAACATGAACTCAACTAGATTCTTATATGATGGTAGTTACATTCGCTTGAGAGACGTAATGCTTTCTTATGATTTCCCTGCAAGGATATTGTCTAAAGCAAAAATCACTACAACTAAAGTCTATCTGAGAGCAAACAATCTATATACGCTTGTAAAAGATAAAAGATTGATCTATGATCCTCAAACTGGTGTAGACGGACAAATAAATCTTCAACCTCCTCAACAGGTTACAATATTATTAGGTGCAAACATTGTATTTTAGTTATTGACTTAAATCTCAACATCATGAAATTATTCAAGTATATTTTACCATTGATAGCAGCAGGATTCTTCCTTAACTCCTGTAGCAAGAATTTTACAAATCTTTCTCCCAGCGACTCAATCCTTGCAGATAGCGCCCTTAATAGTGTAGCCAATGTTCGCACAGCCGTTGTTGGTTTGTACGCAGGACTAGTAAACAATACTTATTATGGTGAAGCAGCTACGTTGATTCCAGATTTAACAGCTGACAATATTTACCGAAGCGTTCAAACAGGTGCTAGGTACACCAACTGGGCTAATGGAACCGTCACTTCTAGCGACTCTTACGCCCAAAGTCTCTGGGATCAGGCCTATTCAATTGTAATCAATGCAAATACAATCATCAACAAAGCGCCTTTACTGCATCCATCAAGCTCTGCAGGTGCAAACCATACCGATTCTCTCGAATTAAGACAATTAATTGGCGAAGCCTATGCCGTCCGTGCGCTCACCTTTTTTGATCTCACTAGGTTCTTCTGTTATTCTTATACCAAAGGGGTTGGTAATGATAGCACTGCAATGGATCAAGGTATTCCAATTGTATTAAGCTCCTATCCACAAAGCCTTACGCAGGTATTGGGTACTACTGCTGTACCGAGCCAATTTTATGTGCCACGCAGTTCTATAGAACAATCTTACGCACAAGTAATGAATGATATAGATTCTGCCTTAGTTTACCTACCATCAAACACCAATGGTAGAATCCTTGTAAACGGGGTTTATGATCCTTCTTTATTCAGAATCAGGATGAATTACTATTCTGTTAATGCACTCGCCGCAAGAGTTAGCTTATACAAGGGCGATTATGCCAATGCAATCAAATATGCCAATGTGGTTATCAATAACTCGTTATATCAGTTATTCCCAGCTCTAACCATGACAACCGATTTCCATACACAAGGCAATACCGAGTCAATCTTCGAGTTGGCAAACAACCAGTTCAATAACCAAGGCTCTACTAGTATCGCCTACGAATTTAGTCAAGGTGGATACGGTGAGATGTTGGCGCCAGATACTATGTGGAAGATATATGATACCGCAGATGTTAGAAGAGGCTTCATGACTCCGGGTAACAGGGCAGCTTTCGGTGGCGAAACAAATACACTCATCATCAACAAGTATAATGACATTACCAATTTTGCTGAGAACATAAAGATATTCCGTATTGCAGAAATGTATCTTATTCGTGCCGAGGCAGAGGGGTATTCTATGGGCTTCAGTACAGGATATCAAGACATTCTCAAGATTGCCAATGCCAGAAACGAAATTATTAGTCCTACTGCCCCAACAACAGCTTCGGGTTTTGATGCAGCTATTTTACTCGAAAATAGAAAAGAATTCGCTTTCGAGGGGCATCGTATATTCGATCTCACACGGGTTCGTAACTCAAGTCATTTAACAACGCCAGGTTATACGTATTCGTATTACCATTATACTAAACAGAATTTAACCTACACAATAAAAAATGGGGTAGTAACTTATCAGTTGGCAAGATCAGGGGCTTTAACCAGTACTCTAAAAAAGTATGCTATCATGCCTATACCATTAACAGACATCAATGATTACAAAAAAGATTCCGTTACATTAAATCAAAATTTAGATTACTAACAGGGAGTTTTTGCATTATCAATTCCCCGGGAATAATGACGTTAAGCTAAAGTTTAGTGCTACTTGCTAAGCTGAATACTTATAGCTGAAACCCAAAGAATAAAGGGGGGACAGTCCACACAATAATTACAATAATTGCGTTGGTTGGTAATTGACCAGATGAAAAATTTAGGCTCTTTTTGCCACACTAGTAGTGCGATAGGGTATGGGGTATAGGCACAAGTGAACCCCAGTGGTAGCACAAGTTGATGTGTGTTCTGGGTATAGCTTATCATTGTTTGGGTACACCTTGATGTGGGGTATATACACAAGTGAACCCCAGTGGTAACACAAGTTGATGTGGGGTATGGGCACAAGTTATCACTAGTTGGGTACACCTTGATGTGGGGTATGGGCACAAGTTATCACTAGTTGGGTACACCTTGATGTGGGGTATATGCACAAGTGAACCCCAGTGGTAGCACAAGTTGATGTGGGGTATATACACAAGTTATCACTAGTTGGGTACACCCTGATGTGGGGTATATACACAAGTGAACCCCAGTGGTAACACAACCTTACCCCAATGGTAACACAAGTTAATGTGGGGTATATACATAAGTTTACCCCAATGGTAACATCACCTAATGTCGGGTATGGGTACAAGTTAACCACAGTTGTAACACAAGTTGATGTGGGTATAGGCATAAGTTGATGATAACTGCTACATACCTTTTGGATCTATACAACCAACAAAAAAAAGCCCCATTTCTCAATCTGGAATGGGGCTTTTTTTCTTACTGCTTACAAATCGCTCATAACTACTCCTGCCGTGCTTAACAAATAGATTAAAGAAACCTGCATCGGTAGCACTCAGATTGGTGACAATCACATGAGTCCAGCCATTTGCTATATTAATACCAAAAGAAGGGTTTACTTTTATAGCCTAGTAATGTTTGCCCCTGCTTGTAGGATAGATAAGATAAAGTATTTTCTGTACAAGGACAAAATAGTGAATTTGAAAAACAAAGTCCGTAGACTATTTAACAAACATGTAAACTTTTTTAGGACGAAGCAGCTACCATACATCAATGAGTAATGACAACGATAATTACTAATCACTTGCATTTATGGGGGATCGTTAATCTAGACAATTCAACATTACCAAGATGGTATTCATGGTTGTAAGCAATGCCATTGTAATGCAGGTTATTAATATGCAATATTTAGTAATATCTAAAATTTTTGTGTATGTAGAGTTGCACCCTTATTTTCGCAGTCTATACCCTGTCTACAAAAGAGAGAATGAACTCGAAAAAAATGTAGAACAACCTGACAGATATAGAAGAGTCATCCATCCAAATTTCTTCACTTTAACCACTGGCTTTACTAGAATTAACTGACAATATATTTATGATTGTTCGAGTTTTTATTGCAAGAATAAGTAGTAACATAAAAAAGAAGTTCGCTATTTTAAGTTCTGATATAATTGCTCAACAAGTTTTAACAGTAGACGTCGTAATTATAAATAAACAACAAATAACTCTTAAACAACAATGACAAAAGTAAAGCTACTATTAGCAACTGTTAGTACCCTATTAGCATTTGCAGCAACAGCACAAGTAGGTATTGGTGTGCCCACCGCAAGTATCCACCCATCGGCACAATTGGATGTAACCAGTACTACCAAGGGTTTCCTACCTCCAAGAATGACTTCTGCCCAAAAGAATGCGATAAGTAGCCCTGCGGCTGGTCTGACCATTTACCAAACCGATGGTACCAATGGTTTGTATTACTACAATGGTTCAAGTTGGGTATTTATTGGTAGTGCAACTGTGTCGGGTAGTTACGTAGACCTTACTTCTGCACAAACCATTGGAGGGGCAAAAACATTCTCCTCTAGTTTAACTACAACTGGCAATCTTATAGCAGGCACAGAAACTTATCCCAATACGCATGGTACGCCCGGGCAGGTTTTAACAGATAACGGAAGTGGGGTGCTTTATTGGTCAACACCTGGTTCTTCAAGTTCTACAGGTGCTTCAGGTATCACTACCACTAACACCCCCTTGGGATTATTGACACTTTTTAAAAACACTACTGGTAGAAACAATACTGCTATAGGAGACAGTGCTTTGATATATAACACTACTGGGAGTTTTAACACAGCCCTTGGGGATAGTGCCTTGTTAACTGATACTATCAGTAGTTATAACACAGCTATAGGGCACCATGCAGATATAGCTTCTGACACCATCACCAATGCAACAGCAATAGGTAATGGAGCAATTGTTTCAGCTAGTAATACCATACAATTGGGTAATAGTAGTGTAAACAATGTGATCATGAGTGGTACATTAAAAGCAGGAACAGAAACCTATCCCAACATGCAGGGTGCTACAGGGCAAGTATTAACAGATAATGGCAGTGGAGCACTTTACTGGGCAACACCTTCATCTTTAATAATTACTACTACAAACACCCCATTGGGATTAAAAACACTAATTAATAATACAATAGGTAGAAACAATACTGCCATAGGAGACAGTGCTTTGCTTCAAAACACTAAGGGAAATTTTAATGTTGCTGTAGGGGACAGTACCTTGTATAGTGATACTACAGGTAGCTACAATACTGCCTTGGGACATGGTGTATTAAATACAAATACCACTGGTTATAATAACGCGGGTGTTGGTACTAATTCTTTATCTGCTAACACAATTGGTAACTTCAACACTGCTGTTGGCGATAGTTCCCTTTTCTCAAACACAACGGGTAGCTATAATGCTGCTTTAGGACATAGTGTATTGAAAACTAATAGTACTGGTAGTAATAACGCTGCCGTTGGTACTAATGCTTTATCTGCAAACACTACAGGTAATAATAATACTGCCATGGGTGATAGTGCCTTATTGCATAATACAACTGGTAGTTTTAATACCGCACTTGGCGATAGTGCTTTATTTACAAACAGTACTGGAAGCTATAATACTGCCATAGGACACAATGCATCTATAGCCAACGGAATTACCAATTCTACAGCCATTGGCAATGGTGCAAGTGTAACCACCAGCAACACGATCACGTTAGGTGATTCGAGTGTAACTACAGTAAACATAAATGGTAGCATACATACCAACAAATTTTCCCACTTTATTTCTAATGGTGATTTCAACATGTCTGGTACTGGTAATTTCAATATGTCTGATACTGGTAATTTCAACATTACTCCTTATATCGGTAATGTCACCCTTGCTCCTTCTTTTGGTAATATCAACATTTTTCCTCCTGGTGGTAATGTGAACCTTGGTGTTTCAAATGGTAATATCAACCTTGGCGCTTCAAATGGCAATGTCATCATTTCTACTCCTAAGGGTAATTTTATTGTCACTAATATAAATTATATAAAATTAGGGTTAGGGGGAGGAAGTATTTCGACTAACACTGTAGTGGGTAATAACGCATTGATAAATAATACTACGGGCAGGTACAATACTGCCACAGGAGATAGTGTTTTACTTACTAACACAACAGGAAACTTCAACACTGCAAATGGAGGCTATGCGCTATATTCAAATACTACGGGTAGTAGTAATACTGCAACTGGAAATTTTGCTTTAAAAGCAAATACTACTGGTAGAAACAATACTGCTCTTGGAGATAGCTCGTTATTAAACAACACCACAGGTAACTTCAATGTAGCCCTAGGAGACAGCTCCCTGTTATTAAACACAACGGGTAGCTATAATACTGCTTTTGGGCATGGTGTATTGAAAGCAAATACAACTGGTAATAATAATGTTGCTGTGGGTAATAATACTTTGGGGGCAAATACAACTGGTAATAATAATGTTGCTGTGGGTAATAATTCCATGGAGGCAAATACCACCAGTAGAAACAATACTGCTCTTGGAGACAGTTCTTTATTAAATAACACCACAGGTAACTTCAATGTAGCCCTTGGTGATAGTGCCTCATTAACTAATAGTACAGGAAGCTATAATACTACAATTGGACACCACGCCGATGTTGCAAGTGCAGCGCTTACCAATGCAACAGCCATAGGTAATGGGGCAAGCGTGGCAGCTAGTAATACTGTACAATTGGGTAACACTGGTGTAGTAAGTGTAAATACAAGTGGCAATGTGCTAAATATAAACCCTACGCTTAATGCCATCAATGCAACGGCAACTGCTACTGCTGCACAAATAATTTCGGGTTATATTACCAGTACAAGTACTTCTTCTGTTACAATTATTTTACCTACAGTTACCTCTATAGTTACAGCTTTGGGCATTACAGCGGCACGGGGTACTACCATCAACTTTACAGTAGATAACTCTGCTGGTGCTAATACAGTTACATTGGTATTAACGGGTACCGGCATTACGCAGGCAACCACTCCCGCAACAGCAACGGGCAATTTGTTAACTGTTTCTACTGCCAATGCTATTGGTAAATTCAGTTTGGTTTTTACAAGTGCCACCACTGCAATGCTGTTTAGGGTGTTTTAATAATTGATAATTAATAATTATCAATTGATATTAGTTCTTTTTAATTGTGTTGGATTGTAGTGAGCTAGTCTTAATAGGGTTTTGAATCCTTACAACGTACAACTTTATATTATGAAACATATTCTAAGTTACCTTTTCATAAGCATCTTGCTTCTTTGCACGGCTAGTTTGCAAGCGCAGGTACTATCTGTGGCATCTGGTACAGACTTTAATATAGCGGCTGGTACTGTAATTGGGGCAGATAGTCTGGATATTACCCCTAGTGCCGATTTTACCATCAATGGTACTAGTCTTTCGCACAATACCACGGCTAGTAATGCTGTCTCTTTTCCTTATATTAATAGTGTATATCAGTTTACTAATACCAGCAACCCTTTTACAGGTTCTTTACAATTTGTTTATAACAACTCTGCACTAAACAGTATTCCTACCAATTACCTCTCTTTAAATGTACATGATGGTAGCAATTGGAATACAGAACCTGTAGCTTCACTCAACACGGGAAGTACCTATTTACAAACTACAGGACTAAGTGGTGTTTCTTTAAATGAGTTAACCCTTGCAACACCACCCACCTGGACAGGTACAACTTCAAACAGTTGGACAAACAATAGTAACTGGATCAGTAATTATATACCTATCAGTACCAGTAATGCGGTAATAGCTTCTGGCGTGCCTAATAATCCTGTAGTATCAACTAGTGTAGTTATCAATGGCTTGACTATTAATAGCGGTGGTAATTTAAGGGTTACCAATTCCCTTGCCCTGACAGGGGATATAAACGACAATGGTACTTTGTCTGCAACTGATGGTACAATCGTATTCAATGGGACAGCGATACAAACTATCAATAAAACAAGTCTATCAAATGATACGATACAAAACCTTACCATCAACAATGCGGCTGGTGTAACCTTGGCTGGACCAATCTATGTTACTGGCACGTTGACCCCCACCTCAGGTACTTTAAATACGGGTGGTAACCTTACTTTGGTTTCTACAAGTGCTGGTACTGCAAGGATAAATCAAGGAAGTGGTAGTTATATTAATGGTACTATAACTGCTGAACGATTCATTACTGCTAAGACTGCCCGCAAGTACAGTTACATCGGAAGCCCTGTTACAGCAACTGTTCGAAATAGTTGGCAACAACAGATTTATGTATCTGGTTATGGCACTGGTGGTACACTTTGTGGTATCACTACAGGTGATGGTGGCAACACAGATAGGTATAACAGCAATGGATTTGACGTGTCGCTGAGCAATTCTCCTACTATTTATAAATATAGTGCTGCAACAGTAAATGGCAGTAGGTATGTTGGCATTGATAACACAGAAGCTACAAATCTTACTCCTGGTACTGGTTATGTTGTAAATGTGAGAGGTAACAGGAATAGTGCTACCGTTACCTGTGCCAACCAGTTCGAAACAAGTACACCAACCCCACCAGAAGCTGTAACATTGAGTGCTACTGGCACCGTGTCAACTGGTTCTGTTACAGCCAACTTGTATGATACTACTTTGTCTAGGTTTAACCTGTTGGCCAATCCATACCCAAGTCAAATAAGTTTTACGGCATTTAGTACCTCAAATAGTACTAACATCTACAAGAAAATGTGGACTTATAGTCCTTTTGGCAACAACAATTACACAACTTACTTAGATGGGGTAATTGCTAATGCTGCCAATAGTTACGACAATACCAGTGGAGACTATATAGCAAGTGGTCAGGCGTTTTTTGTACAAGCAACTAAAGCCGGATCTGCAGGCACAGTTACTTTTGAGGAGAGTCATAAAACGAATGGAATAGTGCCTAATACCCAATACTTTGGAAGTAGTGCTAATGAAATGATACGGGTAGGCTTTAGAACTATAGATAGTACTTTACTTGATGAAGTAGTAGTTAGGTTTAAGCCTTATGGATTGAATTTCTATAACCCAAATATAGATGCACAGTCCTTTAGTACTGCCAACCAAAAGCTAGTTACCCTAAAAGGTAATAACAAGTTGGCTATAGCAACATTATCCGATAGCCTTGCCGTAGATACAGCCTTTTTGGGTATTACTAGTAGTGTAAATGGAACTTTCAGATTGTTGTTCAGCGATTATGAGGCTATAGATGCTAATACTTCTATTGTTTTATTGGATAAGTTTTTAGGAGTAAGTCAGGATATCCGTGCAAAGCAAGCGTATGATTTTAGTGTAACGAGTGATACAGCAAGCCAAGGGAATAACCGTTTTGAATTAGTATTTAATGCAGCAAACACATTGCCTGTATCGTTTACAAGTATCTCTGCTGCAAAGAACAACGAGGATGCAATTGTGAAATGGAGTATCGCTAAGGAGGCAAATATTACAAGCTATGAGGTAGAGCGCAGTAACGATGGTGCAAACTTCCAACCTATCACAACAAAGAAAGCAACTGGTATGAACAGCTATGCTGTGGAAGATGCAAGTATCCCTGCAAACGCCAACCTATTATACTACCGCATCAAAGCAATCGGTACGGATGAAATTTACAAGTTTAGCCCTGTTGCTAAATTGGTAATCAGGAATTATGAATCGGGAATAACGGTGTATCCGAATCCTCTGAAGGGCAAGACATTGAATATTTCTATGGATAATGTAGCTACTGGTCAATATTTTGTAATAATCAGTAATGTATTGGGTCAGAGAATTGTGGAACAGCCTATCAACCATAGTGGTCATAGTGCAACATCTACTTTAACTATCAATACTATCTTGGCAGCTGGCGTATATAGCGTAAGCATCATTGATGCTAAGAGTAAACAATTGGTTAATCGAACAAGTCTGTCAGTACAATACTAACGGGCTTGTGTTTCTTTTTTTATACATAGCTAGTTAATTCAAGTTGCTAGTTAATTTTTCCTTATTTGTACAGCGTATAAGACAATACAACTTTTAATAAGAATCCTTTTTGGGTAACATCATGTATTGTTGTCAGGAACAATGCTTTGGTTTCACTGATACTTTATTCAATTTGTTTTCTCATATTGTCAACTGTCCGCCTGTGGCTATCTTCTGAATGACGAATATGTTTCAACAGTTCATCTATCAAAAAATAAATTCCTATAACTTTATCTTCGGTGAGCATAATATAGAGTCGGATTCGTCTGGTAACTTTCTAAACTCTTTTTATGCTACTTGTTTTATAACTAGCAACATGCGTTAATTACTGGCGCATCTCGTGACGTGTGTGCATTTGCAACTAACATTATGAGATAATAGAGTAAGAATTAAGCAATTGTCCATCGGCAGACGCAAAATTCTTGTCTGGCATCTTCCTAAATACTTATTCATTGGGGGTAAGTTTTTGACAGTCTCAAAAACTTAAAGAACCTTACTTCTGAAAATATTTATTGCAAATGACAACGAGAGAAAATATATTAGCTATTTGAAAATTATACAAGATTGAGTTTTCGAAATATGGTGTGTCAGATATTGGACTGTTTGGTTCTTATCTGCTGACCAACAATCGGCTAACAGTGACATTAATTTGTTGATAAATTTTGTGGCAATTATTTTTTATGGTAGTGAAAAGTATTGTTGCCCGTCGCCATAATCTCCTTCCAATGCGTCCAACACCACTTGCAGGTGTTTGGGATTATCAATAAAGTCAGCATTGGAACTGTCAATAAAGATGGTCTTTATATTGTGCTGCTTAATGTAGCTGGTGTAGGTTTCCTGAAGCTTGAATAGATAGTCATCAGGTATATTTTGCTCATACAATCTATTTCTCTTCTTGATGTTTGCTTGTAGTTTCTTGATGGGTGCGTGCAAATAAATTAATACATCCGGGTAAGAAACCTGATGTTCCATAATCTCAAATAAACGCTGGTAGAGTCTGAATTCTTCGTCAGGCAACGTGACTTTAGCGAATAACAAGCATTTCGTAAAAAGATAATCGGAGATAGTCACCGTCTGAAACATATCTTTCGTATGTCCCACCTCTTTCATTTGTTTATATCGTTCAGCCATGAAGAACAACTCCACCGGAAAGGCGTATTGTTTTGGGTTCTCATAAAACTTAGGCAGAAAAGGATTGTCCGCAAACTCTTCCAACACAATCCTTGCATTAAAATGCTTGGCCAATAAGTGTGTAAGCGTTGTTTTGCCTGCGCCAATATTCCCTTCTATTGTTATAAAGTTGTGCTTCATCGCGTTCAAAATTAATGGGTAGGCTATAGTGACAATTGTTTTTTATACACAGTTGGTGGGAAGGAAATATGTATTAATCAAGCACTGAATCTTTTTCATTATGTTTGAACTGTAATTTATCAATTAACTTTTAAAAACGATTGCATGAAATTGTTTATTACCTTAATTATTCTATCCTTTTCTATGTTTATCCAAGCACAAGATTTCCAAAAGAATCTTTCTATTCCTAAGCCAGATATGAATAAATATCTAAATGACACAAGGATGTTGACCATTCAAAAAAAGTATCCTGAAGCCTTGGAGCGGTTTATTTGGTTTCATAATCATGCCCTGGAAAATGACCCCGCCATGAGGGGGGTGCGTGTTTCGTTTGCAATATCTTATTGGAAAGACTTGGCTGATGTTTACCCACCTGCTATGGAAGCACTTAAAGAGGTTAGAGATAAGAAAACTAGGCAATTAAAAGATAGTTTAGGAACAGTTGATTTATTCAAAGATGTAGTTGCAATAAATGGAAGTTTGGGATTGAATGAAACTTTAAAAACTATTGAGCTATTTGAGATTTTGGAACAAAAGGATTCTCAACTTGCTAAACAATGTTGGTATTCTGTAAAAGACAATCTTTTTTCTGCAAAACGATATGACTTAATTCATAATTACATAGGGAATCCTATCGAAGAGTATTTATCTGTAAAGAAATTGCATGATGACACATACGAGGGACTTGTGAAGTATGGTAAAAGCAAAGAACTTGCTGATTCGTACAAGCCATTTGATGATAGTAGTTTTGTGCAAAAAAGTGTACAATTAATAGAATACTCAATTGCAGTTAAGGACTTAAATTCGGCGGAAGAAATACAAAAAAAGGCTTTGACTGTTATTGATGATAAAAGACTACACGATGCAATTGAAGAACACAAATCACCTCTTTGATTCTTGTTAGTTCAATGTTTATAACTAACTCGTTTTTTCCTTGTTTGTATTTGTAAGTTTGTGCGATGAAACAGGAAGTGTTTTTTAAAGATTTAGGGATAAGGCATTACAAAGAAGTGTGGGACTTACAAGAGTTTCTGCTGAAGCAAAATGTAGAGGCAAAGGGCATTCTGGCTAATGCAAAGAAGGAAGAAGAGATTGATTTGTATAGTCAGCAAGTGAATAACCACTTGTTATTTGTTGAGCATTATCCCGTTTATACACTTGGTAAGAGTGGGAAGGAAGAACATATTTTGATTAGTGATGAAGATAGGGAGAAGAAAGGGGTAGAATATTTTCATATCAACAGGGGAGGGGATATTACCTTCCATGGACCAGAACAGTTGGTTGCCTATCCTATCTTGGATTTAGATAAGTTTAAAACAGACCTGGGCTGGTATCTGCGTTGTTTGGAAGAAGTTGTTATTTTGACCTTGGAAGATTATGGTATTGATGGCGACAGAAGCCCCGGCGAAACAGGTGTATGGATTGAACCTGATAAACCCAATAAAGCAAGGAAGATTTGTGCCATGGGCATCCGTTGTAGCCGTTGGATCACTATGCATGGCCTTGCGCTGAATGTAAATACTGATTTGCAGTATTTCGAAAATATCATCCCATGTGGTATTGCCAACAAAAAGGTTACCTCTATACAAAAAGAGTTAGGCACAACGGTACCTATGTATGATGTAAA
Source organism: uncultured Chitinophagaceae bacterium (assembly GCA_903895845.1). Classification (GTDB taxonomy): domain Bacteria; phylum Bacteroidota; class Bacteroidia; order Chitinophagales; family Chitinophagaceae; genus Parasediminibacterium. The sequence goes on from CAITVK010000042.1 coordinate 89,370, forward strand.
GGAGAGGATGAAACGCAACTTCGAGATTGTTTTCAATGTTAACTTGGTTTAACAAAAGCAGTTGTTTTTATTTTAGATCAGATTCAAGTATATATCCTCATTACTACTGCTTAGCTCTTATCTTCAGGAGAGCAACTATTTTCAGTAAAGGTTAAATATTAGGCTGTATATTGCGGCGGTAAATATTGAATGGTTGTTACAGAATTAATTTTTTAAGCCCTAAGCAAATGAAAAAAAAGTGGTCAAGTCTTAGTCCCGCATTACAGTTTGTCATCAAATCTGTTTCTTGTGTTGGTCTATGGCGCTTGTTGTATGTTTTTATTCTACAACCAATCAGATTCCCAGACAAGATATTGACGAAGATTATTGGAGAAGGTACTGTTGTGTTTATCAATCTCTTTGGTAAAAGCTCACTTCCTCAAGCATACTGTATCGAAAGCAAATTTGCTGCGGAAGTAATATTAGTTAGAGCAAAGCACATTATTTTACGCATTGGTGACGCATGTAATGGACTGGAATTGATGTTGATTTATGCTGGTGTGATTGCTTTGTTACCAGGAGACAATAAAAGAAAATCGGCTTATATAGGAATCGGATTGATTTTGTTGATTATTGCAAATATGTTACGATGTGCAGGATTGGAATGGGTGTATGAGTTTTATCGTCCATTTTTTGAGACAACCCATCACTACTTATTTACGTTGGTCATGTATGTATTGATTTTTATAGGATGGAGTTTGTACATAAATAAAGGAAAATTCAATGCGAAAGGATAGTATTTTTTGGGCTTGTATTTCAACAAGTATGATTGCCCTTTTGCTGTTGGTAATGCTTAAGCCAGAGGTACATTTGCTGCCGGTATTGGCAATGACAATCATTATAAAAGTTGAACTGATATTACAACTTGTATTAGGCTTTTATGGTACATGGGTAAGTATTGACCCTAAGCTTTTTTCAATATTTACAAAAATATATATTGGATTGGTTGTTATTTATGTCATTCTTAAAGTACCCGCCCTAAGTTTTTTGTATAATTACTACATAGATGCGCGGCAGTTGTTTAGTCCATTCCCGTTTGTTTTGGTGTGGATTATGCACAAAGCTTTCTATCAATTTAGTGGGGAGAAAGAGACAAATGAATCCAATTTATAATGTATTATAGATAAGGACAAGTATTTTATTGCCGTATAAAAAACACATTTTATGAAGAAGATAATTGATTTATTACGTAAAGGACTTTTACAGAATATCATTATAGGTATCTATTTTATCACGTTACTAGGTGAATGTTATTGTCTGTATTATCGGTACTATTTTACCCGTATCTACACGCGACCTACTTTAGTACCAATACTATTCCTTATCTTTTTGCAGCAATTCATTTCGAGAAATCACTTGTACCTGATTGGTGCAATGGCTGCCGCTTGTTTAGGGGATTATTTAACCATCAGCTATTCTGCTTTGTATCAATGGACAGGACTAGGTTGTTATGGTTTATCCTTCTTGCTTTTGGCGCTACAGTTTTTTCAGTTCGAATATTTCTCATTTAAAACAAGCAAGACCGCAGTTCTAATTAGCCTGATTGGTCTTTTGGCCTATTTTGGTATCATGGAATATTTTGCGGCTAGCCACAATCTTACGCTCAATAAGAAGCCACTTACTTATTTATATGCAACTGCGATGGCAATATTTGCTGTTTCAATATTCAATGCCTTGTTCAACAATAAAGTAACAGGTTTTAAGTTTGCAGTAGCTGCTTTAATTTTATTGGTTATCGCAAATCTTCTATTTGATACAAGCCTTTATTACTTTCATCGCAGACAAACTTGGATAGACTGCATCAGCGCCTTTTGTTATGGGGTTTATCAATTTATTCTTGTAAAAGGAGTGTTGAGGTCGAAGGATAAAATTATGGGTACAGAGTATTTCAAGCAGATTTAATTCTTCTGCTTTTATGCTTGAGGATTGAAATCCATTTTATGATTACAAAAAAAGGGAGGCTTTTATTGAGGTTAAAAACTTATAGAAGCCTCCTTCTTATTTGCCAGATATTCATAACAGGCTCCAATCAGGAAGCTAACTAGACAAATGTCCCTCTCTTCCATCCATATATTCTTTGTGATTTTTATCGCTTTCAAGTAAACCGTCCTTCAACCTTACCACTCTATGTGCATAAGAGGCAATATCTTCTTCATGGGTTACCAATACTACCGTATTGCCTGCGGCTTGTATCTTACCAAATATCTCCATTACTTCAATTGATGTCTTGCTATCAAGGTTGCCTGTCGGTTCATCTGCCAAGAGTAATGAAGGGTTGTTTACTAATGCCCTTGCTATAGCCACACGTTGTATTTGTCCGCCACTCAGTTCATTGCTTTTGTGATGGCTTCTCTCTGCAAGTCCCACTTTTTGCAACGCTTCCATAGCCCTTTCCATTCTTTCTTTCTTGTTGACGCCGGCATAAATCAATGGGAGTGCTACATTCTCTGAAGCAGAAAGACGCGGCAGGAGATTAAATTGTTGAAATACAAAACCAATTTCAGTATTGCGAACTTCGGCTAATTCGTCGTCGAGCATTTTACTGACATCTTTGTTATTTAGGATATATTTTCCGCCTGTAGGGGAATCGAGGCATCCTAAAATATTCATTAAGGTGCTTTTGCCACTTCCGCTAGGTCCCATCAAAGCCACATACTCATTTCGTTGTATATTTAACGATATACCTTTCAAAACAGGTATCGTCTGCTTACCCATGAAATATGCTTTCTCTAAATTTTCTAAAAGAATAATAGGATCCATCTTCTTTATTATGAGTTATGAGTAATGAGTTACAAGTTAAGAATATAAGAATGTGTAATAGATATTAGATTTCACATATCTCATTAATCATAACCCCTGTCTCATATTTTCTTTATTACTGTAGGTACCTTGAAAAATTGATTGTCTTTGATGGGCGAATTAAGTAAGGCATCCTCTCTGGAAATCCTACCCTTTATTTCGTCATCTCGCAAGGCATTTACTGCATCTCCCATGTGTAATACAGGGTCAATACCAGTTGTATCTACTTCATTCAGTTTATCTACAAAAGAAATTATGTTCTGTAAATCGGAGGTATATCCTTTCATTTCCTCTTCTGTAAAATATAATCGCGAAAGATTCGCGAGCTTCTCTACTAATGCTGTTGTTACTTCCATAAGAAACAAAAATAAACGAAC
>CAITVK010000043.1 GCA_903895845.1 uncultured Chitinophagaceae bacterium
CAATGCCGCAAGTTTCAGCAACAGGTTCACCATCCTGTTTGCACCAAGTGCATTGCCTGTGAACAGCATTGTTGCCAGTGCGGCCTTGAGCAACAAGATAGCGACCATCAACTGGAACACTGTGGGCGAAAAGAATGTAGTAGCTTATGAGGTTGAGAAATCTGCCGATGCGAAGAACTTCACAGCTATTGAAAAAGTAACAGCTAAGAACACTGCAACGGCGTCTTACACTTCAACTGATAACAGTGTGACTGCTACTACTTACTACCGTATCAAGGCAGTAAGTACAACAGGTGCGATCAGCTACAGCAATATTGCTAAATTGACTACCGATAACCGCTTACCGTCTTACAGCCTTTATCCGAATCCATTGAAGGGCAAGACCTTGAACGTGGAATTGGCTAATGTGGTAGCGGGTAAATACACAGTGAGCATCTACAATGCGTTGGGCCAAAGAGTAATTGAACAAACTATCAGCCATACAGGAGGAAGTGCCACACACGCCATCAGCATCGACAATGTATTGGCTGCGGGTGTGTACAGTGTCACAATAAGTGAAGCAAACAGCAAGCAGCAAGTGGTTCATCAAACAAATCTATCAGTTCAACCCTAAATAATAAATAGCAATTGCACCCAAGATTACTTGGGTGCAATTGCTATATTCAAAACAAATTAAACAAGCGTTATGCAACAAGTGATAAAAAGTATCAGGCTGATGGTGATTACCGTTTTGGTAGGCGTATGTTTCGCAACTATTAATGTAAGTGCCCAAAGTCCTGCGGACGATCCTGGTATTGGTGGACCCGGTAGTCCTAGTGAAGGTGTTGGTGGTGATGGTGGCCCGGTGGTACCTTTGGACAGGGATTTGAGTATCATGCTTATCGCAGTGGGTATTGCATATGGATACAAAAGAGTAAAGCAAGGAATACTCGTTAGTGCTTAATTGAAAGTTAATTACAAGCTTAATACAAAAAAGCAGCTACCAATATTGGTTAGCTGCTTTTTTGTATCACTACTAGTTTGTATGTTCTAGTTATTCCACTGGTCTGAATGACTCTTTGATTTTACCACATAAATCAGTCTCTACCATCTTTATAGCGATGGCAATCATATTTTTGAAGGCCTTGGCAGAACTGATACCATGACCAATAACAACAGGTTTGTTGACTCCCAACACAGGAGATCCGCCATAATTTTCGTAATGGAAACGATTGAAGTATTTATCATCCTGCAGGTTCTTGGCAACCATAATATCATAGACACTCTCAGCCATTTTTAAAATCACATTGCCTGTGAAACCATCGCAAACAATCACATCTGCTTTATCATTAAAGAAATCGCGCCCTTCGATATTGCCAATGAAATTGATATGGTCATTCTCTTTAAGAAGCGGATAAGTTGCTTGAGCTACAATATTTCCTTTGCCTTCTTCCTCGCCAATATTTACCAATCCAACTGTTGGGCTAGTGATATTATAGATACATTGAGAGTATAAGCTACCTAAGATGGCGAATTGGCTGAGGTATTCGGGTTTGCAATCCGCGTTTAAACCAGCATCTAGTAACACACCTTCACCGCCATTCATTTTTGGAAGAATGGCACTTACAACAGGTCGTTGCACCCCATCAATAACTTTGATGCTGAACATAGAGCCCACCAGCATGGCACCTGTGTTGCCAGCACTGATGAACGCATCTATTTTGCCAGTGGACAAGAGGTGAAAACCAATAGTGATAGAACTGTTTGGCTTTTCTTTGAATGCCTTGGTAGGATGCTCGTGATAACCAATCACTTCTGATGCATGTACCAAATGCAGATAAGGTGATGAAATATTACGCTCCTCAAATAAGGACTTTATAATAATCTCATCACCTATGCAAAATATATTTACCGTACTTCTGTTAGCATCTAAATGTAGTAAAAGACCTTTTACCGCTTCCTGCGGTGCAAAGTCCCCTCCCATCATGTCTATGCCAATGTTCATGCGTGGAAAATATAATTAAACTAAAAGAGTGTATTGTACGACTAAGCTTTTAATGGAGCTTTTTCTGAAACTAACTTTCCTTTGTAGTATAACTTTCCTTCACTCACGTGTGCACGATGACGTACGTGGAGTTCTCCAGTTGTTGTGTCTTTGCTCAATGTAACCTCTTGTGCTACATAGTGTGTCCTTCTCTTAGCACTGCGTTGTTGCGAGTGTCTGCGTTTAGGATTAGGCATAATTTCTAATTTTATTTAATTAAGAAAACTTTTATTATAACGAAAAAGATAAAATTTATTTTAACCCTTTAAACTTGTCCAACCCTTTCCAAACGGGGTTAGCTTGTTTGTTCACTTCCTCTTCCATTTGTCGCAACTTATCGAGCACTTCCTTATTGCATTTCTCTCCACCGAACTCACTTTCCGAACACATCTTTTGCAAGGGTATTGAAAGGGTTACAAACTCATAGATCCAATCTGCAATTTTCAAGTGGCTTTCGCCTCTACTGATATAATATACATCGGGATCCTCCTCTTGCAAGTTCATCGTTTCGGGGTCGTCTACCATCTTTACGATGATATTATATTCCTCCCACAACTGCTTTTTGAGGGGATTACTACATCTATCACAGATGACATCGGCCGAACCGTCTATGTCAAACTTTAACTGTAGGAAACCGCTTTTCTTATCTAACAGCAATTTGATTTTCGCAGTACAATTAGTGAAATCTTCCTGCGTATAATCTAAAAAGAACTTGTTATCTATGTTGTATTCAAACTCATGAACACCCGGTCTTAATCCCACGAATGCTATCTCAAACTCTCTACGGTTGCTCATGTCCGCTTTTTTGGGTGGGCGAAAGTACGATTCAAAATTGGAATGACAAAAGGAAAGTTTTGTTTTATGCAAATAATCTGGATATTTACGGCATTAAAATGGATAAACACAAGCAAATATCCGCTTTTTCGCTTTCAGGATGGCTTCAATGGCTTGTTCCAATTGTTTTGGTTATTGCAATCAAAATATTTTCTTATTTCCCTGAATGGGTAGAGTCAATCTATTCCATCAAACTATATCCTGTTCTTGCCCATATTCAAAGACTGTTATTTGGTTGGGTTTCAATTAGTATTGGCGACCTTATTTATGGTGTCTTTGTTGGGTATTTGTTGGTTCTGTTGAGTAAGTTTATCTTATCCATCGTTAGAAAAAAGTTTGATTGGAATAACTTTTGGAAGCGTTTTCTCTCAACACTTAAAGTACTACTCTGGTTATTCATTATATTTAATATCCTCTGGGGGCTGAATTATGAAAGGCGAGGAATTACTGCGCAATTAAACCTAAAAAATACGACCTATACCGATAAGGAACTAAAAGATTTTTTATGCGATGTGACTGACCAACTGAATCGTGCGCGGACAGAACTCGGTGACAGCAATTATGTTTACCCCAAAGAAAGAGACATGTTTGGGATGGCTACTGAGGCTTATCAGTCAGTAAAAATTCAATATCCATTTCTTAGGTATACTAATGCATCGGTAAAACCTTCGATACTGACAGAAATGGTTAGTTATGCTGGCTACTCGGGTTATTATAATCCGTTTACAGGAGAGGCGCAGGTGAATACGGATCTTCCGCACTTTTACATACCGTTTGTTACCTGCCATGAGATGGCGCATCAGTTGGGATATGCCAGTGAAAGCGAGGCAAGTTTTGTGGGTTATCTGGCTGCTATGCATTCGCCACATCCTTTATTTAGATATTCAGCTTTGTTTGAAGTATTTCTGATTGCCAACAGCGAGCTATTACAACGAGACTTTTGGAGCGGTATCCTTAACCTTAGATCGTTGAATCCATTGGTAAAAAGGGATAGACGGATATTCAGGGAGTTTATTTTGGGAAGGCAGAACAATGTGGAACCCATCATTAAAAATGTGTACGATCAATACTTGAAAGCCAATCGACAGCGGAGCGGCATCAATAGTTATAATGAGTTGGTGGGCTGGGTGATTGATTACAGGAGGAAGACTGGTAAACTGTAAGACTTCTGCTGAATATTGTACCAATACGTATTGTTTATTTAGGAATTGATGGGGTTTATTTGACTGGAAGTCCTCTTAATGTATGCGGAAGTCCATTTAATGTATGCGGAAGTCCTCTTAATGTGTCCGGGAATTCATTTAATGTATGCGGAAGTCTCCATAATGTGTCTGGAATTCGTCTTAATGTACGTTGAAGTCAAGGTAATGTTTGCGAAAGTCCATGTAATGTGTCTGGAAGTCCTCTTAATGTATGTGGAAGTGCTTTAACAAGAATGAAAAAATGACCGCGGAAGTATGCAAAGGCGATAGCACAGATATCCATAGGGCAATGTCATTAATTTAAGGATTATGACCGAAAATCAGGGTGTCAGCCTGAGGAAAGCGAGATAAGATTGGGAGAACCTTAATTTTACCCGGTTTCCACAAGCTGCTAATGACATCTTTATAAAAGTTTGAAATTCAATAGTGATAATTTAGCTTGTTTGCCCTTCGACAGGCTCAGGGAGACAATCAGGTTGATTTTCTAAGTGAGCTATTTGTCATTTTCAATAGACTTGAGAACCACTAATTAATGCCTTAACCTGACAGCCGTTCCTCAACTTAATGACATTGCCCATAGGGAAAAGCTATCTTTTGCGATAAGAATGTTTGACTTTTGAAAAGAGACAGCATCTAGGAGGCAAACACGAAGCAAACATCTTAAATGAATACCAACAATCTGTCTTTCATTCTCATTATAACTAATTCAAGTTGCTAGTTAATTTTCTTTAGTTGTATTGCAAATAAGAACAATACAATTTTCAATAAGAATCCTTTTAGAGTAACAGCATGTATTGTTCTGAGGAATAATGCCTTTATTTCACTGA
>CAITVK010000044.1 GCA_903895845.1 uncultured Chitinophagaceae bacterium
GTCTTTCCCGGACGTCCGGGAAGACACTAACTACCTCCCTGACTCTTTCCCGGACGTCCGGGAAGACACTAACTACCTCCCTGACTCTTTCCCGGACGTCCGGGAAGACACTAACTACCTCCCAAACTCTTTCCCGGACGTCCGGGAAGGCATTAACTACCTCCCTAACTCCTTCCCGGACGTCCGGGAAAGCTACACTTACCTCTTTTAAAATCAGTTTTACACCTATTTACACTCATTATTGGCAAAATATACGTTTGAGGGAGGCAAACAGCGTTTGAAAACAATGCAGAAAGCTCAACACTTAGCAGGTGGTAACCGTTGCGGCAATGGGGTACAGCCCAAAGAACAACCGACAAATACCCTTATAGAAACGTAAGGGTATGGCATAGGCATTACTACTTAAGCATTTTACCACAAGGAACACGAAGTATTTCACAAAGAAACACAAGGACTGTAGTTTGTTTTGTATGAAATTCAAAAAGCTAACAAGAAATCTTTGTGATCTTTGTTTCTTCTCCTGGTGTACTTAGTGGTAAAGTATTTTTAGTCGTAATGCTTTGAAAATTTTCTAATCTACTAAATTCTAATGGAATGAGTAAGAAAAAAGATCAATTTTCGGTAGATTCAGTCACGTTGGCTACCAATCTAACCACCCTTGTTACCTATTCTGCTACAGCAGCAGTTGCAACAAGATTGGGTATTAGTGCGGCAGACAACACAGAACTGAGTGGAGTGGTAACACCTTTTGTGACTGCCCAAGCTGCCCTTAGCAACAAGAATGCTGTAACCAAAACGTTGACCCAAACAAGGGACACCGCCCAGGAAAAGGCAGTTGCAGTGGCAAGGAGGTTTTCGCTAAAGTGGTATTACAACAATCTGCCCGCTACAGCCACCGATGTGTTGAACGCCGCTTTGGAACCGCACTCCGATGTGCGTACAAAGCTAAAAGGGGGAACGATTGAATTGCCACGTATGGCAGTTGAATCGCAAACCGGGCACCAGTTCAACATACTTATGGCAGATTCATTGGGTAGCCGAGGCAGGCCGGTGAACGTAGTGTTTTTCAGGGTACGGTATTTTGTGGTGGTAGCGGGAACAACAGCACCTGTTGACCCAGCCGATTTCTGCAAGTTTATCGACAACAGTAGTTACCCCATTGTTCTCACGCTACCTGCGGCACAAGCAGGGCTACCAATAGCAATTGCCAGTTGCTATGTGGATGCGCAAGGGAATGAAGGGCCGTACACTACTGTGGTGAACACAAACATTACGTAAGTTGCCGTCATCTCGACGAAGGAGAGAACTAACCGAAAATCAAGAGGATAGCTTGAGCATTTGGGTGTCAGCTTAAGCGTTTTGGTGTCAGCTTGAGCTTGTCGAAAGCGGGTTAACATGTTTAACCTGTTTGCGCTTCGACAGGCTCAGCGTGACAGTCCTGCTGATTTTCGAGTAGCCTTCAAAAACATTCAGGGAGTCACCTTTCGGTGTCGCAGTCCTGCAAGGGATAAGCAAGCGGTGGGAGAGAAAAGCATAGAAGTCCCCCAATGACTGTGAAGTTGTTGGGGGATTTTTTTGTGGGTGGAGGTATTCTCGCAGAGTGCTAACCAAAAATGAGCAATTTGCTAAAAGTGCGGCAGATATTATTGAGTAGGTAAAATCCTTATAAATACTTCTTTAATACAGCTTCCTTTTGTTGCGGGATGATTTCTAGTTCTTTTTCCATCGCTGCGATTTGTACTTCAATGGCAGTGATTTGAGAAACAATTTGTCGTTGTTCAGAAATTGAAACCAATGGGATTTTAAAATCTTCCAGTTGGGCTTTTGTGATGGCTTCCCTTGTAGAGCTACTTTCGGCAATTGCCAATAACTCAGCTTTTATTTTGGAGCTTACCAATAATCGTTGCAAATATTTGGGTAGCACTTTTTCATTTGTTCGTATAATAGAAACATGTTGATTTACCCTAGCTGGCAAATATTTACTTTCTACAATGCTGCATCTACATACAGATGCTCCTGTAATATTAAATAATATGTCATTTTCAAGTACCGTTACATTATTAAGTTTTATTGCTTGCTCTTCATCAATAAATGCCAAGCCTTTTTCAACAAACCTATTATCATAAATATTTTGACTTCTTATAAGTGTAATTCCTTTTTCTATGTAAGCAGATTCACCTCCCAACGGGGTTGCGCCACTACCAATTTTTGTAGTTATCTCTTGTAATCTTACTTTGTTTGCTGATGTAATTCTATCTATAATTGCATTTATTTCATTGCGTAATTTCTCAACTTCTTCATTTATAAGTTTATCTTTTTCTTCCAAAGCCTCAATTTCAGCAACTATCTTTTCTTGTATGTCTATTGGGGGCAGGGGAATTTTTATTTTAGATAAATCTTCTGCATAAACGTGAGGCTGCGCTTGTCCTCTTTGCAATTGATAAACAGCTGATTGGATTGCTTTTAGATAATGAAAAATTAGTTTGGTTGTAACGATGCTTTCATCTTTCGATTTTATTGTATTGCAATCAGAGGCAAATATTGGTGAATTAAAATAGTTTACAAACCCCGCATAAGCACCCGAAGCACTTACTGTAATTATCTTGCCTTCTCTATTGGATTGATTATGAAAGTAGGCGGGTTCTTGTCCGCCAGCGATAACAGGTATATCTCCTTCTACTGTTTTATCTTTTGTAATTGATGTGCCTTTTTTTATCTCTGCAATTACGTTCAAGGACTCTAAATTGTCAGTTCCCCAAATATCCTCAAATCGTACTTTTTTTTTTACAACCAACGAGATACCCTTTTCAAATTCTACCCTGTCAAAAGTCAGCATATCCACCAATCGGTGGCGGGTAATGTTTTCTTGTAGGCTTTCGGCTATAAGCGTGTTGTGGTTTCCTTGAAAAGCATTGTATATGTAGGTACTTGCCCTTTCAGGGTTTTCAAATGTTTCGGGGTCAAATAGCTTGGTGCATTGGTCTATGCTTTTGCCTCTTTGCATGGGGTGTATGCCTTCGCTGCCACGGCGGTTGCTAAACTCGTAGCCTAAAAATGCTTTTTCTTCGTTCTTGTCGCCAGTTTTTACCAACACTATTTGTTGTGGGTATGCCAATATAAAATACAAAAGCTTTTCTTGCTCCAAGGCAATGATGGCGTTCCATTTTTCTTGCTCGTTCTTGCCATTTATCTTTTTGCAATAGTCCTGATACAACTCGTGGGTAGCAATAGCATCATTGGGTTGCTTCTGCAATAGGGTTAAATAATCTGGGTAAGTAATACCCTCCCAAGCATGCGCAACATATTTTGCAATGGGCTTTTCTATTCCATTGATGGTTACATCTTGTAGGTTGGTGGCAAACCGTTCTACGGATGTTTTTATATTAATGTGTTCGTAATTGTTTCTACGGCGCAAGAACAGTGTTACTGTATTGGTGCCAGTGGCCATAAAGGTGTTGGAACCCAACTCGGCAATGGCAATAATTTCGAAATAGCAAAGCAGAATTTCTCTTGTCTTTGTGTAAATACCTGTATTGCTCAAGATACTACTAGGCAGGATAATGCCTGCAATACCACCATCTTTCAATAATTGTTTGGTGCGTTCTATAAACAAACATTCTATTTCGGAACTCTGGTCAGTAAGCTTTCCATAGATATCAAAATCATTTTCTGTGTAGTATTTTCTAGCACTGTTTCTAAATGCAGAAACCGAATACGGCGGATTGGAAACTACGATGTCGAACTGTTTGTTTTCCTTAGGAAAATCCTTATCAGTCTTTTTTAAAAGTCCTTTATAATCGTCTGTTTCTGTAAAGTTTCCTAAACCATCACTATGTATTATCTGCGCCAAACCATCTCCATGTAGATAACAACCAACTTTACCCACTTTTACCAAGCGATAATCTTTTTCTATACCATATATATATTTAAAAGCCCAATCAAAATGATCTTGTTGCCAAGTCTTTATCTTTTTGGCAGTACCTTCTATAAAGTCATCAGGGTTGGTTTTGTCGATTATTCTTTGCAACTCGTGCATACTTTCAGTAATAAAATGCCCACTTCCTGATGCATAATCAATAACGGTAGGGAGTAGATTCTCTTCTTCTGCCTTCCCGTCATGCAGTTTTTTTGCAACTAGTTTATCAAGGGGTAAACTCTTGATAATAAACTGAGCAATAGGAACGGGGGTAAAGAACTGACCAGACTCTTGTTTTAAACCCGTGGTTAAGAGTAATTCGAAAAAGTCACTTAAGTATTGATGTTTCTTTGTGTATCTGATTTTATATCCTTGTAAGAGCTCTACAACTTCCTTTACTACTTTGGCATTTTCGTAAAAGGAGTCGTCATTAAATACTTCTTTTATAGCAAACTCATTGTTTTTCTTTAGCCTTATTTCGGTAAATTCGTTGCGTAGCTGCGTTCTTACTTCTTGATCTAGCTTAGCATATTTCTTTTCAAACTCAGCATCAGAAATGTCAGTTACTTCTTTATCTAAGAAGGCAAACATTCCTTTTTTATATAAATCTGTTAATCTCTTTTGAAAAGAAATATGGTCATCTGGTGGGTAAGAAAGCCCTTCGTATTGATAAGGGGTATAAAACCATTGAAACGCTAGTTCTTCATCTAAGCGGGTTGCTTTTTCATCATAGATTTTGCAAAGAAAAAGGGTAAATATTTTGTTGAAGGCATTGGGTTTGTCTGAAACCACATTGTGCCTCAATATTTCCAAAAACTGATTGAAGATAAAACCACTATCAGCTTGTGTTATTTCTTTCAATCCACGAGGGGTTAATGCCTTACTTTGGAAACCATAAGGGGCTACCCACTTATCAAATACACCATTGTTTTTAGTAAGTTTATTCCATCTGTCGTAAAAGTCTTTTACATTGGTTGTCTGGGTATAGTCTTCCTCAATCTTTACTACCTCATTACGATATTGTATTTTGCCATGCTTATCCAATTCAGAGGCGTAGAGCATTAATATTTCTGCACTTCTATCATTTTGGAAGTATGTGAAGAGTTGCCCACCATTTTTATTTATGTTGGAAAGTTCTTTATCAAATTCTTTACCGTAGGTTTTACATTCAATCATCAAAAAAGCCTTGCCTTCTTTTTCAACAAAGATGTCTAACCTACCCGAATGACCATGACCAGAGGGGAATGTTTTTTCGAGGGTTATATCCTCAGGTTTATATCCTTTTTCCAATAAACGATTGACACATTCAAGAACTACAAAATTTTCAGCATCTTTAAAATTACAGGTTGTTCTTCCGCCAAATTGAATCTTATCGCCATAAGAAATTTCTTCCTTATCAATAGAAACCCTCACAACATAATTATTATGTTGGGGGTAAGTTTTAAGCCAAGAACCAGACACGCCTTCCTCTAAAGAAAATTGCATTGCGGTTAAAAGTGATTTTATATCAGTTGCAGCCGCCATTTTTGTAATACTTTACGTTTGTTCGTTTAAAAAATCAAAACTAAGACAAAGCACAGTCAATTAGTTAACCTGATTTAATTATGCTAAGTATGTGGGTAAATTTGTGTTAGCTTATAAACGCAATACAAGTTCTAATAGTATTTGACTAGTGCAATTCTTCTTAAGAAGGGCTCAAGAGATATACTCACGTCATTTAATTTCGTCAATTTTTTTTCCTGTATGCACTCTCTCCCCCGCTAGCAAACGTCAAACTCACTAAAATCTACAAAGCCTAGCTTATCCTATTTCGCGTGTGCATACGCCAAGGTCTTTTTTTGGGTAAGGAAGGCTTCGCTTTAAGCGAAACCTTCCTTATTAAAGTGCAACTGCTACCAATTGGTGATAGCTGCACTTTTGAGTTTATATCAACTTATTTCTTTAGTGTAAGCAGCTTCGTTTCTCCTGCTTTTACGTTAATCGTCTGGCCGCCATACAAGGCATTCTCGCCTAATATTTTCTGTTGGTCTGTTGATTTCTCTGATAATATCTTGATGGTAGCATCAGTTGGAGTGGGGTTGGTGACAGCTATGGTAATCTCCCTTTTAGTATCCTTAACTACCTTAGTAAGCACATTGTCAAAAGCTGTCACCGTTCCCTTGTCCGTCTCCACATAAATTCCGGGAACCTCAATGGTAGTCAGCATCAGCGAAGTCTCTGCCCAAGTGGAGAGCGGCAATACATAACCAATGGTTTCGGGGCCTTCCCAATCGCCCATATTTACTCTTTCACTCACATAGCCTGCTGGCAAAGTACCTAGAGGCTTCTTTGGATGACCAAGGTACTGCGTAATATTATGTGCAATATCCTGTAATAATTCCAGATAGAAACGGTTGCCAGTATATCGATAGAGCTTTAACAACCCCACACCCGAAGCCGTACACAAACCAGGCGCAGTGTGTTTGTTCTGCGTATTGGCATACACCGAACCTGTAGTATGAACATGTGCACGACCATAAGCAGTGGTATCACTATACTGATAGTTGTAAGATACTACCCAAGTAGCCATTTGTTTCGCCTCTTCTTCGGCAGCTGTAAGCCATTTTTTATCGTTGGTCAGTTCATATAAAGTAACATAACTCTCCAATAAGCCAAGGGTAGATTCTGAGTCGAAGTTTTGAAGTGCATCTCCCGGACCACCACAACTGATTCCTTTTTTTGTAAAGTTGAGGTAATAATATGCAGCTATTTCTTTGGCAACAACCAGGTAATTGGGGTTGTGATAATATTGAGAAGCCAAAGCCAATCCTGCAGGAACAATGCCGCCACTGCTAGAACCACCCACCATTATTTCGCCAGTCAGGCTATTTACAAACTGCCCCAACTGGTGGTTTTTATTCCAGAGGGTAACAAAGGCATCCAACACTTTTTGGTTACCGTCTTTCCAAGCGGGTTTTACGGTAATGCCCATCTTATCCATCAACATAAACTGCTTGGTGATGTACCATACGGCATCGCCACTTTTGCGCACGAGATGCCAGTTCTTGGTTTGTGGTTTGCGGATATCACCTCCCAACCATTCATTGCCATTGCGCCCTGCATCCCAGTAAAAGCCCGAAGGAGAGATACCATTTGGAAAGAGCCAATCGAAGTTCCTGAGTACATTTTGCTTAGTCTGTTCATTGCCCGAAAAGAGGAGCGGATAAGTGGTAATCATGCCCCCTGTCCAGCCAATCTGCCAGTCCTGCAAGAAGTTCTCCCTGAAGCCGATGGCGTAGTACCCGTATTGCGGAACAAAGTTTTTGGCGTTGAATTTATTCTCCAAGGTTTGCATACATTCAGAATAGGGTAAGGCATTGGCAAGGGAATTGTCGCCCGCAAAGTCCTTACGTATCTCGGCATATTTGTCAAAAATAGTTTGGGTAACGGGGGCATCAAAGGCGTATAATCGGAAAGAAATAGTAATGGAATCACCTGCTTTAAAGTTGGCAGGAACATCCCAACTAGGATAGTGGGCATCGCAAACTTTGTACACAAACTGTTCCCGAACAATGGGAGAAGTGATGGAGAAGGTGGCTCTTTTTCGGTCTCTTGTTTCGGCAACATCCATTCCGTAGTCGCCAAGGTTATTCCCTTGTTGTGTTAATAACCACATTCCTTTTTGAGTTGTATCGGAAGTGAAGCCAATGGAGGGTGTTGCCATGTCACCACTACGTTCCTGTATGCGGGAAACGGCACCATTTCCATTTAGTTTAGGAATATCTGAGAGGATGATGGGCTTGTCTATGCCAATATCTTGCACTTCATACAACTTAGGCGAATAACGTAGTCGTCTCCACTCGTAGCGGTTACCATTATAGGCAGCGGCTGGGAGCAAAACATAGTTTTTTTCACTCCAGTTACTCCAGTCAATATCCACCGAAACACTTGCTGCATCTACTTTTCCACTAGTGCAACGGAATGTGATGGTATAATCTACAGCCTCTTTTTTGGAGGGTACAAATGTTGCCTTTGTGGTGATTTCCCAACCAGATTGTTGAAAGTGTTCTTGTTGTTTATCAGTCGTTAGAGGGAATTTATTTTGATTGATGAGCAGGTTGTATTGGTCTTTATTATACTGATTGATACGGGCAGAAAGCTTGCCATTATTGGCTGATAACCACTGCAAAACAGAAGCTGGAAGTTGGGCATTGACCGTAATCGTACCAATTAAAAAGATGCAGAGCAATATATTTTTCATACAGAAATGATGATTAAATGATTTATTGAAATCAATCGCTCAAAGAAAGGATTAAAAGACAGGATTGAGCAATGCAATTTTATATTTTACTAGTCTGAATGATGCAGATGTGAATGAATCGGGATATTTTTAGATATAAAGTGGGCAAAATAGACCTATAACCAATGGATTGCATTTGCCAATATATCAGGTTGATATACCTTTTTTAAATTATCGAGTCTTCAAGTAGATATATTGCATCTTCACATAGAAATATTGCATCTTGAAGTGTCTTTATTGAGTCTTCACATAGAAGTATCGTGTCTTCACATAGACTTTTCGTATCTCAAATAGTAATTATTGTGTTTTAAAATAGAAATATTAGGTCTTAAAGTGAAATTTCAGTCTCTTGAACCTTGCTTTCGCTGTCTTACAATAGTTTGGGGGATTTCTGGCTGGGTAAATAGCCTTTTTGAGTGAATAAAAAAGTACAAAATAGCTAAGTGAGAAGCTAGTATTCAGGCAAAAAGAAACATTTATAAGTAATATATTCGATTTGAAATGGGATTTACGGTTGTCTGATACTATTATTGCAGCATTGTTTTTACATTTGAGTTTATAACAGGGATTATGATAAGAGAAAAGGGATATAAACAAAAAAGAATGCTTAGGAATAAGCGGGATGTGCGACAAATTCTTTTTTACTCGACGCTTGTTACCTTATTTGTGATAGCCATCACCCTGAAAAGATGCCTCGGGCCAGCCTATCATCATGGGGTTTATATACCTGAACTAAGAGAAAAAGGTGACACGACCATAAACTGGGCAAAAGCGGTTCGTAATTATACCCTTCATGCCCAATGCAGGATGGCTTGCAGGCATATTGACGATAAAAAAGTATTGGACGTATTAACGACAGGAACCATTAATTATCCCAAAAGCGACTTGGATGAGCCCGATTGTCAGAAGAGATTTGCAGTGGAAGGATACAGCCAAGGACAACATATACGGGTGATTGCTTCTCCATGCAGTGATAAGCTTACGATTATAACTTGTATTGACCTCGACCATCATTGGCCTTGTGATTGTGGAGAAGAAAACAAGAAGATGCACGATGAGTATTAACTACAATCACGATTGACTGCTGGATAAAACTTTATCTAAAAAAATAGGTGAGTACAAGGAAAGAGGTAAAATTTTTATCTCTTTTAATGACCAAGTTGTAACTAATACTTCTCAAACCAATCGAACTTCTCCTTGATTATTCTATCCTTTTCATTGCGGATGTATTGTAGAAATGCAGCTGCAGCAGGGGCGTGCTTCTTGCCCTTTAGCCATATCAGGTGCCAGGTACTTGTGATGGGAAATCCTTTAACAGGAATGATGTGTAGGTCGCCATTGACCAATTCATTCTTCAAGCCTATCAATGGCATAATAGAATAGCCTAGTCCGGCAATCACGGCCTGCTTCACAGCTTCATTGGTCGTTAGTTCCATCTTCTTTTGTACGGGCAAGCTGTTTTGCTCAATAAATTTTTCCATCACATGCCTAGTACCCGAACCAACTTCGCGGTAGATGAGTGGCAGCGTTTCAAATATCTCTTTATCATTCACCTTGCGCTTTTGTTTGTGCTCTTTGTTGCCAACCAAGTAAAGTTTGTTCTGCATCAATTCCACCGATTCTATTGACAAATCGGTTGGTAAAACAGATACTAAGGCAAAATCTACCTCATTCTTGGAAAGGGCTTCAATCACTTTGGCCTTGTTTGTTACATCGAGCATTAACTCCACTCCTTCATTCTTTTTTAGAAAGTCTGATAAAAAATAAGGAATTACATATTTACCCGTAGAGACAACAGATAGCTTCAACTTACCAATCAACTTCCCTTTAAAAGCTAGGGTTTTGTAGTCAATGGCATTTACTTCGTTAATAATATTCTCTGCTGCAAGGGCTACTTCCTTACCAAAATCGGTAATATATAAGCGTCTTCCAACTACCTCCGTAAGTGGAATATCAAACTGATCCTGAAAGTTTCTTAACTGAATGGAAACTGCTGGCTGCGTGAGATACAGCTCTTCGGCTGCCTTGGTGATACTCGCCGTTTGAGCGACTTTTAGAAATATCTGTAGCTGATTTAAAGTGTAATTCATAAATATTATTTATGGCAAACATAATAAATATAAATAAAAGTATATCAATCAAAGCCTTCATTTTTGCCTCATCAAATCAAACAAAAAAAAGAAATATGCAAAGAATTACAGTAGCAAAGGGTGATGGTATCGGACCAGAAATAATGGACGCCACACTAGAAATCATTTTGGCAGCAGGTGCTCAAATTGAAATTGATGAAATTGAAGTAGGTGAGAAAGTGTATCTCTCCGGTAACACTTCGGGTATTGCGAAAGAGTCTTGGGATATTATCCGTAGGAACAAAATCTTTTTGAAGGCTCCTATCACCACGCCTCAAGGTGGGGGATATAAAAGCCTGAATGTGACTACCAGAAAGTTCTTGGGATTGTACTCAAATGTTCGTCCATGCAGTAGCCTTCATCCGTTTGTGAGCACCAAACATCCTAAAATGGACATTGTGATTGTGCGTGAAAATGAAGAGGATTTGTACGCGGGCATCGAACACCAGCAGACAGATGAAGTAGTACAATGCCTTAAACTGATTAGCCGTCCTGGTTGCGAAAAGATTATCAGGTATGCGTTTGAATATGCAAAAGTGTATGGCAGAAAGAAGGTCACTTGCTTTACAAAGGATAACATTATGAAGCAAACTGACGGACTGTTCCATAAAGTATTTGATGAAATAGCAGCTGAATATCCTGAGATTGAAAATGAACATTGGATTATAGATATAGGCGCGGCGAAGATGGCGGACACTCCTGAGGTTTTTGATGTGATTGTGACGCTGAATTTATACGGAGATGTGTTGTCTGATGTGGCTGCGCAGATTGCTGGTTCGGTTGGACTTGCAGGTTCAGCGAACATTGGGGAAGAGTGTGCCATGTTTGAGGCAATACACGGTTCGGCACCAAGAAGAGCAGGGCAGAATGTGGCAAATCCGTCAGGATTGTTACAAGGCGCTATTCAAATGCTGATTCATATCGGTCAAACAGAAGTGGCTGAAAATGTTCAAAACGCCTGGCTGAAAACAATTGAAGACGGCATTCACACCTATGACATTTTTAAAGAAGGCGTGAGTAAGCAAAAAGTGAGTACGAGTGATTTTGCGAAAGCGGTTATTGCGAACTTGAGTAACAAACCTAGCATACTGAAACCTGTGACTTATGCAAAGGGTGTGTCTTTGAATCTGCCTAAATACCAACACAAGGCAGCAGCCAAGAAAGAATTGGTAGGCGTGGATTTGTTTGTTCATTGGGCAGGAAACAACGCTGACCAGCTATCTGAGAAGGTAAGAATAATTGGTACGGACAAAGTTCAGTTGTCGATGATTACAAACAGGGGAATAAAGGTTTGGCCAGAGGGATTTGAGGAGACATTTTGCACCGACCACTGGCGTTGCAGGTTTAAACCTGTTGGGGTAAATACCATAAACAAGGATGACATTATAAAGCTGCTCTCCAAAGCTGTATGGGTAGGTATTGATGTTGTAAAAACAGAAAACCTCTATGAGTTTGATGGAAAGGCAGGATACTCTTTGGGGCAAGGACAGTAAGGGAGTTATGAGCGATGAGCGATAAGTTATGAGTAAAAGAATTATCAATTAAAAATTAAAAATTATCAATTAACATGGAAAGTTTATCATTAATACAAGGAAAGTTTTCTGCGAGTGAAGCCGTAGATATTATTAGTAGTATGGTGCAAGTGAAAATAAAATTTCATGAAGACAAGATTACAAACACCAGTAATGAAGAGGACATTAAGCAGCAGGAGGCTAGGATAAAAGAGTTACAGAATGACCTAGCTGAACTAAAAAAGTCTATTGCCGCAAAGGGTGGGAAAATAGATGTGAAGGCTGTGGTAACAGTGGGATAGACTAGTATTTACCAATTGTAAGGTGCAGTCATTGATGAAGTGGCTGCACCTTTTTGTTTATTTACAATTTACAGTCATTAGACCTTTTCGATAATTCATTTTTGAGATATAATCGCCTTCAAAACTTGTGAACCGTCATTTCGACCTTAGGAGAAATCTCATTGTACTATTTTGCTCCCCAACCTCAGTTAGATTTCTCGTACCTCGAAATGACGCGAGTGGGGGAATTCAATTGTCGAAGAGGTCTAATAACCATGTTCTTATTGCAAAAAAGGATGTTCTTATTACAAATAAGAAGGTCTTTATTACAAATAAGAATGTCTTTTCTAGTAATAAGAAGGTCTTTATTACAAAAAAAGATGTTCTTATTACTAGAAAGAACATCCTTATTCGCAATTAAATCCTCTCTCTTCAGACGTTAAACAGGCTTTTAGTTCTTCCCAGTAAGCATGGGTACAAAGGAAAAATTATGAAAGGACTCTTCCAACAAGTTGCCATCAGGAAGTTTGGTAATACGAAGCATACGCTGTTGGTCGCCTTCATCAACAGGCAAAACCATCATGCCGCCTGGCTTTAATTGGGCAATTAGTTTGGGCGGAATAAATGGAGCTGCCGCAGTAATAAGGACTTTATCGAAGGGTGCATAAGTGGGCAATCCTTCGAAACCATCCCCATAAAAGAATTTTATATTGAGGTATTTACTCTTGAAATAATAGTTTTTGTGTTGGTCGTACAATTTCTTCTGTCTTTCGATGGTGAAGACTTTTGCACCCATTTCTGCCAGAACAGTTGTCTGATAGATGCTTCCGGTGCCAATTTCCAACACCTTATCATTTCTTTTTACCTCTAATAATTGGGTTTGAAAAGCAACAGTGTAAGGCTGAGAAATAGTTTGTCCCTCACCAATAGGAAACGCCCGGTCTTCGTAGGCAATCTTATCGAAAGCACTATCCAGAAAAAAGTGTCTAGGTATATTATTGATAGCATCGAGTACTTCCTGACTGGTAATTCCCCTGCCTTTCAATATCTCTACCAGTTGTTTTCTAAGTCCTTTGTGTTGGTAGGTGTCAGCGTATTGTCTCATAATTTCTACAAACTTAAGTATGCCTTTGTCTCAATAATTTTTGGTGGAAAGAAATACAATCAGTTATGAAATTACTAACGCATTTTTCTACGGAATAGTATGTTTCGCCACAAAGACTCAAAGGCGCAAAGAAGCACGAAAAAGAAAGAGTGGGCCCTAATTAATTGACCGATGCTTCTAAGGAATGGTATAATCTACACCTGCTTGTTTTAATAGTTCATCCATTATCTGACTGACAATCAGTGTTTGCTGATGCGGCACTAGTGCGCTTTCAGTCAAATTATTCTGAAGGCAGTTTATCACCTCTATAATTTCATATTCAAACCCATTTGTTGGATGAGGAATACTGTAGGTTTTGGAAGTGCCGTCATTCAGAATCACACTAAAATCGGTAGCCATATACCAAGGTGATTCCACTTTTATCTTTCCCTTCGTTCCTATTATGTTCGCCTCAATTGGTGTTTGCACTGTTACTGCCGAAAAAAGATGAGCAGTCGCATTATTGGGATATTGTAAAATGATATTGGCATATTCATCAATCCCGGTAGAAGCTAACTTGGAAAAGCTTTTGACGGAAGAAGGTTTGCCCAATAACATAGTGGCTAAGGAAATTGGATATACGCCAACATCCAGAATTGAGCCGCCGCCTAGTGACTTATTAAAAAGTCTACTGTCTGCATCAAAAGGTGTAGAGAAGCCAAATTCGGCCTGGATATACTGGACAGAACCGATTACATCCTCAGCTATTATCTCTTTTATCTTTTGAATGAAAGGCATACAGGCAGTCCACATCCCCTCCATCAAGAAAAGATTATTCTTCTGAGCGAGTTTAATCAGTTCCTGCGTCTGAGAAAAACGCATGGTCATTGGCTTCTCGCAAAGGACAGGTTTGTTATGATGTAAGCAAAGTAGGGCTTGCTCATAATGAAACGGGTGAGGAGTTGCAATGTAGATGACATCTATATTGGGGTCATTTACTAATGACACATAATTATCGTAATAAACAGAGGCCTTGAACTTATTGGCAAAAGCCTTTCCTTTTTGTACCTCCCGAGATGCCACAGCATGCAATGAAGCTTGAGGGACAGAGACCAATGCCGTACAAAACTTATCGGCTATCCTGCCTGCACCTAATACGCCCCAATTGATTTGTTTTTTCATATAAAAGATTTAATCTGCCACTAAGACGCAAAGACTGAAAGAAGCTCAAACAAAAAGAAGAAGCATCAAGTTTTATCTTAGTGCTTCTTCCCGTCTTCCTGTCTTAAAGGCTAGATATTATTTCAATTGCATGTCTTCGATGATACCAGCAATCTTTGCTTTCAAGGTTGCATATTTCTCGTCAAATTCATCCCTGTTTGCAAGTGATGTATTTACGCTGAAGTAGAACTTAATCTTAGGTTCAGTACCACTAGGGCGAGCTGAGATTTTACTACCATCTGCTGTCACAAATTGCAACACATTGCTCTTTGGCAAACTGATAGGTGTCTTTTCTCCAGTTAACAAGTTTGTCTCTACCTGTAATTGGTAGTCGTAAAGGGTTACAACCTTGCTACCATTAATGCTAGCAGGAGGATTATCGCGATAGCCGGTCATCATATCTGCAATTTCCTTCTGACCGTTCATTCCTTTCTTGGTAATGCTGATTAACGTTTCATAATAAAAACCATACTGAATGTATAGGTCAATCATTTTATCAAACAAAGTCCTTCCCTTTGCTTTTTCATAAGCCGCCATCTCACACATGATTGCTACTGCACTTACGGCATCTTTATCACGGATATCATTGCCAATCATCAATCCGAAACTCTCTTCCCCACCAATTACATAATTCTTTTGACCTTGAAGTTCTTTTATCTTCTCAGCAATCCATTTAAAGCCAGTCAATACATTGTAACAAGCCACATCGTTCTGCTTAGCGATTACATTAATCATTCCTGTGGTTACAATGGTTGATACGACCATGTCATTCGGCTGCGCAATACCCTTACTCTTTCTTGCTTCAATAATGTATGCAAAAGCCAGAACAGCCGTTTGGTTACCATTCATCAATACCCACTCACCTTTGTGATTCTTCACGCCCACACCAACACGGTCAGCATCAGGGTCAGTACCACAAAGAATGTCGGCATCCAACTCTTTAGCCTTTGCCAAACCGATACTCATTGTCTCGGTTTCTTCTGGATTAGGATAAGCTACTGTAGGGAAGTTGCCATCCGGCGTGGCTTGTTCGGTAACAATATTTACGTTTGTAAAGCCAAAAGCTTCCAATACTTTAGGCACCAATGTTATACCTGTACCATGAATGGGAGTGTACACAATCTTCAGATCATGCTCCTTAGCAATCACTTCAGGATAAACGCTTAGTCCTTTCGCCATTGCAATGTAGGCGTCGTCCATTTCTTTTCCAATGATAGTAATGTTATGATCGCCACCAGTAAACTTGATGTCATCAACACTCTTGATAGCTTCTACTTCTGTAATAACGTTCTTATCATGCGGAGGTACTAATTGCCCACCATCATCCCAATAAGCTTTGTAGCCATTGTATTCTTTTGGATTATGACTTGCAGTACAAACTACACCTGCTTTGCAACCTAACCTTCTGATGGCGAAACTCAACTCCGGAGTAGGGCGTAAAGCTTCGAACAGATAAACTTTTATTCCATTTGCAGCGAAAATAGATGCAGTCGTTTCAGCAAAGAAGCGACTATTATTACGGCTATCATGCGCAATAGCTACTTTGACTTCCTGCTCACCAAACGTTTTCTTTAAATAATTAGAGAAGCCCTGTGTAGCCATACCTACTGTATATTTATTCATACGGTTGGTACCTACACCCATTATCCCACGCAATCCGCCTGTACCAAACTCCAGATTGGTATAAAAGCTTTCCTCCAACTCATTGGGGCTTGCTATTTCTAACTTCTTGATTGTTTCTTTTGTGGCAGCATCATAATTGCCATCAAGCCACACTTTTACTTTTTCTTTTGTAGCAGCATTCATATTCTTTCTAATTATAAGTTATAAATTACGTATTTGCATGGATTGTAATTATCAATTATCCATTGTCAATTATTCTATATATGCCCCGACTATTTCCCCATCTTTTGTTTCTACAATAATGTGATCTTGTAGGGTAGTTGCAATCGTTAGTCCTATGTAATCAGATTTTACCGGGAACAATTTATTCATCCTTTCTACCAATACCAAAGTCTGTATTCTTTTTGGCTGATAATATAGTAACGGACGTAGGGCATACAACAGAGTCTTACCACTATTTACTACATCATCGGTTACAATTACATTCTTGTTATTTAAATCGATACTTGGCTCACTAAGAAAGACTTCCTTAGGTGTAATTTTATTCAATACGACCGAGATAATCTTGATAGGTGCAGACAAATGGGTTTTCAATAATAGGCCTAGTTTATCGGCCACTACCTTGCCACTATTTCTAATGCCAATGATGATTATTTCTGTCTGATCTCCCTCAAGTTGTTCTGCAATTTCCAAGGCAAGGCGTTGTAATTTTTGCTCTGCTACTTCCTTAGTTAAAATATACTTTCTATCAGACATTTAAAGGTATTAATTTGGTAGGGGTAAAAATAAAAGAAATGTTGTCATCATCAGTAATAATTATTTAAAAAACACCATTAATTAAAAGAAAAAACCCATTGTAGGAATACAACGGGTCTATTCATCAATCATTATGAAACAAACAAAACAAAACTATATGTCGGTTGCTTCACCGTAAGCTACGGCTGTTGCTTCCTTAAATCCTTCGCTCATTGTTGGGTGAGGGTGAACTGCATTCAATATTTCATGTGCAGTAGTCTCTAATTTTCTTGCTGTAACTACTTCAGCAATCATTTCGGTAACGTTGGTTCCAATCATGTGGGCACCCAACAATTCACCATATTTTGCATCGTAAATTACTTTTACAAATCCGTCTGTATTACCAGCAGCACTTGCTTTACCACTAGCTATGAATGGGAATTTACCCACTTTAACTTCATAACCAGCCTCTTTTGCAGCCTTCTCGGTAAAACCAACACTTGCAATTTCTGGCGTACAATAAGTACAACCGGGGATATTGCCGTAATCAATTGCATCTGGCAGATGACTCAATTTCTTTTCATTGTATCCAATAAATTCTGCCGCATTAATCCCTTCTTTGCTAGCAACGTGTGCCAACGCCTGACCAGGAGTTGCATCACCAATAGCCAAGATACCAGCTACATTGGTTTGACCATATTTATCAGTCACAATCTTTCCTTTCTCTGTTTTGATACCTAATTCTTCCAAACCAATATTCTCGATGTTTGCTACCACACCTACTGCGCTCAAAACGATGTCTGCTTCGAGGGTGATATAGCTACCATCTTGTTGTTTTACTTTTGCCTTTACACCAGCTTCTCCAATGTAAACACTCTCTACAGAAGAGTTTGTTAGAATTTCAATCCCCTGTTTCTTGTAGGCTTTTTCCAATTCTTTGCTGATATCTTCATCTTCAACAGGTACAATACGAGGCAAAAACTCAACGATAGTTACCTTAGTACCCATGCTATTGTAGAAATAAGCAAACTCGACCCCTATTGCACCACTACCAACGATAATCATGCTTTTGGGCTGAGTAGGCAACACCATAGCTTCTCTGTATCCAATTATTTTCTTACCATCAATTGGTAAATTTGGCAATTGACGACCACGTCCGCCGGTTGCGATAATAATATATTTCCCTTCTACTATAGATTTACTTCCATCAGCTGCAGTAACTTCTACCTGACCCTTAGCTTTAATTTTACCATAGCCCATTATGACGTCAATCTTGTTTTTACGCATCAAAAACTGAACGCCTTTGCTCATCTTATCAGCTACTCCGCGGCTACGTTTTACAACACCTTCAAAATTTTTGTCTACACCTGTTGCAGTAAGACCATAGTCGCCAGCATGCTTTAGGTAGTCATACACTTGTGCACTCTTTAACAATGCTTTTGTAGGAATACAACCCCAGTTGAGGCATACACCACCTAAACTTTCTTTTTCAATGATTGCTACTTTAAACCCTAACTGAGAAGCACGGATAGCAGCTGGATATCCACCTGGGCCACTACCTAAAACAATTACATCGTATGCCATAATTCTTTGATTGATTATTTAAAACGAAAAAATGTGTTATTTATTTTGTATTCACATTTATTGTGGCGGCGAAAATAGCAGCTAATCTTCATTCAACAAAGGGTTGTTTTTTTCGCAAACGTTTTCCTTTGTCTTTTAATTGAGGAATATAGTAATTGCCAATATTTTAAACAGGAAACTGGTTGATTTTACATGAGATAAACAGCCTGTTTTTCATGAATGCTTTCTGAAGTTACATATAGGAAGAGGTGTAGATTATCGTAATAGAAGTGACACTATGAGCTGAAAATTACGCTTGAAGTAATCACATTTCCAATCAGAGTGTACACAGTTTAATAGCCTATTTATGATTTTTTCTTAAGATAATCAAAAAACAAATGTCCGATTGTTGCTAATACTACAGCTATAATAAAATTATTCAATGTAAAAATATCATTCAAAGCCCACCAAAAACCATTCGTTTTTCCCAATCCTGTACCATTGTATTCTCCCATCAATAGATTAGAATAAAAAAGAAAGATTATAAAGGCTACTTCCAAAAAGGCTTTCCAATAAGAGGCTCGAATGCTTTTTAAATTTTCTTTGTTCATAACCGCAATGTAATGAAAACAGATTATCGTTTACCATGCTTATCTAAAAAACATTCAAAATAACCCAATCCCGAAAAATGATCCAAGTACTTAATTCCTTTCCTGACTTTTTGACTAACTTGCTGCTTTGTCATTTTTTGGCAATAAAATTGCGTTCCATTAACGAGTACGCTTGTTACACTTTATATTTGCATATACAAACATTATTACGATGCCACAATTTAGAGATATTTTACAAGTAGCACACCGTGCAGGGATTGAACCAAGTATGGATGTTGTTTATCATAAAGAACAACAAATACCAGGCTCCATCAACTACAACATCAATCGCTATTATGCACAACATCAGTGGGTTTCAGACGAATCTGGCATGATGCTCTATCATTATGATGTAAAAAATCCGGAGAATAATTACATAGAACTTCGTTTTTGCATTACTGGCAACAGATATTGTTATGAAAGAAGTTGTGCGAACTGCAAGGACCAACCAACAGATTGTAGCGGTAAACAAACGACAGTAGATACCTTCAACTTCCATTTCTCTAATGTCTTTTTGAGTCAGTTTACAAATAATACCAAACTTAAAAATAAGAAAGATGAAGTACTTGCCTTCAAGCATACCGAGGCATTTACCAAAGTATTTCCTATTTGTGGTAAAAAGAGAAACGTTCTGGATGCTATCTTAAATCATAGTTATACGGGTGCATTAGAAAATATTTTTATTAATGCAAAAATCCAAGAGCTTCTTCTGTACAGTCTTGACTGTTTGATTGAAGAGAAACAAGAAGGATTCTCCTGCAAGTTCTTAAATGACGAACGTAGTAGAGAAGGAATTTATAAGGCCAGGGAAATCCTGTTAGAACACATTGGCAACCCAATAACTATTAAGGAATTGAGTAGGAAAGTAGCCATGAACGAATGCTATGTAAAGCAAGGATTCAGGGAATTGTTTGGCACCACCATCTTCGATTTCTTTCAACAACAAAGAATGGAACATGGCAAATACTTGCTTTACGAAAAGGGACTGAGCGTAACAGATGTATCGGAAGCTTTGGGTTATTCATCTATTTCACACTTTTCTGCCGCATTTAAAAAACATACAGGATTGAAACCTTGTGAGTTACTGAAATAGTTTCAATCAGATTGGATAACTAACTAAATAATAAAGGTTCACACAATTGTGTGAACCTTTATTATTTAGTTCAATTGCTTCCTTTACCACTTAAGAAAAGG
Source organism: uncultured Chitinophagaceae bacterium (assembly GCA_903895845.1). Classification (GTDB taxonomy): domain Bacteria; phylum Bacteroidota; class Bacteroidia; order Chitinophagales; family Chitinophagaceae; genus Parasediminibacterium. Next base: position 20,187 of record CAITVK010000044.1, read on the forward strand.
TTGCTTCTGTTTTTGAGATGCTAAATTTATCTTTCAACTTATCAATTGCATCCCACCCACCTATTACGTTTCGCAAGTTATGAATGCCTTGAAGTTTTAGGATAGAGCAAGCAATTACACTTCTGTATCCACCACCACAATGAACATATATATTGTGATGCTCATCAAAATCGGCAAGTGTTCCTGGATCTATCAACTCATCTAAAGGGATATTCATTGCTTGTTTTAAATGTCCGTTATCATATTCCAACTCTTTACGAACATCCAATACAACCAAATTGTCATCAAATTCAATATCCATTGCCAGCTCATCAGCTTCTACATCAATCAACATATCTATCTGTTCGCCTGCATTCTTCCATGAATCATACCCACAATCCAAATACCCGACCACCTTATCAAAGCCAACTCTTGCCAATCTTGTGATAGTCTCCTGTTCTTTACCGGGTTCTGTAACTAACAAAATAGTTTTATCAAATGGTATCAAGCTAGCTGCCCATTCAGCAAAACGACCTTCTAGACCAATGAAGATGGAATTAGGAACAAAGCCTTCCACAAAAACAGATGCGGGTCTTGTATCTAATATGACGGTATTGTCTTCAATGGCTTTCTGTTTGAATGTTTTTACAGACAATTGCTCCATTCCTTTATCTAAAATAGCTTTCAAACTCTCGTATCCTTCTTTATTAATCTGTGCATTCAATGGAAAATATTTTGGTGGTGTAGCTAGCCCTGTAGTGACTGCTTTTACGAATTCTTCCTTCGTCTGTGACTGAAGTGCGTAATTTGTTTCCTTTTCTTGGCCAATAGTACTTGTACTTTCCTTACTCAAATTCTTGCCACAAATACTACCAGACCCATGACCGGGATACACAGTCACATCATCGCTGAGAGGCAATATTTTCGATTGGATACTTTGATAAAGAATACCTGCGAGTTCACTCATGGTGACATCAGCATTTTGTGCAAGATCGGGACGGCCCACATCTCCAATGAATAGAGTATCACCAGTAAAAATGGAATGCTCCTTTCCTGCTTCATCCTTCAATAGATAACAACTACTTTCTAGGGTATGCCCAGGGGTATGAAGCAACTGAATAGTAGCATTTCCAAGCTTAAACGCCTCTCCGTCTTTTGCAACATGTACTTTGAACTTGGTTCTAGTATCAGGCCCATAAACGATTGTTGCACCAGTCGCTGCCGCCAAGTCAAGATGACCACTTACAAAGTCGGCATGAAAGTGGGTTTCAAGAATGTACTTTATAGTAGCCCCCCTTTCATTTGCCAATTTCAAATAATCCTCAATATCTCTCAAAGGATCCACTACAGCAGCCTCGCCATTACTTTCTATGTAGTAGGCGTATTCGCTGATACAATCAGTATATAACTGTTTAATAAACATAGATTAACCAACTAAATCAGTAATAAATTTATTTATCTCTTCTATCCGTTCATAATTAACAGAATAGAAAATGAATTTACCATCCCTCTTGGTTATTACAAGTTGTGCAATACGCAATATTGCCAGATGCTGGGATGCAACTGACTGTTCCAAGCGAAGCTTTACATAGATTTCTGTAACAGTCATCTTCTTAGATTCATTGAGAAGTCTGATAATCTGTTGTCTCAACTTATGATTGAGAGCTCTTAAGATAGCCGCACTTTTCTTTAATTGGATAAGATCTACCTTAGTAGAGATATCACCATTGGATAATGATAATGTAGAATTTGATTGTGCCATAATGTTTGCTTGCTTGTTAATGAATTATAATTGGCTAAA
>CAITVK010000045.1 GCA_903895845.1 uncultured Chitinophagaceae bacterium
ATGTAGTAAACATAAGTTTGACCAATGTGGTTGCAGGTAAATACACTGTTAGCATCTACAATGCGTTGGGTCAGAAGGTGAATGAGCAAACAATCAGTCACACAGGTGGTAGTGCCACACATGCTTTGACAATTGGCAACACATTGGCAGCAGGTGTTTACAATGTAGCCATCAGTGAGGCAGGCAGCAAGCAATTGGTTCACCAATCAACATTGAGTATTCAACCCTAAAATAAAATAGAACAAGTGCCGCCTTTGATGGTGGCACTTGTTTATATTTGCAGCAACAAAACAATAACAAAATAAAACAGCATTATATGCAACAGATAGTAAAGAGTATCAGAATAGTTTTCTTGGTTATATTGGTTGGGGTTTTCTTCACGGCAACAAATGTGAGTGCGCAGAGTCCTGCTGATGATCCGGGTATTGGTGGTCCTGGTAGCCCAAGTGAGGGTGTAGGTGGCGATGGTGGCCCGGTAGTTCCTTTGGACAGGGACTTGAGTATCATGCTCATCGCAGTAGGTATTGCCTATGGATACAAAAAGATGGCTAAACTGCAAGTAGCAGCTTAGTAGGAATTAATTTTTAAAACAATCAAAGGGGTTGTGACTAATTGAATTTAGTTACAACCCTTTTTCTTTTCTTTTTGTTATCCTCGTATGAAACATATATCAATTGATGTTATCGAGACTTGGGCAAGGTTTTATAGAGCTAATTTTATCAATTGCCTCTCAGGTTTTAAGTCTGCCAATTTGATTGGTACAGTCAACAAAAGTGGACAGCCCAACTTGGCTGTATTTAGTAGTGTGGTACATCTTGGTTCCGACCCTGCTTTAATTGGGTTTATTAATCGCCCTTTAGCTGCAGCGCCCCATACCATTCAAAATATTGAAGCAACGGGTGTTTATACAATCAATCATATAAATCCTTCTTTTGTAGAAAAGGCACACCAGACCAGTGCAAAATATCCTGTCGAAGTAAATGAATTTGAAGCTGTAGACCTGCAACCGCTTTTTATTGATAATATAATTGCACCTTTTGTACAGGAAAGTCTGATTAAGTATTCACTGGAACTAGTTGAGATTGTACCCATTAAGCATAACAATACCTTTCTCGTTATTGGTGCAATAACAAATGTATTGATTCATGAAACTTTGATTGGAGAAGATGGTTTCATTTCGCTCGAGAAAGCTGAGAGTATGGTAAGTCTGGGTTTGGATGCTTACTTTACTACTAAAATTAAAGCCAGATATGGATATGCCAAACCCGATCTTCCTATCAAAAAAATTATTTAATTTTACGTTTGGTTAAGTTTGTTCTTAATTTTTTACTGTTATTAGGAACAACTCGTTTAATTTGCCAACATAATTTCACCCGCCCCACAAATAATTGTGAAATAGTAGCGTACTCATTCTTGGGTACTTTGTAAAATGAAAGAGAAAATGGAAGTAGAAAAGAATAGTATTGTAGAGAAAAAGTGGTTTGCTTTGTACACTAAGCCTCGATGGGAAAAGAAAGTACACGAACGGTTACAGAGAAATGGCATCAATAGTTGGTGTCCAATACAACGGATTCAAAAGCAATGGAGTGATAGAAAGAAAATAATAGAAGAGCCTCTTTTCAGATCTTATGTTTTCGTGAATATTGATTATTTGGTTGACAGACTTAATGTATTGATGGTAGACGGGGTGCTAAACTTTGTACATTATCTGGGTAAACCTGCCATTATCAGGGATGTGGAAATTGAAAATATTCAGCGATACCTGAATGAGAAAGACGCCACTGTAGAGTTGAGGTCATTGGAAGGATTTAAGTCGGATACCAAAGTGAAGATTACCCAAGGTGTGTTTATGGATAAAGAAGGCACTGTGCTTAGGGAAGGGAAAAAGAAGGTATATGTTCAATTGGAAAGTATTGGTCAGGTAATGATAGTAGAATTTTCTGTTGCTCACTTGGAAGCGATTTAGTATTGATTCCTTAATAATACCAAGATGAAAATAAAAGTTTTTTTAAGTGATGTAGATGGGGTGATGACGGATGCCGGCATGTATTACACTGAAAACGGGGATGAGTTTAAGAAGTTTAATACCCATGATGGTATGGGGTTTAATCTTATTCAACAAACAGGCGTAAAGATTGGAATTATCACAACAGAGAATACCAAAATGGTGGAGCGACGTGCCACAAAACTGAAGATGGATTACCTGTACCAAGGCAAAGGCTTTGGCGGAAAGCTTGCTGCAGCACTTGATGTCTGTGCTAAGGAAAACGTTAGTATAAAAGAGGTTGCTTATATTGGTGATGATGTAAACTGTATAGAATTGTTACAGAATGTTGGTCTAGCAGCTTGTCCTGCCAATGCTACTTCTAAGGTGAAGGCGATACCAGGAATCATTCATCTGCAAAAGAATGGTGGAGAGGGTGCGGTAAGAGAGTTTATAGATATGATTTTGGAGGGTACTTTTGACTAAAATGCTTTGTAAGCAAATCAATAAATGGAGAAACTGAAATTTGCTATCATCGGTTGTGGACGGATTGCCCAACGCCACGCAGAACACATCAATCGATTGGGTGTTCTGGTTGCGGTTTGCGATATAGCTCCAATGAAAGCAGATACACTGGCGCAGCAATACAAAGCCAACGCTTATTATTCAATAAAAGATTTATTAGCAAAAGAAAAGTCCATAGACGTAGTTGCTGTTTGTACGCCCAATGGATTGCACGCTACACATAGTATTCAAGCACTAAATGCAGGGTTCAACGTATTGGTTGAAAAGCCTATGGCAATAACCGTGAAGGATTGTGAGGAGATGATTGCAGCTGCCAAAGCCAATAATAAGCTCCTGTTCCCCATAAAACAAAACAGGTTCAATCCCCCAGTTGCCGCAGTGAAGGAAGCTATTGACAAAGGAATATTGGGTAAGATATACAGTGTGCAATTAAGTTGTTTCTGGAATAGGGATGCTGCTTATTACAATAACTCATGGAAGGGAACAATAGACTTGGATGGAGGAACTTTGTTTACGCAGTTTAGCCATTTTATAGATTTATTGTATTGGATGAATGGGGATGTAGAAAAGGCTTTTGCTATCACCGGAAACTTTGCGCATCAAGGGGTTATTCAGTTTGAAGATACGGGTGTAGTTGCCCTTCAATTCTGCAATGGTTCTATCGGTACCATCAATTATACGGTGAATAGTCATGGGAAGAATATGGAGGGCTCGCTTACCATATTCGCCGAGAAAGGGACGGTGAAAATTGGTGGGCAATACCTCAATGAACTAGAGTATCAAAGTATTGAGGGCTTTGAGATTACCAATTTACCCAAAGGGAATATTGCTAATAATTATGGTACTTATGTGGGTAGTATGAGCAATCACGATAAGGTTTATCAAAATGTGATTGATGTGTTGCAACAAGGTGCATCCATGACAACCAGTACTTTTGATGCACTGAAAACGGTAGAAATTATTCATAAAATATATTCTTCAATAAGCAAGTCGTAAGTTGTAAGTAATTAGTCAATAAGCAAGTAATTCAGTTACTCCTTTTTTTCTCATAACTTATAACTTATAACTTATAACTTATAACTTATAACTTATGCCTTACGCCTTACGACTTATTGCTATAAAAGACGTCACTTTTGGTGAGAATGTGACGGTAATACAACCTGCTAATTTGTATGGTTGCTCCATAGGTTCCAACAGTTTTGTAGGCCCTTTTACGGAGGTTCAAAAAGGGGTTGTAATTGGTGAGCGTTGCCGGGTTCAATCGCATAGTTTTATCTGTGAACTGGTTTCAATAGGTAATGATTGTTTTATTGGCCACGGGGTAATGTTTGTGAATGATTTGTTTAGTGAAGGAAAACCTGCGGGTGGCAATAAGGATTTATGGAAAGAAACGCACATTGGCAACAACGTTTCTATCGGTAGCAATGCCACCATTTTGCCAGTAACTATCTGTGATAATGTGGTGATAGGAGCAGGTTCTGTTGTAACCAAAGATATTAAAAAACCAGGCATCTATGCGGGTAATCCTGCTAGTTTTTTAAGAGCCTAAGTAATATGCCATCTAATTTAACTTGTCACAACAGAGAAACTGGCATTACAATATTCAGAAATTAATCGACGAGGGATAGATTATGTTTTCAATTAACTGAGGTTAAACCCTTATTGAAAAGAAAAGTCTACAACTTTCATATAGGGATCTAAAAACATCCCTACTAACTTTTATGAAAAAACATCTACTGATTGCAGCTACTACGCTGTTGCTTGCTTCAACAAATGCAAGCCTGTTCGCACAAAAGTCAACCGACGCTACCGAAGAAAAGTCGAGTATCAATGATCCTAAAATGGCTTGGTGGAAGGAAGCCCGTTTTGGTATGTTTATCCATTGGGGATTGTACTCTGTTCCTGCTGGTACTTACAATGGCAAACAGGTTTCGGGTATTGGAGAATGGATTATGAACAAAGGAAAGATACCTGTTGCTGATTATAAAAATTTTGCTCCCCAATTCAATCCCATTAAATACAATGCTGAAGAATGGGTAAAAATTGCAAAAGATGCCGGGATGAAGTATATGGTTTTGACTAGTAAACACCATGATGGCTTTGCCATGTTTAAATCGGAGGCTGACCCTTTTAATATCGTAGATGCAACACCTTTTAAAAGAGATGTGGTGAAGGAACTGGCAGCTGCCTGCAAGAAATATGGAATGAAGCTAGGATTGTATTATTCTCAGGCTCAAGACTGGACAGCACCCGGCGGCTCAGCTATTGGGGGACATTGGGATAGTGCTCAAAATGGAAACATGGGTGAGTACATAGATAAAAAAGCAGTGCCTCAGTTGAGAGAAATACTAAATAACTATGGAGAAATTTCTGTTTTATGGTTTGATACGCCAATAGGAATGACCAAAGAATATGCTGACAAGATTTATGCTGTACTGAAAGAACATCCAAACCTGATTTACAACAACCGTTTGGGTGGTGGTTATAAAGGCGACTTAGAAACACCAGAACAATATATTCCGGCAACAGGATATCCAGGTAAAAACTGGGAATCTTGTATGACGATGAACAATACCTGGGGCTTTAAAAGCTATGATAGCGCCTGGAAAAGCAGTACCCTATTGATTCAAAACCTGATAGACATCGCTTCGAAGGGTGGTAACTATCTATTAAATGTTGGTCCAACCAACGAAGGGTTAATACCTCAACCTTCCATCGACAGATTGAAAGTGGTAGGCAAATGGTTGAAGACAAATGGAGAAGCCATCTATGGCACAACTGCTAGTCCGTTTGCTTATGTAAGCTTTGGAAGATGCACCAGAAAGAATGATAAACTTTACCTGCACGTAACCAAATATCCTACTGATGGCTTGATAAAAGTGCCTTTGGATAATACAGTAGTGAAAGCTTATTTATTAGCACAGCCAAAAACGAGTATTGCGCACAAGGTAGTAGGCAAATATTTACAACTTCAATTGCCTAAAACACCATTGGATTCGGTTGCTACCGTTGTGGTTTTGCAGATTGCCGGCGAGCCAAAAATAACTGTTGCAGACCCAATTCCTTCTATGAAGAAAGCAGCTACTGCTTCTTCTGTCAAGGATAACACCGTTAAACCTGCTGCAGCATTTGATGGTAATGGCAAGAAAGGATGGATTGCTGCCGACGGTGATAAGACGGGTTGGCTTGCTGTAGATTTAGGCAAACCAACTAGTATAGGAAGTCTTTCTATAGTGGAAGCTGGGACGTTTGACAAATTCGTAAAAAACTTTAAGTTGGAATATAAAGAGGGTGAAGAGTGGAAGACCGTTTTTGAAGATAAAACAATTGGTGCAGGCTACTTCAAGTCATTCAAACCAGTGGTCGCGCAAGAGTTCAGGATCAATATTCTTGAATCTTCCAAGACTTCACAGCTGAAGCAAGTACAGTTATATTTTGATGAGTAAGACGAAAGTGATAAGTTGTAAGTGAAGAAAGAGGGTTGCCGACATAGTTGGCGGCCCTCTTTTTGTTTGTGGATACTCGATATTTACCTAATTAACGTGAGTTCGGGATAAGAGATTAAGAAAAAAGGCGTAAATTAGAGGATATAATGTACCACCATTTTATCACTAAAATACACCCTTATGTTGCGGGATAAAGTTATAGCTATTTTCGTTCCAGTAGATGATTTCTGTATTGAATTTGATACTTACATACAAAGTTTCCGCCTAGGAGATGGACAGCCTAAGCGTAATCGTAAAGCAACCCTGTCCGACTCGGAGATA
>CAITVK010000046.1 GCA_903895845.1 uncultured Chitinophagaceae bacterium
ACAATACTTTCGTGTCGATTAACAAAGTGAAATTATGAGGAAATTGATGTGTTTACTTTTATTGATTGCGACCTTTGTAAACATTGGAAAATCGCAGAATGGAAAAAGTATTTTTAAAAGCAAAGGGGACTCAATTTCCCCACGTAGAGATAGTTCATTAATGCAAGATGAGATAAACACAAACCTATCGACTAACATACCGGTCATTTCTATCGATGACAATGATATAAGCACTGTTGGCGGCCAGAATGTTTCTTCTGCTCTTACTGCTAGCAGAGACCCGTTTTTGTATGCGGCTTCCTTCAACTTCTTTATTTCAAGATTCAGGGTAAGAGGCTATGATGCTGGTAACTCGAGTGTATTCATGAATGGCGTACCGATAGAAAACCTAGAAACCAATAGTGGCACCATTGGAACATTAAGTGGTTTGACCTTCATTCTGAGAAGCAGGGAGTATTCTTCTGGCATCAGACCATTATCCTATGGTTTTGGCGGAATTGGCACAAACGTTAATATAGACGCCCGCCCAATGGATATGAGAAAGCGTACTGAAATAGGATACTCTTACTCAGACAGGTTATATACACACCGTTATTCATTCACTTACAGTAGTGGCCTTAGCAAAAAAGGTTGGGCATACATTCTTAGCGGTAGCAGACGTTGGTCTGACGAAGGTTATGTGGCAGGTACTTATGTAAATTCATGGAGTTATTTTATAGGAATCGATAAAAAAATCAATGATAAAAGAACACTTTCATTGGCAATCATTGGAACTCCAGGAGAAACTGGTGCGCAAAAAACAGTTGTCAAAGAAGCAGACTCTCTCCTAAACACTCACTACTACAACCCAGATTGGGGTTATCAAAACGGAAAGAAACGAAATGCCAACGTTTACAAAACAAATCAACCTTATATAATTCTAACAGATGAAACAAAGTTCAATAACAATTCTTCTTTAATAAATGCTGCTTCACTAAGTTTTGGAGACAGAGGCTCAACCGCATTAGACTATTTCAATGCACCAAACCCCTACCCAGATTATTACAGAAATCTTCCCAGTTATGCAAATAGCCCGGCAGAAGCTTCTTATGTTGCGCAGCAATGGAAATCAAATGTTAACGTAAGACAAATAAACTGGCAACGCTTATACGAAGTAAACAGGACTAACTTAGAAACAATAACCAACGCTACTATAAATGGCTCAACAGGTCAGACCTACACCGGCAATCGCTCAGCCTATATTCTTGGCGAAAACGTAACTAATTCTCAAAAGGCAAACTTTAGCTCTACATACAATACAAGGTTTGGTAATCATACCAACTTTTCAGTTGGTGCTGTATTTATTTCCCAAAATGACCACATCTACAAGAAAGTGGATGATTTGTTGGGTGGACAATATTATGTAGATTTAAATCAATATGCAGTCGGCAGCTTCCCATCAAACCCACTGGTACAATATCCTAATCTAGCTACACAAAATAATATAGTTAAGACTGGTGACAAATATGACCACGATTATAATGCACACATCAATAAAAGTGAGGTTTGGACGCAAGGAGTATTTAAGCTAGATAATATAGATTTCTTTGCGGCAGCTCAATTTTCAAATACACAATTCTGGCGAATTGGTAACTGGCAAAATGGTTTATATCCAAATAATTCATTGGGTAAGTCTGCTGTCTATAATTTCAACAACTATGCGTTAAAAGGCGGTGCAACTTATAAATTGAATGGAAAGAACTACTTGTACATCAATGCCGCATATCTAACGAAAGCCCCAGACTTTAGGAATGTATTCCTATCTCCAAATACCAGAGATCAGGTGCAAAACAATATTACAAATGAAACCGTAGCAAGTGTAGAAGGTGGTTATGTTGTAAATACTCCAACACTGCGACTAAAGTTGAGTGGCTATTACACAACCTACAAAAACCAGATGAATGTAATCAGCTTCTTCAACGAAGACTATTACACTTATACAAATTACGCCTTAAACAATATATCCAAAGTGCATTTTGGTGGTGAACTCGGATTCGAACAAAAGCTAACACCGCAGGTAACTCTACTTGGCGCAGCATCTATAGGCAGATATTACTATGATAGCCGTCAGTATGCAACCATTGTAAACGATAATACACAAGGCACTTTAGGAAATGACACCATTTACTCTAAAAACTATCGTGTTCCCAATACGCCACAAGAAGCCTACAGTTTAAGTTTACAGTATCACTCAAAACAATACTGGTATGTAGGTATTACCGGTAATTATTTCGATCAGTTATGGGCTAATTTCAACCCGGTAAGGCTTACAAGTTATGCTGTTGCAAATCCGCCATATCACTCAGCCACCTGGTATAATACAATCTCTCAAGAAAGGCTGCCAGGTGAATTTATTTTGGATATCTCAGGAGGTAAATCTTGGAAGTTACCAAGAAACTTCTTGGGCAGAACTTCTTTTTTCTTGTTAAGTGCCAACATAAACAATTTAACAAACAACAAGAACTTGGTTACATCAGGTGGACAACAACTACGTTTTGCTACAGATAACATTAATGAGTTTCCATCTAAATATGCTTATGCCGAAGGCTTAACCTATGCAATAAGTGCAACACTACGTTTCTAAATAATAAACAACGCAACAAGCAATAATTTCAAACATTTAAAAATGAAAAAAATGAAAAATAAAGGACTACTTCTCACCGCATCCTCATTACTGGTACTATTTGCTACCATCATTACAATGTCTTGTAACAAGAAATTTGATGAGCCACCTGCAACTCCAGTTGCGCCTGTTGACACCTCCATTTCCAACAATATAGTATCAATCAAAACATTGAAATCACTGCACACGATTGGTGGTTTAGAGCAAATATCTAAAAACTACGTAATCAGTGGCGTTGTAGGAGGTAGTGACGAAAGTGGCAATCTTTACAAAGTAATTACTATTCAAGACTCCACAGGAGGTATTACACTTACGTTAGATCGCAGTGGGCTTTATAATGACTATCCAATAGGTAGAAAATTGTATATTAAGTGTCAAGGATTGTATATCAGTGATTACAACCACAATATACAGTTGGGTGTATTGGATAATACCGTACCAAGCAATCCTGCACTTACCTCTATACCAAGTTCATTGTTTGACAACTACATTATAAAAGGAACTTTAGGTAATACGGTAACACCTAAGATAGTCACACTTTCCCAGCTAAAATCGATGGCTGGTATTTCTGCAGCTAGTATTCCATCAAAAGATACTTTGCAAAGCACTTTGATACAATTAAATAATGTAGAACTTAATTCTACAGATGTAGGCTATGTTTATGCTGATACTTCTTCTGCCAAAAAATCCGTTAGCCGTAACCTTACAGATTGTATAGGCACAACAGGAGTAGTGCTCTATTCTAGCGGTTATGCCAGCTTTGCTGGTTTTCCGGTACCTACTGGAAAAGGCACATTATTAGGCATATTTACCCCATACAAGACAACTGCCGAAATAGAAATTCGTGACACTAGTGATGTTCAATTTAATGACATTCGTTGTGGTGCAGCAGTTGCAAAGACACTATTTAGTGAAACGTTTGCAGGGATCACAACTGCCACAACTATTACATCAGGCACTGACAATGTATGGCAAAATATTGCAGAAGTAGGTGGTGTTTCTTTCCAAGGCTATGTTTCTGGCAGTAGCCATTATGCAACTGCTAGTGGCTATGGTGCTGCGGGTAGTCCGTCAGTAATAGCTAGTTGGATGATTACACCTACCATTACTATTCCATCCACCATCACTTCACCAACCCTTACTTTTGTCAGTAACGATGCCTATTTTACCGGAGGTGTAGGTGCTACATTCCAAGTATTGGTATCTACGAATTACAATGGCAGCAGTACCCCTTCCAAATCTACATGGACAGTATTACCAGCAACAATTCCTAGTGGTGATGCCACTTTCCCTAAAACAACCACAAGCTCGGGGGCTGTTGATTTAAGCGCATATATTGGTAAAACAATCTACCTAGCTTGGAGATATACAACAACTAGTGCTGCACAAACAGGAAGTAAATATGAGTTTGGTAATGTACAGGTAGTTGGGTACTAATCTCCTCACATTATAACTCAAACTGTTTCTTAGTCTAAAGGGGAGGGGATTCATGTATATCATCATACTTGAATCCTCTCTTTTTTTATCAGGATAACAACTCATTAAAAAGATATTCTATAATTACTCCTGCTAGTATATTAGTGAATAAAATGAGTGTACATTAATCCCTGTACACCATTAGTTTTGCCATGATGAAAAAAATATTGATTATCCAGACTGCATTTATTGGCGATGTTGTATTGGCAACCGGCATTCTGGAAAAACTTCATCAATATTATCCAGCCGCCGAACTGGATTTCTTAGTGCGAAAAGGCAATGAATCCTTGTTAAGCCATCATCCTTTTTTGCACGAAGTATTGATCTGGCATAAGAAAGAAAGCAAATACAAACACCTCTTTCAATTACTTAAACAGATAAGAAATACAAAATATGATGCGGTCATAAACCTACAGCGCTATGGTGCTACTGGTTTCCTTACTGCATTCTCTAAAGCAAACCTGACTATTGGCTTCGACAAAAACCCTTTTAGCTTTTTGTTCTCCCAAAAGATAACGCATACTTTCAGTGGTATTAAAGGAGAAGTGCTACACGAAATAGAACGTAATCATTTGTTGATAAAATTGCTTACAGATGGTATGGCAGCTAAGCCAAAACTGTATCCAACCACGCAAGACATGGATTTTGTAAAGCCCTTTCAAACAAGACCTTACATCTGTATTGCACCTGCATCGGTCTGGTTCACCAAGCAATTTCCTACCAACAAATGGATTGATTTCATCAAACATTTACCCGTTTCTTTTGATATTTATTTGATAGGAGGCCCAACAGATGCCCCACTTTGTAATGAGATTATGGTGGCCAATGTGCATCAAAATGTAGTGAGCCTGGCAGGTAAACTAAACTTTTTGCAGTCAGCTGCATTACAAAAAGGGGCAACAATGAATTATGTAAATGATTCCGCTCCCATGCACTTTGCATCGAGTGTAAATGCCCCTGTCACTGCGGTATATTGCTCTACCATCGTTGGATTTGGTTATGGGCCACTAAGCGATAAAAGCTTTGTAGTAGAGATTGAAGAAACATTATCTTGCCGCCCTTGTGGATTGCATGGAAAAAAGGCATGTCCGTTAGGACACTTTAATTGTGCCAATAAAATTACAAACGAACAACTATTAGAAGTGATTAGCGATTAACGTTTAATGATTAATCAAAACAAAAAATCATTAAATAGTAATCACTAATCATTAATCACTGGTTCTATGGATATAAATTGTACAGACAGGGAAATATTCTTATTAAAAAAGATAGCTGCTGCCGCAAATGAGTTGGGGATAGATGCTTATTTGATAGGAGGTTTTGTGCGCGATAAAATCATTGGTCGCCCTACAAAAGATGCAGATATCGTTTGTTTGGGCGATGGCATCGAGCTGGCGCATAAAGTAGCAGAAAGATTTAATCCTAAACCAATAGTTGCTTATTTTAAGACCTTTGGCACGGCTCAAATAAAACTAGACGATGGTTTCGAAATAGAATTTGTGGGCGCAAGAAAAGAAAGCTACGACTTTGGTAGCCGTAAGCCGGTAGTTGCTCCCGGAACATTGGAAGATGACCAGAACAGAAGGGATTTTACCATCAATGCCCTTGCAATCAGTCTCAATAAAAATAATTTTGGAAAATTAATTGACCCCTTTAATGGCGTTAATGACATTGAAAGAGGCATTATCGAAACCCCACTGGCCCCATTGCAGACTTTTAGCGACGACCCGTTGCGGATGATGCGGGCAATCCGCTTTGCAACTCAACTGAACTTTACGATTGCACCTGCTACTTTTCAAGCAATAATTGACAATGCAGCCCGCATTAAAATAGTTTCGCAAGAGCGGATTACCGATGAACTGAATAAGATACTACTGGCAAAGAAACCAAGTATTGGCTTGGATTTATTAAGCAAGAGCGGATTGATGCAATTGATATTTCCACAAATGATGGCTTTGCATGGAGCCGAATATGTGGATGGGCTTGGGCATAAAGACAACTTTTATCATACCCTGCAAGTAGTAGACAATATCTCTGAGAATACCAATGATTTATGGCTTAGGTGGGCGGCCGTTTTGCATGATATTGCCAAACCTGTAACCAAACGCTTTGAGGTTGGACACGGATTTACGTTTCATGGGCATGAAGTAGTAGGTGCGCGTATGGTTCCCAAGATATTCACTAAGTTAAAACTGCCTTTGAATGAAAAGATGCGGCTAGTACAAAAGTTGGTGGAACTGCATCTTCGACCAATCAGTTTAACCAAAGAGAATATTACGGATAGTGCCATCAGGCGATTATTGTTTGATGCCGGAGAGGACATCGAATCGCTGATGCTTCTTTGCAATGCCGACATTACCAGCAAAAACAAACAAAAGGTAAAGCGCTTTATGCAGAACTTCGAGCTGGTAAAGCAACGCTTGAAGGAGGTAGAAGAAAAAGATCATATCCGTAACTGGCAACCACCAATTACAGGAGAAATTATTATGCAAACGTTCAACCTTTCGCCTAGTAAACCTGTTGGCATCATAAAAGATGCAATACGTAATGCAATATTAGATGGAGTTATCCCCAATAGTTATGAGGATGCTTTTCAATTTATGCTAAAACAAGCAGCTGAATTAAATTTGCAACCTATTTAAGTACTACATTAGCGGACTAATATGTAGTTACGAATGATGAGTTTTATCGGATCACGCATCAAACGCTTCATAACTCTTATTTCACAGTTCATATTTCATAATTAAGTTCATGGCAATTTTAAAGTTTAGGGTTTATTTCGAAGAAGACGATTCAGTTTACAGAGACATCGCAATCAAGCACACGCAGACATTCAAGGATTTACATCTTGCAATATTGACATCCTACGATTTCGACAATAAGCACAAGGCAACTTTCTACCGCAGCAACGATTCTTGGTTAAGAGGGCGTGAGATTAGTCTCGCACAGTATGATAAGCCCTATGTTGCCCCTCCCCTTTTGATGGAAGAAACAACAATTGCAAGCGAAATAAAAGACACGAACCAACGGTTCATCTATGTATATGACTTCGCTAAGAATTGGGTTTTTCAGGTAGCGCTGATTAGTGTTACCAAAGAAGAAAGTGTCAAAACAACCTATCCCAGCATAACACGCAAGGAAGGAATTGGACCACCACAATATGGAACCAAGAGTCTTTTGGGAGAGAAGTTTGCCGACATTGAGGAAAAATATGACCTCAAAGAAGTAAATGACGGCTTTGGTGAAGATAGCGACGACGAAGCAGCAACAGATGATGAAGAACAAGTAGAAGACAATAATGAGGAGTTTATAGACTAAAACAACGTATCAAAATAGCAAAAAGGGTGACTACAACTAGTCACCCTTTTTTTGTTGGATGGAAAGAAGAATAAGAAGCTGTTCGAATTAATTATTTGATATTTCTTATTGAGTTTTATGTTGACTGCTGCAATTAAATATCTGATTATCTATGCGAAACCACATGTGTGGATATTTGCGGTGGGAGCGAGTAGGTATGACCATTTGATTTGATGCACTAGCAACGGGCTTTTGAAATGAAGCAAACTGTTTATATTGCGAACCGACCTGGACTTATAAATTTGCAATAAACAGACGAACTTCATTAGGTTGTAGTTGATTTATCTTAAATTGAATTTGATTGGTTCCAGTTTGGATTTGATTGGTTCTAGATTAAAATGCTTTGGAGGCTTAACAAATGAAATAGCTAATAAAAGGAGCAAGCGTTAGATAACAAACTATCAGAAAAAACATTGCCTGTCAATATATTTATGCTTATCTATGTAAATAGTTCTACGAATCTCTACGATTAATTATCCCACCCCTATTTTTACAGCATGATTTTACCATATTTAGTAATTGCTCCCTCAACAAAAGGTGGCGACGGCGGATTGGGCGTGTTTACCACAGAAGACTTTGAAGTTGATACTATTATTGAGATTTCTCCGGTATTGGTATTTGACAAAGAAGAGCGTGCCTTGTTGGAAAAGACCAAACTTTACAACTACATTTTTGCATGGGGAATTGAGGAAGACCTAGCTGCTGTGGGGTTAGGCTATATTTCCATGTACAACCATAGCTACGACTCCAACTGCGAATATGAAATGGACTACGACACAGGTACTATGACCATCAAGACCGTGAAGCCTATTGCAAAGGGAGAAGAATTATTTATTAATTATAACGGTGATGCAGATGATGAGACACCAATCTGGTTTGAGGTGCTTTAGGTTTTCAACACATAGAAACATAGGTAAATAGAAAACATAGAAGAACGAAAATGCCAATCAGTCCTATGTATCTATGTTTCTATGTGTTGAAACTAATTCTCCTCCTCCCCTTCTTCGGTTAGTTCATGGAGAGCAATTGCCATATTGTTTTCCTTAACAAAGTTGCACCAATGACAATCCGGCTTGCCGCAACCTGTGTAAAAGTCGCGCTGCTGAATCTTATCCCACACATTTACAATCTGTGCAGTTACAGTGGTTACATCTTCGGGTTCTACTACCACTTTAGCTGTTTGATAGCCCTTCTTTTTGTCGGGTTCTACAAAATCAAACACGACAGAAGTTACTGTCCAGTCTTTTTGATCGTAATTATCTATCAATAGCTTGTAGAATACTGCCTGCCGCCAATAGTCCCCACCATTTGGTTCTTTATCATTTGGCGGAAGTAGTTTCGGCTTCGCTTTGTCTATATCTCCAGATTTATAATCGACTACCAATACATCTTTACCATAAAACTCCAGCTTGTCCAGCTTGCCTTTTAGTGGAATCCCTTTCACCAATACATTGCGGATCATACGCTCCACACTGACTACCTTATGAAAGGTATTGATATATTTATCGTAGTAATTGGTTAGTACTTCATACCCATATTCAATCCGTCTATCGTATTGTTCTTTTGTAAAGAACTCACGGTGGCGGTGCATATACCAGCTAAAGTCATTCAGGAAGACTTCTTTCTCTGGGAAGCTATCGTTGTTATCCTGCATCTTCTTAAACAACTGTTCCAATGCAAAGTGTACGGCACTACCAAACTCGGTCGCTTCATTCTTGGAAGAAGGAATACGGATCAGGTTGGTGTAATAAAACTTAAGCGGACAGCTTAGATAGTTACTTAGGGCGGTTACATTCATCGCAAACTTCTCTAATAGCCTGTTTACAAAGTCCGCTTCGGGTTGTTCTAACTCAGGTGCTAATATCTTATCGAAAGCAAGGGCATTAAATGCAAAAACAGTCTCTTCGTCTAGTGTAACGGTCTCTGCTTCCAATGGATGTTCCTCTTGTATTTCGGCAATAAACATAGACGGCTCCAGTTGTTTGCCATCAATCTTAAACTTGCTATACGAGATGGTGAGTTGCTTCTCTGCACGCGTGAGGGCAACATAAAACAACCTGCGCAATTCCTCTTCTTCAATTTCTTTCTCGGTCAATCTCCTCCTTACTACATCTTGTTCCTCTTCTATTTTTTTAGATTCAAACATGGTATCGGGCAAGGTATAGCCTCCACCGGGCTTGCGTTTCTTTTCCCAGTTACTTGCATTTACCCCCACCACAAACACATACTCAAACTCCAGGCCCTTACTACCATGGGCTGTTAACAGATTAATGCCTTTTTCATTTCCGCTCACTTGTACAATGGGTAGTGCAATACCTTCATTATTCATCAGTTCCAGCACCCGTACTATTTCTTTCAGGGTCATGAATGGGTTGCGCCTTGTTTCTTCTTTAATGAAATCGAATAACCCATTCAGCACTTGCAACAACCATATCTTTTCTTCGTGCTGCATAATGTAGGGAAGAATGCCCCCCTCTTGCACCATCTTCGCCATCAGGTGCTGCAAGGTGAGATTGGGCACTTCGCTAATCAGTTGTTCTACGATGGCACTGGCAGCAGCTAGTTTGGGATGGATAGATTCTGCAAACAAATCCTTTTTAGGCTGCGTAATCTTCTCTATCATTAGCTCCCGAAGCGTTGTTTTATTGGCACCCCAAGCCCTTCCACTCACTTCCACCGTGAGTTTTGCAATCTCTATGGCAGGGATGTGTAACCAGTCGAAATGTAGTATTTCAAACAACATTTCCTCGCCGCCGAAAGGGGCATCGTGCTCCGCTTCCAGGTAACGCAAGAGCAGAATCAATTTCTTGGCAAAGGGGATTGTCAACAAGTTCTGGTTACGCTTACTATAAACAGGTATTTGTTTTAGTTTAAAATAAGTAGCCAATTCCTCTCCGTACTTATTTTCCTTGTATATAATGCCAATCTTACCAGGTTGCACGCCTTGTTTCAACAATCCCTCTACAGTGAGGGTGACGTCAATCATTTCATCGCGCTGTGTATTGTATTCTTTCAGTAACGGAAGGGCGACAGCACCCTGATACTTACTGTTTGCTGCCAACAAATCTTTACTTAATCCATCAATCTGATTCACCAAACGTTCCTGGTTACGCTCTATCAATGTTTTACTAACGTTCAGAATAGGTTGCGTGCTACGGTAGTTATTGGTTAATACCACCTTCAATAAATCGGACTCATAACGCTTTGCAAACGCCAGCATATTCTCCACATTCGCCCCTTGAAAACGGTACACGCTCTGGTCATCATCCCCAACAACAAACACATTCGGCACGTCCCAATAAGACATTAACAGCTCCACAATCTTATTCTGTGTACCACTGGTATCCTGGTATTCATCCACCAAAAGGTATAAAAACTTCTCCTGATAATTCTGCAATAGAAAGGGTTGGTTTTCAAATGCTTTGATCACCCAGTTAATCATGTCATCAAAATCGTACCGATTGCGTTTACGCATCATTTCCTGGTACTTCTCATACTCATCAACGGCAGCACGCAGCTTTGCCATCTTTGCATGTTCCTCATCTACCTTATTCTGTTTCACCTCTCCCGCCTTGAACTGTTTATAGGCTTTCTTATAGATGAACTCATCACGTGTTTCAATATCTTCGAGGTATTGATCTATACATTCATGGATATAAAAAGGCGTCCATCCCTCCTTTTTCATCGTACTGAATAAACTTCGAAGGTTATTTATCTCATAATAAACATCGCCTCGATACCGCTTTAAAGGATTATCCTTGCCAAAACCATTGATTAAATCTGTAAACAATTCTATACTCTCTAGTTCGGAAATAGCATCTAGGGCAGTCTTCTCGAACAGGCTCAGGTTATCCTGAATTACATCATTACAAAAGGCGTGAAAGGTGTAGATATTGACTTTATAGGCGTCGGCACCAATAAATTGCAACAACCTTTTGCGCATGGCCACCACACCCGCATCGGTATAGGTAAGGCAAAGGATATTTTCGGGGAGGGCATCGGTATCATTCAGTATCTTACCAATACGTGCACTGAGTATCTGCGTTTTACCCGTTCCCGGCCCTGCAATCACCATCACAGGTCCTTCAATGGTATCTACAGCCAAGCGTTGTTCGGGATTGAGGGATGCATAAGCCTCCTTAAATTTCTCCTCTTGTTGTTGCCTTGTCATTTAATAGTTTTATGAGGTGGTGAAGATATAAAATTTGGGAGGAGAAATAGGAGATTTTCATTCCTCTAATCACGTTAAATCAGGGAATTGTTAGTTTCTTTAGAAATACCCGCTTTGTGGTTTAGATTCTTATTTTAACCCTTGCTACAAATAAGCATACTTTCGTTGCAATAAGTAAACTATGAAAGTTGACAAATATTTCCTTAGAGCTGAGAGCAACTTTACAATTTTTGAGTTTATTAGTGAAGGTACAAGGGGAAATATCAGAAAACTGATTCAATTTCAAGAAACCAATGAAAAAAACTTATATAATATAGCATTTGGCGATAAGGATGAAGATACAGGAGAGATCAATGACCTTGCTGTTTCTAACAATGGGGATATTGAAAAAGTATTGGCAACTGTTGTATCGGCACTTTATGCATTCTGTGATAGGTATCCAGATGCATTCATATATGCTACAGGGAGTACAAACTCAAGAACAAGGCTTTATAGAATGGGAATCACCAAATTTCTGGAAGAGCTAAAAATAGATTTTTATATCTATGGCCAGATTGGAGATGACTTTTATGACTTTGAAACAAATGAGAATTATATAGGATTTTTAGTACAAAGAAAATTTTAATTAACTTGCAAGCATGAATACAGTTAAAGAATTGAAAAATAGAAAAGTACCCATCATTCCAATTGATCATTCCCTTGATAAACTTAGAGATAAGGTTCTTTTTCCAGAGAAATTGACTAAGGCTAATGATATGCTCAAAACAGCAAAACTTCCTAATCGAAAATAGAAGATAACGGTAAGCAAAGTTACTTGCAGGCACAGGTCAGAGACACTGCGCCAGACCCCGATTTTCGAACAGACCTGAGCTAGATGGGGATATGGAAATAAGAAACATTCTCTCTTTCTGTAGCCATTGCTTTTTTATACAATACCCTAGCGAATGAACGTGCGCAACAGGCTGACTAGCCCTTAAAGTTTTATGAGTGACGCGGACTAGCTGTGGTTTGGTTTATCAACTTTTTATCTTGGTGAATTTACCCAAAATGCAAATTGTTGTTTTGGTCTAGGTTTCCATACAAGCCCATCTCTACTTCCAACTCTTAGTATTACTACTTTTAACCTACCCACATTACTGTTTAATGAAATAAGATATGAAGTTCTATATCCACCTTCTTCATCTGGATTTATGGTTTCTTGCATTAATATCCTAGATTTATTAGATTGATAAAAAATATCATTTACAGGTTCATTGAATCTATTATAGGCTTGTAATTGTGCCTCTATTACATCTACAGGCAATATGTCAATATTTTTTACAATTAGTTTCAAATAAGGAAATCCTAATTCAGAATAATAAATTGAACCATTAACCACTTCAATTGGTGGTATGTTATGTCTTTCACGACTGGCAATTTCTTCTTTTCTTACTTTTACGAGAATACTATCTAAATACTTACTTCTACTATCAGTTATAGAATCACTACAAGAATTACAACTAAATGTGTTTAAATTTATTGAAAAATCATCTCCATATTTTTTTATCTTCTTTATATAATCTTTAATAATTGACAACTTTGAATTGCAGTACATAGACTTATGTAATGACCCAAGTCTTTGGATTTCATTTTCAATAGATGCTTTCTTATAATTTGTAATACTCATCCATTTTGTTTGTAATTCTTTTAATTGATTCAAGTTCTCTAGAGTTTTATCAATTTCTGTTGAATCATATGTTGCATAAATAATTTTAAGAGCATCTCCATTTATTCTTTCTAGACATTCCAAGCAAGGCATTTTACTTTCATAATATGTGTTTTCTGAGTATCGTAAACCATAATAAATTTCATCAGATAATTTATTGTCATTGTCCTCTACAGATTTTATAAAAACATTATACTGATTTAAATACAAAACTGAATCAATTTCAAAAAGTTTAGTTGCAAACGTCTTCTTTAACGAATCAACCTGTTTGGGTATGCCAACTAATCTTGAATCATTCCAAATTAATCCCCATCCATATGAAAGATGAAAATCTAAAACCTTAAACTTTTCTTTAAAATAATCTTTTGATTGATGAAAATTACTAACAGTGTCCATAGAAGATTTAACTTCCTTAACTTCTTTAAGTAATATTTCCACTTTTCTGTTGTTTTCGTCTTGAATCCGTTGTTCTCGTTTTTCTTCGTAAGTCATTTGTCCAAACGAAACATTTTGAATTAAAAGCATTAGTATCAACATTCTTAACATAATAAACTATTTAAGTTTTAAAAATAGTAATTGTATTACTTAATATTTTTATTAAAGTACCATAACAGAAAGACCAGAAAAAGCATTTTCATCTTCTTTATCTTGTTGTTGTATAATTGTATTCCCCAACTCAAAAGTTTGTGAATTGCCAAAAACATCATTAAAATCTTTAAAAAAGGTATTTAAATTTTTATTTGAATTTTCTTTTTCGCGGTTATTGAGGATTCTTGCAAAATCAAAAAAGTCTAATTTACCTTTTACTTCTTTTCCCTCTTCGGAATGTATTGTAGTTATATTAGTTGTCATATTATGTCGAACCTCGTGATGTCCTACCATTGCAGCTATTCCACCCACAGGTATCATCGAACTTGGTTTAAGATATAACGTCATAGGAAGTAAATGTCGTCTATTATTTATCACCTGTCTAGGTGTATGAAACAAAGGCAAAGCATAAAAAACATCCCAACCCATTTGTTCAAAATTATACAACCTAAGATGCTGATCTTGCAATGCAGTTCTGTTTAAATGATATAGGTATTCATTTTTTCTAACTTTAAACTCCCCTCTTTTGTATTGAATAAGATATGGTCGCCCTGTTCCGGGAATACCAATACTTGTGTCAAAACCTAAAGTGCCTTCTTGTGCTTGTGATGGGGCTAGTATGTAAGGTCTAATTCCCGTTATAAAAAAAAGATAGTTAACTAATTCTGTAGTTAGATTTAATTCGACTGTTTTCTCTGAAATCATAATAACAAGGTTTTAACTTTAATATTTTAGCCTCGTGGGGGTCTTTGCTTTTGGTTTCCTACAAATCAAAAGTAGATGCATGTTCATTATAAAGCTTGATTTCATTCATATCCTTCTAACCCTTCCATAGCATCAGTTTCAATAACAAATATAAGAGTCTTTTTGTATAACCCTCATAAAAGCATTTTAAAATAGAGTTCGTAAGCACAAATCCAATAAACAAACTACCTACTCATTAAGTACTAGCACAACCCACTCATAACATGCTGTATTGCCGAACATACCGCCTTCATTACTTCATTGTCATCTGGGAACATTGTTTTGTTTTTTGTAAACTTCCTCACATTCCTGTTTAGGTTTTCTATCATATTCGTTGTATAAATGAGTTTCCGTATTTCCATTGAGTATTGCAAGAAAGGGACAAGGTTTGCCCAGTTATTTCTCCACTCCTTTATGTTGTTGGTTAAAACCCACATAGCAACGACGAATACCTCTTTCAAAGATGCACAAGAAATGATTAATCGCTAGAATATCTTTTGCACATACTAAAGGGCTTTGGATTTTGAAGTAATAAAGTGATACTTCTACAGAAGTAATGCTTAATATGACATAGTAAAGGATTTATTGACAGAAAAATTGATTTGTTGACAGAAAAGAAGATTTATTGACAAGGTGAGCGATTTATTGACAGATAAACAGATTTGTTGACAGATTTAGGGATTTGTTGACAGATAAAGAGATTTGTTGACAGATAAAGAGATTTGTTGACAGAAAAAGAGATTTATTGACAGAGTAAGCGATTTATTGACAGAAAAGAAGATTTATTGACAGAAAAGAAGATTTATTGACAGATTGAGCCTTACTATGACAGAACTTAAGTCATTACATAAAACAATTACAATCAATTGGCCATTATACAAATAGTTGCCCCACCTTTTGCCCTACAGATAATCTTGTTGGCATTATCCTGTAACTTGCGACCAATGGAACAATTGGAATTTTTGAGGAATAACTTGTTGGAGAAAGTAAATATCTCATCGGAAGAGATGGAGTTGCTTGCACCTTATTTTATTCCTAAAACCTTGAAAAGGAAGAAAGAATTAAACAGAATTGGGGACGTATGCAAAGACATTGCTTTTGTAACAAAGGGTTCATTACGTGCCTATTCCATTGATGACAAAGGGACCGAACACGTATCGCAACTGGCATTGGAAAACCATTGGATAGCCGACCTCTACAGCCTATTGTCTGGCAAACCATCCGAATTTGCAATTGAAGCAATGGAAGATTCTGAACTCTTATTGCTCTCCGCCCATAATCTGGACTGCATCTATCTTAAAGTGCCTCTGATGGAACGTTTCTTCCGAAAATTATTGGAGAAAGCATATATCACCACCCTGCAAAGATTTAATAGTACCATCAGCGAAACGGCTGCTATCCGTTACAAGAATCTTTTGCAAAACAACTCGGATTTATTGCATCGGGTGCCCCTTATTTATATCGCTTCCTATCTTGGCATCACACCCGAAAGTTTAAGCAGGATAAGAAAGAATATGTCACTTTAATCATTTCTTATCCTACATCAAGTGTGGTGCTTCATTAATGATGGACTTTTGCATCTGTAAAAAAGAAAAGGATTAACCACAAGGAACACAAAGGCTTTCACAAAGAACACAAGGATTGGTAAGGATTCTTCGAAATAATTTAAACACTATACATAAGCATTGTGTACTTTGTGTTTCTTTTCCTAGTGTTCTTTGTGGTATAACTTTTTAGTGTTCCTCGTGGTAAATACATTCACACATGAAGAGGAAGTCATTTATTAAACACCTGGCAGCAATGCCTTTAATTGCAAGTAATATGAATTTGAATTTGAACGAACTGAAAACAATTACAGATGGGTTTCAGTCCACCAAGAAGATGCCGGTTCTATTTATAGGACATGGCAACCCAATGAATGCCATTTATGACAATCGCTTTACGCAATCGCTAAATAAACTAGGAAAAAGCCTGGAGAAACCCAATGCCATATTGGTTATCTCGGCACACTGGCAAACTATTGGTACTTATGTAAGCACCAACCCTTGGCCGCAAACTATTTATGACTTTGGTGGATTTCCTAAGGAGTTATTTGAAGTAAAATATGAACCCAAAGGACATCCGAAGCTGGCAAAAGAATTAATTGAAACAGTAACTTCTATTGCTGTAAAAGAAAATATAGACATGGGGCTGGATCATGGTGCATGGACAGTATTGAAACATATTTATCCAAACGCAGATGTGCCCGTCTTTGAAATGAGTATAGATTTTGAAAAGTCACCAACGTTTCACTATAATCTTGGACGCGAATTGAGTAAGCTGAGGGAAAAGGGCGTATTGATTCTGGGCAGTGGCAACATTGTACATAACCTACGTTTACTGGACTGGAACAATGCTAATGGAAAACCATTTGATTGGGCGCAGGATTTTGATTTATTTGTGAAGCATAACATTGACAACAGAAATTTTAAACCCTTGGTAGAGTATGAGAAGTATGGCAAAGCTGCCTTATTATCTGTGCCTACAAACGATCACTATCTTCCTATGATGTACACGTTGGGATTGGCGGATGAAAAGAAGCCGATCAAATACATTTATGAAGGATATGAGTTTGGCAGTTTGAGTATGCGATGTTTTCAAATAGGATAAACCAATTTTTTTATACTCGGTAATCATAGAGGTACTATTGTACAAGCTGTATTAAACACAAAAGCTAAAGAATTACTCCTTTAGCTTTTGTTCCTTATTTACATCAACCCCAAAACCTATTTCATTGTCAGCGTATTTGCATCCTCCTGCAACTTAGGCAATAGCTTATCCATACAATTTACACTCAGTGCCTTGATACTTTCATCGTACTGACACAAATATTTATCTGTCATCTTACGAGGGGATTGAAACCCTTTTTCGTGGTATTCTTTATCAGTGTTTGGCAAAGTAAATGATCCAGTTTTTACCACTGTATTACCTTGCAATAACCTATATCTAACCACCATCATTTTCTTGCTAGGATCTATGGACACATCCTTTGCACCCAAATAAGGAATTGGCCATACCGCCCAACCTTTATCTACTACAGAAAACAAATGAGGCAAATTGCTCACGGTAAGTTCAAGTGTTTGTCCGTTCAGCATCTTCTTCAATCCCAGCTTATTGGCATAAGAAAACGCGGTTGTGCTAAATATATTCAAAGGAACAAACTCATTTAATGTGCAGATGTTAGACGACTTCCACTGTGCATAAAAAGGAAGCGGCAGCACCATACTCTTATCTTTTTCGGTAGTAGAGAATTCATCTGAAGCAGACACGGGGTCAGTTGTTTTAACAGTGATCAAACTTCTAGAATTTCTTACAAGCGTTGTAGATGTTTGCTCGTAGTGTTTGCCTACCCATTTATCTATTTTAGATGAACTAAAACATCCCACAAAAAAAGGGGCGATACATAAAACTACCATCACCTTATTGATGATGCTGCTTTTTAACAAGCTAGAAGTAAAGGTCTGAGCGTTCATTTTGTTTTAAATTTAGAGTGTTTGTAAATCAGGGTTAATCATTTTTGCTTGTACAAAACTCCTTAAACGAATGAAAAAGAATGGTCGAAAGGCATTTAATTTTTACTAATCAAATTACTACAAAATAGCAGATTCACCAACAATCCTCAACTTAACCTCAAGCTAATTTATTTTCAGATAAGCAGATTCGACTCAATTTATCAATTTCGGAAACACAAAACACATTTCCGAAACACGTTTTTCATTAATAAATAGTTCCGAAAGATTCAGTAAGTACTTGAAATGTGCTTTTGTGGTAACATTGCAATTGGTTGGCTTGGTGAAATAAAAATTGCCTCATCAGGTTTTATTTAATTAATTTATTTAACTACAAAATTGTCAAATGAAAAAGAATCTACTTTTTGCTTTTACAGCGTTTCTTTTCTTTACGCTGCGCCTTTCGGCACAAACCGTTATTACAGATACTACAGCAGGTCCTAGCACATGGACTTGTCCTGCAGGTGTAACTTCCATTACAGTAGAATGTTGGGGTGCCGGTGGTGGTGGTGGCTTTGCGATGTATCAATATACAGCTGCTGGTAGTGGTGCTGGTGGCTCTTACATCAATTACACAATGCCGGTTACACCTGGTAAAACATATTATCTATATGTAGGCGCTGGTGGTGCGGGTGGTCCCGACTCTGTAACTGCAGGTGGCAAGGGTGGCTCTTCTTACTTTGGAAGTACCACAGATACCCTACCACAAAGTGCTGTTGTGCTTGCTGTAGGTGGAAATGGAGGAAACAGCGTTGGTACAACAGGTGCTAAAGGGGCTGTGGATTCTGCTACTGGTGGTACAGCTGTAACTAGTGGAAACCTTCCAGTTTCAGGATATAATACTAGCCTTTACGGCGCTGCGGGTGGTGATGGTACAGGTACTGGCGCAACGGCGGGTGGTGCAGGTGCAAATGGCGGTGCCGGTGGTGCTGCAAGCACTAACTTCTCCGCATCAAAAAAAGGATATAACGGAATGACACCAGGCGGTGGCGGTAGTGGTGCCATCGACAAAACAGTGAAAGCGGGTGAAGTGGGTGGTAATGGTGCAGTAGGAGAAGTACAAATAACCTATTTGAGTGCAGCTAGTGTACTAAAACCTGGTTCTTTTACAGCAACAGCAGTTTCTCCTACCGAAATAGATTTCACTGCTACTTCTAATGCTAACAACAACAATATCGTTGTACTGTACAGCAATACAAATACTTTCACACCACCTACTGATGGGACTGCCGCCGGAGCTGCAGGAAGTTCTTTTGCCGGAGGTACTGTTTTATATAATGGTTCAGTAGCAGGATTAACCAATCAAACAGGATTGTTACCGAACGTAACGTACTACTATGAAGCATTTTGCTATGATGGCTCAAATAATTATTCTCCAATAGTTAAAGCTACCGCTCAAACATTTGCTTCGAATCTGATAAACAGTGATTTTACTGGTGCCACTGCTAGTTATTTTTCAGGTATAACAACTCCTGAAGCATCTATCACTCAAAAGTTTGGCCCAGGAATATTTATCGAACACTATATCCAAGATACTGGATATGCAATCATTACAGATACCACTACAGGGGCAACAGGATTAATGCCAATTGATACAACAGTTACCCCTGGTGCTTCATTCACACTTGGCTATGCTGTTTCTCAAGGTTGGTATGTAGACTATCAAGTAGCACCAAACGCGGGCTATAGCTTAAATGCAACAAGCATTTCAGGAAGCATGAGATTAAGTGGTGCTGCAAGTACCAACGCTTTTGGTATTTTGTATGGTATTGGCACAGCTTCCACACCACCAACAACTTTCTACAATGCAATCAGTAATACACAAGCTGTTGACACAGGTGTAGGAACCAAAATGTCTGGTACAAGTGTAAACTTCTCAAGCATCACCGCCGGAGTCACATTGAAAGGCACCAATAACATATCCGGAAACAACGTTCTGTATGTGCGAGCAGTATTCTATCGTGCTTATCCTAGTCCTACACTTCAAACAATGTATCAATCAGGTTTGACAATTGGCGGCCTTGCTTCCAACAACCTACCTGTTTCTATTGCTAGCTTCAATGCTGTTGCAAATAATAAGATTATACAAACTAACTGGCATACTGCTACAGAATTAAATGTAAATTCTTTCAATGTTCAACGCAGTAACGATGGCAATAGCTTCAAAACAATTGGCACTGTAAATGCAATCGGTAAAGGAGCTAACAGTTATCAGTTTACAGATTTGTCTCCTGTAAGTGGAACAAATTTCTATCGTTTGCAAAGTGTAGATAAAAATGGTAACCTCAGTTACAGCAAGACAATCAGTGTTCTATTGTCAGCCAGTAATCAGTTGTCAGTTTATCCTAACCCAAGCAGAGGTAACTTGACAATTAATGGCAACCATATTAATTCTGTACAAGTAATAGACAATTTAGGACGCATAGTAAGTACTCAAACTGTACACGATGCAACGAATCCTTCTGTAGATGTCAGCAAACTACAAACTGGTACTTATCGCATTCGTACTCAATCAACTGATGGGACTATAAATTCAAGTAGTTTCATTAAAGAATAGTAATTACCCCCCTAAACCCTTAAAAGGTGCGGAACCCAATGGTTCTGCACCTTTTTTATTTGCCTTAGAAGCTGTTTTAGTTAAGCAGCATTTCCTACCAATTAAATAGAATAATGTTTTGTTACTATATTCGCAGCCAAATTACAATTCGCTACTTAATATGAGTACACAATCAAAAGTTGCACAAGCAACCACTAATGAAAGCAAAATAAGGCTGATTGCATTATTCGTTTTTGTTGCATCTATTACATACATCTTCACAAACTTTATTGCGATACCGGTATTGCTTGTAATTGACTTTGCTTTACGCTCCTTTGACTTAGGCAAATACAGTCCCTTTGCAATTTTCAGCGATACACTAGTAAAAACCCTAAAGCTGCAAATTAAACCTGTATATCTTCCTCCAAAACGTTTTGCAGCAAGAATAGGATTGTTGTTCAGTATAACCATCCTTTCCTTGCAACTAGTGGGCATCAGCACCCTGATTGTAAGTAGTGTCCTTGCCTTCTTTGCCGCTTTGGAATCTTTTTTAAGCATCTGTGCAGGTTGTTATGTGTACAGCTTCCTGCAGCAATTCAATAAGCAATAGCACTTATTCCCCACATTAAAAAGAATACTGTTTAATTTACAGTCCTTTCATCAGTGCTACTAAAAGTACCTTTCTGATGGGGATTAGCCCCTCCTCTCCTACTATTTATTAACATTCCTTCGGTCTCTGTTAGAAAAAGAATATGTTGCACGAATTAATTATTTAGTTTCTTGCAGGTGCATTACGACGCTCAGTAAGGAAGCTATCTAATCAGTATTTCGTTTACGTATAAATACCCGCTTAGGGAAAGCTTATGGCAGTATCAAATTACGAAGAAAGTGACATCAGAAGTCTCGATTGGCGGGAACATATCCGCCTCAGACCAGGTATGTATATAGGTAAATTGGGAGACGGTGCTTCTGCCGACGATGGTATCTATGTATTGATTAAGGAGGTGATAGACAACTGTATAGATGAACACATGATGGGGCATGGCCGGCATATAGACATCACTTTGAAAG
This sequence comes from uncultured Chitinophagaceae bacterium, assembly GCA_903895845.1. Taxonomy (GTDB): domain Bacteria; phylum Bacteroidota; class Bacteroidia; order Chitinophagales; family Chitinophagaceae; genus Parasediminibacterium. The sequence goes on from CAITVK010000046.1 coordinate 21,859, forward strand.
ATAAAGTGGTAACTATACGTGATTATGGTCGTGGTATCCCATTAGGTAAAGTGGTAGATGTAGTAAGCAAGATAAACACCGGGGCAAAATATGATAGTAATGCCTTCCAGAAGAGTGTGGGGCTAAACGGGGTAGGTACCAAAGCGGTGAACGCATTGAGTAGCTTTTTTAAAGTTACGGCCTACAGAGAAGGCAAGAAGAAGTCAGCCGAGTTTGAAAGGGGAATACTTACCAATGAACACCCCGAAGAGCCTACAACAGAAGAGAACGGAACAGAAGTAGTCTTCATTGCAGATGACACCATCTTTAGAAACTATCATTTCCTGCACGAATACATAGACAACCAACTATGGAATTATTGCTACCTGAATGCGGGATTAATCATAGATTTCAACAACAAGAAGTATGTCAGTAAGAATGGACTTTTAGACTTATTGAAAAGGAAAACGCCAGAAGATGAACTGCGTTATCCCATTATTCATCTAAAAGGTGAAGATATAGAGGTTGCTATCAGTCATAACAACGACTATGGCGAAGACATCTTTTCGTTCGTAAACGGACAATACACTACCCAAGGGGGTACGCACCAGCAAGCATTCAGGGAGGCTTATGTAAAAACAATCCGGGACTTCTTTAAAAAAGACTATGAAGCAGCCGACATCCGGCAGAGTATTGTTGCCGCAGTTGCAGTAAGGGTGCAAGAGCCTGTGTTTGAGAGCCAGACTAAGACCAAATTGGGTTCACAGAATGTAAGTGAGGGTGGAAAGAGTATGAAGAACTTTATTCAGGAATTCTTAAGCAAAGAATTAGATAACTTCCTTCATAAGAACCCCACTACCGCCGATGCCATCAAGAAGCGGATTGAACAAAGCGAACGGGAACGTAAAGAACTGAGTGGCATTAGAAAGCTTGCAAATGACCGTGCCAAAAAAGCCAATCTTCACAACAAAAAGCTTAGGGATTGCAGGATTCACTTCAATGATGAGCCACCTGTAAAAAACAGGGAAGACTTTATTGAGTCGCAAAAAAATACCACCGTCTTTATTACCGAAGGAGATAGTGCGAGTGGTTCTATCACCAAAGCAAGACACGTAGATACACAAGCTGTATTTAGCCTTCGAGGTAAACCATTGAATAGTTATGGATTAACCAAAAAGGTGGTCTATGAAAATGAAGAGTTCAACCTGTTACAACATGCGCTGAACATAGAAGATGGCTTGGAGGGTTTACGTTTTAATAAAGTTGTGATTGCCACCGATGCCGACGTAGATGGTATGCACATCCGTTTGTTGCTGATGACCTTCTTTTTACAGTTCTTCCCCGACCTTGTAAAGCGAGGGCATGTATTTATATTGGAAACGCCCTTGTTCCGTGTTCGAAACAAGCAAGAGACCATCTATTGCTACGATGAAACAGAGAAACAAGCTGCCGTGAAGAAGCTAGGTAATAAACCAGAGATTACCCGCTTTAAAGGTTTGGGAGAAATCAGTCCAGGAGAATTCGAACGATTCATCACACAGGATATGCGCCTTCAACCCGTATTACTCGATCAAGGCGAACACATCCAGCAGCTACTAGAATATTATATGGGCAAGAACACCCCTCAGCGTCAGGACTTTATTATTGAGAACCTACGAGTAGAATTGGATGTAGTGGAAGAGGTGGTGTAACAAACATTTTGCTACTCCTTCCCACCCTACCTCAACAATACACTTACCCCCTTAGATGACTTTGGCTTCCCTCCTACTGGTGTATAGTTCAGCATCCAAACATAAGTACCTGTATCTTGTGGAACACCATTAATCATTCCATTCCAACCTGTATCTAGTTGATGGGTTTCAAAGACTAAATTGCCGTAGCGGTTATATACCTTAAAGCTTAAGGTTTGTATAGAAACTCCTCCACCATAAGGCTTCAATACAGTAGTGTATCCTGTAGATCCTGTACTAAAAGGCACAAAGGCAGTGGGTACATACAACGTATCACAATTTGCATCTTTAGCCGCTAGTGCAATGATCTCATTGGGCAATGTTTCTACCTTACAACCCGCCCTGTTATAGATGGCAAAAGAATATGTACCGACTGGCAGATTGGAGAATGTATACGGTAAATCGTATTTAATTCCTAGGTAAGCAACCTTGTACGGGCTTTCTGTTCCACCAATATCATCAAAAGAAACACTACCACCACCTGCATTTTCGCAATTGGCATTAACTGGAATTGGGTGTAGATTTATAGGTTCTCCTACCACATCTACTTTATATGTAACTGGTTTGCTACAACCAATCGTGTCGTTATAGCTGATGGTTGCAAAACCAGTATCACGTCCCAATACATAACCACTAAAGGTATCTACTGATGCTATCGACGCATCGTGGCTGCTCCATACCCCACCTATTGTGGCATCAGTCAGCAAGATGCTATCATTAATGCATACTATACTATTCCCCTTTATTGGTTGAAATGTAGTTGGTTGGATAACAGTCAACACCAACCTGGCCGTACTATCACAACCGATGCTATTGGTGAGATGAGCAGTATAAGTATCTGCTTTAGTATAAGTATTCCCATTGAACGTGTAGGAGCTACTTTGACAAATACTTTTAATAGTTGTAGAACCACTAGTGTCTTTTACAGTCAATACCAACGTAGCAGCGCTGTCGCAACCAGCAGCATTGGTAAGATGAACGGTGTAAGTGTCCGCCTTTGTATAGCTATTGCCATTAAATGTGAAAGAACTACCTTGACAGATACTTTGTTTATTGGTGGAGGAAGTAGGCATTAAATATTTAAACCCAGCTAAGCTAGCAATGCCGTTTGGTGTGGTAACCGTTACCTTCCCGCTAGCACCACTATCAACAGTAGCAGCGATAGTTGTATCATTGATTACTGCAAATGACTTTGCTGCTACACCCCCAAAAGATACAGCAGTAGCACCTATAAAACCAGTGCCTTTGATGGTATCAATTGTATTGGGGCAAGCTGCTATTTTGAAAGAAGTGATGGTTGGCGGAGGTGGCGTACTACAAAGGCTGGATACGTTGGCAATGAATTTGCCAATAGCAAAAGTTACTAATCCTGGTATGGAGATCGTTTTAGTCACTTTGTTTGTCGTAGTATTGATAACGGCTACATCATAACTATTTTGATCACTCACATAAAGCTTTTTTCCATCCGAACTGAGGCTCACACCCCAACAGCCTGCATTAGATACTACAGAAATAGTGGAAGATACTGTATTGGTACCCGTATTAATAACACTTACTGTGCCGTCACTGAAATTGGCTACATATACTTTTTGTCCATCTTGACTAATACATATTCCATTCGGATTATTGCCCACCCCAATAGTGGCAATCACACTGTAGTTTTTGATATTCAGAACCGTGACAGTATTAAAGAACCAATTGGCAACATACGCATACTCGCCATTGGGACTGATGCACACGCCATGCGGAGAAATGCCTACGGGTAAAGTAGCAACAACCGTATTGGTTTGCGCATTAATAATGCTGACAGTAGCATCCTTCAAATTTGCAACCACCACTTTACTACCATCCGGACTAACACATACCCCATAGGGAGTAACTCCAACGGTTATATTATCTTTCACCGTCATATCTGCTGTGTTTATTACAGTCAACACACCTGGGTTGGTATATTTTGCAACGTAGAGTGTTTTTCCATCAGGACTGATGTCAACACCTTCAGCATAAGACCCAGAACCAATAAAAACAGTATTAGAGATGGTATTGGTAGTCGTATTGATAGCACTCACAGTACCATCATCGCTAGTTACATATACGCTGGTACCATCCCGTGAAGTGGTTACACATTCAGGTCCTTGCCCACTAAGTCCAATCGTTGTTAAAACAGTATCGGCGGAAACATCAATTACCGATACATTATTACCTGTATGATTCGCCACATACGCATACGCCGTATGCCCCAATCCAAACGTAAATACACTATCACTCGTTGCAGTACCATCGGGGGAAGTAATAACAATCTTACCAGTAGTGCCTTTGCTGATATAAGCTGTAATACTACTAGAATCATTCACCGTAAAAGAATCTACTGCTGCACCACCCACTGTTACTGCTGTAATGGCCTTAGTAAAGTTGTCACCCGTAATAAAAACAGGGATACTTGTGCCATTGCAAGTACCATTGGGAGTAAAGGAAAGGATAGTCGGTGGAGGTGGATTTCCAAAAGTTATTTTTCTTATCACATTATTACCATTATCTGCAATATAAATACTACCGTTACCATTCAATGCCAACCCTATAGGGTAATTCAATTCAGCGGCAGTAGCATTGCCTCCGTCCCCACTGTAACCTTTTATACCATTGCCTGCAACAGTACTGATAATACCATTTGCGTTTACCTTTCGAATCCTATTATTTTGAAAATCTCCAATGTATAGGCTTCCGCTGGCATCCAAAACCAGACCAGATGGACTATTTAATTCAGCGGCAATAGCACTACCCCCATCCCCAAAATAACCACCAATACCATTACCTACTATCGTGCTGATAATGCCATTAGCGTTTACCTTACGTATCACATTGTTAAAGCAGTCTGCAATAATGAGATTGCCATTTTGATCTAACAACATACTGATAGGCGTATTTAATTCAGCATTAGTGGCGATTCCCCCATCCCCTTTGTAACCTTGAGTTCCATTACCTGCAACCGTGCTGATAATGCCATTAGCGTTTACCTTACGTATCACATTGTTATGAGAATCTGCGATGTAGAGGTTGTTGCTTGAGTCCAATAACAAACCTTCAGGGTCACTTAATTCAGCAAGAGTAGCATTACCACCATCACCACTGTAACCTCCTGTGCCATTGCCTGCTACTGTACTGATGATGCCATTGGTGCTTACTTTACGTATCACATTGTTATAATAATCTGCAATATATAGGTTACCCCTAGCATCAACTGCTACAGCAACTGGTCCTAATAATTGAGCGGCGGTTGCAATGCCTCCATCACCACTGTAACCTCCTGAGCCATTGCCTGCTACTGTAGTGATAATACCATTGGTGCTTACTTTACGTATCACATTGTTATTATCATCTGGAATATAAACGTTTCCACTAGCATCAACTGCGACAGACCAAGGTTGGCTTAACTCAGCAGTTGTGGCACTGCCTCCATCTCCACTATAACCTGAAATTCCATTTCCAGCAACAGTAGTAATTATTTGAGCGGAAGAAACATTGGCAAAAAGGCAAAAGACAATCAGGGTTTTAATAAGAGATTTCATTTTAATTGATATTTGACAGGCAATAATTGATTTGTAGTTGCAATAATAAGCAATTAATTAAAATAAAGCAAGTTATTAGACCAATACCCACCATCAAGGTCGGTATTCGGGGTATATCCGTATTATTTAAGTCCCTTTATCCCCCAAAAACTACTTTTACTTTTATTAAATTACTCGTTGAAAGCAAAGGAACAATTGCCAATACAAATGTTGGAGAATACCTGTTTATACAGAAACACCCCCAAATGGCTAGCATTTCTGTTAAAATAGATTTTTTTTATCCGTTCCCGATTATTAATTGCAGAAAAATTGCTCACCTAGCGAGAAAATGAGAAAACTAGCGAGAAAATGAAAAAACTAGCGAAAAAATGGGACAACTGGCGAGAAAATGGAAAAACTAGCGAGAAAATGAGAAAACTGGCGAGAAAATGAAAAAACTAGCGAGAAAATGAGAAAACTGGCGAGAAAATAGAAAAACTGGCGAGAAAATGAAAAAACTAGCGAGAAAATGAGAAAACTAGCGAGAAAATGGAAAAACTGGCGAGAAAATAGGAAAACTGCGCGTAATTGTCTCCTCGTCTTTGCATTTAAACCCAAAAGTGATATTCTTGACAAAAAACTCGGTATATGATTAGCAGAT
>CAITVK010000047.1 GCA_903895845.1 uncultured Chitinophagaceae bacterium
TCAGGATTAAATATGCGAAGATGAAGGTGTGGTTTGTGCTGATTTTGTACGCGTCAGAGCAGACGAGCTTTGCGTCAACTTGGTATGAAGACGTTTCAGTTCGACATTAAGTTGAGTAACAAAAAACAAATAATCGGTATAACTGATTGATTAATAAATATTTAATAACAAATAATTTTAAGACAATGGCAACATTCCCTCTTAAAGAGACCCACAGGGCAATGTCATTTAGTTAGGGAAAGACTGGCAGGTTAAGGTATTTATTAGCGGTTGTCAAGTTTATTGCGGATGTCAAAATATCCTCTTCGAAAAACAACCCGATTGTCTCCCTGAGCCTGTCGAAGGGCAAACATATTCCCAAAAGCAACTATTGATTTTCTAATAACTAGCATACTTGTCATTAACAGCTTGTTGAAACCGGATATAATAAAGCTACTTTCATTTACTAAACGCCTTCGACGAGCTCAGGCTGACACCCTGATTTCCGAAAAGTAGACTAACTTTTAAACCTTGATTCGCATTAATCTTTAATCTTTTATCAAACTATAAAGTCATTGTTTACATCAGTAGAAAGACGTTTGCTTCTATGTAGGCTGTTGGTTATTGGTAATATTCAGTTAATAACTGGCTTAACAAATGAAAGGCATTGGGGGATAACCTGTATGATTCCGTATATGAACTGGTGTGCGGGTTTGAGTGGGTTTTGATGGTGATTGCGGGTATCAGTATAAATCTCTTGCTTAATATTACTTGATACAGAAGCCTGAACTTTGTTTGCATCAGTAGAATAACGATTGCTTCTACACTTCAATGGATAAAATCACTAATAAATGAAAAGGATAACTGGGTTACTGGTTTGTGTTGTTTGGTTGATGCAAGTGGGGGCGCAAGAGGTTGACAGGGCATCGGCCACCAATGCCAAACTGGAATGGTGGAAGGAGGCACGCTTTGGCTTGTTTGTGCACTGGGGTTTGTACTCGGTGGCAGCAGGCGATTGGAACGGGCATCCTTACAAAGGCAATGAACACTTTATGCTGTACGAAAAGATTCCTTGGCAAACCTATAGAGACTCATTGGCAACCAGATTCAACCCAACAAAGTTCAATGCAGATGCGTGGGTGAAAGCGGTTAAAGGGGCTGGGATGAAGTATATCGTCATCACTTCCAAACACCATGAGGGCTTTGCCATGTACAATTCGCCCAGTAACGACTACAATATCGTGCAAGCAACGCCTTATCACCAGGATCCGATGAAGGCTTTGGCGGCTGCTTGTGCCAAGTATGGTATCAAGCTTTGCTTTTATTATTCGTTGGGCAGGGATTGGGCAGACCCCGATGTGCCTACCAACTGGCCTACTAAAGGGGGGAGAAGCAATACCTGGGACTATCCCAACGAGGATGGGAAGGTGTTTGACAAGTATTTTAGAAGGAAAGTGATACCACAAGTGACTGAGTTGTTGACGCAATATGGACCGGTTGGGGTATTGTGGTTTGATACACCCGAAATGATTGCTGCCGATGAAAGCAAGGAACTGCGGGCTTTGATTAATAAGCTTCAACCCAATTGCATCATCAACCAGCGTATCGGAAATGGGGAAGGCGACTTTGCTGTGTCCGAGCAGAAGTTAGCAAAGGATGGCAGTGTTGCCGTTAATCCTTGGGAATCTTGCATTACTATCAGTAAGGGTTGGGGGTACAACCGTCATGATACCGTATATAAGTCTGCGGAAGTGCTTGTACGTAATTTGATTGAAGTTGCGAGTGCCAATGGAAACCTTTTGTTGAATGTAGGTCCTTCTGGAGAGGGCGAAATACCGCAGAAATCGTTGGACAGACTGGCAGCAGTGGGTAAGTGGATGCAGATAAATGGGGAGGCCATCTACGGAACAGTTGCCTGGAAAATGCAAGGGGAAAAGACTTCGGTAGATAAGAAAATAGAAAAGGAGGTAGCTGCTCCAAATACCATGAAAGATGTATTGAATGATGCTACTTCGCAAAAGACGCCTGCCGACATCCGATTTACTGCCAAAGGGAACAACCTGTATGTGTTTGCCCGTAGTTGGAAGGAAGCAGTGGTGGCGGTGCAGTCGTTAGGGTTGGACAAAAACAATGGAAAGGTGAAGGCCATAGCGTTGTTGGGATATAAAGGAAAGATAAACTGGAAACAAGAAGCAGACGCCTTGAATATTGACGTTCCTGTTGGGTTTGTACCTGAGATTCAGGTTTATACGTTTAAGATTAACTTTTGATGGTTTGCAATATGAAACAGCTTTTGTGCTTTTTAGTGATGATTACTTATGGATTGAAAGCGCAAAAGTGCTTTTCACAAGACCTGGAATCAGTGCCTGCTGGTTGGTCTTGTGCAAAAGGAAGTTTAACCACAGACACCAACCATTACCGCTTGGGTAATGCATCTGTAGCTTGGAAATGGTCAGCGAAAGATACCTTGAAAGTTACGGGTATTCAATTCGACCCATCGTTGCTTTTTAATTTTAACTACAACACATTGGATGTTGGACTGTACAACACTTTGTATAATCCATCTGATAGTGTGGTGATTCAGTTGTATGATAACTACAATCGCCTACGCTATTATTTCTCCGTACATCTCGGTTATAAAGGCTGGTTTGAGGTAATAAGAAGTTACCGATATGATATGTATAAGCCCAAGAAAGCACCAACCTCATCGGATTCCATCACTACAGCCTTTATCCTTGCGCCTAAGACGGGTAGTGGGCAATTTAACTTGGACAATGTAAACTGGATCAATACACACAAGAATACCCCGCTCACCATGATGATGCCAGATAGTATCATCAAGACGGGTAATAAAATTCCTCCCTACGATCCAATTAAGATTTATACACTTCCAGCTAATATCCCTATAACCACACCCACTGCAAGTGAACTCACTGATTTACAAACAGCTAGAAAGTCTTATCTGGCTGATGTAAATACCGCACCTAGTACTGGTGCTAAGAACAATGCGAATACATTTTATGCAACAAATGGATATACAAACAATGCAGATGGCACCGTAAAAGGGGCTGCTTTGTTTGCTTATCCGCAGGATGCCGGAGGGCGGTTTGCCACTTTCACACAAACACTACAAACATTTGCTTATAGCTGGAACAAAAACAATGCTGATACGGTGAGTCTGAACAAAGCCATCACTATGCTACGCTTCCTGTTGGATAATGGGAATTATGCAGGTGGATGCTATAAAATAGGACCTTATGATGCGTTGGAACTTTATACCTCTTTGGCAGTACTCAGCAACACGATTTATGCAAAGGATACGGTATTGTACAACGACTTGTCCAACTACGTAAAATGGCAGACAACCTTTGGTGCAGCATGGATGCCCACCTCCTTAAATAGTCCATTATTCACCGATAACCTGAGGGAAGAGATAACGGGTTATCTGGCTTATCCGCTGTTCTTGATAAGGGATACTGCCACTGCCATCCAACAACTGAAAGGCTTCAATCAATTACTAAGCAACTTCATGCGTCCCAATGATGGGGTAGAAGACAATGTTAAGATAGATGGTTCGGTCTTTCATCACCAAGCGCATTATTACAACTACACCGAGCCTTTGTATGCCAACCTTTCCAAGTGGTTATATCACCTACGATACACCCAATTCAAGCCTTCCTTTACAACGTATAAACTGATAAGGGATGCCGCTTATAACTTCTTCTTGCAAGAGAATACATTTAGTACCACTTATGGTAACAAAGGAGAGTCGCAGCAATCTTCTTTTAAAGCGAATTCTTCCTACCTGTGGCGACTTGCACTTTTAGGCAAAGGAATTACGGGCACTGGCAACGACTACAAGATCGGTTGTGCCTACAACAGGTTATTCCCTGCATCGCCTGTTTCGGCATTGCCTGTGGCTAGCTTTCCCGCAGAGTCGTATCCATCGGGGTTCTATCAGATGAACTATGCCACTATGGGCATCTACAGAAAGAATAACTGGTTGGCTACGATTAAGATGTTAACTCCCGACTATTGGGGTTCGCAGTGTGGACTAGTAGGAGACAACGGACAACGCAGGGACATTTATAGCCGTTATTTGGGTTATGGAAGTATGGATATTCAGTACAAAGGAGGATTAGATTCGTCGGGATATAGTTTTGATAACTACAAATACAACAATGGATATGACCACAACTTTCCCAATGGGGCAACCACTATTGTAATGGACTATGATTCATTGGCATGTAATGAAAACTATGGGGACGAATATGCCTACACCGGTTCATTGGCTGGTTCATTGAGTTTTACTAACCGGGATACTAGCTATTCCTTTAAAACAAAGGGAGATTATGGCCTGAGTGCCATGAGTTTTATACAAGCTCCTTATGGTTTCAACGGAGGATGCAGGGGTAACAGGAGAAATACAACGTTTACCTTTCAGAAGAGTTGGTTTGCATTCGATTCTATCATTGTGTGTTTGGGTTCGGGCATTTCCAACATTGATAACCTGTACCCGACTGCTACTAATATCCTGCAGCTTACCGATAGTGGGAAAGTAATGTACCTGAATAGTGTTGCTAACAGTACTTTCCCGTTCACAGCTACGTATAAAGCCAATACGCCTTATCAACTGATTTCACCTTACGGTACAGGATTCTACATTAAATCAAGCGATACCCTACATATTACGGTAGATAAACAACAGTTGTTACTAAATGCTGCATCAACTACTTCTGTAGGTAATTGGGCAAAGGTCTGGTTGGATCATGGAAAAAGCCCTCAGAATAAAAGCTATGAGTATGTGGTGTTGCCTGCAACGACACCTGCTTTGTTGTCTAGGTTTGCTGATAGTATGAGCAAGCCATCTTCGGCATTTTATACTGTTAAACAGGCAAATGCGCAGATGCATTATGTGGTATATCGTCCAAAGGGAATGCAGGGATATGCTGTTTTTCAGCCAATCACAAACATTCAGGATACAACCAGTCTGCTGAAAGCAACGGATAATCCCTGCTTGCTGATGGCGACTAAAGCCAATGATACCGTGCAGCTTACAGTAGTCAACCCAGATCCAAACCTTCAACCGACTACAATACGTTCCAATATAACGGGCGGCTTTGTGAGTAAATCTGTTGCAACACCTGTTATTGTAACTATCAGGGGTAAATGGAATATCGTTAAGGCTGAATCGGCGATTACGATTACTGGTAAAACAGATTCTACTACCACATTCACAATCATTACTCAATTTGCGCTTCCTAATGATGCCGTATTGAAGAAAGATACGAGCACACTATTAAGTATCAAAGCAAAAGATACAGTTCGCTCAACTACCCCTAGGGAGTTCAATCAATCCCTGAAAGTATTTCCAGACCCAATATATCGCAATCAGACAATTACAATCCAATATACATCCCCACAAGAAAAGTTGAATGTGCTGGCAGAGGTGTTTAGCCTCAATGGAAGGCGGGTATATTCAACCCTTTTCACAGCAAAGAAGGGAGAGAATAATATTAAGCTATCGGCAATGAATTTATCGAAAGGTGGGTATATTGTAAGTGTATCAGGGGAAAGTCAGAATCCGTTGGTTACCAAGTTTATGGTGGAATAGAGGAAAGAGCGTGTAAAAGAAATAAATAAGGAATAATGAGTCATTTAAAGAAAGTACTAAATAGTGTAAGTGCGATTGCGGTCGCTACCCTTATCAATGGCGCCTTGTTTGCGCAGTCAGCAGATACTGCCAAGATCTTTCTTGATTTTGAGCACAATCCCGTCACATCCATCCTGCCCGATTTCTCCTATGCGGGTTATGAATATGGCGAAAAGGAAATACCTGTGGTTACTAAGAACATATTTAATGTACAGAAATATGGCGTTTCCTCTAATAGTACTGCCGATCAAACGGCCGTAATTCAAGCCCTTATCGACAAGGTAGGTAAGCAGGTTGGAGGTGTTGTTTATTTCCCTAAGGGTAAATACTACCTCAATCTGGATAGTCTGCATCATCAATCATTAAAGATTAATTACAGTAATGTCATTCTACGTGGCGAAGGAAGCGGTGTGGACGGAACAGTCTTCTTCAGTAAATATCCGTTGACACAGCATGAGGTTTCTCCTTGGTTGAGCCTTGCTGTCATTCAAACTGCTACCGAGCTTCAGCATTCTACTGCCTTCTGGGGATTGGATTTCCTTGATTCTTCCAAAGCGGGCGCTGCAATCTCAACGTCTGCGGGTACGGTAAACGATCATATTCAGGCTGCTCCCGTCATCGCACATTTGCTTAAAAATGCAAACAAAGGACAACGGATTATCAATGTAAGTTCAACCAAAACTTTAAAGGCGGGGTCGGTTATCATCTTGGGTATGTATAATACAACGGATGATTGCAACCTGATGAAAGACATCCTGCAACCAATTGAAAACTTTGAATCGTACGAACGTTCGGCTTTGGATGCCGGAAAAACGGGTGCGCCTTCTTTTCAGTGGTTGGTGGAAGTAGATAAGGTATTGTCTGAAACCAGTTTGCAACTAAAACAACCGCTACGCAGGGATATGCCAATGAAATATAAGCCTGTAATTGCCGCTGCACCAATGTTAAGTGGTATAGGTATCGAGCATTTACGTCTTGAAAGTGGTTGGGATGGCTACTATTGCCATCATGGGTGCAACAAAGCGATTCCTGCACAGGGACGGAATATGGATTATGGTTGGTCGGCCATTACGCTGTGCCGGGTTAAGAATAGCTGGATAAATGATGTTGAAATTCACAGTTTCACCAACCCAATCTACTTCCTCGATAGCAGAAACTGTACGGCAGAGAATATCAATATCAGCGGCTATGATGGACATTCCGGTATCAAGATATACAGTCATGCAGCTGATAATCTGATTAAGAATGTTCATTTCTATAATAATTATACGCATGTATTAAGTGGCGAGGGTTGTGCGTATGGCAATGTGTTTTCCAACATCATCTATAAAGCAGCCAGTAATAAAACAGGCAACTTCGATTTTCATGGCTTTGCCGACAGACGTTTCTCTCCGGCTGCCTATAACCTGTTTGAAAATGTGGTGGGATTAGATCAGGTGTTTAGTGGAGGTGCGGCCAACAATATGCCTCAAACAGCAGGTAGCAATACTTGGTGGAATATAGAAGAAGGAACTTTTGACAAAAAGGACAATGAGTTCTTTGCTTGTTGGTTATGGAAGACAAAAGAGAATTTTCATGCTCCCGAGGAACACGTCAAAATGTATCCAAAGAGTATATTGGTGGGCGTTTATTCACCTACTTCCAGAATAAAAATAATGGGAGGGGAGGAAGACAAACAAAACGAATGGATTTATACCGAAGGCTTTAATAAAGGGAGGGTATTGCCTGCTTCCTTGCATGATGCACAGCTGAAACTAAGGTTGGGGAAATAGGCATTCTGGGATTGGGTTTCATTAACAAATCAAAACAAACATGAACAAACATAAATAACATGAATATTATAAAATGGTCATTTAAACAATTGTCGGTTATAGGTGGATTGTCTATGCTGCCTGTCTTGCTGTTTTCACAGGATACTGCAAAGGCCTATCTGGATTACGAGCATAGTCCCGCCACTTCTATTTTGCCCAACTTTTCTTATGTTGGTTATCACAATGGGGAATTGCCAATCCCTGAAAATACGCAGTTGAAAGTATTTAATGTTACAGACTTCGGGGCAAAGCCTGATGATGGCATTTCAGACAAGAATGCGATTCGAAAAGCAATCAAAGCTGCTGAGAATAACGGCGGTGGTATTGTTTTATTTCCTAAGGGAAGGTTTCTTGTAAATGAAGATGGGGACGATAAAGATCAGATTGTCATTTCAGCATCCAATATTATTCTTCGTGGTAGTGGCAGTGGGGAAGGGGGAACAGAGTTATTTATGAAGAATACTTTGTCGCCAAAGGATAGTACCAAAATGTGGACGGTACCTTCTTTATTTGCAACCACCAGTAGGGAAAAGACCGTATCTGTTGGAAGAATCTCAGATAACGTAGCAATTGGATCTACTTCAATCTATTTGCAAAAACCTGCTGACATCAAGCCCGGTGAATGGTTGCAGATACGGATGCGGAGCAATGATCCTTCACTGATTAAAAAAGAAATGGGGATCCACGAAGCCGATTCTAGCTGGACTTCATTGGTAAAAGATGGTGCATTTATCAAGATGTATTTTCAGGTGAAGGAGGTATCCAATAACCATATACTATTGAATGCCCCCATCCCTTATGAAATTGATGCTAAGTATCCTTGGGCGGTTTACAAATTTGCCAACATCAGTGAAGTTGGACTGGAAAACCTAGCTTTTGTAGGCAACTGGAAAGACTCTTTTGTACACCACCGTTCATGGAAAGATGATAGTGGCTTTTCACTCTGGCACTTCAATAATACTGTCAATAGCTGGGTTATAAATTGTAGGTTCACAGATGCCAATGTAGGGTTGACCATTGGTGATTGTGCCAACATCACTGTTTTAAATTGCACGGTAACGGGTAATCCTGGTCACGAAGCCATAAGTAATACAGGTGGCACCAATGTGCTGTTGGCCAATATCAATCAAATTGCCTCTACCTGGCATTCTGTTGGTGTGGCAAATACGAGTATGAATACGGTCATCTATAAAGCAAATTATCCGTCTACGTCTTCATTCGAAACGCATTCTTCTCAACCAAGAAATACATTGCTGGATGGGGTTACAGGCGGTTTACTCAATAACAGAGGAGGAGGCGCAATTTCCAATATGCCTAACCACATGAGTAACCTTGTCTTCTGGAATTACAAACAAACAAATACGGCTAATAACCCATTCGATTTCTGGCCTAAAACATCTTGGTATTGGAAGATTCCGATGCCTGTGGTAGTCGGTTTTACAGGAGGGACAACATTTATACATGAGCAATTGAAGTATGAGGAATCTACAGGTAAAGCTGTCTTACCAGGCTCTTTGTATGAAGCACAGTATAAGTTGAGATTGGGTAAATTACCCGATTGGTTAAAGAAATAGTTATTTAAATTAAGTTATTGTTTGTCAAATATTTATTATGGTCTATTGCAAAAGAATCAAGGGTTTATTTCTTGTCTTTATTTTAGGTTGTTCTACATTGTTTGGGCAGAAGAAACCCAACATTGTTATCATTATTGCCGATCAATGGCGAGGACAAGCAATCGGTTTTATCGGAAAGGAAAAGGTGAAGACTCCCTTTCTGGATTCTTTTGCCAAACAAAGTTTTGTAATGACACAGATGGTCAGTAATTATCCTGTGTGTTCTCCTGCAAGAGCGATGTTGATGACAGGTAATTATCCTTTTAAAAATCATGTTTATAGTAATGTCAACTCAGCTTCTTCACCTTATGGTATTGAACTATCTGCTAATGCAGTCTGTTGGTCCGATGTGTTGAAGGCCAATGGCTATTCGAATGGCTATATTGGTAAATGGCACCTGGATTCGCCGCATCCCCCTTATGTTTCTACTTCTAATAATGACAAGAAAGTGGCATGGAATGAATGGACTTCCCCCGAAAGAAGGCATGGCTTTGATTATTGGTATGCCTATGGCACTTACGATGTACACAATAAACCCATGTATTGGGATACAAAAGATAGTCGGGATAGCTTTCATTATGTAAACCAATGGGGGCCTGAACATGAGGCTGGTAAAGCACTTGACTTTTTTAGCAATAAGTACAAGGTGCGTGATGCCACCAAGCCATTTGCATTGGTAGTTTCCATGAATCCCCCGCATTCAGATTATAAAACAGTACCAGATAAGTACATGGAATTGTACAAGGATATGCCACTGGATTCTTTGTTACAAGATGCTGATATACCACCAGCAGGTACAGAGATGGGGAAAGAATACAGGAATAACATAAAGTATTATTATGCCAATATCTCGGGGGTGGATGAACAGATAAAAAGGATTGTGTATGGACTGAAGCAGGAAAAGTTATTGGATAATACCATCATTTTAGTCATGGCAGACCACGGCAATTGCTTGGGTAAGCACGATGAAGTATCTAAGAATAACATCTATGAAGAGTCATTACGTATTCCAATGATTGTCTATTGGAAAGGGCAGATAAAGGCAAGGATTGATTCTACTTTCTTGGGTAGTATCCCCGATCTTTATCCTACTTTGTTGGATTTAATTGGAGATAAAAAACAGATCCCTGCTGATGTTGATGGTAAAAGTTATGCCTCTTACTTCAGGAATGGTAGTGGTACAGCACCCAAGGAACAATACATATTGGGCGCCATCATGAGCAATAATGCCAAGAAGAATACGGGATTCAGGGGTATCCGGAATGCTGAATATAAGTTGGCTTATATGCAGAAGAAGGATGGTTCTCAAGATGCTTTCTTTTTTAATATCAAGCAAGACCCTTTCGAACTCAATAACATTTATCAAAAGGATGATCAACGTGTACTTGCATTAAAAGCAAGCCTCTTGCAATGGTTGCAGAAGACAAATGACACGTTCATTATTCAGGAATAGGATAAGATAGATTGGACAACTTTTAGAAAGTTGTCCAATCTATTATCAGTCAACCATCAATTAAAATGATTAAGTTATCTCTGCTCTCTGTTAGTTTTTTATTCCTGATGAATACTGCCTTCAGTCAGCAAACTAAGCAATCGGAAAACAGTAAACCCAACATTATCATTATCTATGCAGATGACCTTGGTTATGGAGACCTGAGTTGTTATGGTGCTACCAAAATAAAGACACCTAACATAGATAAGCTATCACAACAAGGTTTGCGGTTTACGGATTCCCATGCTACTTCGGCTACTTGCACGCCCTCACGGTATTCGCTCCTCACTGGTCAGTATGCATGGCGTAAAAAGGGGACAGATATTGCACCGGGTAATGCAGCTGCGCTTATCAAGCCTGGCACGCCTACATTGCCTTCTATGTTGCAAGGGGCTGGCTATCAGACTGGGGTTGTGGGCAAATGGCATCTTGGTTTGGGAGATGAAACTGGCCCTAACTGGAATGGCGACATCACTTCTGGCCCATTGGATATTGGCTTCAATTATGCCTTTCTGATTCCCGCAACGGGCGATCGGGTGCCTTGTGTATTTGTGGAGAACAGAAGAGTGGTTAACCTGAATCCCAACGACCCGATAGAAGTAAGCTATGCACATCCCATAGGAAATAATCCAACAGGAAAAGAGCATCCCGAGTTGTTGAAGATGCATCCTAGTCATGGGCATGACAATACCATCGTAAACGGCATCAGCAGAATTGGCTACATGAGTGGCGGAAAAGATGCTTTGTGGACGGATGAAAACATAGTAGACACTCTGACTTCAAAAGCAAAACAATTTATTGTTGACCATCAGGATAAACCCTTCTTTCTCTACTTTGCCACGCACGACATTCATGTTCCCCGTGTGCCCAATAAACGATTTGTGGGCAAGAGTGGACTAGGTGCAAGAGGCGATGTGATTCTGCAACTGGATTGGACAGTAGGTGAAATCAATAAACTGCTGGATAGCTTGCACCTCACCAAAAACACTCTGCTTATTCTTTCTAGTGACAATGGACCAGTGGTAGATGATGGTTATCAGGATAGGGCAGTGGAATTGCTGAACGGGCATACACCTGCGGGCGTGTTGAGAGGAGGGAAGTATAGTGCTTTTGATGGCGGTACACGTGTGCCATTTATTGTAAAGTGGCAAGGGAAAGTAACCCCAGGTATCACGAATGCACCGTTCAGTCATATCGATTTGTATGCGTCATTGGCTTCATTGGCAGGGGTGAAAGTGGCCGCCAATGCGGCACCAGATAGTTATAATGAACTAGGTGTATTGTTGGGAAAGGAGAAGAAAGGACGAGATTATATAGTGGAACATGCGATGAATGGAACGCTTTCCATCATCAAAGGGAAGTGGAAATACATTGAGCCAAGCAATGGGAAAAGGATAGATGAGAATACCAATATAGAACTTGGAAACTTTATAGGTCAACAACTCTATGATCTCTCCATTGATTTGAGCGAAAAGAATAATGTCGCCATAGCACACCCAACTGTAGTAACAGAATTAGCAGGAATGCTTGCGAACATTAAAACCAAGAAGGATTAATTGATATATTACTAAACAGGTATTTCGCTGTAATCATCATCAATGACCATCGCGGGTTGCTTCTCCAGAACAAGATTACCTCTGTTAGTGTTAAAATAACAGAGACTGAAAGGGCTTATGATTACACCAAAATGAAGGTATAGCTTTCTATCTGGAAAGCAGAGAGATAGGGGGGACAATAACTATTCCGAGTCATTTTCTAGTGCACCAAAAGCTTTTACTTTCTTCGTTGCCTTAAAGTGGATGATTCTATAATCTGCTAATCCTAAAATACTAAAAGGATCTTCGGCAACAATCTCATTTATTTCCTGGGTATTTTCTGCAGTGGCAAATATAATTCCACCATCGCGTGGTTCTTTTCTGCCAGATGCCAGAAAATGACCACTATGATAATATTTGTCCAGGTATTTAATGTGGGCAGCCATGTTATTGTCAATCTCTGTAACAGGCACTTTGTAGGTTAATTCTATGATATACATAACTCAATTATTAATAAATCAAAAATAGGGTAAGCAACTGAAACGGCACTATGATTATTGTCATATTACGGCTTCTCCCTACTTTTACCGCATCGCAGATAAATTAAACGATATAGAAACTAGCCTGGAGGCAATACAAAGATTGTCCATAGAGAAGGCTGATGAGAATAGCAGCTTTCAAAATCTCCTCAAAACATTGCCAGGAGTCCACTTAGATGCCTTGGTATTTGAATTAAATGAGCTGGTAACCCCACAGATTGATTGTACTGTTTGTGGTAACTGTTGTAAAAGTTTACTGATAAATGTTACCGATGAAGAAGCAGATAATTTAGCTGCACATCTAAACAAATCAAGAGCAGATTTTGATAGCCAATACCTCGAAAAGAGCAACACCATGATGCTGATGAATGCCATTCCCTGTACCTTCTTGAAAGAGGAAAAATGTACCGTCTATCAACATCGCTTTGCAGGGTGCAGGGAATTTCCCGCCATGCATTTGCCCCACTTCAATAAACGACTCTTCACAACTTTCATGCACTACAGTCGTTGCCCAATCATCTACAATGTTGTAGAGCAACTGAAATCAGTGTTAAGCAACAATAATACTGATGTGAAATAAAAAGAGTATTCAACATAATCTATTGGCTTCGCGAGCCAATCAATCAACCCAGCTAACATAATCAATTTGCTTACCCAATACACCCCATGCAAAAGGGGCAGATTGGCTGTAGGTTACCCTAGCTCACTATTGGTTATCGCATTATTTACTGAAAACTAAGAAAATAAGTTACTAGAATAAAGTGCCTTTGCCAATGATAATTTCAAATATGGTTAAAGCTTACGAAGGTTCTGATCTATAACAGAGATGTCTGTTACTGAATAAGGAATAATTGAAATTGGGTCACTTGATGATGCAGTAATTGTGCCACTGGTCCCCCAAAAGTATTGGCCATTTATTTCAGAGATTGAGACTAGCGTAATATTTAAACCGATTGGTATACCAGTTGCACCGTAACTCTTTCCTGCAGGATTAGACTTTAGTCTTACCACGGTTTTGGTATCATTGAATATAGCGTAGACAACTGTGTTTTTATTTGTAAAATTTATAGGAAGAAACGCATTTACTCGTGTTGTAAATGGAGAAGGTGCAAGGAGATTGGCACAACCAAACCATCCTATTTTGCTGCTAGTAAATAAATAACCATTATTGGGGCTGTTTGATAGGCCTGAACCAACATAAGTTGGACTTACCTGGGAATGACCTTTTACAGGAAGCCAAAAAGTGTCTTTGCTATTGGTTGTATCTGGTTGAAACATAAAATATTGCATAGGCTGCAAAGGATACTTATCTTTTGTCTTAACCTTAATTTGTATTTGTTTGGATAAAGCAGCATTCCAATAAACTGGATTCTTTTTGTATGTTAATTTTATATCGACATAAGCGCCAAAATTTATCAGATTACCATTGCTTGTTGTCGGTATCTTGTGTCTGATTACATCTCCTTTAGAAGTTAAAACCAAAATTGTAGCATTGATTTTTGCATTCTTTGACGTTATTGTAGATGTAGGCGAATAAGTTGGTGTTGTCATACATCCACCTGAAGGGAATGTGATTGAAACAGAGTCTCCAATAATAATTTTGCTTCCGTCGTCATCACTGATGCAATTAAAGCTATCAATAGAGGCAGGCTTGTCAATGCTGGCTGTAATTGGCACAACAGTATCGTTTGGAAACCAAACAGTATCTCCTTGTTGAGTGGGGGGATCTGGCACAAAGCCCCCTGATGATGTTTTCTGGCAACTAACCGCAGCCAGAACAAACCATATAAATAGGGTGCAATTTGTGATAAATTTTGTCATATTATTAATGATACCTCTTTTGCACTATTTGATGCTTGTGTGAGGGATTTTGTACCGAATTCCCAAATTTAATCCAATGCTATTGAAGCGTTGTCCAAAACTAAAAGAAGCGTTACTGCTATTAGAAAGTCCATATTTACAATAAGGTTCAGCAAAAGCATCAAAGTTCTTTCCTATGTCATACAAGAAACTAATGCCTGCGTAAGCACTCAGATTCACAGTGCTTTTTAAAACGCCATTTTGTTGTGTGGTACTCAATGGTGCAATATTCAAAGAATTATCAAAAGTCTTTCCTTCATAGAACGAAGCTATATTGGCAATGATACCACCATTTGCTGAAAAATGCCATTTATTGCTTCCTATTTGGTAACTCGCAATTACCGGTATTTCAATCTGTTTATAAATATTGAAGCTAGTCATTAGCCGATAGCCGGTTTGCACATATGTAGTAGTATCCTTGTTTGATATGGTTGCGCCATCATTATTTACATATGATCTTTCAGTCACAACAGTCAGGCTTTTAGATTCAAATTGTTTGTACCTGAATCTCTCGGTAATTTCTTTGAATTGAATGCCACTTTTTAGTGAGAAATGGTTATTTAGGTTCTTTGAAATCCTGACACCAACAGTAAACCCACCCGAAAGCTTTTGCGCAGTATCCAATGCTTGGGTATAAAATGAGTTTGCCCCAGAGGTATTTACTTTTTTAATATCATAATCTGGTGATGCATACAGTTCAACAAACCAATTTTTAGCAGAGGTATTTGGTAAGTGTATGGCCGTAATTGTTTTTTTGCTATCCGTTAATGTTTTAGAAACTAGTTTGTTGGTGAGTAAAGAAGTTGTTTTTGTTACAATACTTCCTCTCTCAAAATAATGATTATCAATTTCGTTTACTTGATTAATCTGGCTATTGTCTGTATTGCTGGTCTCTGAATTGTTGTTCCCAATATGTTTTTCTGCAATGGTTGAATTGATAGCAATCGCATTGGATTTAGTTTTTGAAGATGGAGCCAATTCTGTTGGTATGTTACCTGTATGGGCAAGTGTTTTACTGAATTTAGCTATTGATTGATCAATTGGTGAACCCACGTTCTTTTTGTCATAATTCTTTTTTGTTATTGCAGCAGAATGTGCCAAAGAAGAAACTGTTTTGTTTTCTTCTTGCTTTGTTAAGGTAGCTGGAATAGTCGCAGTTACATTAGTATTCTTAGTACTGATAGACGCAGTATTGTCTAGACTAGTAGTTTTAACCAATGGGGTTTCTTTTTGAGTTGTACTTGCCGACGTGTTTGTATTCCTGTTAGTGTACCAATTCGCAGCCCCAAGTATTGCAAATGCTATCACCGCAATTATTGCAGATTGAAAATAGCCATTCTTCCAAAAAGGAATGGGGGTAGGCTTTTTCTTGTCCTTATCTGCTACAATCCGATCCCATAATCCTTCCGGAACGGGACTTTCGTAGTTGTATAAGTTATCTTTGATGTATTTGTCGAATTCTTTCATCAAACAGCAATTTTTTCAAGTTTAATAATCTGATTCTGTAGCATCCGCCTTGCTTTCACGAGCTGGCTTCTGCTTGTGCTAGCTTCTATGCCAAGCATTACTCCAATTTCTTCGTGACTGTAGCCTTCAATTACGTTTAAGTTAAAAACGATGCGATACCCATCCGGTAGTTGGCTTATCAGTTTCATTAAATCGTCTTCTGATAAACTGCCGTATATGTAAGGGGCTACTTGTATGTCCTGTGTACTGCCACCTTCTATGTCTTTAAATGGCAGCTTTCTTTTTTGGATGTATTTCAAACAAACGTTAACAACTATTCGTCGCATCCATCCCTCGAAGGAACCCTCATGTTTAAATTGGTGTAGATTGTTGAATATCCGTACAAAGCCTTCTTGCAACATATCTTCTGCTTCCATCGTGTCAAGGGCATAGCGCACGCATACACTCATAAATTTACCTGCGTATCGCTCAAAGAGCGCACGTTGGGTATGAGGGTTTTGCTCAATGCAACCTTTAATGAGTTCGTGCTCAGACAAAAGATATAATTGTTTTACAATGCTCACGAATAGCTTGATACAAGCCGTTTTCGTTTTGCTGCTTTTAATTAAATATTATCGGTATAAAAGTATATGTTATCAACTAATTCTAAACCAAAGGGAAAGTGTTTGTTTTAATTTTATTTATAAACACTATCAAAAATGGGTATTAATTACGCTTAAAACTCATATTCGCGTTCAACCAAGCAGATCCTTACCTTGTAATGCTTATACCAATTGTTCTTTCCTAGTTCTTGTGCAATTAAGTGTTGTGTATGCTGTTTCCACAAACTGATTGCTTCCAGGCTTTGCCAATAAGAAACCGTAACCCCTATTTCATTTCGTGCGCTTTCTACACCTATAAATCCGGGTTGTTGTTTGGCCAATGTAACCATCTTTTCAGCCATTTGTTCATATCCTTTAGCATTTTCCTTTTTTACAGATGTAAAAATGACCGCATAGTAAGGAGGATTAATTGTCATATTGAATAGATTTTCAGCCTTATTACTCTTGATCTAAAAATAGAGTTGTACCATCTGTATCCAATATTGTGCTTTATGTGCTTCCCCTTTCCAGATGTAATATTTGTGTGGAATCTGCTTTTCATTAAGTTGTTGATTCAGCAGGTTATTGTTCTGCAAAAAAGCATCATCTTCACCAATTACGATTGTTATATCTAATTTTCGTAACAAGTCCAGACTGTGGGGATTGAAAATGTGGGGAAGGTACTTGGTAGGTGTATGACTGTAGATATGATCGTCCATATAGCCATCAAACAAATCATTGAAATAGGATAGTTGCAATGTGAGATCATATCGTCCACTCATGGCCACCACTTTCGAAAACAACAGTGGATACCTGAAAGCAATATTTGCTGCGTGATAAGCCCCAAGACTACATCCTGCTGAAATAAATTGTGTGGAATTGTTTTGTGTTCTTATAAATGGCATCAGTTCTTGCAAGATGTATCGCTCGAAATTGCCGTGTTGGATAATTCTTTCTGCAGGGGGGATGGCTTTATTATAAAAGCTTTGTTGGTCGGCACTGTCAATACAAAATAACTGAATCTCTCCAGTCACTAATTTGTCTTTAAAGGCCTCTACCACTTTCCAGTCTTCGTAGTCGTAGAACTTTGCAGTGCGGGTTGGGAAAAATATAACAGGTTTGCCTGATGAACCAAATACCAACAATTCCATATCCCTATTCAAATGACTGCTAAACCATTTGTAGTACGCCCTTTTGTAACCCAAAGGGGTGATAGTAGAAGATAAAGCCGTGTACATAGGCATAAATTTTAGCGTAATGCAATATTATGTTCCTTAAAGAAATCTAACAGAGTGTTTTTCCATACAGCATAGCCATTTTCATTCATGTGTAATCCTTCCGACTGAAATAAAGACCTGTTGGGGTATCTGTTTCCGTCCATCATCTTGTCGAATATATTTACAAAGAACACATTTTCATCCATTTTCTTAATCTCCGAAGAGATGATTTTATTTGTAAAACGAATCTGTTCAATAATATTAAATCGTCTGATACTTGGCTTCACAGATAGGTAAACAAGTGGTATGTTGCCAAATCGCTTCCTTACTTCTACTACCATTTGTCTAAAGAAAATCAGCACTTCTTCGGGGTGTCTGCCATCGCCAAGATCATTGTCGCCCGCATAAAGCACAAAAATATCTGGGTTTAATCCAGTCATCAATCTATCAAAATAAACAATGCATGCTGCGAGGGTACTACCGCCAAAACCCATGTTCAACGGCTTGTATGCTTCGAAATCTTTATATAAATTATCCCACAACCTTATGGATGAACTTCCATAAAAAAGAGTTTTTGGATTGTTTACCATTGCTTTCCTTTCCTCAACCTGCTCCACATCGGGTTCGTACCAAAACATATCTATTCTCTTGTTTAGTGAGGCAACAAATGTAATTGTTAAAGCGTATCAAATAGAAAATAGCCTCCCAGAACGGTACAATGTGTAAAAGTAGTTGTATTGGAGGTATCAAGATTGCGTTGGTGTATTGATAATAATTTATTAATGCACTGTCATTTTAGCTGATATCTGATCAAGCAATTTATTTTTAACTTTGTTTATTATGGAGAGAGTTGATATGGCGAAATAAAGCTGGTTAATCACCAAGGCAATGGCTTATCATTCACAAAGCCTTTACTTTGTAAGATAATTAACGGATTAAATAATAAATAATGGCAAACATTGTTGATCAATATCTTCCTCAAATACAAGCTCTTTTGCGCTCTTATGGCGTTGAAAGGGCTTATGCATTTGGTAGTGTGGTGAAAGGAACGCAGCATGAGGATAGCGACGTAGATTTTATTGTCAGTTTTCCGGAGGATATGGATTATGTTAGTTATGCAGACAATTACTTTGCTTTAGCCCATTCGTTGGAGGCATTGTTGAACAGGAAAGTTGATTTGGTTACAGAAAAAACTTTAAAGAATCCCTATTTGATTCAAAGCATCAATAATCATAAAGTACAAGTATTATGAGTATTGAAGAAAGAAGATTGTTGAATGATATTCTAGAATCAGCGTTGTCTATTGACGAGTATTTAGATGGAAGAAGAATTTTTGCTGAATTTAAGGAAAGTAAATTAAAGCGTAGAGCAATAGAAAGAGAGTTGGAAATAATAGGCGAAGCGACTAATAATCTACTTAAATTAAACCCCGATTTTCCTTTATCTCACGCACGATTGATTGTAGACCTGAGGAATAGAGTCATTCATTCCTATGATTCTGTGGATGAAATAATTATTTGGAAAATAGTAATGAAAGACATTCCCGTACTCCTGAAGGAAGTGAAATTATTACTCGATTAACATAAATTAGCCATAATCTTTCCAACCTCAAACCATTCCACACCCCAACCGCTATATTTGCAGCTATGCATTACGTAACGGTAGAAGGCTTAACGAAGAGCTATGGTATCAATCCATTATTCAAAAACATCACTTTTCACATTAACGAAGGAGAGAAAATTGCACTGATTGCCAGAAATGGCGTTGGTAAATCTACTTTATTACGCATATTGGCTGGTCAGGAGGTGCAAGAATCGGGTAAGGTGCATATCAGTAAGGGCGTTTCGGTGGCCCTGTTTGAACAAGATCCTAAGTTTGATGAAGATAAAACTGTATTAGAGAACATCTTTACTAGTAATCACCCTATTATGAGTGTGATGCGCCAATATGAGGCTGCATTGGATGCGGATGATGCGGAAATGATTACGGAATGTATTGGTAAGATTGATGAACTGGGGGCATGGGATTATGAAGCCAAAGTGCATCAGATATTGGGGAAACTAAACATTCATCATTTACAAAATAAAGTGAGCAGCCTGAGTGGTGGTCAGCGTAAGCGAGCTGCATTGGCTAAGACATTGATTGATATTGGCTTTGAACACCAACACACGCTTTTAATGATGGATGAACCTACCAATCACCTGGATGTAGGGATGATTGAATGGCTGGAGCATTACCTTGGCTCAGAGAATATTACCTTATTGCTGGTAACGCATGACAGATACTTTCTGGATGCCGTTTGTACGGAGATATGGGAGCTTGAACGAGAGAATATTTATACTTATGTAGGCGATTATGAGAACTACATGGAGAAGAAAGCTGCCCGTATTGAAAGTGAACTGGCAAGTATAGACAAAGCTAAAAATCAATACAGAAAGGAACTGGAGTGGATGCGCAAACAGCCTAAAGCGAGAAGTACTAAAAGCCGTAGCCGTCAGGATAATTTTTATGAAGTGGAGGCACGTGCCAAACAAAAGATTGAGGATGCACAAGTGCAATTGCAGGTGAAGATGAGCAGGATAGGAGGGAAGGTGTTGGAAGTGAAGAAGGTGTACAAGAGCTTTGGTGATTTGCCGATATTAAAAGGGTTTGATTACACGTTCAGTAAGGGGGAGCGCATTGGGGTAATTGGAAAGAATGGGGTAGGGAAGTCTACCTTTCTGAATATCTTACAAGGAATAGAGAAACCGGATAGTGGCAAAATAAATGTGGGAGACACCATCATATTTGGCAATTTTTCTCAGCAAGGGCTCAAGATTAAAGAGAACCTGCGGGTAATAGAATATGTGAAGACGTTTGCCGAGAACTTTCCTTTGGCGGATGGAAGTAGCTTGAGTGCTGCACAGTTTCTGGAGTTGTTCTTGTTTACGCCTGAGAAGCAATATACCTATCTTAATTCGTTGAGTGGGGGAGAAAAGAAGCGTCTGCAACTGCTTACTATCTTATTTACTAACCCTAACTTTTTGATACTGGATGAGCCTACCAATGACTTGGATTTGCCTACCCTTGCGGTGCTAGAAAACTTCTTGAATGACTATCAGGGTTGCGTATTGATTGTGAGCCATGACCGATATTTTATGGATAGGCTGGTGGATCATTTGTTTGTGTTTGAAGGCAATGGGGAGGTAAGGGATTTTCCGGGTAACTATACCCAATATCGATTGGAAGAGAAGGAAAAGGAGAAACGAGGTTCTTCGCTAAATGCAAAGCCTGAACCCGTAGTTGCAAAGGTTGTTGAAACACCGAAGCCTGTGGAGAAGCAAGGAAGGAAATTGTCTTTTAAGGAGAAGCAAGAGTTAGAAAACATAGAGAAGGCTATTGCTACGTTAGAAGCTGAAAAGGTGACGATTGCTGATAAGATGAGTGATGGTGACCTGCCCTTTGAAGAAATTAAAAAACTAAGTGACAGACTGATAGCGATTGACAATGAATTGGGGATGAAGGAGTTTAGATGGCTGGAACTGAGTGAGGGAGCGTAGATAATAGATATAAGATAATAGATAATAGATAGTAGTGAGTTAAAGAAAAGCCCTTGAAGTATATACTTCAAGGGCTTTTTTAATTTATATACTTTAAATAATTACACGAATCCACACGTGAGGACATTTGCAGTAGCAGCGAGTTCGAGGAGTAACTTGATTTGGTGTGGACTAGCTGGTGCTTAACAAGAATGCTCCGCCCTTGATGCCAAATGCTTAATTTTTGCTCTATTGTCTCATGGTGTTAGGCCAAGCCGAAACAAAAGTTAAAAGAAAGTGCTGAAGCCGAGTTTATTCCGTCCCTGCTATAATTACTACTGATGTTAGCAACCATTAAAGTTTTGTCAATAGTTCATTATTTTGAACATAAATAACAAAATATGGATTGTCGGTTTGTACTCGTTTAATTATGACAAAAAATGGTTTGTCAAATACCATTTTCTTTGCTTTAATCTGAATTGGTTCTGATGTACTGTCCGCAGCAATCATTCTTGATTCACTTTCAACTACAGCTCCATTTTCATTTAGAATAAAGCCAGTACGCTGATATGCTGTTTCTACAGTGTATTTTTTGTCTTTCGCATCAAATTCCTGTCCTTCTATTTTGCTGTAGTTTGTTTCGAGATTAAACTTAATAGTTGGGATAGAAAAAGTATCAGTTTCATTTAAACTGTATTTCCAAGATTCTTTTACATTCTTCATTTCATTTTTTCCGGCTTCAATCAAATTGTTTGTTTTCTTAATTGCATCTGAAAGATTTTTAATCCCTGAAATCCCTTTTATTAACAAGATTTCATGCTGGTTATCCTTTGGGGTCAATTTCAATATAAAATGGTAGTCATCTTTGTATGATAGGATTTCAGTAAAATTTGCAATCTTATAATCATACGATTGCATACCAAAAGCTACAACTCTTGCTTTACTAAATAAAATGGGGCTGTCTAGCTTTTGAAGTTTCGAAGAGAAGGGTAAAGACTTATTAAAAAATGCTTTTGCAATTATTTTATCATCCACAATTTCTGCATCTGCAGAATATTCGTCTTCCATCAACGCATTCTTGTAAGAAATGGACTGATTGAGCAATAAAAATTCACTAGAACTACTTTTTGTCAAACTTATGGGCGAATTAAGTTTTTCTATCAAGCTCTTCCAAGCATATTGAAATGCTGTTGCATAAATTACATTTTTGTTGTCATTGATAGGACATTCTAAAGTCGTAACAAATTCAGTCCTTTGTAGCTTACTAATATTTGTTACTTCTGGCAAGTCATCCCAACCCTGTTGGTTTGTTCTTTTGCAAGAAATGCAAACTATTGAAATTAGAAAAATAGCTGTAATAGTTATTCTCATGAAATATTGTTAATTAATCACTGCTAACACTTAATGCAGGCATTCTTTAAACCAAAAACTAGTGTATTTTTACTATTCAATCAGTAAAAAAAGTTGCAGCCGCTTACTAGTAGCACAAATACAAAACTAAGGGAAACTATACCTCCAAATTCAAACTATCCAAGGGGGTAGAAACATCAATAAGTCTTTGCTGTGCAACTACCTCACAACATAGAGATGTCTATTATATCTCATTAGCCTTTTTATAGCTTCTTCACTTTACTTTTCTATCAATGTTTTTATAGTAACAATACCAATGGCATTTCTACTGCTTTTTGGTGTTTACTTTCAATAATTACCTCCAAATATTAAATAAACCTTAAAATGCGTGTTATTTGTCTCTTTATTGCGCCGAAAATAAAGTATTACCAATAAACCTTTTTTAAAAGCCTACATTACATCCAATAAAATAACAAACGATGTTTTACTTGTCTTCTTCCAAAAAATGCACCTATGCCATCCTGGTGGTTACATTTCTGGCAAAGAGACTTGCCGAAGTCGTTTCTCATATCCTCACCCTCTTCTCGGGTACCAAATATCTTGGTCAATCTTCTGCCCATCCCCCTGTTTAGTTTTTCAAAAGCGTTCTGAGTGCATACAAAGGTCTTCTGAGTGCATACAAAGGCGTTCTGAGTGCATTCAAAGGTCTTCTGAGTGCATACAAAGGTCTTCTGAGTGCATACAAAGGTCTTCTGAGTGCATACAAAGGCGTTCTGAGTGCATACAAAGGTCTTCTGAGTGCATACAAAGGTCTTCTGAGTGCATACAAAGGCGTTCTGAGTGCATACAAAGGCGTTCTGAGTGTATACAAAGGTGTTCTGAGTGCATACAAAGGTGTTCTGAGTGCATACAAAGGCTTTCTGAGGATAGTTTCCAAAGAAGAGTGTAATTAATAATCAAATAATTTTAAAAATAAATAAAATGAAGAACTTCATTGTTAAAGTAAGTAGAACATTAATCAACAGATTTACAGCAGCTAAGATTGTTGATCTGGTATTGGCAATGAGTGCTGCCATATTTGGTCTGCCGCTTGTGTTTACAGGCACAAAACCATTTACAGCTGCTGAGATATTGGTATTAACGGATGACTATAGTGCAAAAAAAGCGGCTTACAAAGTAGGAGGCTTGCTTAGTAAACCCGCATATTTAGCGTCTAAGTTGGCATTGTTAAATTGTATTCTGGCATTTGCAGATTATGTTGATAGTATTGCCAAGGGAAGTTTGGAAATCATTGCACAGAGTACACTCCCCAATAATATCGTTATCGATTATGCCGCATTGATAGTTGCTGGCGCCAAACCAAAAGGCGTTTCTGGTAAAATTGGTATTGCCCTGCAATTAATTACCAATTGTATTGCTTTTGCTCCAAAAGCTGGCTACACGGCTATCCTAAGCGAAGGTATGCCGCTGATGGCAGGCTTTAGTATTGGTAGTAATGGACAAATACATATTCCGCTGGGAACTACCAACAGGATATTTATCAACTCTACTGCTACCCGCAGAAAATTATTTAATAACCTGATGCCTAGTACAACCTATTACTTGTACTATATACAAATGATTGGCGATGTTGTGAGCCAAATGAGCGCACCTATTACTGTAGGAACTGGGGTAGCTTAATGAACTATGAAATATGAGAGTTTAAGATAGTAGTTTAAGCATATAGAATCTTTTGAAGTGACTTGATTTTTTGTATTGGGAATTAAGAAGCTGTTTGAATTAATTATTTGATATTCTTTATGGAATTTAATTTTGACTGCAACTGCGTTAAATTTTTTTCCTTAGGCGTTGGACTATGGCTGCAAAATTTGCCTTGTCACAATCAAATAAATTCTCATAAATAATTCTAAACAATTAACTCAAACAGCTTCTAACTAAAATGTACGATTATGAAATTGTTTCTGACAAATCATCGTTATTGCCGTGTTCTTGTAAGAAAAAATATTACGGCATTTATTAGTATTACCGTCACAGCCCGTCCGCCATGTGGCAGTTGCAATCGCCTGGTTTTACTATTATTATTGTGTAGTAGCATCGGCGTAGGATGGGGACAAACAACCTACAACCTCGTTACCTCCACCGCAGGATTATTATCGGGAGCCAATTACCTCATCGTCAATACCACCACCAACGGCACAGGCTATGCTTTGGGCTACCAAAATACCAGTAACCGCCCAAGTGCCACTATTACTGTCGCCTCCAACTCTATCAGCGCCACGGCTGCAATTACTAGTGCAGATGTAACAAACCCATATCAGATAACGCTCGGCGGCACTACTGGTGCATGGACACTCTACGACGCCGTTACCCCCGGCTATTTATATGCAGCTAGCAACAGTAGTGCAATGCTTAAAAGTAATGCAGCAGTAAAAAACTGGACTATCTCCTTTCTGTCAAACGCAGCTATACTTACCTGTACCACAGGCTCATATTCATACAATACGCTTCAGTTTAATAATACGAGTAAATTATTCTCAAGTTATCAAAGTACACAGTCTAGTGTTTATTTGTATCAGGCGGCTTCGCCTAATTATTATTGGAATGGAAGTAATACAACTGCCTTTAATAACACTTGGAACACCACAGGCACGTATTGGTCTCAACCAACTGCCGCAACTACTCTAAATGCGATTTGGCCAACAAGTGCAGGAATTTACAATGCCAACTTCAATAGTGCTGCGGCGGCAACCACCATCACTATACCTGGCACTATTGCATACACCCCAAACATTGTAAATATTGGTACAAGCAATTATACGTTTGCAACTACTGGAGCTGTAGCAGGAACTTTATCATCGCCTATTAACCTGAATGCAAATGGATTGACGCTTGCGCCGATAAGCACTGCAAATCTTATTTTGCCCGGAGTTATCGGTGGCACAGGTACACTGGCTATCAACGGGGGCGGAACAAGTATTGCAAATGGGGGGACGCTACAGTTGCAGGGGGCAAATACGTATTCGGGTGCAACAACGGTGGGCGCTTCTGTCACCAATGCCGCCATCCTGCAACTAGATGCAGGAGGAACAATTGCTACCTCATCTTTAACTATTAACAATAACAGTCAATTATATCTCAATACATCGGGCGTCACCTATTCCAATACAGGAACACTCACATTAAATGGTAATGGAAACAGTGCGAATTTGGGTGCAATAAAGCTTGTTAATCCATCGGTGGGAACTGTGTGGAATGGCGCAATTACGCTGGCTAGTAATTCGGGTATTGCTGTAGCAGGTGCTACAAGTACTTTCAAGTTGGGAGGGGTGCTTTCGATAGGTGCAAATACACTAACCAAAACTGGTGTAGGCACTTTGATACTGAATAATACCAACAATACAGGCAGTGCAGGTAGTAGCATTGCGGCAACAAGTGGGACGATTCAGTTGGGTGCAGCTAATGTTGTCCCCGATTTTACAGCAATAGCAGTGTCGGGTGCAACGTTTGATGTGAATGGGTTTGGCGAAACAATAGGTTCTGTTTCAGGCTCTGGAACAATAACCAATTCAACAGCTACACCTTCGGTTTTGACGATTGCAGCAGATAATTTAAGTCAGTCTTTTACTGGAATTATTGCAGGAGGAAGTAATCTGAGTATCATCAAAACGGGTACAGGCACACAGACACTTAGCGGTACACAAACCTACACAGGAGGTATGACCGTTAACAATGGTTACCTCGCTATTACTACAGAAAATAATTTGATTGGAACTACGGGAAATGTAGTCCTGAATGGGGGAGGAGTGGCAACCACTAGTGCGTTAAACATCAACAGCAGCAGGGGATATAGCTTGGGAAGCAATGGAGGCTATCTGGATGCAACCAATGGTACAATTACACTGACTGATGCGTTAGTATTTGCAGGGGCCGCTACCAATAGTACTTTGAATGTGATGGGTGGCACCGTGCAGATGGCTTCCAGCAATAGAATACCAATTAGCGGTTCGGGTATGGCGTTGAATATGAATAATACTGCCAATGCAATACTAGATATTGCTGGAACCAATCAAACATTTGCTGCATTAAGTGGGGGAGGCGTTGCAGGTGGAAATGTCATTAATTCAACCGGAACGGCTACGCTCACTGTAGGAAATACAACGGGAAATGCCTCGTCTACATTTGCAGGAATCATAGGAGGAGGTAGTATTAATCTGGTGAAACAAGCTTCAGGCACGTTGACCCTTTCTGGGGTAAATACATTTACAGGAACAACAACCATTAATGCAGGGACACTTGCCATAACCGGAAGCCTGTCAACAGGAGATGCAGTAACTATTGCTGCTGGAGGAACACTGGCTGGTACAGGAACAGTGGCAGGAAGTGTAGCAGTTTATGGGGCCATCAGCCCTAATGCAGTTGGTACAATAGGAACATTAACCACAGGGAATCTTACACTTGAGCCCAGCGGCTTTTGCACGATTGATATAAACAATGTTACGGGTGTTAGCGGAACAAACTGGGATAAAATAGTAATGGGAGCATTAACGAATAGTGCAACAGCTGCGTCTAAGTTTACTATTGCCGTCAACGGAACAATTGCAGGATTCGACATTAACACTATGTCCAGTTGGATTGTAGGAACCTATACTGGCACAGCTCCATCAACAGACAATATTCTCTTCACTACAAGTGGTACAACTGCGGGATTAGCTGTATATTTTTCGGTGTCATTTACAGGGAACAATATTACCCTTGTATATACGCCTAGCTACTGCGCCACACCAACTGCACAAGCAACCAATCTGATAGCTGGAACGGCTACAAGTCTAAGCGTTCCTGTCTCCTTCACAGGGGCAACAAGTAATCCTGACGGCTATCTGGTAATTCGGACGAATACCAATATACCTCCCTCAAATCCTGTAGATGCCAGTTCTTATGTTGTTGGGACGACTGCTCTAGGTGGCTTTGTAGAGTCTGCCAGTAATTTAACTTTTTTTACTTCTTCCGGATTATCTCCCAACACTTCTTATTGGTATTGGGTATTCTCTTTTAATAATACAAACTGTTTGGGAGGGCCCAAATACTGCACAACGACTCCTTTGATGGGAACTGTAACGACTGCTACTCCAACTATTTTGGTTAGTCAGTTGGCATTGAATGGACTGAATTATAACGTTGGAAGTGGACCATCGGGCAGTCAGGTTTATAATCTAAGTGCTAGTAATCTGTCAACCGCAAGCGGAAATATTACAATCACTGGGACTACTGATTATGAAGTATCAAAAGACAATAGCTCCTTTAGTGCATCTCAGACAGTTTTATTTGCAGGTTATTCGTTGGCATCAACACCTGTTTATGTCAGGTTGAAAACAGGACTTGCACAAGGAAGTTATCTTGGAGAAACAATTGCCAACAGTGGGGGCGGTGCAGCTACTGTAAACGTTACTAGCAATGGTACTGTGAGTTCGGCACAAGCAGGAATAGCTTTAGGGCAATGGGATATGAGTAATCTTTCGGGTACAATAGACACGCCATTTTTAACTACAAGCCCGTCACCAGCAGGTGTTATTATCAGTGGGCTGACAAGAGGAAATAATGTAGGAACGTCCGCAGGTATATTTAGAGGATGGGGAGGAATAGGTTGGTCAACCAATACAACAGATCCAGGGGTAGCCACTGGAGTTAACGTCTATTTTACCGTACAAGTTGCAACAGGTTATGTGGCTTCTATTAGTAGTATTCCACAATTTAGTTACCGACGTTCTGCTACAGGGCCATCAACGGGTTCTTTGTATTACCAGATTAATACAGGAACTTATGCTTTAGTTGGTACAAGTGGGTCGCTGAGTTTTTCGAGTTCAAGTTCTAGTGGAGCCAATATACTTCCGATTGATTTAAGTGGAATAGTAGCTTTACAAAACCTCCCAGGGGGTACTATTGTAACATTTATGATTGTCCCCTTTAATGCGTATAGTGGAGCAGGTTCCTGGTATATATATGATCAGGCAGGTAGTACTGCGAGTGATTTTACATTGTATGGCACAACAGGCGGTTTCCCAGTGATGACAAGTGCTGTTGCTGCCAATTCTATTTTTGGAACGGCAACAAGCTTTAGCTTAACAGCAAGCAATAGCCCTTCTAGCTTTAGTGCAAGCGGATTGCCTACAGGAATGGCACTTAACATAGCTACAGGTGTGATATCAATACTTTCTACTACTGCCATTGGAAGTTATTCCATCACTACCAGTGCTACAAATAGTTACGGTACGTCTTCAACTACTAGTTTAACATATACTGTAAATGCCAATATTAGTAATTGGGTAGGGACTACGGCCGATTATAATACAGCTTCCAATTGGGCAGATAATGTAGTGCCCGCTTCTGGTGCAGCGATTGCAATTCCATCAGGAGTGAATTATTCCCCTGTCTTGGGTACGAATGCGATTGTGGGCAATTTGGAAATTGGAGCTGGAACAGTTCTGGATTTGAATGGACAAACTTTGACCATTAATGGCGTAGTTTCTGGAAGTGGGACTATAACAAGCAATGAATCATCTGATATTATTCTTACAGGTGCGGCAGGTACATTGTATTTTACATCAGCGAGTAATTCATTGAAGAATCTTACTCTTAATACAAATGCAACTGCTACTCTTGGGACACAATTAAATATAGTGGGAGGTTTTGTGCCAGGTACCGTTTCAATCGAAAGCGGTGCAACTTTAAATACAGGGAATAATCTAGTTATTAAATCAGACTTAAATGGAACAGGAAGGGTTGCACAAGTAGTTGGAAATATTACAGGTAATGTGACCATGGAAAGGTATATCACAGCTAAAGCCGCGAGAAAATATAGTTACATCGGTAGTTCCGTTGTATCGAGTGTAAGAAACAGTTGGCAACAGCAAATATATATTTCAGGCACTGGTTCGGGTGGTGTCCCTTGTGGATTAACCAGTGGGGATGGTGGGAGTACGGATAAATACAACAGTAATGGCTTTGATGCAACTCAAAATAGTTCGCCTAGTATGTACACCTATAGCCCTGCGCTTATAAATGGGAGCAGATATGTAGGAATTGCGAATACAGAATTAACGAATCTTTCTCCAGGAACTGGTTATATATTGAATATTAGAGGGAATAGAAATAGTACTACTGTTTCTTGTGCCAACCAATTAGAAACTGGTAGTCCCACTGCTCCTGAAGAAGTAATTTTGAGTGCGACAGGTTCAGTAACTACAGGTGATGTGTCCGTTGCTTTAAATGACCTTGCCATTCATAAGTACACTTTGTTGGCTAATCCATATCCTAGTCAGATAAGTTATGCTGCTTTTCAAGCTAGCAATGCTAATATTAATAATAAAATGTGGACATATAGTCCTTTTGGAAACGGTAACTACAGTACTTATTCTGCTGGTGTAATTGCAAACGGGGCTATTGGCTATGATAATACAAATGGAGACTACATTGCCAGTGGAGAGGCTTTCTTTGTACAAGCGAATACAAATGGGACTGTTCAATTTCATGAAACCGACAAGATAAACAGTACGCTCCCTAATACTCAATACTTCGGCGTAGTTAATACTTCATTAGTTAGGATTGGATTGAGGAATAGTTCAAACAATCTTTTGGATGAGGTTGTGGTGCGGTTTAATAATCAGGGAACAAGTATGTATAGTGCTGCATGGGATGCCGAATCATTAAGTTCGGCCAGTCAATCCCTATCCATTATCAAACAAGGAAAGGCGTTGGCAATTGCTACATTTCCCGATTCAATCACTTCAGATACAATACAGTTAAATGTAGGCAGTAATGTTACAGGTTCGTATCAATTATCCTTTAGCGATTTTGATGATCTTGGAACAGTTGCGTTAACAGATAGATTCTTGAATACAAATCAGAATGTGCGAAGCAATACTAGTTACAATTTTAATGTTACAAGTGACAGTGCAAGCAAAGGAAGAAATAGATTTTATGCAGTTATTAGTGGAATCAGACCTTTGCCAGTGAACTTTAGCAATATTTCAATAATTCAGGATGGTAAGAGTGTAAATGTGAACTGGCATATATCAAACGAAGCAAATATTGAAAGCTATGTGGTAGAGAAAAGTAATAATGGCAATTCATTAGTAGTGGTTGGTAGGATAAAGTCTATTGGGATAGGCAATTATACAGTAGTGGATGCAAATATCCCCACCAACATAAGCAAGCTTTACTATAGGATTAAAGCAATTGGTACTGATGGTACATGTATATATAGCCCAATTGCAATGCTTCAATTGAAGCCTGCTGATTGTTTGTTAACTATTTATCCAAATCCTGTTAAAGAGGAACTGAAGTTTGTGTATAGTAGTTCAGAATTACCGATAATTACGCTATGGATAACTTCTGCCATGGGTGTAGAGATGATGCGGGTTGATCATCTGGAAGTTAAAGGCAATAGGGTATCTGTAAATATTGAAGGTTTAGCAAAGGGCGTTTATATCCTCGAGGTGTTGGATAAAAGCGGCAATAAGCTACGCAAGAAATTTATTAAAGCGTAAGCATTATGCTAGCTTAATCACCTCTAACGTGTCATTGCAGTCTGCTAATAACTCAGAGATGTTCTTTTCTATTGTAGGATGAAGTAGAAGGGGTGCTACTTCTGCTAAAGGCAACAAAGCAAAGCGTCTTTCGTGCAGAAAGGGGTGCGGTAATGTAAGTAGGGGGGTATTTAATATGACAGATTCAATTAAAAGAATATCTAGATCAATAATTCTTGGGCCGTATTTGATCAGTCTCTTACGGCCTATCTTTTCTTCGATGTTCAATAGAGACTGCATCAATGTGTCTGGAGTCAGATCAGTTTGTAAAACAACTACTTGATTATAAAAAGATGGCTGTTCGGTGATGCCCCAAGCGGCTGTTTCGTAGATGCTCGATTGGTTTGTGATAAAGCCGCATTCCACAGCTATTAATTGTTTTGCCTGTTCGAGATAAGACAATCTATCTCCCAAATTACTGCCCAAAAGAAGATACGCTGTCTGCATAAGCGGTCAAAACTAGTAGATTTTTATCGGTTGGTTCAATCTTTCTCGATACAATATTGTTACATTCAAATAGATTTGCAGCATAACAGTATTTATGGTAAAAAAATATAGTCAGTCGAGGGCATTAGGGGCAATTACAAAAGCAAGTTTCCTTGCGAGTCTCAAAAATCCACAATCATTTGTTTTCAGTTTAATCTTCCCATTGGTATTTGTTTTCATTTTCGGCGCATTCAGTGGGGGGAGTTTTACAAAATATACGCTAGCATTGTCTCCTAATTGCGATACAAGTAATGTTCTTTACAAAACTGTCTCTTCGCTTCCTTTTATCGTTATAAAACCGTTTGCTGATACTGCGGAAATGCGTAAGGAGTTGGAAAAGGGAAAGCTGACGGGAATATTAGAAATTCAAAAAATGTATTGGGATATAGGAAGACCTGAAGGTCCTGAAAAGAATTTCCCTCCACATTTCAATCTTACAATTAAATCTACATCGGCTAGTAGTTTGGAATTAAACCAGCTAATTCCCCTTTTGGAAAATGTATCAAATAGGCTAGAAAGAAAAATAAAAGGCAAAGATGAAGAGGGCTACGTCACCATCAAGCAAGACATCTACAACGTCAGGGAGTATAAAACAATAGATTTTGTATTGCCGGGTCAGATAGGCTTCTCCTTATTGTTCTCTACACTCTTTGGTATCGCATTTACCTTCTTTAACCTAAGAGAACAACTGGTTTTGAAGCGGTTTTATGCTACTCCCGTCAACAGATTAAACATATTATTAGGCATTGGATTCAGCAGGATCTTCTTTCAGTTAATAAATGTATTGGTACTGATAACTGTTGGGCATTTCTGCATCAACTTCACGCTGGCACACGGATTTATCACGTTTATAGAGATGGTTTCATTGAGTATTTTATTTTTATTAATGCTGATGGGGGTAGGACTTATCTTCTCTAGCATAGTAAAAAATGACACAATGATTCCATTGCTGATAAATATCTTTAGTTTACCACAAATGTTGTTGTCGGGCACCTTCTTTTCCATCACAGTATTCCCAGAATGGCTGCAAACCTGTTGTAAAATACTCCCTTTAACGCATTTTAACCTCGCTATGCGTAAGATTTCTTTCGAAGGTGCCAGTATATTCGAGTGTTGGCAGAACATTGGGGCTTTAGGTTTATGGACAGTCTTCATTTACTTCATTGTCTGGAAAGTATTTAAGTGGGAATAAATAATTTTATGAAATATATCAAGCTTTTTCTGGTCAGTTTTGCTATTTTATTCCTTGTTATTACTTGTCTTGGTTTGTTGTTTCCATCAACGGTGGTTGTATCGCGCGCTGTAGATATAACCGCTTCAAAAGACTCTATTTATCTTTTCGTAAAGGACATCAATGGATGGAAAAAATGGATTGATGGCGTGTCGGAGAGCAATTTAACAATAGAAAGTCCGTTTGTTGCTAAGTTGGGTAATACGTTAGTGACTATCAGCCCATCAAAAGCAACTGATTCTGTTATCAATGCGGAGTGGCAATCACGGAATGGGGAAAAGCAGGAGAGCAGACTGGAACTTTATCAGCAGAAAGGACAATTTACGGCTGTTGTTCACTGGGAATTTGTGCAACATATTGGCTGGTTGCCTTGGGAACGCTTTTCTTCGATGATGAATGATAAGATAATGGGGACAATGATGGAGAAAAACCTCAATAACCTGAAGGTTGCGGTGGAAAGTCATTAAAAAGGAAAGCTTATTTTTCCCATACTTAGCTTTTGTATGGTTGATTGATTCTCTTTCGATGAAAAACCATTGCCACAAAGCGTTTCATTCGCCAAAACCGCAAATAATACCGCTTCTTTTGCATCGGGATGAATGCCTAAATCTCTTAAATCACGGAATTGAACAGTAGGTAATTGCGTTTGCAGATGCGCCATCAGCAACGGATTGTGTATTCCGCCGCCGCTTGCATAAATAGTGTACGTTTCTTTTGGTTTTATAGTGTGATTTAAAGCATCAACTATCATGTCGGCACTAAATTGATTCAGTGTTGCCATCACATCATAATGGGAGAGGGGTTTTACGCCAGCAGATACCTTTGCTTTCTCTATATAATCCAGATTAAACAACTCTGGTCCTGTGCTTTTTGGGAATGCCTGTGCAAAAAATGTCTCCTCTTTTAGTTTAGTCAGCAATGTCTCGTTCACTTGTCCCTGTTTGGCAATAATAGCATCGTCATCGTAGTATTTATTTAGGAAATATTTACGGATATAGGCATCCATCAGTGTATTCCCTGCGCCTATATCTGTACATAATACATCTTCCAGATGTCCATTTGCAGGCAAATAAGTAAAATTGGCAATGCCCCCAATGTTTAGCATCACTCTGATTTCCGTTGGATGTGTAAACAACAAATAGTCACCATAAATAGCCAAAGGAGCTCCTTCTCCACCTGCTGCAATGTGCTTTTGTCTGAAATCGCTTAGCGTAATGATGCCCGTTTCTACAGCCAGATGGTCGCCGTCGCCTATTTGCAGGGTTGCATTATCAAATTGTGCTTGTTGATGTAATCTCTTGGGTGCATGATAGATGGTTTGCCCGTGACTAGCAATTATATCCACCTTGTTTCTATCAATTTGCCATCTTTCTAGGCACATATTAACCATTATTCCGTGCTGCTTGCCAATCCATCCATTCAATAGACAGAGCTTTTCCAAGTCCACCAGCTTCTTACTGAATACTTCCCTCACCATTGTTTTAAATTCAGCGGTGTAAGCAACTGTTTCAAACTGCAAAAGGGTTAGGTTGGTATGTTTTCCTGCCCCCGAAAACTTACATAAAGCAATATCCAGTCCATCCAAAGAAGTCCCGCTCATCAATCCGATGATGAGACGTTCTTCTTTTTGGGCTATCGAATATAATTGCTCTATGTTTTTATTCATTACAAATAATTATTGCAAAATGGTCAAGATAACATCATATACTATTTCCAGTTCTTCCTCCGTAATGCAATAGGGGGGCATGATATATACCGTATTGCCTAGCGGACGCATATAAACCCCCTCATCCAATGCCTTTTGGGTGATATTTCCTGCAATATTATTCAGGTATTCGTCTTTTCCCTCCGCTATTTCGAAGGCGATGATGGTTCCTAGTGTCCGGATGTTTTTTATTGTGAGCCGTGAGTTGTAAGTTGTGAGTCGTTCTGCAAAGAGTTTGTTTTGTTCCGTTATCCATTCTATCTGATTGAAGCAATCTTCCAGCATCAATAAGTCCAGACTGGCCAATGCGGCGGTACAAGCCAATGGATTTGCTGTAAAAGAATGCCCATGAAAGAAAGTTTTTAGCTTGTCATCGCTCAAATATGCCTGATAGATTCTATCTGTGCAAGCTGTTACACCCAATGCCATTGTTCCTCCCGTAATCCCCTTGCTAAGGCAGATAATATCGGGACGTTCCTCCATATATTCACTTGCAAACAGCTTTCCTGTTCGTCCAAAACCTGTCATTACCTCATCGGCAATGCAAATAATGTCGTGTTGTTTCACTGTTTTCAGCAATTCATTCATCCAGTGGGCATCATACATCCTCATGCCACCGGCACCTTGCACCAATGGCTCATAAATAAAAGCTGCTATTGCTGTTCCTTCTTTGTTAATGGTATTTTTAAGCTCCTCAATATTGGTAGCCGAAGGCGTATCAATAAAAAGTACTTCAAAAAGTTTGTCATGAAACGCCAATGTAAATACACTCCTGTCACTCACGCTCATTGCGCCAAACGTATCCCCGTGATAGGCATCATTGAAGGCCAAAATCTTGTTGCGCTTTCCGTTTGCCGCTTTCCGTTTACCGTCATCCGTTGACCGATTACCGCTATCTAAGCGTTCTTCGGTCAACGGTTTTCTGCTTTCGGTTAACGGTAAACGGTTAACGGTCGACTGTTCACGGTTGACGGTTGACGGTTGGCTGTCTTCCCTTCCATTCCACCAATATTGCAAAGACATCTTCAAAGCAACCTCTGTTGAGGTACTTCCGTTGTCGCTATAGAATATTTTTGAGAAGTTGTTGGGAAGATTTGGCAACAAACGCTCAGCCAAAGCAACAGCAGGCTCATGTGTGAACCCGGCAAATATCACTTGCTCCAGTGTCATGGCTTGTTTGTACAGCTTTTCGGCAATATAGGGGTGCGCATGACCATGAATCGTAACCCACCAGCTGCTTATTGCATCAATATACTCATTTCCCGTCTCATCAAAGAGCAAAGTCCCCTTTCCTTTGACGATAGGTATTGGAGGCAGCCTATTTTTTTGGTGTGTAAACGGATGCCATATCACTTCATAATCTCTTTCCTGCAATGTCATGCTGCAAATGTATTGGAGGAAGTGATTTTATGGGAAATAGATTAGCGGAAGAGGGCGAAAGTTGCAAGGGGTAAGGCGTAAGCAATAAACCACTGGGTTAATTGAAACAATCAACAACCATCAAAAGATTGTTAACCTCAATCTAATTCAATTGTACACTTGCTCTTAGAAGCTCCTTTCTATCCATAATCTACTAAAATTAATTATACTATCTGACCTAAAAATCCGCTTATCTACATTAATACCAAAAAGTTTCACGTTTATATATAAAAGTTGGATAAACATATATAAATCTTAGACGGAGATATATAAAAGCTGGAGATTTATATATAAAA
>CAITVK010000048.1 GCA_903895845.1 uncultured Chitinophagaceae bacterium
ACGAAGGAGAAATCTAATTCTTTTTCAGCCAGCTATCTCCTAGGTTCGATATAACGGCTCACAGGTTTCGGAAGTGTTTGATACAAGATTTGATAACTTTTTAAAAGTTGTCAAATCTTATTTCCTTTTACAGAACAAGTCATTGCAAGTATAAAAAGCACCAAGTACTACTCTTCATTCGTTTCAAATATTGCCTTAATCCTCTATCCGATACCCTGA
The DNA here is from genome assembly GCA_903895845.1 of uncultured Chitinophagaceae bacterium. Lineage (GTDB taxonomy): Bacteria > Bacteroidota > Bacteroidia > Chitinophagales > Chitinophagaceae > Parasediminibacterium. The sequence continues at coordinate 220 of CAITVK010000048.1, forward strand.
TATAGCTTACCAACCCTCAAATACTTCATCACTTAATTGAAATAAGTGATGAAGTATTTGACTTTTTTGATCAAGTTTTCCAAAAACTTAATCAAGTATTCATTTTTTTTGATGAAGTTTCTTAATTACTTGATGAAGAAAAAGGTTTTCTTGATGAAGTTTTTCAATTACTTGATCAAGTTTTACGATTAAGTGATGATATTTTCCAATTACTTGATGAAGTTTTTGGGGCTCTTACAAAAGAAACTTTTAATTGCTAGTTAAAATAAAGGAATGTTTTTTACTTATAACTCATCATTGAGTAATCACAACTATTTTATTGTACACTTCCACCAACGTATCTACCGCTTTTTTACCCTCAACGCCAAGGTCAATGGTGAAGTTATTTACATAAAGGTCAATGTGTTTGCGCATCACCTCTTCACTCATTTCCTGGGCGTGGCTGCGGATATAGTCCGTTAGTTCGGGATAATTAGAGAAGGCAAACTCTACACTTTTTCGGATAAGTCTATCCACTTTTGCAGCTACTTCATCACCAATCCGATGATGGGCAATAATTCCGCCCAACGGAATAGGCACTTGCAATTGTTGCTCCCAATAATTGCCTAAGTCCATCAGCTTCACCAAACCTTTATCCTGATAAGTAAACCTGTTTTCATGAATAATGACGCCTGCATCTACTTTTCCGCTCAACACTGCATCTTCTATTTCATTAAAAACAAGGAAAGTCTTTCGCTTGGCATTGGGAAAAGCCATCGAAAACAACAGGTTCGCAGTGGTATTTACACCAGGCACAGCAATGGTATACTTATTTACAGTATCCTGCAATTTGGTTGGGTCAATTTCTTTTTTACTGATTAATAAAGGGCCAACGCCCTTACCCAAAGCACCACCACTATTCAATAATTGATATTGGGAAAGCACCAATGGAAGCACGCCATAACTAATTTTAGATAGGTCGAGTTTACCAGCCCTTGCCCATTCGTTAAGGGTTTGTACGTCTTCCAACTGCACGTCAAATTCCAAACCTTCAGTATCAATCTTCTTGTTTACGAGGGCATCAAAAATAAAAGTATCGTTAGGGCAAGGGGAAAAGCCAAGAGAGAGTTTCATAATAATGATTAAATGATTTGAATGATGGAATGATTAGTCTATTACTTACAACTTAATACCTAAAACTGTTTCAATAAGAACCCGATTTGCATTCTCCACCGCTTCCTTAATCTTCCATTTCGATTTATCACGTTCGCCAATATAATTGCTCAATCCGCGTATTTGCAAGTAAGGAGTGTTTAAATCGTTGCCAATATAATGCAAAGCCGCTCCTTCCATACTTTCTATTGAAGGGTTATACAAAGATTTTAGCTGCGCAATACGCTCTTTTCTAGTAGTTATTTCATTAACCGTAAGGGCGGAAACTGTTGGTAATTGCCTTTGATTATAAGCTGATAGATGTTTATTGATTAATCTGCAATTGGTAAAAGGTGTATCATTTGGGGCTAAAAATTTAGTTTGGAATAAATCTTTCCATTCACCATTTTCTTCTACGCCCGTATCACCCAATATTTCTTCTTTCACCAAAACTACTTTTCCTAAATTTATTGAAGTATCAAAACAACCAGCAATACCTACTTGAATAATTAGGTCGGGCTTGAGGGTTAAAGCCAGTTTGGTTAAAGAAACTGCCGCCGCCAACATACCCACGCCCGTAATATGAAAGGAAATATTGGGCAAAGCATTTAGTTGCTGTTTAGCAGTAGCCACTTCCATCTCAGTAGCCGAAACAATAAGAATCTTCATAAAGGCAAAGGTGGGGGAAAAACAAATGCCGTTAGAAATTTCCAACGGCATTATAACTCATAACTTATAATTCATAACTCATAACTACTTAAAGGAACTTCAACACTTCCGCTCCCATTGCATCAGTACCCAAAATCTTTTCTGCAGGTGTTTTTGCATCTGCAATATCACGTGTACGGAAACCTTCTTTCAATACCTTATCTACAGCAGAAATGACTAGCTCGGACTCTTCTTTCATTCCAAAAGAAATATCCAATAACAATGCAGCCGACAAAATAGAAGCCAACGGATTAGCTACTCCCTTACCAGTAATATCGTGCGCCGAACCGTGGATTGGTTCGTAAACACCCGTGCCATCACCAACAGAAGCAGAAGCCAACATACCCATTGAACCAGCAATTTGAGAAGCTTCGTCCGTTAATATATCACCAAACAAATTGGCAGTAACCACTACATCAAAACGTGCAGGGTTCTTAATCAACATCATTGCTAATGCATCTACAAACTGGTATTCTACTTCTACATCAGGATATTCTGGCGCAATCTTTTGGATTACTTCTCTCCACAAACGGCTAGTTTCTAACACGTTAGCTTTATCTACAGAGCACAATTTCTTTCTACGGGTTCTTGCTGCTTCAAAAGCTTTACGACCAATACGCTCTACTTCGAAGCGGCTATATTCAGCCACATCATACGCCGTATCGCCATTGTTCTTACGGCCTTTTTCACCGAAGTATATATCGCCAGTCAATTCACGGAAGAAAAGGATATCTGCACCCTTTAATATTTCTGGTTTAATACTAGAAGCATCCAACAACTCATCAAATAATTTGATTGGGCGAAGGTTGGCATACAAACCAAGCTCCTTACGCATCTTCAATAAACCTTGCTCAGGACGAACTTTTGCGCTTGGATCATTATCATACTTCGGGTGACCAACTGCACCAAACAACACGGCGTCAGAAGCTTTCATCTTAGCCAATGTTTCATCTGGCAAAGGATTACCAGTAGCCTCAATAGCCACGTGACCAATCAATGCTTCGTCATACGTAAACTCATGACCAAACTTGGCAGCTATCTTATCCAATACTAATTTACCTACTGCGGTAACTTCTTGTCCTATTCCATCTCCTGGAACAATAAGGATGTTTTTTTTCATTTTTTTCTTAATAAATACTTGTCAATTAATACTATTTTTTGTTTGAGATTTATTGGTAAAAGTCTAAAGTAGCCTTTGCTTATATTCACGATACTTTATCTTCTTTGAAATATCTTCTGAAAACGCTTCTATGATTTTATAAAAAATAAGGGAAACCAAAACAACAAAAACAACTGTAACTACAAATAGTAGCCAACTGTAAGATGGGTTTATTCTTGGCTTCAATAGATTAATGAATTTAATTCCAATTGGAAAATGAATTAAGTAGATAGAGTAGGAGATTGTTCCTATGAATTTAAGGGAGGAAAATACCTGTTTCCTGTATAGAAGTATGAAAGATAGCGTGAAGGTTGAACATAAAAAAGCAGGCAACTCATAAAAGAAATACGAAAATCCTACAAGTGATGCAAGAGAAAAAGAATTAATCCACCTGTTTCCAATACCCAGGTAAATCATAAATGCAGTATTGCCGATAAAGAAAAAAACAAAATATTTTAACAAGGAAAAGTTTTCGACTAGACTAGTATGACCTAAGAAAAGAAAAACTGGGACGACCAAAAAGTAAGCTAGTAATGAATAGTTGACTAAGAGTACATAGAACAATCCAACAAACAAATAATATTGGGCTTCAACTGCTAATGTCCAAAAAACCGGATTATCTGGAGGGAAATGCAAGTAGACCAAACTTCTAGTAATGGAAGCGAAATCTTCTGGAAATTCTACATGCCTGGTTTTATACGAAAAATACATTATAACCAGCGTTATAAACAAAGCGAGCAGATAAGGAGGGTGCAGTCTTAGTAGTCTTTTGTATAAAAAAGTAAAATAGTCGCCTAGCTGATACTTACCCTTGTACAAACTATATGGTATTATAAACCCGGAAATGACAAAAAATATTTCTACTCCAAACTTTCCATACTGTTTAAAAAATAGAAAGAGTTTTGTGAAAAAATGATCTCCAGCAGATAAAGGATTACCGTAATGACAGAAACAAACCATTATTACAGCTAACCCCCTCAATAAGACTAAGCTATCAAGGTGATTAGTTTGAGCTGTGAAAGGTTTGTTCTCATTCATTTAAATAGACTTTGCATTAAAATTTAGTCCTTATATACTGTTCAACATTTTCTCGGTCGCTTTAATTGCAGCCACTGTTTGATCGCTATCTAGCCCTCTTGTTTTAAACTCTTTGCCATTATGCAACCAAGTAATGATGGTTTCGCACAATGCATCAGACTTTCCACCTGGGGGAATGCGCACCGTATAATCGGTTAATAAAGGCAACTCTATTTTCTTCTGCTTATAAATCTTCTTCAGAGCATTTACAAAGGCATCGTACTGACCATCACCTTGTGCATGTTCTTCAAAAGACTCTCCATCGATACTTATTTCTAAGGTAACCGATGGCTTTAGATTTTTAGAATGGGTCAGTACATAATTCTTTATCTGAACCTTTGCCTCAATAGAATTACTGTCCAACACATCAGAAATGATATAAGGCAAATCTGCCTGGGTAACCATTTCTTTTCTGTCGCCCAACTCGATAATCCGTTGGGTCACTTTCTTTAGGTCAGCATCACTAAGTTTAATGCCTAACTGCTGTAAGTTGTTTTCGATATTTGCCTTTCCACTTGTTTTACCAAGGGCATATTTGCGTTGACGACCGAAACGTTCGGGCATCAAATCATTGTAATAAAGATTGTTTTTCTTATCACCGTCAGCATGAATACCAGCAGTTTGGGTAAAAACATTCTCACCCACAACAGGCTTGTTGGCTGAAATTCTAAAGCCAGAAAATGTTTCTACCAATTTACTTACGGAGTATAAAGACTTTTCGACAACGCTCGTCTTTATTTCTGGCAAATAGTCGTTCATTACAGCTACAGCACTTGCTAAGGGTGCATTACCTGCACGTTCACCCATTCCATTAATGGTTAGGTGTAAGCCCTTTGCGCCTGCTTTTACGGCTTCCAATACATTAGCGGTACTTAAATCGTAGTCGTTATGGGCATGAAAGTCGAAATGAAGTTGTGGGTAACGTTCAACCAATTCAGAGATATAAGCATAAGTTTCAGAAGGGATCAAAATGCCCAACGTGTCTGGTAACAAAACGCGTTTGATGGGTTGCGTTGCTAAGAAGTCTATGTATTGCAACACATACTCTTTTGAGTTACGCATCCCATTACTCCAATCTTCGAGGTAAATATTGCAAGAAATCCCTTTTGTATTTGCAAGGGCAACCACCTTGGCCACATCGGCAAAATGTTCTTCTGGTTTCTTTTTCAGTTGATGGGTAAGATGGTTTAAAGACCCTTTGGTAAGTAGGTTCATCACCTTTGCACCCGACTCTACCATCCAGTTTACGGAAGTTTCGCCATCTACAAAAGTCAGTACTTCTACCTTATCCAGCAATCCATTTTCGGCAGCCCAGCTAGTAATCTTTTTTACAGCCTGAAACTCTCCTTCCGAAACACGGGCAGAGGCAATCTCAATCCTATCAACCTTCACTTCATTCAATAATAACTGTGCGATGGTCAATTTCTCCGATGCAGAAAAAGATACTCCACTCATCTGTTCACCATCCCTCAGGGTGGTGTCCATTATTTCTATGTGACGTTGTTTGTTCTTCAATTATGATTAAATTGATTTGAATGATTGAATTGGTTATAAGTATTAAGTAATAGGTATTTAACCTATTACTTAATACTTATAACCTACAACTTACACCGCTTTAGCTTCTGCAAATGAAAGAATCTCGTCTTTCATGGCTTGTAGATAATCGATATCATCAAAGCCATTCAATAGATTGTGCTTCTTGTAACCGTTAATGTCAAAAGACTCAGACTCACCACTAGCAACAATGGTAATAGTTTGTGCTGGTAAATCAATTTCAATCTCAGCTTTAGGATCAGCTTCTATCGCTGTAAATATCTTTTCTAAAAAAGAAGGTGATACTTGAACGGGAAGGATACCAATGTTGATAGCGTTTCCTTTAAAGATATCTGCGAAGAAGCTAGATACTACAGCTCTAAATCCGTAATCATAAATAGCCCATGCAGCGTGCTCACGGCTACTACCACTACCGAAGTTTGTTCCGCCAACCAATATCTTTCCAGAATAGATTGGGTTATTCAAGATAAAATCTTGCTTAGGGGTGTTGTCGTTATTATAACGCCAGTCCCTGAATAGGTTGTCTCCAAAACCCTCACGCTTGGTTGCTTTTAAGAAACGTGCAGGTATAATTTGGTCTGTATCTATGTTTTCTATTGGCAAAGGAACCGCTGTACTCTTTACCACTGTGAATTTATCGTAAGCCATTATTTTAAATTGATAATTGTAAATTAATAATTGATAATTAAGAAACCTTAGCTCATCAAATCTCTTGGGTCAGTAACAACACCTGTTACAGCAGCAGCAGCAGCCATTAACGGACTAGCCAATAAGGTACGGCTTCCGGGACCTTGTCTTCCTTCAAAGTTTCTGTTGCTGGTGCTAACCGCATATTTTCCAGCAGGAATCTTATCATCATTCATAGCCAAACAAGCCGAACATCCTGGTTGACGAAGTGTGAAACCAGCCTCTGTCAATATATCCAGAATACCTTCTTCCTTAATTTGTGCTTCTACGATGTGAGAACCCGGAACTATCCAAGCGGTTACATTATCTGCTTTCTTACGACCCTTTACGATAGATGCAAAAGCCCTGAAATCTTCGATACGACCATTGGTACAACTACCAATAAATACATAATCTACCTTCTTTCCAATCATTGCTTCTTCTTCTTCAAAGCCCATGTAAGCCAATGATTTTGCATAGGTGGCAACCCCACCTTTTAAACCAGTTGCCTTAGGAATATGTTTAGAGATTCCCATTCCCATACCCGGATTTGTTCCGTAGGTAATCATTGGTTCTATATCAGCCGCATCAAAAGTGTATTCTTTATCGAAGGTTGCATTTGCTTCTGTTTTCAATGTCTTCCAGTAAGCCAAAGATTTATCCCAAGCTTCACCCTTAGGAGCTAGTTCACGTCCTTTGATGTAGTTGAAAGTAGTTTCGTCTGGGGCAATCATACCTCCACGAGCACCCATTTCAATACTCATATTACAAACGGTCATCCTTCCTTCCATGCTCATATTCTCAAACACCTCACCAGCATATTCTACAAAATAACCTGTTGCACCAGCAGTAGTTAGTTGCGAAATGATGTATAAAGTAACATCTTTTGGCGTAACACCTTTGTTCAATTTACCATTTACCGTAATGCGCATGCTTTGCGGTTTAGGTTGCATGATACATTGAGAAGATAAAACCATCTCCACTTCAGAGGTGCCGATACCGAAGGCGATAGCGCCAAAAGCACCGTGCGTAGAAGTATGAGAGTCACCACAAACGATGGTCATTCCTGGGAGGGTGATACCATTTTCTGGTCCTACCACGTGAACAATACCGTTTTTAGGATTACCCAAACCCCAATGGGAAATACCATGTTTAGCACTATTGCTTTCTAAAGCTTTCAACTGGTTTGCAGACAATGGATCCTGTACTGGCAAGTGTTGGTTAATGGTTGGTGTGTTGTGATCGGCAGTAGCAAAAGTGTTCTTAGGGAACATCACTTTCAAACCCCTGCTTTCTAAACCTAGAAAAGCTACTGGGCTTGTTACTTCGTGAATGAAGTGTCTGTCGATGAAAAATACATCTGGACCATCTTCTATCTTACGAATTACGTGGGCATCCCACACCTTATCAAACAATGTATTAGCCATAACGCTGTTGTTTTATTTATTAAAAATAGTTTGCAAATATCTAATAATATTAGTCAATTTCGCCACAAAGACACAAAGACTGAAAGCGGCACTAAGAAAAAAAGAAAGAAAAAGAAGTTCAAATCTTATTTCTTATTTGTGCTCATTAGTGGCTTGGTGTCTTTGTGGCGAAAAACAAATAGCTTTCTCTGCCATCGTGCCACAAAAGTAATTGCTTTGTTTATGACAAAAACATACTTATTTTGTCAATTATCAATACTTAATAGGTATATATGGAATTAAGACACTTAAAATACTTCCTCACATTGGCAGAGGAACTAAGCTTTATTAAGGCATCCGAAAAGCTTTTTATATCTCAACCTCCCCTTAGTCGACAGATAAAAGAATTGGAAGACGAGCTGGATGCACGCCTCTTTAACCGCAATAACAAACGAGTAGAATTGACAGAAGCTGGCAAATACTTCGAAAAAGAAGTGCGACAGTTGTTGCAGAATCTAGATAGGATTACCGTAAAGACACAGAAGATAAGCAAAAATATAAGTGGTGAGTTTAGGATTGCTTACATCAGTTCTACCTTTTCGGGAGACATTGCCGAGTTGATTAAGTTCTTGTCAGACAAATATCCGTTTGTAAACTTTAGTTTGTATGAAGTGCCCACTGCCCGACAGATTACTGATTTAGAGCAAGGCAAATTAGACCTTGGAATTATCCGCGCACCGCTAAAGTCGCCAATGATTAAAACAAAACTTTGGTTTAGGGACAGTTTTTCGGTGGTGTTTAACAAGAACCTCGTAAATCTGGAAACGGAGGAGGACATTGAGAAACTGAAAGAAGAAACGTTTGTATTCTTCAATAAGGATTATGCCCCTCATTATTTTGATATGTTGTTAGAGATTTGTGCCAATTATGGCTTCATCCCAAAAGTGGTGCATGAATCCAACAATATCTCTTCCATCATCCAATTGGTAAAAAACGGATTGGGTTCATCCATTGTTCCTACCAATATCTTAAAAAGTCATAACTATCCAGAGCTAGGTTTTATTGAACTGAAAAAAGGAAATTTGTACACCGATGTATTGATTGCAACGCCGAAGGACGATGAGTCTGAAATTGCAAATGAGGCAATAGGGTTTTTATTAAAATAGCGTCAGATACTTAACTAAAAGGGGCGCAATTATAAATTCTTGTTAGGTAGAATTAAATCTACCTTAAATCCTTTATAATACTCCTTTCGTAAATCACAATAAAAGATTTTTACGTACGTTTGAGTAGAAATAAAATTGCTTTCCTTGGCTTTTATAAACAAAGTAAATGATCCCTTACAAGATATTCTCCCCCTTTATCCTTTTATTATTGCTTGTTGGCAGCGTTAAAGCACAGTTGACAGCAAACTTTACAGTTGATAAATCAAGTGGGTGTAGTCCTCTTTCAGTTTCATTTGTAAATAAAACAACGGGAGCTTCTTCTAGTGCAATCTATACTTGGGATTTTGGAAACAGCAGTACACCAATTACAACAACTAACATTGCTGATACAGAGCATGCTATATATAATAATCAGCAGACCTACACTATAACACTTTCTGTAAGCGATAATGGCAAGCAATCTCAAAAGCAATTAACTATTACCGTTTTTCCAAACCCAACCCCAAGTTTTGAAGTGAGTGATAGTATTGGTTGTACGCCTTTGCAAATATCGTTTACCAGCACTTCTATTGCTGGCGCTGGGAGCATAAATAAGTACTTTTTTGATTTTGGTGATGGTCACTCCATTAGTAGTGATACACCTAACGTGTCTCACATTTATAAAGTTTCAGGCAAGTTCAGTCCTTTGCTTACTGTTGCCACAACAAATGGCTGTACTAGTAATAGCTTCGAAAAGCAAAATTTCATCAATGCGCTACTGACCCCTATTGCTGCCTACAATAAAAACAAGGCCTTTTTATGTCAGGTTGGCGATAGTGTTTCATTTGAAAACAATTCAACCAACTTACAACAATCAACTTATAAATGGAGCTTTGGCGACGGGTCATTTTCAATAGATTCAACACCCACCCATACATACAATACAAAAGGTGTTTTTAATGACACGTTGATTGTAAAAAACATTGATGGTTGTGTGGATACTGCTACTTCCACATTGTATAGTTCTTTATTTAGATCGAACGATACTGCAACAGGACTTTGTGCTCAACAGAATATAGTTTTTAAGAATACAAGTGTACCAACTCCCGATTCATCTCTTTGGTCATTCAGCAATAATCCTATCCCTTTTGATAGTATAAATGCCATTAATAAATTTGATGTTGTGGGCACCTACAATGTACAGTTAATAAATAGCTTTGGTACTTGTCGAGATACTATCACTAAATCGATAGTAATAACTCCCGCTATTTCATTATCAGGTTTTTCTGTTACCACTTCCCCATTATGTGGCATAGAAAGTATGGTAAGCGTAATAGACACATCTGCAGGTGGTGCGGCATGGCTTTGGAGCATTGGAGGAATAAAAGATTCGTTGAAAACCGATACAGCACAATTTACATTGCTGGATAATCAAACTTACACAATTTCGCTTTCAACAACCAAAACATCGGGTTGTACCACAGCAACTTCTAAAACAATCAGGCTTACCAAAACGCCTGTAATAATTGTTACCAATACAGGAGATAGCCTCAACAAAACATCTGGTTGTCAGGGTATGACTGTTGCTTTTTCTGCGACGCCTCCAAATGGCATTAAAACTTATTCTTGGGATTTTGGTGATAATAGCACTTCTACAGATTCTGCGCCTAGTCATCAGTACAACACCGCAGGAAACTTTCACGTGCAACTTATTTATACAACAGCAGATGGTTGTAAAGACACAATCGGTGCAGCAATAAGAGTTTTCTTAAAACCAGTTGTTACCTTCTACACTCCCGATACTGTTAATTGCGGTAGTAAAGCTTATTTCTACAATACTACCAAAACACCATCTACAAAATGGTTCTGGTATTTTAGTGATACATCTTTAATAAATAATTTGGAAAATCCTTGGCACGCCTTCCGAGACACAGGTACATTTTCTGTTAAGTTGATTGTCTACAATGGTTCTTGTTACGATTCAGCTGTTTACAAAAACTACATTCGCATACTAGCTCCTTTGCTACATATCGATACAGTTGCATATACCTGTAATGGAAACCGGGATACTGCCAATTTCCTTGTAACAAATGCATACGTACAAGGAAAATTAACATTAACCTTTGGTGATGGTGACTCTACTATTTTTAATCCAGTAAAGGGAATCGATACGATTGTGCATCGTTATTTGGGGGGTACTGGTACTTACAGGTCGGTGCTAACTGGAACAAACGGAGGTTGTACAGTACGTGATACCGACTGGGTTCATATTCTAATACCTCAGCACCCTAAACTTTCTGCAAACAAATTGTCGGTGTGTGAAAACGATACAGTAAAGTTGTTTATAGATACTACAACCTTGCAACCAAACCCTGGCGTAAGTGATAGTAACTATTATAGTGTTTATCAATGGCAATATGGTGGTGCAGCCAATATCTTTAATTATTCGCTTGCCTCTTTTACTTCCCTTGGCGATTGGTATCATAACTATTTAGGAACACTTACCGGACTAAAGCCGGGTGAAACTCAGTTGAGGGTAATTCTGCAATCGGGATATTTTGGCTGTTATGATACCACTCAGCCTTACTTATCGCTTCGGGTAAAGGGTCCGCAAGTAGGATATTACATCAGTAATCCGGATACTTGCTTCCGTAAGCCCCTGCTATTTATAGATACTACCAAGTCTACCACTCCAGGGGTGTCTCTTGCAACCTGGGAGTGGAACTTTGGCGACAGTACCTACGACACATTAACCATTAGTGGCAATGTAAAACATTACTTCAAGACACCCGGCATTTATGGCACTTATCTAAAAGTAATTGATCAGGAGGGGTGTTTTGGAATTAGTAGTATTCCAGATTCGGCTATGCCTAGTGGTCCTAAAGCCAGCTTTATCTGGAATCCACCTTATATTGTTTCGGGTACATCGGCAGATTTTATCAATACCACCAATAAGTTTGAGGATAACATTGTCAATTATCAATGGTCCTTTAGCAGCAATGGGTTTAAAGCAACAACAACCGATGTAAAACAAATTTTCTATCCTACTACACTAACAGACACCGTAATGCTTATAGCAACTGCGCCCGCAACGGGTTGTACCGATACGGCAATAAACTTAGTGCCTGTAAAAAAAGTGTTTGCATTGTTTGGATACACTCTTACTTATCTAAACAATGGTTGTGCCCCGGTGCTTGTTAATTTAACCAGCAATTCGATAAATGCCGACAAATTGAGGTGGGACTTCGGTGATGGCTCGCCGGGTTCTGGCATTGGTAACGACACTATAGTAAGCCACACCTACAACCTGCCTGGTGTTTACATCATAAAGCTTTATGCGTATAAAAATGGAAATATTACAGATATAGCTACCGATACGCTCACTGTAAAAGGGGCTTATGCAACCGTGCTGAGCAACATAACAATGGCGTGTGTACCTGCAACTGTTACTTTTTCTTCGCTGCAAACCAATGCCATAAGTTCTTATTGGGATTATGGTGATGGAAAATCAGACACATTTTCATTGCACAGATATACACAACCCGGCAATTTTGCCCCTAGGGTAATATTAACGGATATCAATGGCTGTCAGAGTTCTTTTACATCTACAAACAAGGTTTTGATTGATTCTTTGCATGCCTCTTTCAAAACCAATCTAACGCCTATCTGCGATTCGGCCACGGTAAAGTTTATTCCTAAAATATGGAGTTACTCGCACGATACACTCGGCTATGCCTTGAAGTATCATTGGACATTTGGCACCGGAAATACAAAAGACACTTCCAATCTCGCTTCTCCTACATTCTATTTCAGGTTGGGTACCTACCCAGTTATAGATAGTTTGAAGTCGGTGGCGGGTTGTTCTTTTGCCTTTGATAGTTCTATTTCGGTCGTTCAGTCTGTTAGAGCAACTATTGCCGCCCCTGCCAAAGTGTGCGACAGTACACCCATTTCTTTTAGTGGAAATATCATAGCAAAGGATACGGCTATTGCCACAACAGATACGGTGCAATGGAAATGGTATTTTGATAATGGAGTTACTTCCTCCCTTCAAAACCCCGATTCCATTTATTACACTTCTCCAGCAGATGTGGTTTCCAACAAAAAGGTAATGCTTATTACAACTTTCAATGGTTGTCATGATACTACCAATGCGGCCATTGTTGTAAACCCATCGCCTGTGGTTAATTTACAACCGAGGGATCAAAGAATCTGTGAAGGGTTGCCTATTACACTGACCGCAAATGATGGAAACAGTTATAGTTGGAAACCTGGTTCTTTCAGCAGCAAGCTTTCTTCTATCACCGTGAAACCAGATACCACCAAAACTTATCAGGTTGCGGTAACCAACAGTTATAAATGTACTAGCATAGATACTACTACTGTGCTCGTTACCCAACATCTAGCTTTGAAGTATCATGATATGAATGTCTGCAAAGGACAATCGGTGCAATTGCCTGTTTCTGGTACAGACAATATTGTTTGGACGCCCGATGCGACACTTACCAATGCAGTGTCCAATCCGCTGAGTCCCACTGCTACGCCTGTGGTTGATCCTACAGTTTATCACTTTAAGGCTAAGGACGATTATGGCTGTTTCGATTCTGTGCCGGGTGCCATCTCTGTGGCTATTCAGCCGTATCCGTCTATCAGTACAGATTCTGCTTTAAGGGTATTCACCGGCGATTCGGTTCAACTGAAAACATACCCTTCCTCCGATGTGGTTTCTTATGCCTGGTCACCTGGCACTTATCTGGATTGCGACACATGCCCCATGCCCTATTCCACGCCCAGAGAAAATATTGCTTACACCGTTACTGGTACTACCCAGTATGGATGTGCATCTAGCGCGGAGGTAACGGTTACCATCATCTGCTCTAAGGCTATTTATTTTCCCAATGTATTTACGCCCGATGCGCAATCCAACAATATCTTTTATCCAAGAGGAAAAGGCATCAAGACTATCTCCCGTTTTCAGATATTCAACAGAAGTGGCGAGGTACTTTATTCTGTTAGCAATATGCCGGTAGGATTTGAGTATTTGGGTTATGGATGGAATGGAAACTTAAATGGAATCAAGCAACCTTCTGGCACTTATGTATATACGGCAGAAGCCATCTGCGATACAGGCGTACCTTTCCCATTGAGCGGAACCATCGTTTTGATAAGATAAGTGGTAAGTTGATGTACAAAAAGGCGGGCATCCCTTTCAGGATACTGCCAAATCATTCTCATAACAAACTAGTGACCCTTGAAAAGTGAATTTCTATACACACAGCTATATCTTCCAACGACATGGCTACGTGGCTGGGTCACCTGGCCATATCTTCCAATGCTTGGCCACATGGCTGAACCGTCTGGCTACATCTTCCAACGACTTGGCTATATGGCTGGGTCACCTGGCCATATCTTCCAACGACCTAGCTATTTGGCTGAACCGTCTGGCTACTTCTTCCAATGACCTGGCCATTTGTAAAAGCCATCCAGAAAGGCGAAATTATGGTTGAAAGAAGTTGTTTTTATTAAAAGATAAATCCCTGAAAGTGTTTATGGCAATGGTTTGTATTGATTTTTGTTTGAAGATGGTTTTGAATTTATAAAATGGAAATTGATTTGCAATATATGCTTTGGAGAAGTTCCCCTTTGGAGTATATTTTGTTTCCACAAAGCCATCTAAATCACTAAATGGCACAAATAATTCGTGAAGATTAATGTTATCAGTGGCAACAAAAGAAACAATAGTAGTTTATAATACTGTTTTTAAACATGCTCTACGCGTTACTTTTCGCTTCTTCTTTGTAGAAAATAACCCCCTGTAATCGATAGCTGTAATTGTGGGCTACATAAATGGGCGCTTAATTAGCATACAATATTGTGTGATTCAATTATCTTCGCCCGATGGAAGCGTTGTTGCAACAAATAGAGAAATATAAACAAGAAATAGCCGCCGCCGAGGCAAATACTCCCGAAGCCGTAGAAGCATTTCGTATTCAATACCTTGGCACCAAAGGATTGTTGAAGACGGTAATGGGCGAAATGAAAAATGTACCCAATGAACACAAAAAGGCGTTTGGACAGGTATTAAACGAGTTTAAACAATTTGTAGAAACCAAATTTGAGACGTTGCAACAAGCCGCCGGAGGTGGTGCGAACAGTGCTTCCGACAAAAGCTTTGATTGGAGCTTGCCTGGTAGTTTTGTTCCTGTAGGCACACGTCACCCATTAACCGCAGTAAGAAACCAGATTGTTTCTATCTTCAAAACTTTAGGATTCGCTATTGCAGAAGGCCCTGAAATTGAGGATGACTGGCACAACTTCGGCGCTATGAATCTGCCCGAAGATCACCCTGCAAGGGATATGCAAGATACTTTTTACATTAGTCAGAACCCTGCATGGCTATTGCGTACACACACAAGTAGCACTCAAGCCAGGGTGATGGAATCGCAAAAACCACCCATTCGTGTTATTTGTCCAGGAAGGGTTTACCGCAATGAAACCATCAGCGCCAGGGCCCATTGCTTCTTTCACCAGATAGAAGGATTGTATATTGATGAGAATGTGAGCTTTGCCGATCTAAAACAAACACTTTATTTTTTCGTTCAGGAGATGTTTGGCAAAGATGTGAAAGTAAGGTTTCGCCCCTCTTACTTTCCATTTACAGAGCCTAGTGCCGAGATGGATATAAGTTGTCTGATTTGCGATAGCAAAGGCTGTAACGTGTGCAAGCATACGGGCTGGGTAGAAATTTTGGGAAGTGGGATGGTACATCCGAAAGTGTTGGAAAACTTTGGTATAGACAGTAATAAATATACTGGCTTTGCCTTTGGAATGGGCGTAGAAAGAATCTGTCAATTGAAATATCAAGTAAATGACCTTCGTTTATATAGCCAAAATGATGTGCGTTTCTTAAAACAATTCACGGGAGTGGTGTAGGAGATAGTTATGAGTTATTAGATAGTAGATAGTAATTCGAGGGAAACAGTTATCAACTAATATCTACTATCTAATAACTACTATCTTCTTTAAATCTGCCACCAACATAAAGTGATCGCTCAGGCCTTCATCTTCCAGCTCAAATTGTTTTACTTTAAAAGATTTGTCGGGTAAGATATAATCAATTCTCAAAGTGGGGGCGAGCGAAACAAAAGTGCGTCCAATACCACAAGATTTCTGTAAAAACGCATCCTGTCTGTTGCCTCTGATTGTAAAATAAGTATAACTGTTGGGTACATCATTAAAGTCACCCGTAAGAATGCTTGGGTGAGGGGTATTTTGAAGCCATTCCTTTAGGAGGTCTGCCTGTATTGCCCTCTTTTTAAAAGCAGGTCGCATCTTCTCAAACACATTTTTAGATGCTGTAAGTGCCGCACTGTCATTGTTCTCTACCTTATCTATATTTTCGTAGTCATTCTTTTTAAACTTAAAAGACTGTAGGTGGGTTGTATATATCCGTATAGTATCAGTGCCTTTTTGTATATCGATAAACAAAGCACTTTCACCCTTCGGAAACCTAAGACGACCAGTGTCTATGATTGGGAATTTGGAAAATATAATACTTCCTGCCGTGTAACCATTGGCGGTTTTATAATCTTTAGAGAAGTAGTAATAGGGGTGTGTTGGCGTAAATAAATCAATATTATTAGCTTGTTCATGCGGGTGAGTTGTTGTGCCATAAGAGTGATTGAACTCTTGTAAACAAATAATATCTGGATTGAGTTTGAGGATGCTTTCGGCCAACTCGGTACGTACCATTTTTTTGGTATTCCTACTTTGATAAAGCCCATTAAAACCACGCAGATTCCAGTCAACAATCCGAATATTGGTACTATCCTTTTTTTCTGAGAAAGTATTTTTGAAGTGAAAAGCAAAAACAACAGACACTTGCCTATAACCAATCAGCAACATTATCAGCAATGAAATTGCCCACAATGGTTTTACAAAAAGCCAAAAGAGAATAGAAAATAATAGAAGAATAATGATGTAGGGGGCTGCTATACCTGCAAAGCCAACCCACCAAAACTTGTCTGGACTTAAATAAGGTGTTAAGCAGGTTGCCAAAAAGCAAACACTCACACAAATAGTTAATGCCTGAATTATAAATTTGATAATATTATGTGAGATGCTTCTCCTAGCCACGCAATAAAGTTAGCGGTTTTATTTAATGTAGCGCTATATCGGTGACGATTGGGTAATGATCGGAAGCATTTTGTAGTTTGGGAGAATAGTATTGAGTAGCTATCAGATCTTTGCTCGTCAAAACAACATCAATACGAAGCGTAGGAGACAATCCGTCGTAAGTTCCACCCCACCCTGAACCTTTTTGAAGGAATACATCATTTAGATTCTTGCTGATGTGCTGGTACACATAACTTGAAGGAACAGAATTGAGGTCGGCACAAAATATAAATGGCAGGGTACATTCATTTAATTTCTCTTTCGCCATTTTAGCCTGGGCAACATGGATGGAATCGAAGTAAACTAACTTCTGATAGCGATGACCGGTATATATAATTGCAGTATCATCCAAAATAAATTGTTCATTATTGTAAGGAACCCTACCATATCTGTGCAGAAACATAGACTGCAAATGGGTATTATAAAAACGGACTGAATGTCCATTAATGTTAATGGTTGCATACATCAGATGTTCGGGAAGATGTTTTCTGGCATAAGCGAATCGACCTGAATCAGTTATCGGGAATCTGGATATGATAACTGTACCATAAATATAAGACAGCCCCTTGCTGGTATCATCGGAAGAAATGTATAGATAGGGATAATGTAGGGTATCTTGCAAATATTTCAAATTAGAAAAAACGTATTTATTTTTCTCTGCACTAGAAAAATCTTGAAAGCAAAGGATGTCAGCATTTGTCGATTTAATAAAATCTAAAATCATTCTTCTTGGGGCGCCAACAGTATCGCATTTTACATCAGAGTTTACAAAATCATCTACATTCCAAGATAATAAACGGAAGGTGTTGGGTTCTTTCTGTTGCACAAAATAGTGAGGATAATGAAAGCTAGTGGTTGAAAAAATATTCTTATAGCCCAATAGTAACAGTAGTAACAGAAAGAAGCTATACTTTCGGAACAGAAAAAGGCTTAGAAGCAGGATAGCTAACATCCCGATAAATAAGAAAGGGAAAAATAAAGCGATATAAGTAAATCCCTTGAAATGTAAGGAACTGATGTAGGGAGTAAGGCAGCCGAGAAAATAGAGTAGCAAAATGATTGAGAAGATTGCTACTGAAGCGTATTTAATAAATGGGTTGGGTTTAGTCATTAATGGCTACAATTCTTCTTTACTTGCTTTTTTCAAAAAAGATTTCTCTTCATCAGTAAGCATGTGATAACCTTCTTGATTTATTTTATCTAGTATATCATCTAGTTTTTGTTGTGTTAGGTTTGGTATTTTCTTAAAAGGCGCTTCTTTGCTTGAATAATAGAGTTTATCTTTCTGTGGCCTGTTAAAGTTCTTTTTTTCTGGATTAAAGAGATTATCAAACCACTCTAACAGGTCGATCATCCATTGCCCCAGATCATTCCCATTTCCTAATTGCTTAATAAATATAAAGCCCATTGCGCCCCCGGCAAGATGTGCCACGCCCAAGCCAGCACTTGAACTTGCAATGGTTGCATAGTCTATGGCAGCAAAAATGAGTGTCAATACCCAAAGCGGAATGCCCCCATTAATCATAGGGAATATACGATAGTCTGGTGCGAGCGTGGTTGTGCCAACAGCTACAGCCATCAATGCAGCACTAGCACCCATCATAGGAGGCATTACATCTACTTGTTGGGATAGAACCGGGAATATATTATTAGTCAGCAAAAAGAATATTGCACCAACAAAACCACCATACAAATAAATAGGAATCAACTTACGGTTACCAGTCAAATCTTGCAGGATGTAACCAAAACTCCATAGCCATAATAAGCTACTTATCAGTTGCCATACACCAAGGTGACTAAACATATAGGTAAATAAAACCCATGGTCTGGTACTTAGTTTTTCTAATGAAGCGGGCAAACAGAACCAATCGAGTATCTGGTGTTGAAAGAAATCGGCAGGAACTTCTGAAAAGAAATATACAATATGAATAAAGTTTAGCAAGATGAATACGGTACCATTAATAATGATAAGCCATGTAAGTGCATTGTTTTCAGCCCCTAATAATGGTATTCTTTTATTGCTGTAATCTCTGGTACTCACTGTAAAATAATTTGTGTAAAGATAAAAGCTGTACTGTTACTGATTAATTAAAATCGGTTCCATCACTATTTAATAGAACGTCTTTCTATTTGTTTTGTTCCAGGTCATCACTATTAGTAACCCAACAATTGCGCCTCCAACGTGTGCCCATCTTGCAACATTATCCCCAGCAGAGTTTTTTACCGCAAAGAACAATTCGTATCCGAAGTAAGCCAACCCAGCCCACTTTGCTTTGACGGGAATGAAAAAATATAAATATAAATAGGTATTGGGAAACAAATAGACAAAGGCAGCAAGTACCCCAAATACGGCACCGCTTGCACCAATAGTTGGCGTATTCAATGTTTCTTTGTAGCTGCTAGCTAGACCATCCAACAATCTTCCAGCTGCTTCATGATCTGTTGGGTTTGCAACTAAATAACTTACAAAATCCGGATTCAAAGGAATGCCGTGTTGTTTGGCATATATAATCATTGCTTCTGCTGCACCTGCTTTATTACCTACATGCATGGCAACTAAATCTGCATACTGATTTGTTAGCTGACCAATTTCGTAATTAAGAAAGAGAAGATGTAATAGAGCTGCACCCAAGCCACATATTATATAAAAAGTAAGGAAACGTTTAGCTCCCCAGAGGTTTTCCAACACAGCTCCAAACATCCACAAGCCAAACATATTACCAAATATGTGCGCAATTCCTTGGTCGAAATCATCAATCTGTCCATGTAAAAACATGTGTGTAATTAACTGCCAAGGTTGAAAGAGCGGACTTTTCCATGTATGTAATGCAAATAAATTGTCCATCGGAAAGTTGAACTGTCTCACTACTGTATAACGAGCAACAAAAAAAAGCACATTAATAATGAGTAGATTTTTAATTACTGGTGGTAACACCTCAAATCTTCCTGGTCTAAATTCATTCATAATATCTATTCTAAAAAAGAAATCTCTAATTGTTGTTGGCATTCTTTGCCTCCTTGCCTATTGCCTTTCTCCTTCTTCCCTCAACTTCAACTGCACCACGTTTTCTATATGATGTGTGTGTGGAAACATATCTACCGGTTGTATTTTGGTCACCACATATTTCTCGTCTAGCAGGGCAAGGTCACGCGCTTGTGTGGCAGGATTACAGCTTACATAAACCACTAATGGTGCTGCAATATCCAACAGTTTCTTCACCAGTTTCTCGTGCATTCCGGCACGAGGAGGGTCGGTGATAATCACATCTGGTTTGCCGTGTGTTTCAAAGAAAGCATCATCACAAATTGCTATCACATCGCCTGCCGTGAAAAAAGAGTGATTTATGCCGTTTAACGCTGCATTTTCCTTCGCATCTTTTATGGCATCTTCAATCAGTTCTACTCCTACAATCTTTTTTGCCCCTTTACTGCAAAATATCCCAATGCTTCCTGTGCCACAATACAAATCATAAACAGTTTGTATACCATCGAGTTCGGCAAAGTCCCTTGTTATTTCATAAAGTTTTTCGCCTTGCTTAGTATTGGTTTGAAAGAAAGACTTTGGACTGATTTTAAACTGAAAATCTTCCAGCTTCTCCGTGATATAACCATTGCCGAAATAAGCTACAGGTTCCAGATCGTAAATACTGTCATTAAACTTCCGGTTGATGGTGTACAGCAGTGTAGTGATGGAAGGAAACTGTTGCAACAGAAAATCGAACAATCCTTTTTGCAGTTTCTTATCTTCAAATCCCAATACTATGTTCACCATTATTTCGCCGGTGGTGGCAATGCGTACCATCATATTGCGTAGCAAACCCTCGTGATTCCGGATGTCCCAAAAGCTAAGTCCATTTTCTTTGGCATACGTCACAATTGCTTTCCGCATCAGGTTGGTTGGTTCTTCTTGCAGGTGACAAACATCTATTTCTACCACTTTATCGAACTGACCTTTTGCATGAAACCCAGCTGCACCGATGGTTCCTTCTATGGCTTCGGTTAGTTTATCGTCGGCACGCAATTGCTGAAACTCTTCCTTGGGAATATATCTTCTGGTGGCAAACGTATATTCTAGTTTGTTGCGGTAGCCTGTTGTGGCATCGGCACCCACAATCGGCAACATTTCGGGCAAAGCCACTTTACCAATCCTGCCCAAGTTGTCTGCCACTTGTTGTTGTTTGTATATCAATTGTTCTTTGTAGGGAAGCATTTGCCACTGGCAGCCGCCACACACGCCAAAGTGTTTACAGAAAGGCGTTACCCTGTTGGCGGAATATTCTTTGAAAGCCAAAGGATAGGCTTCTGCCCAGTCTTTCTTGCTTTTTGATAGTTGAATATCTACAATATCTCCGGGCACGGTGCCTTCTATAAATATTACTTTGCCCTCTACACGTGCCAAGCTCTTGCCTTCGGCGGCATAGTTTTCTACCAATACATTCTCTAAAACAACGGGTTTCTTATATTTTCTCACGGGGTAAAAATAACGGCATTTGGATAATGAGCATTATTTTCTCGATGAGGGAACAAAAGCAGGTAGTATATTCGCAAACAATTTACACTACTACAGCAATGAACAGAAAGAAATATAGCAATTTAAAGTGGTTCACCAAGGTGGGCATTTTGCTACTATACACTTGTTTCTTTTTGGGTCAATTGAACTTCAATTATGACAGCGGTTCGTTGGTAAGGGAACAATTAGCTCAATCTATTTTAAATGCAAAAACAAAAGATGACTGTAGTTCTGTCATTTCAAAAACAGCTAAGCCTTCCAACTCAAAGGCTAATCTACATCTTAATAAAAGGTTTCAACCAGAGAGTTTTATACTGGGCAGGGTTATTTGTATTCCATTGCCAATTGAATTCTCCTGCATAAAAACTTCTTATTTCTATTCAAATCCCATTCTTCCCGCTGTAAGTTTCACAACCTATTCGCTCCGGGGCCCTCCTGCTATTGCTTAACAATTTCTGTTAACAATATTTTCTATTTCAATTCTATTTTATGGTCTCTTTCCGTTTTGGGAAGTGGTTTGGGTTATTGGCTATTGTATTCCTCTGCCCTTCATTTCCTTTATTAGCGCAGCAAAAAAAATACAGTCTGGTTAGTCTTATCGAGAGTGCAAAGAATTACACACCTCTTCTCAAACAAAAAAGTGCGTTGATAGATGCCAGCAAGGAGAAAATTACTGATACCAAACATAGCTTTCTGCCGCAAGTAAGGCTTAGTGAGCAAGTTAGTTTGGGTTCTGACAATTCAATTGCTGGAAGTTATTTTACAATGGGCATTACCCCTTCTACTTCGGGCGGAGTGCGTGCCGATGACAATCTTCAAGCGGCAACCAGCAATGTTGGTGTGTTGAGTGCAGAGTATGAACTGGTGAATTTTGGCCTGAATAGTGCCGAATTAAATCTTTCCAAATCTTATTCTGACGTTGCCGAAGCCGATTTGCAACGGGAGCAATATTTATTGGAACTGAATGTAGCTAGGCTTTATTTCAATCTGCAAAAGAGTTTGTATCGACTAAAAGCCGATGAGCAAAACATTCAGCGATATCAAAATATTTTCAATGTGATTAAGGCATTGACCCAAAGTGGCATCAAGCCGGGGGCAGATTCTTCGTTGGCTAAGGCTGAATTATCCAAAACAAAAGTGAGTTACAACCAGACTTTGGGATTAATCAACAATCAAAAACAACAATTGGCCTATCTCACTGGCATCCCCGCTGCCAATCTTACTTTTGAAGTTCCGGACAATGATATTATCAATCCAAAACCGCTTACCCTATCCGTTTTTCCGGAGGTTAGCAATAATCCTTTGATTGATTATTATTCAAAAAGAAACAACATCTACACCGCAAACGAGCAGTTGATTAAAAAGAGTTATCTCCCCAAAATATTATTGGAAGGCAGCACTTGGGCACGTGGTTCGAGCATTCAGTACAACGATAAATACAAATCGCTAGGCGATGGTTTTGGCTACCAACGCTACAATTATATGTTTGGGGTTGCTGCCACTTATTCCCTTTTCAACGAATTGCACAAAAAAGATAAGCTGGCAGAAAACCGATTTGCCATGCAGGCGAGCAACTACGAATTGCAACAACAGAAGCTGGCATTGGCTTCGGCGAGCTTACAGGCGGACAATGCCTTACAAACCGCATCTGCCAATTTGCAGGAAATACCCATTCAGTTGCAAGCCGCAACCGCCACTTACAATCAAAAGTTGGCGCAGTACAAGGCAGGGCTTATCAGTTTGATAGACCTTACCAATGCGTCTTTTGTGTTGTATCGTTCGCAGACTGATTATATAGAAACATTGAATGATTCTTATTTGGCGCAGCTAGATAAGGCAGCTGCAAATGGTAGTTTGAATCAGTTTATTGCGACGGTGAAATGATACTAGTTATAAAATGATGGGAATGATGGAATGATTTATTGTTTCATCAATTCAAATCCATAAAAAAAGTTCTTTCATATCTCCAATGAGAAAAGCAATTTCTCCAATGAGAAAAGCAATTTCCCACTTGAGAAAAGCGAATTCTCACTTGAGAAAAGTAAATTCTCACTTGAGAAAAGCGAATTCTCACTTGAGAAAAGCAATTTCTGAAGTGAGAAACAAAGATTTATTTAAAATTTAAAGTTACTAAATGATAAAATTCGCATTGAAACAACCCATCACCATCATGGTGATATTTCTGGGGTTGATGTTGTTTTCGGTGATGGCAATAAGGACTATCCCGATAGATATTTTTCCTCGGCTAAACTCACCCACAATCTATGTTATAGAGCAATACGGGGGGATGAGTGCCAAGCAGATGGAGGGCTTTTTTTGTACCAAGATGCAAGACCAATACCTGTTTGTGAACGGGGTAAAAAGCATTGAAAGCAAGAATATACAAGGGCTTACGATGATAAAACTGACCTTCCACGAGGGTACAGATATGGCAGAAGCAACTGGGCAGGTGGCGTTGCAATCGAACAGGGTATTGGCCTTTTTTCCACCGGGTTCCTTGCCGCCAACGGTTATCAGGTTCGATGCCTCCTCGCTTCCGGTGGGTGAATTGGTATTCAGTAGTCCCACAAAATCGCTTGCCGAAATGTTCGATTTGGCTACAACCCGCATCAGACCACTGTTTGCTACGGTGCCGGGAATGTCTGCCTCGCCGGCTTTTGGTAGCAATGCCCGCTCGGTGGTGATAAGCGTGGACCCCAACAAACTGAGTACTTACAACGTGAGTGCCGATGAAGTGGTGGATGCCATTGCAAAAAACAACGTGATTGTCCCTTCGGGTAATTTGCGGATTGATAGTACGATGTACCTTACCACGATGAATTCTTTGGAAGAAAAGGTAGATCAGTTTGAGAAAATATCCATCAAAAGCAATGGTACATCGTCTGTTTTGGTGAGCGATGTGGCAAAAGTTTCTGATGCGGCAGACATCACGGTGGACTATGCATTGGTAAATGGGAAGCGGTCGGTGTATGTGCCTGTGGTGAAAACGGCGGACGCTTCTACTTGGGATGTGGTGCAAAACCTTAAGGCAAAGTTGCCCGAAATGCAAAGCCTACTGCCCGATGATGTGAAGATTAGTTATGAATTTGACCAAAGCGTGTTCGTAATCAACTCCGCAAAAAGCTTGATGACGGAAGGTATTTTGGGGGCAATACTCACGGGGCTGATGGTGCTTTTGTTCCTGCGGGATTGGCGGAGTAGTTTGGTGGTGGTGGTCACGATACCAATTGCGGTGATGAGTGCCGTGTTCTTTTTGAAGATGGCAGGACAAACGGTAAACATAATGACCTTGAGCGGATTGGCTTTGGCAATAGGGATATTGGTGGATCAGGCAACGGTAACCATCGAGAACATCCACCAACACTTGGAAATGGGCAAGAACAAGAAGCAAGCAATATTGGATGCGTGTACCGAAATCTCCTTTCCACTATTGCTCATCCTGTTGTGTATTTTGGCAGTATTTGCGCCGGCCTTGGTGATGACGGGCGTGCCAAAAGCAATGTTTTTGCCGTTGTCATTATCCATTGCATTCGCTATGATTGTTTCATATTTGGCTGCATTAACGTTGGTACCGGTGATTTCCAATTGGTTGATTAAGGAAGAAATGTTTCAGTACCACCACTCAGGCATTCACGCACACGCTGGGATGGCACTGGACGAAAAAGAAGTTGTGCAAGTGGAAACGCACGACAAAGAAGACAAGCACCACGCAGATGAAAATGGTTTCTTCCAGAAAATGAAAGTGGGTTTGCAGAATTTATTGGATAGGTGGATGAAGAAAAGGCAATGGATTGTTGCTGCTTATTTGATACTGGTTTTGGGTGCAGCAGGATTTTGTTTTGTGACGATAGGAAAAGATTTATTGCCCAAAACAAATAATGGTCAGTTGCAACTGCGACTCCGAGAACCCGATGGCACTAGATTAGAAATAACGGAAAATACCACCAAGGCTGTTTTGGATATAATAGATTCCACGGTGCATCACCACATCGCCATTACCTCGGCTTATGTTGGGTTGGTGCCGAGCAATTTTGGAACGAGTAACTTGTACATTTTTAATAGCGGCACGCAAGAAGCCATCATTCAGGTAAACCTTAGCGAAGATTATAAAGTGAAAATGGAGGACTTGAAAGAAGAGTTGCGGAAAAATATTGCCCTCGCTTTCCCAGCTTTGAAAATTTCTTTTGAGCCGATAGAACTCACCGAAAAGATAATGGCACAAGGTGCATCCACACCCATTGAAGTGAGGGTGTCGGGAAAGAACATGGAAGATATTCAAAGCTATTCGTCGAAGTTGTTGGCAAAAATGAAAGGCGTAGATTTCCTGCGGGATGTACAAATAGCGCAACCGCTACATTTCCCCACAATAAATATTACCGTGGATAGGCAGAAGCTTTCGTTAATGGGGTTGTCGCTAGATAATATTTCTAAAAGCATCACCGCAAGTACTTCATCTAGTCGTTTCACCAATAAGAACTTCTGGTTGGATAGCCGAACTTCATACACCTACCAAACGCAGGTGCAAGTGCCAGAATACTTAATGAATTCGGTGGAAGAATTGGAAGCAACGTCGTTGGTTAAAGGAAAGGCCAGACCAATTTTGTCCGACGTGGCAACCTTATCCATCGACAGCGTACCAGGCGAATATGACCGAAGCGGTCCTCGTAGGTTTGTAACCATCAGTGCTAATATCTATAAAAAAGATTTGGGTACTGCAACAGATGCTGTTCAAAAAGCAATCGACGAAGTAGGCACACCGCCAGTAGGATTGATACCAGAAATAAAAGGAATGTCGTCACTGCTTACCGAAACATTGGGTTCGTTGCAAACTGGATTGTTGGCAGCTATCGTGGTGATATTGCTGTTGCTGGCAGCCAACTTCCAATCGTTTGGGGTTTCGTTGGTGGTGTTGAGTACGGTGCCAGCCGTATTGTTGGGGGCAATGTTGCTATTGTTGGCAACAGGTGCAACGCTGAACCTGCAATCATATATGGGAATCATTATGGCGGTAGGGGTATCGGTAGCAAATGCTATATTGATTGTAACCAACGCTGAAACGTTGCGATTGGAATATAAAGACCCTTTCAAGGCAGCATCTGTGGCGGCGAGTATTCGTTTGCGTCCAATCTTGATGACATCCCTCGCTATGATTGCGGGTATGATTCCAATGGCAAGTGGTATGGGAGAAGCGGGCGACCAGTCCGCACCATTAGGTAGAGCCGTGATTGGTGGTTTGGCAGCATCCACATTTGCAGCGTTGTTTATAGTGCCGTTGGTTTATGGCTGGATAAGGCAAAAGGCATCTTATGGCTCGGTTTCTTTGTTGCCAAAGTAATTCTTCTTTTTTCATTTATTAAATAAAAAATATGAAACAATATATCATAGCAATTAGTATCATTTTATTGCTTGCCTCTTGCTCGTCAGACAAAAAAGAAAATGTAGTAGAAACAAAACCTGCTACCGTCAATTATCCATTGGCAACAGTGGAAAAAGGCGGAGTAGCAACAGTGATTAAACTCCCCGGACAATTAGCTGCATACCAAGAAGTAAGTATCTTCCCTAAAGTAAATGGGTATGTAAAAAATGTATTGGTGGACATTGGCAGCAAGGTATCCCAAGGAAATTTATTGATGACACTCGAAGCGCCAGAATTAGAAGAAGCCGCCTTGCAAGCAAAAGAAAGATTTGCTAGAAGCAGGGCTGATTTTGCGATAGACAAGGAACGTTTCCTTCGTTTGGAAGAAGCTGCACAAACAGCAGGGGCTGTTTCCCCATTGGATTTATCTACAATCAAGGCAAAGATGGTAGCCGATAGTGCCTTGTGCAATGCCGAAAAAGCAAACTGGCAAATGCAGCAGACAATGCTTGGCTATTTAAGAGTTACGGCTCCTTTTACAGGCGTAATTACAGAACGCAATGTTCACCCCGGTGCATTGGTAAGTGCATCGGCCAAAGACAAGCCAATGTTGGAATTGAAACAAGTGGCTCACCTTCGTTTGCAGGTTGATATACCCGAAGCCATTGCTGCAAATTTGAAAGACAAGGACACCGTTTCTTTTTATGTAAGTGCATTCCCCGGCAAAAAAATGAATGGGTTCATCAGCCGAAAGGCCGATAATATCACCGCCGAATTCCGTAGCGAAAAGATGGAGATAGATGTGATGAATGATGATGGATTACTCAGTCCAGGTATGTTTGCCGATGTGATTTTAAAATCAAAAGGCAATATGGATGCTTTATATGTACCCAAATCTGCCGTGGTTACTTCCACCGAAAGGAAGTATGTAATGCTGGTAAAAGATAGTACCCGTACCAAAGTAGATGTAAGTACAGGCAATGAAACCAGTAGCAAAATAGAAATATACGGCAATCTTAAGGTGGGAGACCGAGTAATCGCGAATGCTAATGATGAAATAAAAGAAGGGAAATAAGTATTTTTTCAAATGAAAATGCGGCCAATACATTGATGTATTGACCGCATTTATTATTATTTTACAAACACATTTTAACACAAAAAATACTGAACTTTCAAAACAACTTCCCTTGTTCTCCTGGTCGTCTAAACTGATTACTATCCAGATTCCATCGTTCTGCATTGAGTCCGTAGATTTTATTATACTTCCTGAATTGTTGCCTTACCAAATCGGCAATTGGCCCTTCACCCCGCATTCTGATGCCGAATCGACTATCGTTTACTTTACCATCATGTGCGTTTTCAATCAGATGCCAGACCTTATCTGCCCTATCGGGAAAGTTCTTATATATCCAATCGTGAAACAATAATTTGATAGCCCCATTGAGCCGGATGAAAGTGTAAGCACTAAATACGGCACCTGCTTCACTTGCCGCTTTCATAATGCGTTGCATCTCATGTTCATTCAGTCCTGGTATCATCGGGCCAAGCATTACGCCCATTCTTACCCCTTCTTTAGACAATTCTTCTATCACTTTCAATCGTTGTTTGCCAGTAGTAGTACGAGGTTCCATCACCCGGCGCAAATCTTCCTCAAAAGAAGTGATACTCACCAATACACTTACCAGATTCCTTTTCGCCATATCCTGTAGCAAATCCTTGTCCCTCAATATCCCTGCATTTTTGGTAATGATACCGACCGGCTGATTGAATTGATTACACACTTCTAATAGTTGCCTCGTAAGCCTGAACTTCTTTTCGGCGGGCTGATAGCAATCTGTATTGCCACTTAATGAAATAGGAACGGGCACCCATTTTGGGTTCATCAAGAATTTGCGTAACAGCTCTGGAGCATTTTTCTTTACGACAATCTTAGTTTCAAAATCGATACCCGCACTCCAGCCCCAATACTCAAAACTATTGCGGGCGTAGCAATAAATGCAGCCATGTTCGCAACCCTGATAGGGATTCATACTGTACATCATCCCCACATCCGGACTTTCTACTTTGTTTACAATACCCTTTGCATGGTCTTCGATATAGACAGTCTTTGGATTGGGTTCTGTCCAGTCATCAATAGATTCTAGTTGATCCTTTATTTTTTCATTCTTCAGGAATCTATTGCGCGGATTTATCTGCGCACCACGTCCTTTAAAGTAATTGTCTTCGTTTTCCATAATTTAAGTTTATTGCCACAAAGGCGCGAAGGCAGAAAGGGGCGCAAATAAGAAAAAGAAAGAACAGCAATAAGATTACTGATACCCCTTACTTGGTGCTTCTTTGAGACTTAGTGGCTTTGTGGCTGTTATTTAAAACATACTTGCTTGTTCTAATTTTTTTACCTGACTTAATAATGGGAAACGTGCCAACGTCTTGTAGCCATTGGTTCCTTCTCGTCTTTTCAGCAGCAGCATTTCATTCACTGTAAAGGAGGCGTTGAAATGGGTGTTGCTATATTCCAGCCATCCTTTTTCATACTGCCAAGGCAGTAGTTTATGAGCGATGTTGATGACTGGCTCTGTAATAAAATGCGGCTTGTTTTGTTTATCCGGAAGGATAAATGCCTGTACTTGCCTTAACTCTTTTGACAAGACTGTAAGCTGATTGGTTGTTTGAATGTTTATATAAATGGTATGTGCTGGCAGGCTACCAAAGTCATTTAAAGTTATTTTGAAGGGCGTATTGACAGCTGCAATATTGCGGAATCTATTTACAAAGCGCGATTCTGCCATCTCATAATGACTGAATTTTATGAGTGTTATCTGTGGCTTTATATGTGTAGCCTGTGGGCATTGGTAATTACCCGCAAAATGCTGTTTCATTGTCATAATGCGTTCACACAAGTCCTCATTGGGCTGTATGACCAATAGATATTCGTTTATCAATTCGTTCATCATTCTCTTTTTAGTTGAATAATAAATTTTCTGCAGGGGCTAAATGGAAACTAGTGATCTGTTTGCAATTATCAAACTGATGCTGGCGACGCAGCAGAACTAGTTCGTTCAGTTCGAAGGAGGCTTCAAAAGTCTTAGGTGAATAATCCAACATTGCTTTTGCAAATATTTCAGGAGATAATCTTCTGGCAACAGTAAGATGTGGCTTTGTAACGAGATGCATGGGCGGACAATTGTTACTGGTTATAAAATGATTTACAGATTGTAACGCATCGGCTAACTTCTTGAAAGGCTGTGCATTTTGTACCCGTATATAGATGGTATGGGGAGGAAAGCCTCCAAAATTATTTAGCAAACCAGAAAACCTAGGTTGGGTAGCAATTGAACGATTCATCCATCGGATGATTGTTTCTTCCATGGCTTCTTTTGCCAGGAAGTTGGCGATGGTAATGTGTGGCTTTGCTTTTATTGAAACCCTTTCCCTGTATGTATCATAGAAGGAATACTTCTCTTCCATCACTTGTTTGTAAACGTCCTCACCGGGTGTTGCCACCAATAAATATTCGAATAAGAACCCGTGATCTGTAGGTAAAGTTTTATGTTGCGATTGCAAAAGAGAGACAGACTCCATAAACAATAAATTTAAATACTAAATATTTTAGAACAATATTACTATTAAAATTTAGCATTGCTAAAATTATTTTTATTGGTTTTGCTAAATTTATTATAACAAGTGGCAACTCCATAAAGCAATTAGTAAACTAATAAGTACTGTACGCATTATGTTCCGTATTTTTGCCCACTGCATTTAGGTAATCCGCCGTTTATTTAGTTGCAGGTAATGGGGCTGTACTGGTTTCGACAGCAAAGTTCTTTGTAGGTATAAGCATGCAGTGCGTTGGATAATTAGCACTTAAATCTGAATATTCAAACTTTAAATGGCAATACACAGTATGCCATGGCTGCCTAATCAGAGATTAGCCAGTCATTAGGGCCGCAGAACAGGTTGGCTTGTTACCAAGTTCTCCCGCCGACTCAAACTAAATACAAGATGCTGTTGCAGTAGGCTGTGCCTGTAACAAAAGATTATCCAGCTAAGGTGTAGGTCGGTTTGTTTGTTTCCTGCCGACACCCGACAAACAATAACAAACTAAGCATGTAGAAGGCTTATGGCGGATTTGTTTGGACAGGGGTTCGACTCCCCTCAGCTCCACCAATTAATTGCAAAAGGGTTATAAGTCATTTGATTTATAACCCTTTTTGTTTTATCTAACCGAATTCCAGTTATAAACTGGTTTGACTAATACACCCAAGTGATGCTAATATAACACTTGCGCGAGTGTAAAAACCGAAGCATAATAGTATTACGTCTCCCGAAACAAAAGCTTAAAGAAAGTGCAAAAAGCCGAGTTTGTTCCGTCCCCCAGCCATATTTGCAATACTAACGTTAGCTGTAGGTGTTTTAGCCCAAATATCTCATTCCCCTATGTTCTTCTAGTTTTCTTGGTAATTTGAACTTTGTTTTTTTTCTATTACTTCTTGAGCCACTAAACCCGCTACCTGTAATCCCAATAGCGACTATTAAAAATAAAAGCGTTAGAAGCCAACCAATGATTATACAAAATTTCAAAAAGGTGAATGCCCTAAAGAATTCAACAAAATTAAATAGGAATAAATCACTCTTTATGTCCTTCAATGAGTAAAGAACAAAACCTAATAGAAAAGCTATAACACAAATGATAGCACTTGGAATTAGAATTGATTTGTCAAATTGACTTGGACCATATTCAGAATAATCATTAGGTAGTCTTTCACTAATAATTTCAGGTGGTAAGTCATCAACAGTAATTTTGAACTTAAATAAATTATATCTTCTGAACTCAAAGAAGTTAATACTGTCTAAGTTTTCATTCTCCACGTCTTTTTTCTTTGTTTCAGGTCTAGGTGCATTACCTTTTACAAGTAATTTAACAACAAAATAATCTCCAGAATTAAGTAAAGGGAAAATAAATTCCACTAGATTAACATCAGTCGATTTTATTGTTTGAATATTTATTTCTCTACCTGTTGGTTCAATATGAATTATGTTAGCATCAAGAACTTCGGCTTGATTAGGAATTTGCAGTGTTAATGGTCGAATAACATCTCTGATAGGAAAGTCACCAGTATTGGCAATAATAAATTGAGCTTGGTAAAGACTTTCAACTTTTTGTCCGTCATAGTCTATCTCCAATTTCTGTTTTACTTCTGGGTCAATGTCTGTCAAAATTTCGCTTACATATTGAACATAACAGGATAACGTTTTTGTCTTGATACTTTTCTTATAGTAAAACCGACTGACTAAAAATGAAATCAGTCCGCCAAATAAAATACCAGATATTGTTCCTAAAAATGGTTCCATATTATTTTGTCTATTTTTTAATTCAAGGTCGTCATACACTAACAGCTAACTCTTAAATATATGAAAAATTAATATTAAAATTTGATTTTCAATAACATAAAATTATACTTAATTTATTAAAGAACAAAATAGGGACATAAATTATTTTAATTAACTCAAGTTGCTGGATATAAAATAAGTGAGCATAAAACGAGTTTAGAAAGCTATCACATTATTCATACTCTATATTATGCTCACAGAATATAAAGTTTTAGGAATTTATTGTTCGATAGTTGACATGTTGATATGTATTCATCCTTAAGAAGATAGGAGAAGGCAGTGAAGTGTTAATTACGGCATTCATATCAGTTCTTTATTCTGGAGGACATTAAATTATGCAAAGCAAACAAGACTTATTCCTTTCATTCGATAGGAGTAGGTTCAGTAGGCGACTGCATCAAACTAAAACGATTTTATCCTTTTTTCTGATTCTGAATTAATGTTTCGCTAAAAAAGACTTTCCTTGACTTTAACTCTAATGTTTCACCTGTTAATTCAATATCCCCCTTCAGTTTAATATCGGTAGAGGAAGCCCCAACTTTAATTTGATAAGTGCCTGGTTTTATTTCCCATGTATTGTCTTTTGTATTATAAATGGCAAGTTGATGTGGGGAAAGCAGTACCGTCACTTTACGGGTTTCTTTTGGTTGTAACTTCACTCGGGTAAAGCCTTTCAATTCAATTGCTACATGGCGGGATAATCCCAAAGCCGAGGAAATATAGAGTTGAGAAACCTCTTCACCTTCACGTGTTCCAGTGTTGGTTAATGTAAAACTTACAGGAATCTTTTCACCATTGGTTTTGTATTTGCCAGCCATTTTTAGATGATCATATTTATAGGTAGTATATGAAAGACCATGACCAAATGGGTATAGTGGTGGATCTTTGGGATTATATCCTTGCCTATACCCCATTGGGCATTGCTTTGAACTTGCAGGCATAGTAAAAGTTATTTTTCCCGAGGGATTGATGTTCCCTAACAATAAATCGGCAACTGCATTACCACCTTCCTCTCCTGGATACCACGCCTGCACTATTGCCTGACAACCTGATGCAATTTCACCAATTGCATTTGCCCGTCCACCAAAAAGCACTAACACAACTGGTTTACCTATTGCGATTAACTCTTTGACCAATTGCTGCTGCTGACCTGGCAATCTCACATTTTTCCTATCGCGGGTTTCTCCACAGAGAAAACGGTTTTCACCAACGGCAACAATAACTAAATCACTTTTCTGGGCTATTGTAAGGGCTCTTTCCCAATTTGGAACAGGCTCAGGTTGCAACGGTTGTTTGGCGGCATTCTTTAATAACTCATCCTCAATTACTATCTGGGCATCGTTACTGCTCTTACTTTGTATCCAATCGCACCCCCTTTCATACTCAATACTAATGCGATTGCCAGCCCTATTATTTAATCCAGCCAATAGTGTTATCAGCTTCGGTTGATTTGGGTCGAATGGTGTTTTAAAATAAAACTCACTCACAGTTTGCGGCGTATAATCACCCAGAAGTGAATAAAACGAATTGGCGTTGGGGCCAATTACGGCAATGGAGTGAATGTTTTTACTTATTGGAAGTATACCATTATTTTTAAGCAGCACCAATGATTGACAAGCAGATTCGTAGGCACGCTTACGATCAGCCGCATCATCAAGATTCGGTATAGTCCCCTCTCCTACTACAACAGGATTTGAATCAAGCAATCCGAGACGTTCCTTCATTCCAAGAATGTGACTCACCGCTTTATCGACTATATTCTCATCAATCAACCCTGATGCTAAAGCTTGTGGTATTAACTTATAAATGTCTCCCGCAGGTAAATCGACATCTACTCCTGCACGCAAACAACCAACAAGGGCTTCTATTGAATCTGCTTTGGAAAACTTAATCGATCCATAATCTGAAACCACATCTCCCTCAAATCCCCATTCTTTACGAAGAATATCATTGAGCAAAAACTTAGAAGCACTACATGGGATACCGCCATTACTGTGGTAAGCGGGCATCACCGAGGCAGCTTTCCCGATTTTAACAGCCACCTCAAAGGGCGTCAACACATCCTCTCTAAAACGCGCCACCGCAATTTCATCCCTGTTCAATGGATTATCTGTAAACTTCTCCTGATTTGCTTTTTCTTGTGCATAACCAGCAAAATGCTTGATGGTGGCTGCCACGCCAATCCGTAAATCATCGCCTTGCAAACCATGAACGAATGCGAGTCCCATCATACTTGTTAGGTATGGATCTTCACCAAAACCTTCCTCATTACGTCCCCAACGAGCATCATCACCCACATCCATCATGGGTGATAGGGCTTGGGTCATCCCGATTTGACGCATTTGCCTACGTGTGGCTGCACTATTTTTCTCCAACAGATTAGGATTCCAAGTACAACCCATTCCTATTTGCTGCGGTAAGGTTGTAGCAGAAACAACAGGCGTTCCGGTAATTGCTTCTCCATGAATAATAGCAGGAATACCCAAACGGGTTTCAGTACGCAACCAGTTCTGCAATTCCTGAACGGCTTGACCAGCATTTGGATTTCTGGTTGAAAGTAAATGACCAATACCATTAGGAATCAGTTTATGGGCAGTTATTGGGTCGAACCTGCCATCTTTTGTCAACAGGGCACTTAGTCTTGCACAACAAAGCTGCGCTGCCTTTTCTTGAATGGTCATCTTTTGAATTAACTCTTGTTTTTGAGGATTAACTTTTACCGAAAGGCTCTGAGACTTAACAGATATAGTGGCAATTGTAAATCCGATAACAATCAAGTAAGTTTTAAAATTCATCATCTTATTATATTTTTAACTAGACATAACCTGAGCAGGTTAACAATAGAGTTTTAAAAATTGATTCTTATTTCGTGGTATCTTTATATCTCTTCAAAGCTTTCAATAATAATAATCGCCTTATAAATAGCAGCACCTATCTTCTACCTTATTTATTCAGCTAAATTTAAAAAGTCTATAAATCAATCAATTATCGAATAATCTTTACAGCTTTTGGGGCTTCAATTTTAGACTTTATTTTACCATCTGGCATTTTATCGTGTCTTATTTTTATTACGCCAAAAGGTGTTGGGAATGTACCTTGTACCCACTGTAAATCGCCTAAGTGTGGTTCTATTTTTACAGTTCTGCAACCATGGTCAATAATAGTTACACCCAATACATTTTCGCTTAACCAAGCTGTTGGTTCAGAAGCCCATCCATGGCAAAAGCTGTTGCGTAAGCCCTTGTAACAATAATTTCCATAGGTTGCATGTACATCTATTGTCCCAACTGGTGTAATTTCATCTATGCGACTGGCATTTTCCATCCATCTCAAATCAAAGTCTTCCCAAAAAGTTGTAGCTCCTAAATCAATCATACCACCCCAATATTTACGGATTAAATCCAAAGCTCCATTGTAGTCGCCCGCCATTGCTCTTGCCTTCAATACATAATAGCCATAGAAAGTTGAAATCCCCACTGTTGGGTCAATGCTTAAATAATCCTTATTCATTTTCTTTGAATCCTCCAAACCGGATAAGGCTAATAAGGCAGCACCAGATTTATTATTAGCAGGGTCTGGCACATGCAATTTTAGAAGCTGAATTGTTTTATTGAATTGGGTCTTTCTTTATCGTCCAATGCAATTGCAATTTTTTCACCTGCTTCAAAAGTCATTACCATCAAGGATTGTAATCCTGCGTGAATGGCTTGCTTGTTTGGACTCGTTGGCCAATCAAGAAATCGCATCCCATCTAAATTCTCTTGCCCATCAGGTTCTATTTTTTTCTCTAATAAGTCTAAGGTAGCAAACAAATAATCTCTATTTTTTTTCAAGTAGTTTAAGTCGCCATTGTTCAGGTACCATTGATATTGAATCAAAATCCACCACATAGAATACGAGCTTATTCCATTCATATATTCTGGTAGTTCGGTTATATCACGAACTAAATCTAAACTTTTCGGCACAACTTCATTGTATCCAAACACAGATAGAATTGTCATTACTTCGGGATACATGTCACCAACCCAAACTAAACGATCACGTTTAATACCATCCCAGAGGAAGTTTTGCATGTTTAGATAAACAGAATACGCCCCAGTCTGCCAAATTTGATTCAAACGTTCGTCACTCGACTTAAATGAACCTAACCACGGAATATCTCTTTAAACAGCTATTGCTCTCACTTCTTTTAGTTTGAGTTCTCTGCTTGAATCTAGCAATTCTACTTTGGCAAATCGGAATCCACTGTTTCCAGCTTCAATTGCTCCCAACCAGGGCAAGGATAAAACAAATTCTCTCATGGAATGATCGTTAGTAGCTGACGATTTCCCTACTTCGCTCATGGCTTCGCTTACAGATTCGCCTAAAGTGATTTTGACATTAATCGGCGATTTATCCGCATACATTCCAGTCACTAATTGAATGCCCCCATGTATTTCTTTTCCAAAATCGAGTACTACAGCACTTTTTACCTTATCGCCACCTGTTATCACACATAAATTGGCGCCCACTAAATCGGCTTGTCCATTCCCTTTCTCCAACAGTTTTTTTGCATTCACAATATATTTTCCTAAAGTGTCTGATTGCCAAACAATTCTTGTAGGTGAGATATAGTTTCTCGAAAAAACATCATGCGCCTGACTTTTCGCTTGTTGTGCAAGTGAACAATGCATTGTTGTACTTAAAAACAAAATAACCCAAACCCTTTTTTTGAAATTATTCATTACCCACGTTTTATTAATTTGGTTATGCCAATTTAATTGCTATTTAGAATCTACATTCTCAATTGGCAGGCGATTTAATTACTTTCTAGTTTCTAAGTAATAATCTTCAGGTGTAATAAAGCTTGCATTTTGATCAATTAGAAACTGCAGTATTTTCTTAAACTGTTCCATTTTTTCTTGGGTATTGTACATGTGGGGATGCCCTTGCAGAACCATTAAGGACATTTGTTTAGCGATGGCTTTATTATAGTTTTCTACAAAGAAATCAAACTCAGGTTTGCCTGTCCCATTTTCCATATTCACCCGGTTGTTTAGCTTCATGATTTTACTTTCAGCAGGGGCGTTGGCGCTTACAAACATCAACACATGATAGTTTGGATTCTCTGAAACAACTCTCGCAGTATTACTATCCGAGCTATTTCCTGGTGCACCGAAAGCATGCATCTGAATACCCAATCGAGCTTTTACAATAGAATCCCCTTTTTCAAATCTCGCTTTTTGCTCTTCATAAGTAAAATCAGGAAACTTTTCATGATACAATCCATGATGCCAGATTTCAAAAAGATTGGTTTTACCCTTTGACTTTCTGTTTATATAATGTCGCAAAATATTGGTTGATGAATCATTTAAATTAGCAGCAATAACGCCTAATCCAGCCTTTATATCCTTCTCAAATAGATAATCCAACACTTTTGTAGATGTTTCGAGATGTGCAGGAAAATCATCCAATTTCAAGATTATTTTTAATGGGCTTTCTGCCTTTTGTCCAAACATTATCGTGGATAACATTAATCCCACTAATAGGGGCACTATTTTACTTTTCATCTGTTTTAAATTAATGATTGAAAGATTAAACGAAGCCGCAGCCCAAAATTGTAATTGGGAAACCAAAGTATAAATTATGAACAAGGCTTCTTACTTCTTTGCCTCTTTGTATCTCTTCAAGGCTTCCAAGTAATAGTAATCACCATAATTAATAGCAGCATCTATCTCACCCGTTGCTTTACCGTTAGGCCAATTACCTACGCAATGCTTGATTATAAAGTTGCCATTGCCATTGCTTGCCAAATATTCGGGTGTAGATAGCGTAGTCAATATCTTTTCCGCTTGCTTGAAATACTTTTTGCCTTTCTCTTTTCCGACATAGTTTTTCAATTCTAACAAGGCAGAAGCCATCACAGCACCTGCCGAGGCATCACGATAAGTGTTTGGTATTTTGGGGTCATTAAAATCCCAATAAGGCACGCCATCTTTGGGATAATCAGGATGATTCATTATAAAATCTGCAATGTGGTTTGCCTGATCCAGGTACTTTTCATCCTTTGTGTAACGATACATCATCGTATAACCATACAATCCCCAGGTTTGCCCCCTTGCCCAAGCCGATTCATCTGAATAGCCTTGATGGGTTTGTTTTTTGATCACTTTTCCTGTCAGGCTATCATAATTCACCACATGATAAGAGCTGTAATCTTTCCTGAAATGATTCTCGATTGTTTTATACGCATGTTTGATGGCAATTTGTCTGTAACTATCATCGCCTGTAAGCTTACTCGCTTCAAAAAGCAATTCAAGATTCATCATGTTATCAATGATAACAGGATAATTAAATCGCCCTCCATCCCAAGACTTAATCAGCCCAACCTTTGGATGAAATCTTGTTGCTAAAGACTTTGCCGATTGGATGATAATGCTTTTATAAGCCTCACTTTTAGTATCCTTATATGCGGCCCCAAAAGGGATATACATCATAAAACCAAGATCGTGGGTGGTGATATTGTATTGTTCTTTTTCTATTGCAACACTCCATTTGATAGCAGCATTTTTATAAAAATCATCCTTTGTCAAATCATATAATAACCACAACGACCCAGAAAAAAAGCCACTACACCAATCTTTGCTTGTTACAGTAAATAATGTTCCATCTGGCTTGGTACTACGAGGGATTTTTGTACTGTCTTTATATTCATTTACTGCATGGCGGTACTGTGTAGACGCTACTTTAATAACCTTATTTAGGTCTATTTTCTCTTGTGCATTTGTTTGGGTGAATAATAAAGTACAACATAGCAAAGAGGTTACGATGTGTTTGAAAGTCCAATTCATGTGTTTAATTATTTTTAATGTTAGAAAAGAATCATTTGTTTAAATAGTTGTTCCTATAGTCGAAAGCATCGTTTACAGTCAAGCACCTATTATTTTTGCACTTGAGTGACACAGTTACTCACGTGAATCAAACATTCCCTCACTTGAGTCAGACTTTCACTCAAGTGAGTGGAGCCTTGACTCACCTGAGTCAGACCATGACCCACGTGAGTCAGACAGTCACCCAAGTGAAATATTCTTAGATTCACTTGAGTCGAAGCCTGACTCAAGTGAGGGAATGTTCGACCCAAGTGAGGGAATGGCAATAAATGGCGTGAAAAGTTTGAATGAGCTGCACATTGACATAGTTATTGGAAGTATAAACTCGGTTTACAATACAATTTAAAACAGCATTTGCTATCACCCTTTCTTAAAACTATATACAAACTTCCCCTTCGCTTGTGGGTCTTTAGCAGTGAGCAACACCCGTGTAATTACGTGCTTATCTTTTTTGAATGCCACATATTCAGGCTCGTCAACAGATGGTTTATCTGTGCTAGCAGAAAAAAGTGCATCATCAAAATCCAATTCCAATTTGTCCTTATCCCCCTTAAATATCACCTTTCCTTTTTTTGACAAATCAACCTTAGTCGTCGTCATGAATGATTGTTGTAAAGAAGTTGGCTTCTTATCCAACACATATTCATCCACCACCAGAATTTCTTCCTTGTCCTTTAGCAAACTGTTTGTTCTTTTCCAAGAAATTACACCTGCCTCTTTTGGATAGGTTGCTGCAATATCCATCGACAATTCATCTTCCTTTTCATTGTTCGTATTTACTACATTGGTGGATGTAAACTCTTTTCCATCATGTTGTCCAATGCCGTTGATAATAGGTAAATTGTGATATTGAGACTGCACATTCCACAACTCATACCGATGAGAATTAAAGGTCTTTGCCGTATATGTACCCATTCCAACATCAAAAATGAAGGGTTCATTATTTAAATAAACAACAAAATCGCCTACATCATTATGGTTATGACTTTTTCCATTATCCCCTGCATGAGTCCCTAAGTATAAATTACCCTTGCTTCTGGCTGCCATTACTTGAATATCACTAATCCAAACATGTTCAGGGTCTTTATACTCGATTGCCGAGGTTGGGATTTGTTTTATAGTGAGATAGTCTTCGACTGAACGGAATTTTTGACCAAGACCTATTGTAACCTTACGGTTGACATTTGAATAAGCCCAAGCCCCAAATTGCTTCATTTGCTCATCATGAACAGTATTGCCCAAACGATAGAGAAAAATACCATTCAAGCCACTTATCGAAGTATGCCCATCACCAATGTTCATAAAATACTGTTCTCCTACGTGCATTTTGTAGATATAGGAAGTCATATTCCTTATCAATGGCAAATCAAAAATATCCACTTTGCCATTTGTTCCCATTTGCGCCAATTCCAAACAATCAAAGGCACTTCCACCTGCTGCAAACCAATAATTAGCCCCTTCATCGCAGCCGCCATCATCGCCCAATCCATTCAAGTACCTGTCTAACCCTATCATCGCTTTGTATAGATGCTCACTTCGCTTATTGTTATCTTTTTCAATCAAAAAATTAGAGGCAATGTAATTAGACATTATCCACGGACACCAGTTATTCACTTTTACATCGTCTCTAAGATAACCATATTTATTATCGATATTTTCTACTACCGGCTTGAAGAAACGTTGGTTTATTTCCAATATTAACCTTTTCCGTAACAATGGACTTACCGCATCTAACTTATCTCCTACAAAATAGTTGACCAAACCCAAGGTGGTAGCTGTTTCTGCAGTGAATAAATCTGCTTTAGGACTATCTACATCAGGAATCCCGAATGTGCTTAAAATATGGGCAGGAACTCCCCAATAACTTTCCTCACAAATTGACCATAAGCCTTCCATGATGGCTCCCATAAAACGTCCCTTTCCTTCCACACTTTCGGCTAATACCAAATGCAATAAAGTGATACGTTTAATAAATGACTCACTTTCATACTCTGACCTATTCCCCTTCAGTTTAAAGGCAAGGATAGATTTGAAAGAAACCGAGTTGAACTTGAATTTTAGTCCACTCTCACCATCAGCAATTATACTTTGCAATACACTATCGGGCACTTGGTTCTTCCACTCTTCAGGGGTTGTAGGAAAAGGCTTGAACTTTTCTATTGGCACTATTGCCTGTTTAATATCTGCTAATGTGTATTTATTCATCAACAAATTGCGATGAGTCACTTGTGCATTACCCGAACTACAATAAAACACCGTCAATACAATCAATATTCTTTTCATACTTTTCATTAACTATCTATTTATTTATTTTGAAGAATCTCATTAATACTCGCCGCAACAGCTTTTGCCAATACTGTAACCCCTTGATCCTTGAAATGGGTCCCATCAGTATACAAGTTTTTAAAATCAGGCACAGTCATGATTGCAGAAGCAATATCCGATTCCTTGATTTGATTCAATTGCATGATGGAATCAGCTATTTCATTTACCCGTTGCGACTTATTCAAACCTGTTACTTTATCATAAACTGGGGTTGTGCGAACCCATAACAATTTGGCACCCGTAGACTTTAATTTATCAACCACTTTTTGAAGATTAGCGGGATAATCTTCAATAGAACGGTTAGAATCGTGGATGCCGAAATTAAACACAATGATATCCCACGGTTTCTTGCCCAACCAAACATCCATGTTTTTTAATCCAGAAGTAGTAGGCCCACAATTGGCTGGTGCACGATGAAAATTAACCACCCCTTTAAGCAATTCACGGGCAGCACGGGTGTAGCTACGGGAAATTGAATCGCCAATTAACAATAATCTTGGAAGATTGGGATTATCCAAAACATATTCCCATCCACTGTAATTATCATT
This sequence comes from uncultured Chitinophagaceae bacterium, assembly GCA_903895845.1. Taxonomy (GTDB): domain Bacteria; phylum Bacteroidota; class Bacteroidia; order Chitinophagales; family Chitinophagaceae; genus Parasediminibacterium. Next base: position 42,240 of record CAITVK010000048.1, read on the forward strand.
ATTAGGCTTAATCCTTTCCCTTAAATAACGGGGGAAATAGAACGGCCCCAATTGTTGCTGTAACACCATTTCCCATTCAAACTGATCTTCGGGAAGTGCCGCTATCAGGCTTTTATAGGTGGCGATTTCAGTTGGGGTTAAATCTTTCCATATATTTTCCTGAGCATTATTCTTATCAGGCAAAAGGATGGTCAGGTTTTTCAATTCAAGCCCCCTTGTTTGTATTAAAGAGGCATCTGATGAAACTGCATCGTTATAGGTCAATTCCGCATCCGTCCAGGGTTTTAGTTTGGTTGAGTCCAAACCAATTGATGCCTGCACCTGTCTTTTATCAAAATCAACCCCAATCTTGATATAATAATTGGTTTTCTTCTTAGCCTTAACAAAAAAGGGTTTCCCGCCAGAATACAAGGCAATAGTTCCATCTGGATTCAAGGAAAGAGAAACCACCTTATTCCCATCCTTCCCTTTTAGATTAAACCAACGGATAGAATCGACTTTTGAACCAGTATTAATTTGAAAACTAATGGAAAGAAATCCTTCTTTCACGGTCTTATCCAAGAAAACCCTCGAATCTTGGGCTTTGATTCCAATCTCTAAACTTAGGATGCATAAAAGTGACAGTATGCAATTTTTCATGTAAAACACTTTTATAAATTAATGTAAATAACATCCAAAAAGTTTTGAACTTTCTGGATGTTGCAAGCCGAATTTAATGTGAAAGAGACTTTTATTTTACAGGATAGCTTAATAACAACCCTACTAAAATTTAATCCAATTAAGGTGCAATAGTTCTCCCTCATTTCCTTTAAACACAAGACAAAGGTTTACTTTCCCTCCTTTATTATCCAGCGTTGTTTTAGTGGTTATATAGTCCTGCCAACTTTTGGTATTTGAAAGTTTAACCTTACCTAACAACTTTCCCTTTGGATTATTTTCATGTATTTCTATCACGCCATCAGTAGATTTTAATGGGGAAGAATACCTGAAAGAAATTGTCGCATTTGCATTCAGATTGAAGACATTGGTATAATAAAGTGCACTTCCATTTCTGATACCGACCACCTCAAAACCACCTTCAGTGCATTCCTTAACTTGGGTATTAGTTGTATTGAAATAATTTTCGGCTTCAATTACACCACCCGCTGCGTCATACCTGCCAACCCCAACGGTATCAATATAAACAGGTTCTATCTCGCCATTATCCTTATAATGAAGATAATTGACCACGGAATTTCTAAAAAACTCATGTGTGCCAGGATAGGATTTATCGTTGCATATAAAATACCACTGATGGTTATACTCAAAAAAAGAACCATGACGGTCGTGTGTCAGATGATTTTGAAAAATGGGTGCAGTTCTTTCTTTCGTAATAATTGAACCCTTGTAAGTATATGGTCCGTAAATATTGGTTGACATGGCATAATAACATCCCCATGATAAATAATAATGCCCTTTGTAATAATGCATGAAAGGCTTGTCATCTGTTTTGCCAAGTCCATAAGGGCCATTCTTTACATCAAGTTGAATCAATTGTGGTTGCTCGGCCAAGGATACCATGTCGGGATTCAATTTGGCAATATAATAATCCCAACAACCAAATACGATATACCCATTTCCGAGGCTATCCACCACTATTCCCGGGTCTCTTTCTAAGGTTGGCGTAATGTCTTGAGGCAACAATGGCTTACCAATAGGGTCTTTCCATGGTCCAATTGGTGTGTTACTTGTCACGACTCCTACATCGGTCTGACCCGCAGAAAAGTACATAAAGTATTTACCATCCCTACTGATGGCATCGGTTGCCCAACAACTATTGTAAGGGTGTTTTAAATAGGTGTCCTCTGGTTTAAGGGTACTTTCATATTTCCAATGCACCAAATCTTTTGTTGACCAAATCCACCAATCATTCATCACAAAATCCTTGTTGTTAACCGAAGAATCATGGGTTGCGTACAGATATATCTTGTTTCCATACACACGCACTTGAGGGTCACACATCCCCTTGCCGGGATTGATTGGATTTTGAGCTTTACCATTGGATATAAATCCAATAATTAGCAACAGGGCAAAACATTTTCTCATTTTTATCTATTTATTGTTATTAAAATCTGGTTACTATTTACTGGTCAACACATGTATCATAAAGGAAATTTAACGTACAATCAAGGGGCACATTACTTTAGAAACGCCTCATGTTCAAAACTCCCTAATATCCTTAAACCCTCCCTTCTCTATCTTCAAATCCAATGTCTTATTCCCATAAACTAACTTGACAGGATTCCCCAACTTGGAAACAATTCTTGTATGAACCAATTTTCCATCCTTCCATTCCAGATCCAACACAAAACCTCCCCTCGCTTGCAATCCCTTGATTGAACCCGTTGCCCATCCCTTTGGCAATGCTGGCAATAGTTCAATTTCAAAGCAATTCTTCCAACTTCCAACTTGACTCTGAATCAACATTTCTGACACTGCCGCTGTAAAACCAAAGTTTCCATCAATTTGAAACGGGGGATGTGCCGTAAAAAAATTCTGATAAATGCCACCACTACTTTTATATACTACGTTTGTATCAGTACATTCTTTTATTAATGTCTTAAAAAACTGATAGGCACTGTCTCCATTTTTCAGTCTTGCATAACACGCCATACGCCAAACAGAACCCCAATCCATTTGATCCATTCCTCTCATTACAATCGTCTTTTGTGCAGCATCTGCCCACTCAGGTGTCGTCTTTTTGTTAATCATGTTGCCAGGATACAAAGCATATAACAACGAAATATGACGGTGTTCAGGTTCATTGGGTTCCCAATCCTCTACCCACTCCTGAATATTTCCCTTTTTTCCAACCTTTACAGGTGGCGAAAGTTTGGCGAGTAACTGGGAAAGGGTATCTGCAAAAGACTTGTCTTTTTTTAGGATGTCTGTTGCTTCAATGGTGTGGCTGAAGAGATCAAATACTATCTGTTGATCCATTGCATTGCCTGCACTAAACCTAAACTCCTTACCGTTGCCGATACGAAAATTTTGTTCAGGTGATAAACCTGGTGCCACCACCAATTTGCCATCTGTATAGGGAATCAATAAATCCTGATAAAAACGACAGGCATCTTTCATGATTGGATAGGCCTTCGTATCGAGATAGTTTTTATCGCCCGAAAACAAGAAATGGTCATACAGGTTTTGGCATAACCATCCCCCTGCCCCAGTCCATAACCACTCCTTCCAAAGTCCTGCATCGCCCCAAACATTGGTGCAAATATTGACAAAGAACCCTCTTGCATTGAAAAAATCGGCAGCACTTTGTTTACCTGATTTCCTCAAAAAGTCCACATACTCAACAAAAGGGTCGAAACATTCTCCCAAATTAGCGGGGCCATCCATCCAATAGTTCATCTGCAAATTGATGTCGTTATGGTAATCGGCATCCCAAGCAGGATTTCTCATATCGTTCCATACTCCTTGTAAATTTGCAGGCAGACTTCCAGCCCTTGAGGATGCAATTTTTAGATAACGCCCATAATTAAACAGTAACACTTCCAAAGTGTGATCAATCGTCTTATCGTTTCCTGTTTGATAAGCCTTTATATAATCTTCCAACATCTTATCAGTGGGAAGATTACCCTTATTGGGTTCATCTATGTGAAAACTCACCTTGTTATAAATAGCTTTATAATCGGAAATATGATTACTTTTTAATGTAGAATACCCTTTAACGGAAGCTGCGCCAGTTACTTTATTTACCCAATTCGAGGGAATCAGTTGATTCTTATAAGTAGGGAAATTCATTGAATAATTTGTTTTTGCCGACAAAATCATGACCACTGAATTGGCATTTTTTACTATCAAAGATGTATCGGTTGCAGAAACACTCCCCCCTTCTGGAATCACTTTTACCAATGAATAATAATCAATACCACTTTCAGGCATCTTCCCACTAATACTCATTTCATTATTGCTCAATATCCTAACTTTCCCACCTTCCATGGCAGCCTTATTTAATACATTCATTTGGATGCTTGCAAGTTTATTGGCTGTAATCCGCATCACTATCACCTTGTCGGGATAATTGGCAAAATAATCCCGATGATAAACGATGCCTCCTGCCTTGTAACTTACCGATGCAATGGCAGTTTTCAAATCCAAACTCCGTTTGTAATCTGAAATATTTCCCTGATTATTAAATTCAAGATAAACATCACCAAAAGGCTGATATGCCCCGAACGTCTTTCTACTTGAAGAGGTTACAGATTTCTTAATCAGCTCATCTGCCTCTTGCAATTTTCCTGCTGCCAAAAGCTTTCTTATTTCAGTCATCTCGGGAATTGACTTCGAACTATTAGGGTCAGCAGGTTTGCCACTCCAAAGTGATTTCTCATTAAATTGTATCCGTTCCTTATTGATACCCCCAAATATCATGGCACCCATCATGCCATTACCAATAGGCAATGCTTGCATCATCCAATTTTCTGCAGGTTGATTGTACCATAATTGATTGGTAACATCATCAGTTGGCTTCACAGAATTATTCTTTGAATCCAAAGTATTTTGTGCTTCTACCCACTTGAAAACGAGTATGCAGAAAGAAAAACCCAAGAATAAAGGCAAGTACTTGAACATAAAGAGAATTATTATTTATAAAAAATGATTTTGGATGCGTGTAATTAAAACTCCAATTAACAGGTTTTGAATATCGGTAAATGACCGTTTGTATGAAGTAAATGGTCATTTATATGAGGTAAATGAACATTTGTATGAAGTAAATGGTCATTTATATGAGGTAAATGAACATTTGTATGAAGTACATGGTCATTTATATGAGGTAAATGAACATTTGTATGAAGTAAATGACCATTTATTTTTGACATTGTGATGCAATCTTCCATAAATCAGGGAAATCCATTCTAAATAATTACAACCTATTTATAAGTTAACATTACTCAAAATCCGTTCTAAAAGGTGATGCTAAAAATCCCTCTTTATTAAAAAGATTAACTTCTGGATCATTAGACCAACCTAGTCTAACATTAGTTGGATTAGTGACTTTATCACTTGATACTTGAACTTTATTGCCTACGATTACGGCTTTAGCTGTATAAAATTTTTTATCAGGGCCACTTATCATGAAGCCAGTGAGTTCATTGCCATCTTTTGCAATTAATCCTGAACCTATATGAGAAAATGAAATCTCTATTTTTCCATTTACTACTTTAAAAGATTCAAAAATTGGCCCCATATATTCATTATTCGATCCATATTTTAACGCATTTGCACAAATTGCCAATCTTTCGCCGATAGGTTTTTTATTTGGTGGATGTATTTCATTAATATCACCATATTCAAGGGATACAACCATTGCAGTTCTCTTTACATTTTTGTAGGTAGCCAATTGTGCTTCACGAATTTCAGGCCCTATTGTTTTAAACTGTGGTAACTGAACAAAAAGAAAAGGTATGTTTTTATCTCCCCAAAATTTTCGCCATGAGTTTATTAGTAATGGAAACAATTCATTGTATTGTTTTGCCAAACTTCTATCAGATTCGCCTTGATACCAAACAAAACCTGCTATTGGAAAGTCCCGTAATGGCATAATCATCCCATTAAACAATTCACCATCTGTAGGTTCTTTAGGCGGCAAAGCTGGAGCAATTGGTTTAACTGGAATTGTTTTGTTGTTAATTGATGCCACGGAAGAATCATTTTTCCATTGTGAAATGATAGAAACAGAATCACTTTGAAACTTCAAAAGTTCATTTTGCTTTTGAGTATAGCTTTTCAAATAAATATCATACAACTCCTCTATTGATTTTTCTCCCTTTAATTCATCTTTATTTATCCAAGACTCAATGTGGGTGCCACCCACAGCTGACAATATAATTCCGATTGGGATATTTTTTTCTTCAAATAACTTTTTTGCAAAAAAATAGGCTACAGCAGAAAATAATTTAACACTATTGGTATCGCACACATCCCATTTTGCGTTTGCATCTGTAATTGCTGTACTAGAAAATTTTTTAGGCACCTTATATTGTCTTATTTGAGGATAGTTAGCATTTGCAATTTCGTAAGCTGAATTGGTAATAGTAGGCTGATTTTTCATAAAACCCATCACTTTCTCCATATTACTTTGTCCGCTACAGACCCACACTTCACCCACCAAAATATTCTCTATTTTGACAGTGTTTTCTCCTGTGATAGTCATCGTTAATGGCTTGTTACTTGCACGCATCTGTTTAAGTTTCACCATCCATCTGCCTTCTTTAGCGACAGTTGATATATTTTGTCCGTTAAATTCTACGGTTATTTTTTCGTTAGGATTGGCAGTTCCCCAAACTGGCACTATTTCCCCTCTTTGCAAGACCATATTGTTTGAAAACAAACTATTTGGCTTGACGAAAGCCATGCTTTTGATACAAACAATTGTCATTAACATCAATCCGAAATATTTTTTCACGCTTTAATTATTTAGTATTTAGGCATTCCAGCAAGTGTATCAAATGGATAGTTTAATGGGACAAAACTCAACTATTCTTTACGTGTAGTAAACAACCAAAAACTATCCAGGGACATCTAACAAACCCTTACTACTTCCAGTTCCAATAGTTTAGCCAGCTTTATCAATTTATTGCTGATATGACCCACGCCAATTGCACAATGATGAGCGGGGCCTTGCTCGTTCCATAGCTCAACAAATTTTCTTGCCCCAATGCTGAATTTATAACGGCTATTGGTATTTCCAATTTCTAATATCGGACCAGCAACAGATTCCCCCTCTGCAATCAACAATTTAAACTTTCCCTTTCCATCCTCTACAATGGATAACAAAGTCACTGCCCCAAGCTTAACACTCATCTCCACAGATAACCCCTTTCCAATCTTGCCATGATAAACCTGAAGGGGTTTTACTTTTGTTTTCCCTTCGGCTATCGCAATATGTCCAGGTCCATCATGACCAAACAAAACGATGTCATCATTAAAATCGAGTGCATAATATTCCGAAAACGAACCACCGATACCAAAAGAATCTAAAATCTTCATCGCCAAAACATTCTTTACCTCGTACTCACCAGCTACAGGAATATTTCTAGCTGTCAAAAGGGAATTTCCAAGAATCACAGAAGTAGCTGTTTCTTCATTTGCAGGTATACCATTGCCCATGTAATAATAAGCCAGAGATGTAAGTTTATATCTATCAACCATTTTATCGAGAGCCACGGACGTTTTTGCTGCCTTTTGCAATTCTTCTATGCTACAATCATTTTGTACATCAAACACCTCATAAAAGTGATTCACTCTTTCTTCTATTTCTTTCTCAGTAACCGTTTCCCTTATTTCTGTCAAATCATCCAGTTCCACTATTTCTATATGTCCACCAAAGGTTGCATAAACCGAGGTAAGATCCGTATATATATCCAACATGCCATTATAGTAATGCCCCATTAAGCCCAATCTATTATGAAACATAGTATTGGCAACCTTGGCAGCTTCTATCCATTCGCCTAATTCCTCCCACATATAGGGGTCGTTCTTTAATACCCCAGTTATTTGAAAAAAACGTACACCACACCTCTTAAAAGCATTTGCCAATTCTGGAACTGGACAGGCGGAACAGTATTCAAGCCATTTGCCAGTCATCTCCGTTCGATTGACCAAACTATTGAAACGTTGATAATCTATAGACTTTTCAGGTGAAATGTTCAGGATGATGACTGGTACTTTAGCCCTTAGTACTACTGGTAGAACCGTTCCAGAAACTGCATAAGTGGTTACATGCAGCAATAATATATCTACATCAGCCTCTCGGAAAAGATGCCCTGCCTCAAAAGCTTTTTCGGGCGTATCAATCATCCCAAGGTTTACGATTTCTAAATCGTAAGCAGATAACCTACTCACTACAGTATCAATATGCTGCATTAATGAGGGCAATAACTGCGGGAACTGCGTCCAATATGCCTCTAACCCAATCCCAAAATAGCCAACTTTTAGTTTATTAATCATAGCGTTTTTTAAATTTAATCCCTTTTTTTAAAAGTTTCTTCTGCTACAAACCCACTTCCTCACCAAATTGTAACCTGATTGGGCCTGCCAATCCTGCGGGTTGCAATGGACTATCCTTTTTGTGATAATAAAAGGTAGTAAACGTCTTTCTTCCTTGCGAAGGACGTGGTTGGTTCTTGATAAACCAATCTGGGTATGCTTTTAAAGGAATACCGAAAGTATCCCCCATCATAGAACGTTCCTTAGTAGTAACAAAATCTTTTGGCTCTTGCTCGTCGCCTATCAATCTATTTGCCCAATTATTCGTAACGGCGATATCCAATTTGTTTTCACCAACTTTGAGAGCCGTTGTAATGTCTGTTTTATAAGGGGGATACCAAAGCACGCCAAGGTCTTTTTGATTTACAGTCAATTGTACAATATCATTCACTGTACCCAAATCAAGCATTACCCTTTTGCCTTTAGACAATTCATCGGCAGTAATAGTTATTGTTTTAGAATAATGGGCGGTACCCGAAAAGTATTTTACATCTCGATTGTCACTCTTGTTAAAATCCAGTAACTCTGGAAAATCCAATTCAAATTGCTTGCTCAACTTGGGATTGAATATCACATGCCAACTGCCCGTTACATCCTCTGTAGGCGCAGGCTTAATGTCTATTTTATGCTCTTTCCCATTTGAAAGAGCGACAGTCACCTTTACATCTTTGTATGCAATAAACGAAGGAATATGATCACTAAAGGCGAGTTTGCAATCGGCAGTAGTAGCATTACATACCACAGAAGTAGCGTGAATCGTTTGGATAACAGGTTTCCTAAACACGACAAATGCTGTTTGAATTCCTTTTAAGAATAATTGTACGTGCGTTCTACCACCTTCTTCTTTCCAAACGGGGGCAAGTGTAATACTCCCATCTTCTGCCTGCCAAATCTCTGGTTGCAAACCTGTTACCCTAAATGATAACGTTACATTTTCGGGTTTGGTATCTGTGTTGGCAATATAAAAAATATGCGTATTGTCTTTTTGACGATGCGCATATTTGATGTGTTTTACAGCCTCTGCCTTCTCAATAATACAATCAGCGGTTAAGTGACATTTTTCTATCGCATTTGCAACACTGTTTGTTACCCAACCTTTACCATAATTGTGGTCTGTGCCGTTGCCCCAAACTTCTGCTGCAATAGCTTTTATTTTATTATCTGCATTGGGATAATCTTGCAAACTTGGTGAAGCTTTGGGCTTAGGTGATACCAAAAAAGCGCCTTCATCTACCAGCTTTTTTATTTTTTCAACCACTGCTGGAAGAAGGGTATCTCCCTTTGGGATATCAATAAAGGCATACTTTCTACCAGAAGGCAATATTATTTGATGGTTTTCTACTTTAATATTCTCCAACAAAAAATCATGGGTGGCAATTACATCACTAAAACCATCCTGTTTATCGATGCAGATATAATCGGCAATCTGTTCACCAAATTGCAACATCGTTTGAGCGCGGGCTAAGTAACTGAAATAGGCTTTTCCCGGTTCAAACCAAGTTTGGTGTCTTCCAAAATGCGTACCCCAGAAAAACATCTCCATCCCAGGTTGATATTTATCATCAAATGGCTGATGCACCCAATGATGTAGCATCAATCTATTTACGCCTGATGCAAAAGCACCATCGGAAATTGGTTTCAAAAAGGCAGGATCTTCAGTGTACTTACTATCAGTTGGCCAACCCGTAAAAGATTCTGCGGCAACCAACGTTTTACCCGCAGCCCTTGCCGCAGCAGGCACGAGACTGTTGACATTACCCTTATACACTTTACTTGAAAATGGACCGCTCGCCCAGAAAGTAGCTACGGGTATATCTGCCAATGCATCACCCTCTACAATATCGAATGGCCCTGCATAAGGTTCCCAATGCAACATCAGGTTGTTTTCATGACAAATCTTTTTCCCAATTGTCCATCCATTATCAAAATACAAACGATTGATGACATCAGCATAATCCCATTCAAAGCGCTTCGTTTCTTCTTCCGAATTAATGACTTTTCTTAAGGACTTTTCTTTTGAATTTGTTATGGGCTTTCCAAAGCAAACCAACCAAGGTATTGGGTCATATCCTTTCAACTTAATAAATTCTTCCCTAAAATTAGCTGTCCAGTTTTGATAACCTGCTTCATAACTATCAATAAATAAATGGGTGAAACTCTTACCTACATATTCACCAAGGTATTTTTTGATGGAATCTATCACAACGTGCCAGTGGTATTCATTCAATTCCTTGCTCATTTTATCTACCTCAAAGGCTTTTCCTATCAGTTCATCAGGAATAGGATGGGGTGAAGTCATTGTTGGGCTATTGCCAAACCGATAAACCTTCCAGTTGCCTTTGGGTGCATCCCATTTTACGCTACCATCATTCTCGGTCATTTCAGTCAGATTTATCACGTCTTTCAAACCAAAGCTGTCTGCCTCTGGTACTGCCAGTATTGCAAAGTCTTTATAATAAGTGGCTTTTCTAAAAGTGCCTCCATATCCTTCTTCAGTGGGCAGTTGTGGCCTCGGCATGTTCAAAGAAACAGTTTGCCCTCCCTCTACATTCACGCTACTCCATACAATTTTTTGCATTCCTTGTTCCTGCTTTATCCAAGGCCCACCTGTTCCAGAATACCCAACTGAATTGTGCAAACCCAATTCTAGCCCTAACCTTTTTGCTTCTGCTGCTGCAAAACGCAACGCCTCCCAATATGCAGGGCTTCGATAAGTTTGTTCTGGCCAAGGCTGGTTTTCGAGAGTTGGTGATGATGAAGACAGGTTGTAGATGGTTGCCCCACCGATACCTTCTTCTTTCATTGCTTCCAAGTCTTTGGTGATGCCACTCTTAGAAAAATTGCTCCCCATCCAATGCCAATACACATAAGGCTTTGCAGAAGCAGGGGGATTGAGGAAGTTTTTCTCCAACTCATCTTTTAGTAATAATGTTTTAGTTTGTGAGAATACCAATAATGGCAATATTGCCAATAGTAAGCAGCATATAAACAGCTTGTTTTTCATCATATTTAATGTTTAAGTGACTCCTTTTTTACCCGATTTTTTGGGGGCAACACCAAGGGAACAGGAAAAACCGTTGGCTTTTTAGGCATTCCCTCACTTGATTCTGTCATTTCCTCAAGCAAGGAAATGACAGAACCAAGCAAGGGAATGACAAAACCAAGTGAGGGAATGGCAGAACCAAGCAAGGGAACGACAGAACCAAGCAAGGAAATGACACTTTTGGAGTGATTTCAAGGATACTCCGCCTAATTTACTATGTAATATTCATTTCAACTTGCCTTGTAATCGTATGAATGAGACTCTGAACAACACAAGGTTGTAATGATTGATTCTTTTCAATCTAAAGATTACCAGCCCCAATTTTAACAGGTTATTATTCACTTACTCTTTCTCCAATTCCACCAAATAAACATCATTCTCCCTCATTGGCAATGTATAGTTGAATAACTTATCACCCTTTACCTCCACTTGTTTCGCAATTTCTGGATTACCTGCATTTGCCTCTTTTATTGTTTTCACCTGCGCTCTTGTCAGTTGATTAGGCGAACCTAATTGCAGATAAGTAGCATAGGCATCGTTGCTTTTATAACCTACTTTAGTAACTTTCAAGGTATATTTTCCTTTTGGAACATTATTCAATTTCAATTGAACAGTTCCTTTATCCTTCGATGGCAAATCCCTTTTGTAATATACTTGGTCAGGCACACTGTCTTCAGGTTGGGTGATGGTAAAATCCCACAATAATGCTTGGATATTTCCATTGTCGCTTTTGCAAACCCACGAAGCTGAATCGGTATTTTTCACTTCTACATTACCCAATTTATTTAGAAACTGATAGGTATAGTAGGCGGGTTTCTTAATAGATTGATAATTCAATAAACCAAATCCCCCATGAAAAGGGGTAGCCCTAATTCCCAACTCCTCAAAAATATCCGTGAACACCCAATACGACATCGAATTGGCGATATGTTCTGTACCCTTTATTTTATCCAAAATAAAAGCTGCCGAATGGTAAGCATCATGAATGCGGTCAGTCGGCGTGTAAGATGCACTCCATTCTGTAAAATGCAATTCGAGATTCGGCTTCGACGAACTATTAATCTGATGACGAACATTTATTACCCCGTCTGTAATAGCCTTTCTGTTAGGGCTAAATATTGTACCTGTTTTGCCTGTCTCGTCCAAGAAACCTTTCGTTACTGCATACTGATGGGTGGAGATGAAATCGATTGGGCAATTATTCTTGTCACAATAATCAATCAATTCCTTAATCCATCCAGTTCCAGCAGATGCAGGACCACCTACCCGGTAATCTGCAGACACACTTTTTACAGCCCGTGCACTTGCATCGTAAAGCTTAAAATACTCTTGCATATCACTCGACCAAAACCCCTTATGATTTGGCTCATTCCATACTTCAAAGTACCAAGTCTTCACTTCTTCCTGTCCATATCTTTCGGTAAAATGTTCCGTTAATGCCTTTATCAATGCACTCCATTTAGGATAAGATTTAGGTGGTGTCATATTGGCTTTCCACCAAAAACCTGTTTTTTCACCACTTGCCAATGCACTTGGCATAAATGCGAGTTCCACAAAAGGTTTAATATTGATGCTTAACAAAAAGTCGTATAGGTGGTCAATATACTGCCAATTATAAATAGGATTCCCCTTTTCGTCCTCAAAATAAACGCCCATATCGTCGTGCAATAATCCATGCATTCGGATATATTCAAATCCACAATCCTTTTTCACTTGTTTCAATTGTTCTTGCCACTCGGCACGCAACCCCTCATTTGCCCTTCCTGCACCCACACACTTCTGCCAAACCCTACTTGTTTTCCCCTTTTCTTGGCTCATGTCTACTGAAATAATTCGCTGAACAGGAACTGCTTCTTGAGAAAATACTTGTTTGTATAACCCCAGATTTGTAACCACTAAAAACGCTAACAATACTTTTTTCATTCTTCATCTAATTAATCAAGTCCACAAAAAAATCTATTCCTTACTCTTTTACCAATTCCACCAAATACACATCGTTCTCTCTCATTGGCAATGTATAAGTGAAGAGCTTATCTCCTTTTATCTCCACCTGTTTCTCAATCTCTGGATTACCAGCATTTGCCTCATTAATTGTTTTCACCTGCGCTCTTGTCAATTGATTCGGCGAACCTAATTGCAGATAAGTAGCGTAGGCATCATTGCTTTTATAGCCAACCTTAGTAACTTTCATTGTATATTTTCCTTTTGGAACATTATTTAATTTCAATTGAACATTTCCGTTATCCTTCGATGGCAAATCACGTCTATAATACACGTCATTATTTACAGAGTCCCCTTTATTTAATACCGTAAAATTCCAAAACAACACTTGAATATCCCCTTTATTATCAACAGTAACCCACGAGGCAGAATCCTTGTTGATGAGTTCCGTTTCTCCCAATCTATTTAAAAAGTTAAAGGCATAATAGGAAGGTTTCTTGATAGATTGATAATTCAGCAACCCAAAACCACCATGAAATGGGGTCTTTCGTGGTCCACCTTCCTCGAAAATGTCGGTAAAAGTCCAATAGGACATTGAATTGGCAAATCCTTCCGTACCCTTAATTTTATCCAAAATGAATGGGGCAGATTGATAGGAATCATGAACGTTATCAACCCCTGAAGGTGATGTACTCCACTCGGTAAAGTGTAGTTCTAAGTTTTTCAAAGGCGAGTTGTCTATTTTTTTTCTTAATGAAATAATATCAGAAGTAACTGCCTTTAAATCGCTTGACAATATTTTGCCGGCTTTGCCATTTATATCAATAAACCCTTTTTTTACACCATAAGAATGGGCAGATATAAAATCAATTGGTGAATTGTTTTTGTAACAATACTCGATTAATTCTTTTGTCCAACCACTTCCTGCCGATGCAGGACCGCCAACACGATAATCTGTCGAAACACGCTTCACTGCTTTAGCTGTATAGTCGTACAATTTGAAATATTCCTCCATCGTAGAGGTATAGAAATGGCTCAGGTTGGGTTCGTTCCATACTTCAAAATACCAGGTCTTCACCTCTTCCTTCCCATACCGTTCCGTAAAATGCTGTGTAAGTGCAGTAATCAAACCTGCCCACTTATCGTAAGATTTAGGCGGCGTTACATTTCCTTGCCACCAAAAGCAAGTCTTATCGCCACTTGCCAATGCCTTTGGCATGAAAGAAAGTTCAACAAAGGGTTTTACGTCGATGCTCAACAGAAAATCATATAGTTGGTCAATGTATTGCCAATTATAAATAGGATTACCCTTTTCATCCTCAAAATAAACACCCATATCATCGTGCAATAACCCATGCATACGGATGTACTCAAAACCACAATCCTTTTTAACCTCCCTCAATTGTTCCTGCCAATCAGCACGTAGCCCTTCATTTGCCCTGCCTGCACCCACACATTTGCGCCACATCTTACTTGTTATTCCCTTTTCTTTCGATAAATCCACTGAAATAACACGTTGAATAGGTTGAATCTCTTGGGAATAAACCTGCTTGAAAAATCCAAAGCTTGTAATGCTTAGGATTGTAATTACGGACAGTACTTTTTTCATTTATTTTGATTTAATTGTTGCTAAGAGCCTTATTATTTGTTATTGATATAAACGAGCCTTCCATTGCTCTCCCGTCCATTCTTTCCTACAACTGTTACCCTGAAAGTCGTTCGCCCCATTCCTGAAATACTTTCTGATTGAAACTCATAATTGGTTTTTGTTACTTTATCTGCAACTAAATCATAAGTAGGGGAATTACCTACCGCTTTATATAATTTGTAATAAGCTGCACCCTCTACTTCTTTCCATACCAAATCAACACTTTTCTCATCTATGGTAGTAATCATCAGTGTATCCGTTGCCTTTATTTTACTATTTTCAGGGATAGATTTAATTTTAAGTATATCCCCTTTATTTGTTTGCAAACTAATTAAGTCGGTATTTTCTTTCTTAAAAGACAGCTTATTTCCATGAGAATCAGTTACAGTTGCCATACTGATATTTGGATAATAAACCTTGCATATTCCTCCCACTCGCGAATTGATCTCAAAAAAGGTTGCTTGTCCATCCTTCCAAGCGGCGGATACTTCAAAATTTCCCCTTGCAACCAACCCCTTATAACTTCCACTTGCCCATTTGGACGGCAATGCAGGTAATGGGGCAATATATCCTTCATGACTTTGCAATAACATTTCTGCCACTCCAGCCGTTCCCCCAAAGTTGCCATCAATCTGAAACGGTGGATGCGTATCCCAAAGATTCGGTTTGGTACAAGTGGAAAGTAAATTTGAAAATAAAATGTAAGCTCTATCGCCATCTTTTACCCTTGCCCACAAATTCAGGCGGTGTGCAATTGCCCAACCCCTTGATAAGTCGCCCCTTGCATTTAGAGTCACTTTGGCTGCATCTACCCACGCAGGGGTGTTAGAATTAATAATTGTTCCAGGATAAAGTCCTACCAAATGCGAAATGTGCCTATGCTTGTATTCCCCAATGTCCCCGTAATTTTTCTCTTCCCTATATTCTTTTATTTGACCAGAAAAGCCTACTTGTATAGGGTCTAGCTTACCTATCTGGTATTTAACCGTGCTAATGAAGGGGGCTTTATCATCCAATATCTTTGCCATTTCCAATAGGTCATGGTGATTTTCATAAATCATCTGTTGGTCAAAGCCACATCCAATTGTTTTGTAAGCAGTTCCTTTTTGCATCTGTTCAGGCGATTCAGACGGGTTTGCCAATAGCAACCCGTCTCTAGTAGGCTTGATTACCTTACTCAAAAACTTCCCCATTCCCAGTAAAGCCGGATAATCTGTTTGCCTTAATAGTTTTTTATTCCTTGAAAAATCATATTGTTCCCAGAAAAGTTTAGTAGTAAACCCACCTGTTCCTGGGCCTGAATGACCGCCTGGTCCCATGATGGTATAAGCACTTGCACCCGTTCCGATAGCCCATCCATTACCATTGGTAGAGAAGGATAAAGAGTCTGGATTATTGATTCTAATATATTCAGTTGCCATTTGACAAGCCTCCTCCATATAGGCATTGTGGTAATCCACATATGCAGTAAACATCTCTGCCAGATTGGTATTGAAGACAGGCCAATAGTTCATTTGCACATTTATATTGTGCCAATAACCTGCACCCCAAGGAGAAATATCATATTGTGTCCAGATACCTTGCAAGTTGGGAGGCATCGTTCCAGGACGGGAAGAAGAAATCAAAAGGTATCTCCCAAACTGAAAATAAAGTTCTTCAAAATAACTATCATGAATACCCGTTCTGTAGTTTGTTAAAAGTTTATCTGTAGGAATAGTTGGTTCAGTACCACCAAAATCCAATTTTACCCGATTGAAATAATTGTGATAATCTGAAAGGTGAGTTTGCAACAATTCGGCATAACTTTTTTTGCTTGCAGCAGCTATGATGTTTGAAATCCTTTCGTGGGGTGATGGATTGCCATAAAGTTTTTTAGCAGGATTTAATTCTGTAAACACTTTGCTTTCTAATTTATAATTTGTTCCTACCGCTACCAATAGTATCGCACTATCTGCATCTGCAACTACAATCTTCCCATTACCGCCCTCAACATCATTCATAGCCTGTTCAGTCCCTCCAAAATTGGTCACCTTCAATTGTCCTTCATAGAGGACATTGTAGAAACCCATCTTTCCAGACAGGGTAATCAAATCACCATTTGCCGAAACAATCCCTGTCCTATAATCTCCATCCTTAGTGGTATCTGGGTTTTTTAGATAAGGAATCACTGGGCGGACAGAAAAGGAAAGCTTTCCTTTTGCACTTGCCTTTAGCTTTATCACCAACACCTTATCAGGATAACTTGCAAAGTATTCACGGGTATATTCCACACCACCCTCCTGATATTTAGTGTAGGATACTGCATCACTGATTGAAAGCCCCCTTTGATAGTTAGTAGGTTTTCTATGATTGATGTCAAGATAAATCTCTGCGAAATTGGTTAACCCGCCCAATTTATGAAGGCTTTTATTTACCAAGGTATTTTCCGTAATCTGAATCCTTTCTGTATCTGTTCTCCCAAAAACACAAGCCCCAAGCCAACCGTTCCCTAAAGGTAAAGACAAACTTTCCCAATCTGCATCATAAGGTTTACTCGTAACACCGAGAGCCTTATAATTCCCTCCCCTATTTGGTGCAGGTGCATCATACCAAAGTTGATAGGTTTTCTTTTTTTGAACCCTTGCACTTTCCAATTCGGCTTTAACCTGTCCTGAAGAGTTTTTCATAAAGCCGACCAATGCACACAAAAACAGGGTTGTAACTAATCTACTTTTTCTCATTTGCTATATTTTATTTTTTGGTGGATTCAAGCACTAAATGTTGTGCTTTTAAAGAGATTTTAGTGTAGTACTTGGCATTCTACACTTATTTCTTAGGAATCAATCTTAATAAAACTACTCCATGAGGTGCAACTTCGGCCTGATAACTATTCGTTGCAACCATTAGATCCTTTTGTCTCCAGACATCCCTAACTGTTTGTTTGCCTGCAATGCCCAAGTCATTCCAATTTGCAGTTATCACTGCCTTATTGATACCTCTGTTAAATAGCCCAACCGCAATACTTCCATCTTCTAACGGTTTCTTAAATACTTCCAATGAATCGTGAGAGGCTACCCATATTGCACTTACTGCCAAGGGGTCTTGGTCAATATCAATTACTTCATCATTGGTAATCAGATTAAGCGTGAAAGTATCCAACTTCTCTAAATCACAACCCAACATTAATGGTGCTGAGAGCAGGCACCACAAACTAATATGCGCATATTGTTCATCAGGTGTAAGTCTTGTTGGGCGAGGCTTCCCCCAGCCTACGGTACCAATTACTAACATATCAGGGTCATTATAATGTCCGGGATTGGAATAGGGCGAACATTTTTCCATATTGAAACCTACATCACTAACAGTTTTGTGTGTACTTGTTCCCAATTCGGCCTTATCCCATGCATCTACCAAATCCCCTGAAATGCGCCAATAGGTACCATTAACTTTCGCACCCCATTTCCATACATCTGCTTTACCGTACTGGCATAAACTAAATACAATATCTCTTTTTTGCGCCCGCAAGGCTTTGCCCATCAAATCGTAAGGATAAACCCTAGCAATGGAATCAAGCGTTTTGTCTTTACTCAACATAGGTACGCCTTGAGTAGAATCCGAAGCAATTTTTGTATAAGAACACCAATCATATTTAAGAAAATCAAAACCCCAATTGGCAAAACTGGCTGCATCTTGCATTTCGTGTTGCCAACTACCCGCACATTCACCACAAGTAAGCACTCCGGGTGAGGAATATAAACCTGCTTTCAACCCCTTACTATGAATATAATCTGCCAATCCCTTCATATCAGGAAATCGTCCATTTGGAATAATATTACCCTCTGCATCCCTGAAATCACCTTGCAGCTTTGGGTCTTTGGTTTTGGTATGATTGTTTTCCCAATAGTCATCTATATTAACATAAGACCATCCATAGTTGATTAATCCACTGTTTACCATCGCATCAGCAGCCCGCTTTACTTTGTCTGCCGATACCTGACCTGCATAGGCATTCCAACTATTCCAGCCCATTGGCGGCGTCAAAGCAATGGTTTCCCCAACAATAATCTTAAAGTTTCGGATTGCAATCCCTTTGGCATTTTTCGCTTTTAACACAACTGGAAAAGTTCCTTTTTTAGAAATACTTCCTGTAATGATACCCGTTTTTGCATCTAAACTCAACCCGTCAGGAAGACCTGATGCAGAAAATGTCATTGGTCGGACACCTGTCGCAGCAACCGTATAAAAGACTGGGGAACCAGAACGAACACCAAATACTTTTGCACCATTAATACGAGGACTCAAAGGTGCTGTTGGAGTTAAAATTTGTGCTGACAATGAATCTACACTTGATTGACTAAAGACATTTCCAGTCATTGTAAGTAATGTAAAAAACGCAACTGTAACTTTTTTCTTCATTGTTATTTTTTTGATTCAAAAGGAAGGCTTGGCTAAAAGAGAAACCTTCCTTATTGTTTAGTAATCGATACCAAAGCTCTATCGCCTATTTGATTTAATTGTCTTGGCTTCATCGGCAATCATCCCCTTCACTTCCTTCCAATAAAATATCTCTTAACTGATTAAAGTGAGCAGGAAATTGGCTTTGCCTTACTAGGTTAGACCATTTTCCAACTAACAATTAATCATTGTTAGCACTTTTTTGCAAAAAGCTGACAAGCGAAGTACTAATCTTGTCAGCTTTATCACTTTTCCAGCTCTCTTTTGCAAAAAGCAGACAAACGGAGCACACATCTTGTCCGGTTTGCCTCATTTCTTGTCGGGTTTTACAAAAAGCTGACAAGCGGAGCACATATCTTGTCAGCTTTTTCACTTTTCCAGCTCTCTTTTACAAAAAGCGGACAAGGAGAGTAAATATCTTGTCAGCTTTACCCAATGCTGTCAATAGATTGTTATTTGTTTGGTTGATTCTTTATTTCCGGAACCACGAACCTGTAAGTTCCAGAGCCGACTTTTACTTTGATATAACCTTCACCAAATCCCTCCACCTGAATGCCTTTAACATCACTCAATTTTGTATTATCAAGCAGAATACGCTGATCAGTTGAGGCAACTGGGATAAAAATTGTGGCTGTGGTATTCACTGGAATGGATACATCCATTGAAAAAGCGTCATTGTCTTTCCGCCATGCTGCTGATGCCAACCCATAAGGCGTTAATTCTGTTACGCTCATTTGAGTAAATTCTCCACCCGGGTGAGGCTTTATCATCATTGTTTTGAATCCTGCCGAAGTTTCATGCAAGCCTACTGCATCTCGGTACAGCCAATCACCAATAGAACCATAGGCATAGTGATTGAAAGAATTCATCCCATTGCTTGGTATAGTATGGTCGGGCAACATCGCATTCCACCGTTCCCACATAGTGGTTGCGCCCATCGTAATAGGATAAAGCCATCCCGGATACTCCTTGCGCAGCAGAAGTTTATAAGCCAAATCAGTGTATCCCCATTCTGATAATACGTGACAGATAAAAGGGGTGCCAACAAAACCGGTGGTTATATGACCATACTGACGTACATTATCTGCAAGGTGGGCTGCAACTACAGGACGTTGTGCTTCGGGAAGCATTTCAAAATTCAAGGCCAAAGCAAACGCAGTCTGTGTAGCCGATACCAGATAACCTCCCGGCGTGAGATAGGCGTTACAAAATGCGGACTTAACCTTCGTAGTCATCTCGGCGTAATGTTCCGCATCTTCAGATTTTCCAAGCACTGCTGCCGACTTAGAAAGGATATCTAGCGAATTGGCAAAAAAGCATTGCTGAATAAGCGGTTTATAAGTCACTGCCGAAACGCCTAAATTGTCGTTATTAACACTGTAAAACAACCAATCACCATGATGTGACCCAGTAGTCCACAAATAATCTTTACTCTGTGAAACCATGTAATCCACCCATTTCTTCATACTTGAATATTGATTTTCCAGAATCTGTTTATCACCATAAGCCATGTAATGTTGCCAGGGTATAATGGTACTTGCATCCGACCAGAAAGTATTTCCTTTACCTACAAGTCCAGGAATAATGGGTGTAATATGTGATACTTTTCCATCGGGGGATTGATCTGCAGCCAGATCCTTCAGCCATTTACGGAAAAAATTTTGTACATCACGATTGAAGGTAGCTGTCCTGAAAAAAGCCTGTGCATCCCCTGTCCAGCCCAAACGTTCGTCTCGTTGTGGGCAATCGGATGGTATGTCCACAAAATTGCTGTACAATCCCCATTGAATATTGCTTTGCAACTGATTGACCAGATTGTTGGAAGAGTTAAATGTGCCTGTCTGTTCCATATCCGAAAAGACAACAGCTACTTTAAAATCATCTGGATTCAGGTTGCCATCAATGCCTTCAACTTTCAGATAACGGAATCCATAAAATGTAAACCGTGCTTCAAACCGGTCGGGTTCACCACTACAGACATATCGACCCTGAGCCTTTGCAGAACGTAAATTGGCGGTATAGAAATTCCCTTTCTCATCCAACACCTCCGCATGAGAAGTGGTAATCACCTGACCTCTTGTTCCTTTATAGGTTAAAATTTCCCTGCCAGACATATTTTGACCAAAATCAAGCACTTTCTCCCCTTTTGGTGTTGTTATCACTGCTATCGGACTCTTCAATTCATGTGTTACTACAGGTTCACTCTCACTACTGACTAAATTGTCAAAGGGATATTCTTTCACTTGTACGGCTTCCCACTTTGAATCGTCAAATACAGGCGTATTCCAACCTTTTTGTTGTAATCGGGCATCAACAGTCTCCCCATCATACAACTCGGAAAACACCACTTCACCGGTTGAAGTCTTCCACGTTTTATCAGTGGTAATTATCTCCTTACTACCATCAAGATAGGAAACTATCATAATAGCTAACGCCCCCACCTTTTCGGCACTATAAACCTTCGGTACAACCTTGTACCCAATACGACCCAAATACCATCCGCGCCCAAGCATGACACCAAGAGCATTGGATCCTTTATTCAACATACCAGTTACGTCATAGGTCTGATATTGCAAACGTTTTTCATAAGAAGTCCAACCTGGTGTAAAATGACTTTTTCCAACCTTATTACCATTGATTGAAGCTTCATACATACCATGCGAAGTAATATACAATACGGCAGATGCAATAGGTTTGGCTACTGAGAATTGTTTGCGAAACAATGGAGAAGCCTCACTTTGCTTTTGTGGTTCAATCCACGAAGCTTTCTTCCATTCATCCACTGAAAACAATCCGGTTAACCAACTTGCCTTAGTGCTCCAATTCGTGCAATGACTGTGATTATCCCAAACCCGCACCTGCCAGAAATAACGTGTAGCAGATAGTAAAGAATCACCACCATAAGATACAGTCAATGAATTATCCGACTTCACACGTCCAGAATTCCATATCAACTTATCGCCTTTAAACACCTGTATCTCATACGCCTCCTGCATCGTATTCCGTTCGTTGCTGGTAATTATCCAACTGAACGTAGGTTTCTTTTCTGTAAGCCCTTCTGGCGACATAAGATGATTTACTTTCAGGGAAGACAGATTAACCTGCGCAACTGCAAATAGGTTAACCCACATTAAGATAAAAGCAATTTTTAATTTCATATTGGCAGGTACATTTTTGTTTAGAGAAGACATTCTGTTTTGTTTGGAAGGGGAAGGTTGTATAAAAGTTTTTCGTTTAAGATCGTTTAGTGGCGATAAGAACTTCGGCACACAATCAAAGAGGTAAAATTGATACCTATTTATTTCATTCCAAACTGCTTCATCACAAATCGAAGGCAAGTATCCTGTTGCTCCTGAAAAGTCCAATGTCCAGTATTTGGTGCTAGAAAGATTTCCTTTGGTGCAGTAATAGCATTATAAGCAGCAAAAGATGTAGTTGGTCCACAAGTTTTATCATCGAAGCCAAAGGAGAACATTACAGGTTTATTTAGCTGCTTTGCAAAATTTATCCCATCGTAATATCTACTTGTTGTTACCGTAGTATCAGTAAGTGCCAATTTACTATTCTTAAATTGATGTGGCCAACCACCTGCACGACCATGAAGATAGCCTTCCATATCTGTTAGGGCGGGATGAAAAACTACGGAACATTTTACACGTTTATCAAGTGCAGAAACAGCCATAGAGAGATTTCCACCCTGACTTCCGCCCCATGTTGCAAGGTTTACACCGTCAAACTTTTCCAAACCAAAAATGAAACTCACTCCCCTTACGCAACCGTTGTACACCCGATTATAATAATATTTTTCTCTGCTATTGTTATTAAATAAAGGATAGCCATCCAATGCCCCTACACGAAGTAATTGATAAACTTCATCCGCCATATCAATGGGAATACCGTGTATTCCAACTTGTAAAGTAATAAAACCCTTTTCCGCAATATCAATGATGGGCTTATAACTTCTTACACCTGCACCAGGCAAATAATAGATAGCAGGATATTTTCCAGCAGCCTTAGGAATAGCTAGTACACCGAAGAATCGTGCGGCACCATAGGTACCTGGTTTGCCATTATAGTTATAACTGATGTTATAAACATCCACCTTGTCCGTGCTTTTATTGGGCATATAATCCATCTTAGCACAAAGTGGCTCGGCATCCCAACTCTTTTTCTGTTCACTCCAAAATGATACAAAATCGTTCGGCAATGGCGTTGCAGGTTTTATTGCATAAGGATCAAACCCTAGCGTAATGAAATTGGAATACTTAATACCATCTACATAAATGTTCGCATCAAATGTTTTGAAGCCTGGTTCGGAAGCCCCTTTGAGCTTTACAAAAGCCTTTCCATCCTTGATAACAACCTTTCCATTGCTTTCTACAGGCATCATCTCCATTCCATAACTATATTGGATTTCGCCTTTTTGAATGGTTTCACCTGCCTTACTTACATATATATCCAATCCTACCTCTTCATTGGTCTTATATACCCAGTCTGAATGATTTGGCTTCAGTATGATTTCTACATAAGATCTCAGATTTGTCTTTTGCCCAAAAATGGTTAAAGACATCAAAATAAAGAAAGAAAGAGTAAATAACTTACGTTGCATAATTAAGCGTTTTAATAATAATTTTATTGAAGTTTGATAGTATGTGCTCTTGGTTAATTGCTATCTGTTCTAAAAGGATATGCAGGTAGTCCATCGATATTATATCAATTACTGCTATTCAGACTATTTGTCCAAGCGTACCCTTAATGCGAGGTTTTTAAACCTAAATTTAGCATAATAAATGCTTTTATTTCCAGATGATATGCCTTTTTAAAAATATCAACGCTTGAAGTAAGATTACTGCATCTTAAACAATAAGTATCGTATCTTGAAGTAACATTATCGTGTCTTGAAGTAAGATTATTGCATCTCAAACAGTAAGTATCGTATCTCAAATAGTAAGTACCGCATCTCAAATAGTAATTATCGTGTCTAAAAGTGTAATTTCTGTGTCTTATACCTCAATTTCGCTATCTCAAATAGTTTTAAGGTTTTTGATAGTTAAAATCTGGTTTTAGAGGGACACTTTTCGCTTGAAACGAACACTTATGTTTACCTAATTCCCTAAAAAATGAATGCTTGTTCGTTAATATTCTTTATATCGATTGTAATGTTACTTACCTTAATAATCAAGCTTTACGCTTCCTTTTAGCCTTATGTCCTCGGATGAAGAGCCAATCAAAAGATTCAATTCCCCTGCTTCGGCAGTCCACCCATTGTTCTTCCAGAATTTGGCATCTTCATAACCTACTGTAAAACTTACTTCTTTCTCTTCACTAGGTTTTAAAGTCACGCGTTTAAAACCCCTTAATGTCTTTACAGGTCGGACCAAAGAAGTGTAATCTTGCCTTACATACAATTGAACTACTTCATCTCCTTCCCTATCACCCGTATTTTTTATTTTGAGTGTTACCGTTGCGTCTTCACCTTTCTTTATTGCACTTTGGGACACCTTCATATCGCTATACTGAAACTTTGTGTAGGATAATCCTTCTCCAAACACAAATAAGTTTTTCCAATTTGACTGATAATAATCTGAAGGGCCTGTGATAGGTAGGTAATTGTAATAGCAAGGAATTTGACCAAGGTTTTTAGGAACTGAGAAAGGTAACTTGCCACCAGGATTTATTTCACCAAAAATAGCTTGTGCAACAGCAATACCTGCATTTTGTCCCCCATACAAACATTCTAAAATGGCAGGAATAGAATCCTTTATCCAATTGATACATAAGGGTGCCCCATTTTCTAAAACTACGATTACAGGCTTACCCGTAGCATATAAAGACTCAACAAGTTTCTCCTGACCACCCATTAAATCGAGGTTATCCCTATCCAAGTTCTCACGAACCTGTTGACTAGAGTGTCCTACTACGGCTATAATTACATCAACCTCCTTGGCTTTATTAATTGCTTTTGCTAATAAAGACGTTGAATTATCTTCAATTTTACAACCCGCCTCATAAAAAACCTCGGTAGAACTGCCCACAATCATTTTGATGCCGTTTAATACTGTAGCACTTGGTCTGTTGGTGCCCTTGGTATAATTTCCCACATTTGAGATAGTTGCT
Source organism: uncultured Chitinophagaceae bacterium (assembly GCA_903895845.1). Lineage (GTDB taxonomy): Bacteria > Bacteroidota > Bacteroidia > Chitinophagales > Chitinophagaceae > Parasediminibacterium. Next base: position 67,463 of record CAITVK010000048.1, read on the forward strand.
AATGGACCTACTACCAATATTCTTTTTATCTTATTCTTATTGAGTGGTAATGTATTTTTTTTATTTTTCAATAAGACTATTGACTTCTGTGCAAGCATTAATGCTAATGAATTATGTGTTGGATTTGCGATGATAGCATCTGCATTGGGCTTTCTTCCACTTTCGGGTGTGTCAAATTTACCTTGTTCAATTAGTTTTGCCCAAATATCATCTGAGCCTTTATAGTTGCCAATGGCGTTGGTGGTTTCATTTTGTGCGGCCAATGTTGCAGCACTATTTACTGGTGCCAAGCCCAATAGTTTCAGTTTCATTCTAAGAACACGTCGAACAGATTTATCTATCAGTTCTTGGGATATTTTCCCAGTCTTTACATCATCCAATAATCCTTTATAGACATTACCAATCAATTCCATATCTACCCCTGCTTTAATGGATAGGATTTCTGAATTATAATCACCGTTGTTGGCATATTTGTGTCCATCGCTTAACTTAGGAATATCGCTCATGTCAGAAGTTATGAACCCTTGAAATCCCCATTCCTGACGTAAGATAGTGTCAAGCAACCAATGATTGGCATGGCAAGGAATGCCATTTAACTGATGGTGGGCAGGCATGATAGAACCAGCTTGAGCTACCTTGATAGCCGCTTCAAATGGCGGCATATAAATTTCACGCAATACCCTATCGCTCACTTCAAAGTATTCGCCATTATGTCCGCCCCAAGGTTCACCATCGGCAATAAAGTGTTTAGGGGTAGCAATTATTTTTTCAGGGCCAAATTGTTCCTTACCTTTTCCTTGCACACCATTGATGTAGGCAAGTCCCATAAGTGTGGCGAGGTAACTATCCTCCCCATAGGACTCCTCTACCCTTCCCCATCGAGGGTCACGAGCCAAGCCAAGCATTGGCGCAAAAACCTGCTGCACTCCTACAGCCCTTGCTTCCTGACCGATGATAACGCCCATCTTTTCTACCAAATCTGGCGACCAAGTGGCAGCCAATGCGATGGATTGTGGGAAAACAGTAGCACCACTAGAAACAACACCATGTAGTGCTTCCCCCGCTTGCAAATATGGAATACCTAAACGAGGAACACCATTTGAACGATAACTCAACAACTGCAATACCTTTTCATCGGGGGTCATTTTGCTCATCAGATCATTAATAGTTGAATCGTATTTCCTTTCAGGAACCAACTGACCATTAACATTTACTACAACTAATATTGCTATCGCCCATATTAATTTCATTTTATTTTTCATTTTAGAGTTATTTATTAGTTTTTAAATAAATGCAGTATTTGTAGCTATTTGTTTTTAGTCTCCACTTTTGTAACCATCTTTCTATATTTATTTACAGATGCAGCCATCCCTTGTTTGCCTTGATAGGTGGGGGCAACAAAGATGAATGAGTAGGGCTTATAGAGTGTGGCACAGGTTGGGTTATTCGCTTTTAGTTGGTTGAATTTCTCCCAATCCACATCATACTTTTTAATCGTTTTTGCAATCAATGCCTTTTCATACTTGCCTGTCTTATCGCCTTTGTACCCCAAAGCCATCACTTTCCAACCATCTGCGATGATGGTATGTAGCAATAAACCATATTGACTTGAAACCTTGATATATTCTTGGTCTAACTTATTGGGCATTTCTATTTTAGTGCTTAATGTCACTATCTTTTTCCATAAACCAACATTCTCTTGCTTTTCTTCAATTACCTTATCCAACAAACCGTTATTGTAATACCATCTGAATGCTTTATTCAGGAATCCTTCATTAGACGCCATATTTTGAGGTAGGTTGGCAGTGTCTATTCCTCCCAAAAATTCATCACGCATCCACCATACCCAATCCTTATCAAAATAATATTTAGCACTCTCATGTCCCCTTAATACCCCCTTAGCGGACAATAGACATAACTCCCTAAAGGCTTTTCTGCTGGCGGGACTCAAAATACCATTGTCATCCATAAATTCATTAAAAACACTTACTTCTGACCGGTTCTTATTTGCACCCCATTTGCTGATGACATAAGCATTCAATTTGCACCAGAACTCATTGCTGATATAGGGACCGACCCAGCCACCCCCACGACTCCAACTCCAAACTCCAGAGAAATTGGGGTTATTTTTAATATCATTCAGGCACTTATAACCTGATTGTGGTTTGATAATATTGTATTCTTCAAAACCATTGATTACTCCATCCATCACATAGTTTGGGTAAGCCCCTTTGCCTTCATATTCTCGTTGACATTCAACCTCAACTATCTGCTGATGTTTACCGATACCCAAGGTAGGGTTAAAATCAATGGTACGATGGTAGTCGCCCTGTGTGTGCTTAATAGAGAAGATGAGATTCTTGTGCGGTTCAATTTGATTGGTGACTGCCAAATAATAAGCTGCTGAATCGTGCATGCCACCAAAGGACCATGTGCGGTAAAAGATGGTCTTGTTTCTTTTCACACATACTTCCTCACGCAATAAATTTATCAATTTAACATGGCTTGATACGCCATTCAAGATGGGGTTATTACCTGTATGATAGGGTACATTATTTAGGTAGGTCTCCCCTGTCCGTATCACCAATCCATCCAAATCGGGGAAGGTTTCGAACAATTCATCCAACATGAGTTTGTGAATTTCAATTGTCTTTGGTCTTTCAAAAGAAATCTTTCCCTTCGCATCACAAATTTCATCATGGTATAGTTCCACTAATTTCTTGGGCAAGACTATCAAATCGGTAAAATAATAAATCTTGATACCTGCGGCATGAGCAGCCTTGATGTTTTTACGTACACGTTCGGCAGCAGCCATTACCCAAGCCCTTTCCTTAGAGCCTTGAGGGAAGATTTGCGGATTTAATTTGTCAAAAGTGATGGCAGCATGGGCAAATGTAAAATCATTCATTACCTGCCCGTTATACCCTTTCTCTTTTAGGTAATTGGAATTATTAAATACAGTTTCTGTCAAGGGTTCTCCAGGATTATTGTGAACCATATCTAAAATATATTGGGTTGATGGTTGAGCATTAGCAATTAATCCACAACATACAAGAGCTGTAGCAATTATAAATCGCCTTTTATTGGACTGTATTCTATTAATTAATTTCATGAATCTATTGATTGATAAGATTGGTATTGGCTTAATGAATTTTATTTAAATAATATTTTATTACTTTATAAATGACGCATTATATTGTTTACCATTATCAAAAACCGTTAAATAGTACATGCCAGATGCAAGTTGTTGAATATTTACAGCAGAATTAGTTGTACCTCTTGGGATAGCTTGTTGAAGAATCGTTTTCCCATCAATACCTGTTATCAATAAAGTGGCGTGTATCCCAACTTTAGGATGTTTCACATTTATTATAGCACTAGCAGGATTGGGTATGATTGTTACATTATTAATCACCTCTTCTTTTACTGCTTTTTTAACACTGTCAACAGGTTGAATGGCTAATAAATTACCTATTGTAGTTGAACTATCTGCACTCCATTTTTCTAACGGAATGATTTGGGCAGGATCGGAATTTGCTAAATTCTGACCAGGCAAAACTCGTAGAAGAATACTGTACTTACTATTAGCCGTGTTATTAGAACCCTTAACCGTTATTTTTTTGAATTGCGCATTCATGGAATCATTGCTCACCGCAGCGTTTGATCTTGTTACACTTGGTGATTCAGCTTCAACGCTCAACTTTGCATTGCCATTGATAGGTGATAGTAAGAATAGGGTACACTGTTGCCCAGTTCGTGGGTCGGTTAGTACTGCGCGCATTTTACTAGCATCTATTATGACACTGCAAACGGTATGAAAAAAACTGTAAACTGTATCAGCTCCTTTTGTGGCAATATCATCTTGTATTAACAGTTCGCCATTGGCTTTATTAAGTTTGAACCCTCTCCGTAAACTATCTGTCCAAGTGGTGTACGCACTGCTTAAATCTAACACTGCAAGCGATGTCCCATTGGAAGGGGACGGAATAAAAGCGGTTATTTTACTGGAATAGGTAGCGTCTTGGTCAATTTTTGATAAAGATGTGTTGGCTTGGTTTACCAGATTGGTACCAAAGACTAAGGTATTTTGAGCTTCGGCTCTTTTTCGATAATACAAATAAGGTGTATTATTTGCAGGATAACCGTAAAATCCTGGCGTTGTTTCTCCACCAATATCGAGTAGCCATCTCACCCTCTTACAGTCAAATATAAAGTTGCCACAATCCAAAGCTTCATGATATTCGGTGTTTGACCCAGCCTTAAAACCTAAAAAGGTGGCACTGCTATCAAATAACTTGGAATGAAAAAATCCTTGTTCCACACCTGCTGCATAATAATCAACAGGATAAGTAGAAGTCACTGATGGAATAGATTGGTACACCTTGTCATCATAATACTTAAACCCCCATATATTCCCATTACTGCTGTTCAGTTTCTTAAACCAACTACCAATAGATGGCGTATTTGCATCCTTAGCGATAAACAGAGAAAAATCGGATGGTGAATAGTATTTACTAGGGGCGACAAACGGGTTCTGCTCCCCGTCTCCAGCTGGCATTGAACCAAATGGTCCTATATTGTAGGCGTTATAGGTTGAATATTGATAAAAGCCCGGCAAAGTGGTAATACCAAAATCACCACCCGTATTCTTAAGCATTAAACGCATAGACAAGTCAGCATCTAAAAAACAGCGGATCATCCAATCTGCATAACCACTTCCTTCATACCACCCCCCACCAGGCCCAAAGCCTAGAAAACCCATCGGCAGGCATTGGTTGGCATATTGTAACACAACCGCACAATCTTTTTGGTAATTATAGGTAACTCCATTCACCACTTCAGTGGGCTCATCCCAAATTGCAAGAGCCGATTCAATAATACCAGAATGGCAAACAGAATTCCAGTTGCTATTTCCATACAAATTGTTGAACCCATACTTGCCTTTTAAAGTACTTATATATAATTGCTTAAACTTAGCAACACCATTTCTATAAAGGGCACGCCTTACTTGTTTGCGTTGATTGGAATCTAATCCATTATATACCCAATCATAACAATTTGCCACCACATGACAAACTTCTGGACAATCGAGGGTATTTGCATTACTCCATGAAACAACTTTACTGGAATCTGTTACCCAATTCAACCATGCCCAAACTATATTTTTAAATCGCACACTATCGGGATTCAAGCGATAATACATGGCAGCTTGAAATAAATGATAATAATCAATACTAGAACTACTGTTTCCGATATTGGATCTATCTGCAATAGTTGCAGTAGGTAAGGTGAAATTAACCGATGACAATGCACCGTTTTTTATACTCTTTAAACAAGAAGTGATATATGAATTGGAAACATTTTTCACTACATCTAAGGCACTATCGTTTAGGATTAGGCGTGGGTGAATTTTGGAAGTGTTGCTGCTATTCAATTCATTGACAAAGTCTGTATTACTGCGGGTTATGAAAAAATAGGCAGTGAAATAAAAAGGCAATTGCTTTGCTGTCACCGAATTTGAATCAGTAACCTTAAAAATAACCGAATCCCACCCAACTGCATTAGTTTTGGGTACATAGCTAAATGCACCAGTCGTATTTACTGTAGTATTAGAGCTACCAGATGTCATGCTTACAACTCCCTTTCCAGCTTGACGTTCTACAGAAAAACGCAAATAACGATTTGCTTCATACAAAGGATTTACAACACTTGTTATGGTATCTTTAAGATTTGTTTGGTTACGAGTAACAGGAAAGTAATTTAAGATGCTGTTTGTGTAAGCACCTACCCCACCAGACCACCCATTTCTGAAAGGTTTTAAAAATCTTGGCTGAACTTGGGCATAACTAACAAAACAGCTTAGTGATAGTAACAATAGGGTTACTAATTTAAGCTTAGAAATAGCGTTATACATGAAATTTGAGTTTAATGGTGAGTATATTTTCAACACAAAGACACTAAGGCGCAAAGAAGCACAAAGAAGAATAGTAACTGATACTTATTAGTATGTTTTAGGTCTTTTAGACTTTGTGGCGAAATAAATAACAATAATTACAAAAGCATAAATAGTTAAGGCGTTATTGTCAATTCAATTGTTTTCATAGCAACTTTTGTGTCATAAATATTTGAATTTTGGGCAACAAATGTGACAGTGTATTTGCCTGTGGTATTAAAGACATATTGATAGTTGCTGATAGCAACATCTGCGATTGATTTTATTGAGATACCCTGATCCATAGTTGTACGATAAGGAAAAAATGGTTTTGAAACTACCCAATCGTCCGAAGCTGCACTTGTTGCTGAAGAACCAGAAGTGGACAGTGAAGCTGTAGAAACATTCCATTTTATGGCTGTATTCAAGGAATCAACAGCAGTGAAGCCCGAAGCTAAATTGTAAATCGGTGTGGTATCTCCTGCTGACAGAATCGTATTGATGAATAAATTTTGAATCGACCAATTTGTTTTTCTTTTGGATGGAATCCTGTAACGAAACGCAAGGGTTACAGGAATAGTATCGGCTGAGACCAAATCGCTGATATCAACTAGGCCCGAAGGAGTGTTTGCCACACCATTTGAAAGTGTAAACCTATTCGTTATGTCAGTCCAAGATGCATTTGCAATGCCAACCTTGTTATTAGTCCCCGTAAAATTTAAAGATAAGAGAACGTTTAGCAAGGTATCAGGTAAAATGGTGTCTGTTACAGTAGTTGTAAAGCTAATGGTGGGCTTACCGCCTGTCAGATAGCCTCTTTTGGAATATTGATATTGTTTTCCAGGTTCACCTGAGTAAAAAACAATATAGTTTGGATTCCCACTTAAATTGAATGTAACCGTATCCCCTACCCTGTAGGTATTAGCATTGGTAGTTACATTGAAATCCAAATTGGGAGTAACCACTTTGTTACATGAAGTTATTAAAACTAGAAATGTAAATAAAATTAAAGCGTATCTCATCGTATATAAATTTAATATCCAGGATTCTGGGTGAGTAATGGGTTTAAATTGATTTCATATTGAGGTATTGGATAAAAATAATTCCTTTCAGAGGCATCATCACCAGACAATTTACCGTTTCCATACGCTACAGTAGGAGCATTTGTCTTGAAGTCTAATGCTAATGCCTTCATTGTAGGAAGATAAATTCCCCATCGTATTAGGTCGAGCCGTCTTTGTGTTTCATAACATAACTCTCTTAACCTTTCATCTTGAATAACAGACCTGAGACTATCTTTATTTTGGTTAATTATAATCGCACCTGTTGTCCCGGAATAAGAAAAGCTTTTCGCTTTCGCTCTCGACCTTACCAAGTTTAGAGTGTTTAATGCCAATTGAGTAGGTCCATTTACCTCATTTTCAGCTTCGGCAAGCATGAGTAGCACATCGGAATATCGAAGAACAGGAAAATTGCAAGGGGTATTGTTTTTATTCTTTGGGGTTGTCAATTCATATTCCCGACGATATTTACCCATCTGCCTGTTATATTGGTTTTGGGTATATTTCAAGTAAGCCTTTGTAGTAACATTGTTTGTTGTGGCATAATTGAAATTTGCACAGTTCCAGTTCATCCGTACATCGTTTGTATCTGCAGCGTAAGATTTGAATAATTTTCCAGTGCAAGAACCAAAGTTCGAGCAAACGCCTACTGTTAAATCATTGGTTGTTATTCCTATTACATTACCCCATCTGCCAGTAGGTGTGTAAGCTGTAGGGGCATTTTCCACCTCAAATTCAACTTCCCATAAATCTTCTTTCGTATCATAGATATCTTGCATCAGATTAATAAAAACCTGCTTATAATCAGGATTCAATGCATGTAAGCCTGAATTGTAAACTTTGGTTGCCCAATTTAGTGCATCTTTATATCTAGCAGTTTCATTGAGTGGGAAACCCGCCATTGATAGATTTACCCTTGCCAATATCCCTTCCACTGCTGTTTTTGTAATATGACCGTTGTAGTTGAAGGCTGTAATTGGATTCACCATAGAATCGGCTGCGGTCATATCTGTCAATATTTGAGTATAAACAGCAGTCAATGAACTACGTGGCATCCCCGGGTTATCAATATCAAAGGAGGACTTTAAAGGCATTGGCACTCCACCAAAATGGGTTGCAAGTAGGTAATAAAAATAGCCGCGAAGAAATAATGCCTCCCCTTTAATAACGTTTCTTCTTGTTGAATCCATGGTTGGCTTATTAATATTCTCCAACAACAAATTGGCTCTATAAATTCCTTCATAAGCCTTTCGCCAAAAAAGCAAGTAAGTTCCCTCAGTTGGCGTATAATTATTAATAAAAAGCGCAACTGGGTTTCCATTTGCTGTCCAATACAAATCATCGGCATTATATGCATTATAGAGTGGCATAAATAATCCGTACAAATCATTCTCTCCTAAAGTATAATAAACCCCTGTTAACGCATTATTTAAATCCGACTCTGTATTGAAATAAACCGAAGGGCTTACAGTATCTGTTGGAGTTGTTGCCAATTGCTTTTTGCAAGAGAATAACCCAATAACTAAAAGAAAACTAATATATTTTTTCATGTTGTAAAGTTTTTAAAAAGAAAGATTCAACCCTAATACTATTGTTCTTGAACGTGGATAGGAGGAGTAATCAAACCCAGGGGTTAACGCACTATAACGAACCGACACTTCAGGGTCGTAGCCGCTATATTTTGTCCAAGTAATTAAATTCTGGCCAGAGACATACAATCTAATACCTCGAATACTATATTTTTTCAATAGCTCATTGGGCAAATTATAACTCAACTGTACCGTTTTTAATCTTAAAAAAGAACCATCCTCTATGACTCTACTATTATAATCACCCGCAATTGTACCTCCTCGTCTTGCAATAGTGTTGGACGGATTTGTGGGTGTCCATCTATTTTTGTACGTATCAAACATGTTCAAGTTTGCACCAAAACTTTCTCCTTCAAATACATATCTGTTTGCATTTAAAATATCATTTCCATAAGACCATTGAAAGAAAATTGCCAAGTCGAAGCCTTTGTAAGTAAAGTTATTTGAGAAACCCCCTATGTGCAAGGGATTGGGATTTCCTATCACTGTTTGGTCGGAGGCATCTACCTTCCCATCCCCATTAATATCTCTAAATTTAATATCCCCTGGCTGAATGTTCGCTCTGACATTGCCATTATTAGGAACATTTCCTTTTAGTATATACCCTCCTGAGGCTGTTCTATCAAAATCAGAATATTGATAGACACCATCAAACTTATACCCATAAAAAAGGGCTATAGGATTGTTTATCTTAGCCATATAAGCTGCACTTGTATATACATTGGTATTCCAAGTCATACTAGTTAAAAGACTTTCTTGCCCTTGGTTTAATTCCAATACTTTGCTTTTATTGAAGGAAATATTAAAAGTAGAAATCCATGAGAATTTTTGAGTTTTAACATTTTGAGTAGTTATTGAAAATTCAAACCCTTCATTACTCACTTTACCTATGTTTTTGTAGGCATAATCAAAACCTGTTTCATAAGGTAGGGACGCATTCAATAACAAATCGTGTGTGGCTTTTCTATAGTAATCCATCGTTAATTGAACTCTATTTTGGATAAATGACAAATCCATACCTATATTACTTTGAGAAGTGGTTTCCCATTTCAAATTGGGATTGCCATAAATAGCTTGTGTAATATAAGTAGTTGGATTGTTATCAAATGGATAGCCAGTAGTTGAATTACTAAAATTAAGTGTACTTATGTATGGAAAATCACTTACCCTGTTATTACCCGTTACTCCATAGCTATACCTCAATTTACCCTCATTTAAGAATGGGATTCTTTCCTTTACAAAACCCTCGTCGCTAAACCGCCAAGCTACTGCCATTGACGGAAAATACCCCCACTTATGCCCTTCTGCAAACTTTGAAGAACCATCTGCTCTATAAGTTGCAGTAAATAAATACCTTCCCAAATAGCTATAATTTATCCTGCCATAAGCAGATGCCAAAAACCAATTAGAACTTGTTGCAGTTATGCTAACAGGCGTTCCCTGATCTAATCCACTTAAACCCAAATTTTCGTTAGGCAAGAAAATAGCTTTCGCTCCATTGCTTGAAGATTGATTTGATTCAGAAGAAAAACCCACAACCACATTTAGGCTGTGTTTATTGTTAAACAGATTAGAATATGTTAGTGTATTTTCATTTGACCAAGTAGTGTTAATTAAATTAATTACAGAACCATTTACACCCGTGTTTGCCCCTGTTACTAAATTAATATTTCCTGTTTGCGTTTTTGAATTATTAAAGTTGTTATTGGTCTGCAAGTTTCCAATAACTCCACCTGTGACTCTAAATTTTAAGTTCTTTACGATTGAATAATCCATGTAGGCATTTGCAATAATATTATTGACAATAGTTTGCTTCAATTCATTTTGAGCTTCTACAACTGAATTAACTCTGTAATCAACCGTATTATTCACTAATGGATCTACGATAGTATTGATAATATTCGCACTATCACCCGTTACAGGTCTTCCGCCAATTACAGAATACAACAAGGAAAGAGTTGAACTGAATGTTCCAGCAGTAGATGCAGCGGCAGAAACACCATTGCTTTTAGTATTGGCGTAATTTACATTTATTCCGACTTTCATTTTCTCGTTGACAGTATTATCTAAAGTAAATCTACCTTGGTATCTTGAATAACCAGAGTTGATGATGACCCCTTGTTGATTGAACATAGAGCCTGAAATTGAATACTTTGTTCTTTGGCTTCCTCCACTAATGGCAATATCGCAACTATTGGTAATGCCTGGCTTGAAAAACAAGCCTTGCCAATCAATAGGAGTGGCGGTTTTATAATAATTCAGGTCTCTTCCATTATTAAAATAATTGGTCTTGGTTCCGTTAGAGTCAATATCGAACTGTAGTTTAACAAAGTCATAAGGGGATAATACTTTCATCTTCTTTGTAATTACATTATTACCCGTATATACATTGAAATTGAAAAGTGAAACACCTTCTTTTCCTTTTTTTGTGGTCACAATAATCACCCCATTTGCACCACGTGAACCATAAATGGCAGTAGAGGAAGCATCTTTTAGCACTTCAATCGATTCTATGTCGGATTGATTCAGTGTATTAAAGTTGAAATTTTCTATGGGAAATCCATCAACGACATATAAAGGCGAATTATCTTGGGTAATTGAATTGGCTCCCCTGATAACAATGGATGCGGACGTGCCAGGTTGTCCATCACTAGAAGAAACCTGCACCCCCGCAATACGCCCTGCCAGGGCATCATCTATGGATTTAACTGGCGCTTTTTGAACATCGCTGATATTTACCTTGGCTACTGAACCCGTTAAATCTTTTCGTTTTACTGTTCCATAACCAATAACCACCACATCTTCTAAAGCCTGTGGTTGTGATACCATAGTCACAATAAGTTCCGAATTGGTGACAGAAATTTCCTGAGACTTATAGCCTGTACAAGATAATTGCAAAACAGTGATTTTATTATCATCTATCTGAATCTTAAATTCCCCCTTTTCATTGGTAAAAGCCCCTCTATTTTTTCCTTTGACCTTCACAGTTACCCCTACCAAAGGCTCACCTTTTTCATTGACCACTTTGCCTTTCAAATAATTCTCAATATTTAAAATTGACCAATTTATTTTGGGATTGGACGACTTTACACCCACACTCACAGGGGATTCTACTTTCACCGTAAATGCCTGTGTTGACAACAGGAGGAATAAAACAATTGATAATTTCATCAGACGATGTGTAATCTGATGAAATCTTTTAGGCAGCCAAGTGCCTTTACCTTTCTCTTTTTTCATAATTTACCTTTTTATTTTACAATCATTCTCTCTAAATCAGTCAAGCATTTTTTCTAATAGTGTACCCAGTAAACTAGGTAGATTTGGGAATCACAACTTAAAAGCTGAAAAATCATTTGCCTTTAATTATCTTTATTTAGGGTTTAAAATAGCCAACTCAAGCTTAATCTATCTATATCAATGTCGATTTGCCTCTTTGAACTACCTCGTTACAGGCTAAAACTTCCTAGTTTAAATACATAAGAAGGGCAGCATGAAAGGAAGATATTTAAATTTATGAGCAAAAAAACTTGATTATAGATAAGAGATGGTTTCATCGAAGAATGGCTACCATTTTTTTATCCACTATACTATTATCTGAACATCTGATAATGACAACGCCATAATTACCATTTGCTACACAACTTTTCAAATCTAATTGATAACTCCCTTTACTTCCATCATAATTCATCCCACTCTCTGCAACTTTTACACCCACGCTATTATAAACACACAATTTATAGTTACCTATGGATAAGTTGTCAATAATAAGGTTTGCGTAATCGCCTTTTATGGGGTTTGGATAAATAGTAATTTTTGATGTATGGTTAATATTTAGCTTTGTTACTGTACTGTATTGATAGCTTCCATCGTTTGCAATCGCTTTTATCCGATATAACAACACATCCGCAGAAACAGGCAGGTTGTTATCTTCCATAGAATAACTATTATCAGTACCAGCTGCTACTTTACCTATTTCTGTAAATAGTTGATTGTCTGTGCTACGCTCAACAATGTAGGATTGAAGGTTTATTTGATTTTTTTGCGACCATTTGATCATTGCACCTTCAATATTTGGGATAACAGAAACGGTAATAGGGTTTACTGCCAATGGGGTAATGTTAGCTATTATCACTTTAAATCGTGTGTTACCCTTACTCGCAGAATTACTAGTGATATTGAAATCATAAACGGGGTTTGAACGAATCTCCTGCTTTAATCCTAAAAAATTATCTATCAAAGTGATTGCCTGTGTAGTGTCAAAACCCTGATAGGTAAAAGAGAATCTTAAAGCCTCTGAAGAATTATTAGTAATCCCCAATTCTATAGAATCAGCTGATACTACTAGCGGATGGGTGGCAATAGCCAACTTTTTACTCCCTTTTAGGGAAACCAATGCCTCATTTGCCGAACTAAAGGAAACCGCATCGTTATTCTCGTTATATCCCGGCGAGCCATTTTTGTTAAAGCGTACCACAATCTCATCCAGCAATGTGTCCTGCGGGGTTCGCAAGCCAACCCTTATTAAAGGGTCAACCGTCGATTCACCAAAATATTGAGTATTGGGAATCGTTCCATTCGTCTTATGACTTTCATGAAAAACAATATTTCCATTTGCATTTGCCTCCACAAAGAAAGCCTGACCAATAGCTATATAATCACCGTATACATTATCATACCCTGTTGCCCCATTGGCAATGACACCTTGTGAATAGGTGGTATAATTCCCATTACCAAACGGACTGTATGTCCACATCTTATTGTTTATCCTTGAAGCATTGCTCATTTGAACGGCTTTAAAACTAATAGGCGATTGATAGGGATTTGCCAAAAGGGTATATTTATGCAGCGTTGTGTCATTCAAGGCTAGGGTCATATCTCCCGTAGTCAACGTACCTGTCGCGCTTAAAGTCACAGCCTCAGGCGGGGAGGGCGTCCCCGATGCCAACTGATTAGTACAATTTACAGTGCTACTGTTCCTATTCCCACGAATATTGACACAATATCCAGTTCCCGGTGAAAGGTTTGTGTAATTCGTATTGGGCACACTCACATATCGACTACCATTTACCTTAGTTGCATTATAGGTATACATACTTGGGTTATTGGTTTGGGTAACATCAAAACCATTGCTGTTAAATTTGTCTGTTGCCAATACTCCAGTACCATTTGTTGTACCGCAAGGTGTACCTCCAACACCAGCACCTGTTACATAAATCTGTTGTTGCCAACCGTTTTGGATAGAAGAAACAACAGGACTGCCCACATAACTGTATTTTCTGCTTGTTTTTGCGGTAACATATCGCTCTACGGTAACATTAGTCGCATTCAACAAGGTACCGGAAAGACTTGCTAACGAGGCTGTTCCTGCTAAGGAAGATTGAAACTTGACAGACTTACCAGCAAAATCGGTAGTACCCCCATTAATATTTAATTGTGTTGCCGGGGCAAAGATGGCTGAATCACCTAAAACAAGGTTATTAGTACCCGTTGTAAGACTACCTGCAGAAACGGTTAAAAGGTTGGTAGTAGTAACGTTCCCCCCTAATGTTGTTCCTGCTACATTATTGAGGGTCAGGTTACCATAAGTTGCAGCAGGGATTGTTTGAGTTGTAGCTCCATTGAAAATAATGGTACTACCCGTTGAAACGAAGCCGAAGGTGGGATTGACAGTATTTTGATTGATTAACGTCGCAGTATTCGCCACATTCAATGTACCCGTAATGGTATAGTTGCTTGGAATAGTCATAGTGATTGGATTAATACCATCCCCCAATACTACTGCCGAACCTGTTCCACTTACTGTCCAATTTCCTAGCAATGAAAGCGAACCCGTGTTGTTAATCATAAACAGTTGGTTATTAGATGTGAAGTTGGAAGGATGTGAACCCGTACCATTCGTATTCGCCCCCCAACTTGTTAAACTATTGAGGCTGCCAGTACCTGCATAATAGAAATTAGTAACAGTGGTATCTTTTAACAATACTACCGAGCCATAAGAAGGTATCGGCACTGAACTGCCTAGTGTATAGCTAACTCCACTAGGGGTAATATAATTCATATCGGCAACAATAGAACTATCTTTTGAGGTTGGGTTGATTGCAAATCGGACGAAATTAGCAGGATTGTTAGGTGTCACCTGATAAAAATAGACACTGTCTAGATAAAAGATGCTGTCGGTATTGTCAAAAGTAATCTGCAATGTAGGAGAACTGGAAGCTGCATTCACCTGAAATAAAAACTGTTGGATGGAAGTGGATGTGTCTATATTGATAGGTACAGCCTGTGCAATGGAATTAGTTATGGTGCAATTGATTATAGAGCTCTTAGTTCCTTTTACCGTCATCCCTACCAAATAATAACCATTGGCAGTAGTGGCAGGCAACGAATATTTAAGCGTTGACTGCCCTGTAGAGTTAGAACCCGTTGACTTCAATCTGAGGCAATTGCCAGAAAGTACACCAGAAACCACCGTCATACTATCTCTATTACCTGATGCAGGTGTGCATGTCCAACCTGTAGTACCAACGTTGAATAATCCATTACTAATGCCATTGCCACTAAGGCGGTTACTATCTAATGGAAAGTAAACTGGCGATAGCTTTGATGAAGAATCATAGCCTGTTAATGCAGTCCATTGTGGCAAATTGTAATAGGTTGAAGCTGAATTTCCAGTAGTTGGATTTAACATCCAAAAGTCCATCAAATTATTTTTACGAAATGGATTGCAAAGGATATTGTTATTTACAGTACCATAATTTCCCAACGCTGCTGGATAAGCACTTGAATCAATTTCATGATCATACATCAATCCACTTGACCTATTATCCTTCAGAATCATACTGTAACTCACAATTGTGTTATTTTCAAAATCATTTTTTGTTGAATAATTGGATAATGCCTCCAAAACTGAATTATTTGAATAATTAGTAGTTACCTGACGAAGGTTAATATTTAAGTTACAGTTGTAGAAAGTATTATTTATTATCGTATCAGCAGAGCCCCCATTACTCATATATCCAGGTCCAGGAGTATTGGCAACAGTATTGCCAATAACCTTTACGTTAGATGATATATCATCCAAATAGATACCGCAGGCAGGATCGTAACTTGAACCTGCAAATGCACCTATTGGCGCGCCAATTCCATTCGTAACTATATTATTAGAAATAACTCTGTTTACCGCACTATCATTTCCAGGATCAAAAGAATATATCCCGCCCCCATCGTACAAATTATTACAAAAATTGGTTACATAATTTCTATCAACCAGTACATTGGATCCGTCAAAAACAATTCCACTATAGCCAGTTCCGTTGATATAGTTATTTTGAAGCAATAAACCGTTTGACCATGAAGTATGAAAGGCTGTGCCTGTAAAACCACTTTCGCCCATACCAATGACCATACTAACATTTGCCCATTGATTATTTGTTAGCTTAAACCTTGTCCCTGATCCCACTACGCTATATCCCTGACTATTCGAAAATGTATTATTCGTAACGGTAACACTATCAAAATTTGTCACAATTGACGGTGAATTTCCATAAGCATCTGTGAAATTCAAGTCATTTAGACCTGCCTTTGTAAAATCGCAATTGGTAACAGTAAAATAATTGACATATTTCGTCCCGATGGCAGCGGTTTTAGCACCAATAAATGATAGTCCATCAATCACAATGTTGCTGTAACCTGTATCGGAAATGGAAGCCTCAGTATTGGCTACTTTGACATTTCTAGTACTTGGATTTTTGGTGGCATACAATAAAATGCTATCATTACTTGATTGATAACACCAATCACCATCCACATCCAAACAGTTGGGGTGGTTCTGAAAGAAAAAGCCAAAGTTAACAAGCAGAGGGGTGTGATGTGCCACCGTTTTAGGGTCTGAAAAGGTAATGGTATCATGATTCTCTACCACCCCTGGCATTCTATCCATTAACCATGCTTCCGATCGAACACAAGCTGTCGCACCAGTAAAATCTGGCGTACCTGTGAGTGCAGTACAAGTAAACATATTATTTGAACTATTGGGGTTGGAACTAATGGACAGATATCCACCATTTGAAGCGTTAATATTGGGATACCTACCCAAAGCCATCATGGAATCATTAATGTACAATGCACTTGGCATGGAAAGTAGTGATGGACTCGAAGCCTCCCAGAGATTTGTACCCACTTTCTTCCATGTTGGCAGAGAAAGCCTTCCATCGAATACGGGTTTCTTACCTATTCCATAAGAAGAGAATACAATTGGATTACCTCGTGTACCTGAATTCGTAATTGCAATGGTTCCAGGGAAGGTATCGTTGCAATTGAATAACACCTGATTGCCTGGTTCTAAGATTCCCATCATGCTATTTAGCTTATCCAAGGTCTTCCATGGTGTGGAAGGGTTTTGTGCCTGTGCAATGGTATTATTGTCATTACCCATTGAACTAGAAAAATAATACCTGATGCCAGGCGTCACTGCATTAGAAGGAGCACTTGAACTGCCCGTTCCCACAATGTCAGAAGCAGTTACGGTAAAAGTATAGGTAGTGCCATTTTGAAGGCCTGTAACAATGATTGGACTTACATTTCCAAAAGCAGTGATGCCACCTGGATTGGATGTAACTGTATAGTAATCCACCAAATTTGTATTCACTACAGGTGGGGAGAAACTTACACTAACATTGTTGCCACCAACGGCTGTTGCCAAACCTATGATTGGTGCACTCGGCACTCCAAGTGAATTTATGGCTACAGTATCGCCAATCATATAGTAATTAGGCGCAGCAGTTGGTAAAGCAATAACAGAAGTAACGGTGGCGATGTATGGATTAGTTCCATTAATGGAGGAGAGGTTGTTTTTTGTGTAACTGTTTCCTGCATTATTGAGAAGTACCGCCCCTGTTTTTGTGAATCCAATCCCTGTATCTGCATTATTGTACTGAAAGGCAATATTTGAGGTACTTGCAACATTCGATTGAATAGACCATTGTAGATTCACAATTCCGTTAATGGTTGAATTTGGTTTTGTAACACTCCAAAGGGTGATATTGGGCGAATTGGTGGTATTGGAGAACGTTACAGGTGTATAAGACGTTGAAGTGCCTACAGGAAAGATGGTGGCATTATTTCCAACCCCATTCAAAGTAAACCCACCACCGGCGCTTGCATCTATATAACTTGTACTTGTAGGAATAGAAGGCAATAAGGTGGCGGTATTGGATAGGGTGAGATTATTACCATTCAAAACCAAGTGTCCACTTGTCAATTTTAATATTGAGTTATAGTAGAATGAGCTACCTAAAGTGACGGTATTATTCCCTGCACTACCCGTATTGGCAATCTCAAAAGTGGTTGACGAATTAGTAATCAAGTCATTGTCAACACTTAAATTCTGTGCCGTATTACCTGCAAACTTTATATTAGAAACAGCGGTTGTACCTAACCCAGCAGAAAATGCTCCATCTGTTTTGATGAAATCCCCTTTTAGTATAAAATTGGTTGTATTTGAGGTAGTATTGCTTTCATTGTCAAGCGTGACATTACTTAAATTACCAGACTGACTGTAATTCCCATTAACAGTTAATGAATAGCTACCACCATTTACTGTGCCTGAAGATGGAGAACCAGACAACAAACAAAAACCTCCGTTATTGACGTTCATTTTCCCAGTAACCGTCCAATTAGTCGGGTAACCAGCTCTTGCAGTCAGTAACATTGCACTATCAATAGTCAGATTACCACCTATGTTAAAGTTCCCAATAATGCTACCTGCATAATAAAAAGAATTGGCAGTGTTAGTCAAGTTAGAACTTGAAGTGGCCCCCATCGTTATGGTAAAATCATGGGCTATGTTTACTGTATTGCCAGAAGCCAAACTATTAAACTGCACCCTGCCTGTAGTTAGATTAGGACAATTGATGGTGAAACTTGCCATAGAAACAGGGATAGAACTGTAAGTTGGAATGGTAGTTCCTTGCACACCTTGAATGGTAACATTAGCATTTGTATAGTTGGCCGTTGGGAATACGATACTTGCTTTGGCATCTGTATGATTAAACACATAATTACCAAGATTACTACTACTCGTTCCAAAAATCAGTGTGGAAGCTGTGGAAACAATCACCCCTCCATTGATGATAGTACCCGTTATTGTATCGATACTGTTTGCCGAATAGAATGCATTATTATAAATACCCGTAAAAGTGGAATCTATTATCAGGGTACCTGCAATATTTGCAGAAGCACCATCCCTAAATCCTATATTCATGGTATCTGTTGAAGCTTGTCCTGTTGCCAAACGAAGCGAACAACCTGCAGGAATATTTAAATCTGTACCTAATATATTGCTATACCCAATACTTAAGGTAGCAGGTGCACCTGTAGCAGCCTGTAGGCTGACAGAAGCGTTGTTTGACAAAATCAATTGGGCAATCGTATCGGTGGTTACACCATTAACATTCACACTACTATTGAATTGCAATATATCTACAGAGGTACTTATTGTACGTGTAGGAGTCCAGTTTGTAGCAGTATTCATATTGCCACTGCTACCCCCTATCCAAGTATAAGTTGGATAATTAATGGTTGCCATTCCAAAATATTGTGGAGAAGCTGCCAATGAAAATGAATTACCGTTTGTAAGGGTATTACCAGAAACAGTTCCACCCAATGAATTATAGTTATTATCTGCCAAGTTATTACTGTAGGCAATACTATTGGCTGTACCAATACCTGTGTCCGAAAGAGACAGGGAAGTGTTCGTTAGACTTCCCGCATTCAGAAGTGAATAGATTGTCCAATATTTATTGGTATTTAACTGAATGGCACCGAATAATCCAGAACCACCTGCACCCGTTGTAGATACTGATGCCTGAACAATGGCGTTTGAGCCACTTGTAGTCGTTGGATTATTGATTTGTACAGGGTAATAGCCATTATTTGACCCAATTGGAAGTGTGTAGGTGTTTGGACTACTTAAGCTTTTGGGTAATGCAATTGCCAAATTACCATTTACACACAAAGCCGCCGAGAAAGTTCCTGTTGTTGAAATGGCTGTTGAAGGGTTGGTGGTATTCCAAACAATCAAGGTATCATTCGCAGCAGAGGTATTTAATATTCCATTGTTTAAAAAGAGATTCCTTACATCCATTCTACTTCCATTGTTAAAAGTCACCCCGCTTGTATTGTTGATAACCACATTAATGGAATCAATGCCTCCACCGAGACTGTTTTTGCCAGCCGTATTGGTAAATGCTTGTTTGTTTGTTCCTAAAAACTGTAAATAGGCTCTTGCATTAGTACCTGTTCCACCAGAAAAAGTACCACTAGTCTGAACAAAATTACCCTTTAAGATAAAGTTGGCGGTATCTGCGTAAGTAGTCCCATTATTCAATACCACATTACTAAGGCTACCCGATTGAGTATAATCACCATTTACAGTCAAGGAATATTGACCCATTCCAGAACTCGGTGTACCAGGAATGATATAAAATCCACCATTGCTAACAGTCATATTCTTTGTAACTATCCAGGTTGAGGGTGTGCCATTTCTTGACATCTGAACCATCGCATTGCTAATATTCAAATTGCCACCAATGCTGAAATTTGCACTATTAAGTCCATAATAGAATGAATTGATACCCGTAGTCAAATTTGCACTCGATGTTCCACCCATGGTCACATTGAAATCATTGGCAATAGTAACGGTTGTGCCAGTTGCCAAACTATTTATTTGCACCCTTCCAGTAGTTAGGTTAGAGCAAGAAATGGTAAGGCTCGACATTGAGGTTGGGAACAAAGTAAATTGTCCGATTGTAGTGCCACTAAACCCTTGTATGGTTACATTGGCATTGGTATAAGAAGTGTTGGGAAATGGCTGAACTGTTGCGTCCACACGGTTGTGTATGTAGCTACTACCCGAACTAAATACAAGGGTGCTTGCCGTAGAGTTGATATTACCTCCATTAATGATGGTGTCAGTTACAGTGGTGATACTATTTGCAGTATAGAAACTATTGCCGTAGGTACCAATGTAGCTTGAATCCAATGCCAATGTACCCGCTATTGAACAAGTATTTGTACCCATAAATACAATGGAAAGTGAATCTGATGCTGCAGAACCCATACCCAAATGGAGAGAACACCCACTTGGAATATTTAATGCAGGGGTACCTGTATTGGGCGAGTTGCTTATGGCAAGCTTATTTGCTGAAGAAGCTGGTCGTAAGACAACTTTTGCATTGTTACTTAACTGTAACTTGGATATAGTTTGTGAAGGAACATTAATAATTGTATCACTACTTAAAAATGCCAAAATATCCGAATTGCTAAGAGTTGTCCTATTAGGTGACCAGTTTGTTGAAACCTGAAAATCTTTAGAAGTAGTTCCTGTCCAAACATAGCCGCTCAAAGGAGAAATAGAGTTAGAGGCGGTACTTGAAGCACCTGTTCCTACACTATTGGTGGCGGTAACAGTGAATGTATAGTATGTGCCAACTGATAAACCTGCAATATGTATAGGGCTTGTTGTACCTGTTCCAGTAAAATTACCTGGATTAGACACAACACTATATTGTATTATTGGTGTGCCGCCATTGTTGGAGGGTGGAGTAAAACTGATATTTGCTGATGAATAATCGGCAGTGGCAGATACACTTGTTGGTGAAGCAGGAATGGTAGGAGATACTGTTAATGAGGCAGTAGTAGTTCCCGATGTGTAATTTCCTGCGGCAGTTTGTGTGGCGGTGATAGTACAAGTCCCAATACCCACCATTGTTAATGTATTGCCACTTATAGTGGCAATGGCAGTATTACTGCTACTATAACTGAATGAACCTGCACTATTTGAAGTGGGAGCAGTTAACATAATGGGTGACAGGCTATAATTTTGAATGCCAATTGTGAAAGTACCAATAGTTGGTGCAATCGCATTAACTGTAAAGGTTGCAGTGGTGCTGCCTGTTGCATAATTGCCATAAGCAGCCTGTGTGGCAATGATGGTTGTTGTCCCTACACCTATGATTGTAACCGTATTACCACTAATCGTGGCAACAGAAGGATTACTGCTACCATAACTGAATGCCCCTGCACTGTTTGAAGTGGGTGCAGTTAACGTAAAAGGAGCAGCACCATAGTTTTGTGCTGCCACAGTGAAGCTGCCAATTGTTGGAGGACCTTGATTAACAGTAAAGGTTGCGGTAGTACTACCTACAGTATAATTCCCATTAGCAGTTTGCGTGGCAGTAATCGTAGTTGTACCTGTACCCACAAGAGTGACTGTATTACCACTGATAGTGGCAACAGATGTATTACCGCTACTATAACTGAAATAACCTGCACTGTTAGAAGTTGGGGTGGTCAAAGTAAACGGAGCAGCACCATAATTCTGTGAAGCCACTGTGAATGCAGAGATTGTCGGTGCAATTGAATTCACGGTAAATGTAGCAGTAGTACTACCTACAGAATAATTGCCATTCGCAGCCTGTGTGGCAGTAATCGTACTCGTTCCTGCTCCAATAATTGTCAACGTGTTACCACTGATTGTAGCAACTGAAGTATTGCTGCTACTATAACTAAATGAACCGGCACTGTTTGAAGTTGGAGCGGTCAGCATAATAGGGGCAGCACCATAATTCTGTGCAGCCACCGTGAATGTGCCAATTGTTGGAGAGCCTTGATTTACCGTAAAGCTGGCAGTGGTGATGCCCGTGGAATAGTTTCCATTGGCAGATTGTGTGGCAGTAATGGTACTCGCTCCTACTCCAACTATTGTTAAGGTATTACCGCTAATAGTAGCTACAGAAGTATTACTACTGCTGTAGCTAAATGAACCTGCACTGTTTGAAGTTGGGGCAGTTAACGTAAAAGGAGCAGCACCATAGTTTTGTGCTGCCACGGTGAAGCTGCCAATTGTTGGAGGACCTTGATTAACAGTAAAGGTTGCGGTAGTACTACCTACAGTATAATTCCCATTAGCACTTTGCGTAGCAGTGATCGTAGTTGTACCCGCACCCACAATGGTGACTGTATTACCACTGATAGTGGCAACAGATGTGTTGCTGCTACTATAACTGAAAGAACCTGCACTGTTTGAAGTTGGGGCGGTTAATATAAATGGCGAAGACCCATAATCCTGTGAAGCCACAGTGAATGTGCCAATTGTTGGCGAGCCTTGATTCACTATAAAGTTGGCTGTAGTACTTCCGGCAGAATAATTTCCATTTGCTGCCTGTGTAGCAGTAATAGTACTCGTTCCTACTCCAACTATTGTTAAAGTACTACCACTGATTGTGGCAACTGACGTATTACTACTGCTATAACTGAATGAACCTGCGCTGTTTGAAGTGGGGGCAGTCAAAGTAAACAGAGCAGCACCATAATTCTGTGCAGCCACCGTGAATGTGCCAATTGCAGGTGCAATCGGATTGACTGTAAAGTTTGTAGTGGTTGTCCCGATTGAATAATTTCCATTCGCAGTCTGTGTTGCTGTGATGGTTGTTGTACCTGCACCTATAATTGTAACCGTATTACCACTTATAGTGGCAACAGAAGTATTACTGCTACTATAACTGAATGCCCCTGCACTATTTGAAGTGGGGGCAGTTAACGTAAAAGGAGCAGCACCATAGTTTTGTGATGCCACTGTGAAGCTACCAATTGTAGGTACTACTGGATTAACTGTCAATAGGGCAATTCGGCTTGAAGCAGTATAGGCACCATTAGCAACCTGAGTAGCTATTAATGTATCAGTACCCGCTCCTACAATTGTAGCAGTAGTGCCACTGATAGTGGCAATAGTGGAATTGCTACTCATATAGGTAAATGCCCCACCACTATTGGAAGTTGCTGAAACCGTGAAGGCCGCATCCCCATAATTCTTTGTAATATTATTAAAGTTGATGGTTGGACCAAAGAATGTTCCCACATTTCCAATGCCATATAGATTGGCTGTACTTGTTGGCAAATTGGTTGTAAATGATTGGGTGACAGTAAATGGATTACTACCACTTACAGTCAATAGACCACTTTCGCTATAGGCAGTTCCTGAATAAGATCCTAATACCACATTTGAGGCTGAATAACTACTGCCTTGATCGGCAGTATTGTATTGGAAGGTAACAGTGGGTTGTGTTGCTGAACTCGCCAATATTGACCATTGAAGATTCACTGCCTTGGTTGCTGTGTTGACTGCATGGGTAAATGTACTTCCTACCCCTATACTGATATTGGCATCCGCAGTTCCTCCAGTAAAAGTTAAAGGGGCATAACTTGTAGCAGTACCAATTGGGAACACTGTATTACCAACTGATGAAACTCCATTAATAGTTAAGGTTCCTGAACCATTAGTAACAATATAACTGCTACTCGAATAATTGAAGAGGTTTGCAGCATTGGTTAGAATCAAGTTATTGGCACCCAAAGCACAAAGTCCACTTGCTAGTTTTAGCCCTCCCAAAGTAAATGAACTGCCTAAGGTTACGGTATTGTTTCCAGCAATTCCATTATTGGCTATCTCCAAGAATGTATTTGAACTAGTAGTGAGTGCTACATCTGTGGATAGCATTTGTCCCCCTGTACCAGCAAACTTTAAGGCAGCTGATGAACCCGCAGTTGTTGAGGCATCAAAGGTGAACGAACCAGCTGTCTTGGTGAAATTCCCAGCTAAGTTAAAATTAGTGGCATTGGTAGTACCTCCTACTGTGGATTCATCATTGAGAAATACCTTACTTAAGCTCCCCGATTGGCTATAATTTCCGTTTACAGTCAAGTTGTAAATTCCTCCGCTCAATGTAGCAGAAGAACCATTATAAGTTGCAGTAGGATTACCAGTAAGCATATATAAAGCACCATTATTCAAAGTCAAATTGCCAGTTACACTAAAAGTATTTGGCCAACCAGACCTAGAAGTTTGCAACGCCGCATTTGTGATGCTCGCATTGCCCCCTATCGAATAATTTACCACAGCGTTCGCACCAAAATAATATGCGTTTGCGCTAGTTGTCAGATTCGAACCAGAAGTAGCACCCATCGTGATAGTAAAATCTTTGGCTATGGTTACTGTATTGCCTGAAGTTATTCCATTTACTTGAACCCTACCCGTTGTTAGGTTGGGACAATTTATGGTATAGGAATTCATTGAAATTGGCACGTTGTTATATTGACCAATGGTACTTCCACTGATCCCTTGTATGGTAACATTTGCATTGGTGTAATTGGCTGTTGGGAAAGAAATATTCCCTGTACCATCCACACGATTGAATACGTAATTGCCTAAGTTGCTGCTGCTAGTACCAAAAACTAAGTTAGTTGCATTTGAGACAATTACCCCCCCATTTGTAATCGTTCCCGTAACAGTAGTGACACCGGCATTAAAATTTACAGTATTGCCATACTTGCCTAACCCAGTAGAATCCAAAATCAGATTCCCCGCAATTGTGTTTGTACTTGTTGAAGAGATGGTGACAATCATTGAATCTGTAGCAGCCACTCCCGTAGCCAAGTCGAGCGTACAACCTGTTGGTATTGATAATGCCGTTGTTGTAGAGGTAAGTGTCAATGTGTGTTTAGCACCTGTTAATGATTGAAGGCTAACAGAAGCTGTTCCTGTCAATTTAATTTGGGCTATACTCACTGTGGACACCCCTGTAACGGATGTATTACCATTAAAAACCAACGTATCGCCTGCTTGAGGGGCATGAAGACTCCAATTAGAACCATTGGTAAAGCCCCCACTACTTCCACCTTGCCAAGTGTTAGTCTGAGCGTTTCCAATTAAGGTACAAAGGGTGCAAAACAATAGGAGAAACATTTTTTGTTTCACCAACTTTAAGTGTTGTGTTTGTAAATTTTTCATACAGCAATACATTCAAATACTAAAAAATATATAATGGCAAAAGCAATACGTAACTAAATAAGTTAATTTGCTATAGTAATTGACACTTGATATCACTCAATAAACACCAATCATCTTCTACAGCTTCGCCCCCTCAGTCACATTATTATGTATTGAGTATACCTAATCCATTTATCCGACCACTGCACGTAAACCTTAACGAACCTTATGAAAGCTTTCGTGAATTACAAAAACACCTTATTATGTATCGTAAAAATTAGTAATTACCTCACAAAAAACTCCTAGGTAGCCTCCTGTGGATTTGCTGATAACAATGAATCAACCTATCCACATCTATGAATCATCTTTCAATCATTCTGCCTTATACAAATCCCACTCTGCAAGACTTGGTCCATCGTTATTGTTGATGATTAATCGGAATTTACTTGCTTTGACAACTGGAAAACCCTTCAGCTGCCCAGCTCCATTTGTCAAAATAGTTATTATTGATTTCCATGACTTTCCATCAAAATATTGTAAATCATGTACTTGCTTTCTATTCAGTAAGATCCCATCTGCTGCATTTGATTCTATCAACCCAACTGCATTAATTTCCAAATCTTTTCCCAAATCAATTTCAAGGGTGACTATTTTTATATCTTTTCCAGCTTTCCATTCAGTTTTGGGGGTACCATCTGTAATTGCCCTCGTTATACTAATATTATTTCCTAAAATAACTTTAACACGCTTTCCTCTTGAAGGAGGGGGAGTAACCAAAGGAGTACCTTCATATTCAAGCACAACAATAGAGGCTATTGGATCTGAGGGATTAGCAGGTAAGGAAATTATATTTGCACCATTTACAATAGCCGTTTTTAAGCGTTGATCTTTATCTGTCAGAAGATATGCCTTCACAATCTTGTTACCCAAAGGCACCACCAACTTTGAATTCTTTGGCCAATCAAAAACATGACAATAAATTTTCTGGCCTTTTACTGTTGCCCTTCCCCATGATAGATAGGGAAATGGGCTTGCCTTTGTACCATAAATTGCCTCACTATTAAGTTTCATCCAATTACCAATCTCATGAAGGTTTTGTTGAGACATTTCTGGTATTACCCCTTCGCTCGTTGGGCCAACATTCAATAAATAATTACCTCCCTTTGAAGCGATATCAATCAGGTTCTGCAGCAACACCTTACTACTCTTCCAATTTGTATCCGTACGTTTAAATCCCCACGTATCATTCATAGTCATACACGATTCCCAGTTCTTTCCCGGAAACCCTGTTGCTGGAATAAATTGTTCAGGTGTTTCCAAATCTCCCTTATAACCACCTCCAATTCTATTGTTATAGATAAGATTAGGATGTTCATTAACAACTGCCATAATTTTATCAGCATATTCTTTTTTTATCCCCTCAGGGGTATCAAACCACAGCACAGAAATTTCACCATAATTAGAAAATAATTCACGTAGTTGTGGAACCACCTTGGTATCAATGTATTTGTCCATATCACCATTTTGGGCACTATCCCAATGACCGCAATTATTGTTTGTGCCAGGATTTGGTATCACTTTTACAGTTTTATTTGTACTGTCCCAATGAACAATCATTGCAGTAGCACCTGGTGCAGTCCAATCTTGGGCTTGAGAATAATAAAGCCCTAATTTCATGTCATATTTTCTACAAGCAGCCGCTAATTCTTTCACCACATCCCTTTTAAACGGCGTAGCATCAACTATATTAAATGGATACTCCGATTTAAAAAGGGCAAAACCATCGTGGTGTTTACTAGTTAGCACTATATATTTCATTCCAGCATCTTTAGCCAACTTCACCCATTCATCTGCATTAAACTTTAAAGGATTAAATTGTTTTGCATAATTTTTATACTCTGCAACAGGAATTTTACCCATGTTCATAATCCACTCTCCTGTAAACGGAATTTCCTTTCCATTGTACACACCCGCTGGAACACTATATAGGCCCCAGTGGATGAACATTCCAAATTTTGCCTCCCGCCACCATTGCATTTTATCATAGTGCTGTCCTTTTACAGTATCCTTTTCATTATTCTGTGCCACCCCCTTTTGAATAAAACAAGTTAATGCTATAAACAAAATCAATGAAACTCTTCTAATTCCAAAAGGCATATACATAATAAAGGTGATTTACTAATTAGAAAAAAGATTTGAGGCATGATTTATTCTATCCATTTTAGAATTTCAGGTTCTTAAGGCAGATAAAAAACTTCTTTCAGCGGAATTGACATTGGCCTGTTGCCCTCATTTGTTTCAATGATATCCTTCATATATTCCCACCACTTCTCCATAATTGGAGATGACCGTAGATTATCCATTGCCTCTTTATTTTCAAAATCAAGCACACCAAACAACAGATTGGTATGCTCATCAAGAAAAACACTATAGTTACTAATTCCTGATTCAACGAATAGCAAAACCAACTCTGGCCAGAAAGAATCATTTCTATTCCTATATTCATTCTCCTTTCCTGCAAAAACTTTCATTTTGAAAGCAAAACGATTTTTCATGTTTTCCTTTTTTAGGCTAAAGACTTGAAAGCTTAATTTTGAGACTAAGCAATTATGTACAATAAGGACTTACAACATCTTACTGCTATAATTACAAAAACTCTAGTAGAAGTTTTCTACCGAACATGAATATTGCTTTAACGCGGCTTGGCTAAGAGATTCTTAACTCTATTTGATTTGCCTCCCACTAAAAATACAGTTCCTAAAAAGAGAAGATTAATGGTATTATCAAAAGGTACTACAGGACCACCATCACCACCAACGCCTTGACTAGGGCTTCCTGGTCCACCAATACCCGGATCATCGGCAGGGGATTGTGCATTGATACTTGTGTTCACACACAAACAAATTATTAGTGCCACCATAACTGCACTTATTCTTTTTACTACTGTTTGCATCTTATTTTTTATTAAAGAGTTTTAATTATGATACATGGTCATAACATAAAATGAATTAAACAAGCTCAACCCGATATCCAATCAAATTTTCGAGTCATTTATAACCTCCCTGACTCTTTTATCTACGTCCGTGAGAGCCTTAACTACCTCCCTAACTCTTTCATCTACGTCCGTGAAAGCCCTAACTACCTCCCTGAAAGCCCACTTTTATTCAAGACTACCTGTATTATCAAGCTAAAAACCAAGGATACCGCCCGCCTTTCCTTACGATTCAGTAGGCGGCATCCTATCTGGCCTCTCTAACTTTAGGGTTGAACTGACAGATTTGATTGGTGAACCACTTGCTTGCTGTTTGCTTCACTTATTGTGATACTGTACACGCCCGCAGCCAATACATTGTTGATACTGATAGCATGTGTGGCACTACCACCTGTATGGCTGATAGTTTGTTCATTCACCTTCTGGCCCAAAGTATTGTAGATGCTCACTGTGTATTTACCTGCTACCACATTAGCCAATTCCACGTTCAAGGTCTTGCCCTTCAATGGATTCGGATAAAGGCTGTAAGACGGCAAGCGGTTATCGGTAGTCAATTTAGCAACATTGCTGTAGCTAATCGCACCTGTGGTACTTACTGCCTTGATGCGGTAGTAAGTAGTTGTAGTTACACTGTTGTCGGTTGTGTTGTAACTAGCAGTCCCTGTATTCTTGGCAGCTACTTCTTCAATAGCTGTGAAGTTCTTTGCATCAGCAGATTTCTCAACCTCATAAGCTACTACATTCTTCTCGCCCACTGTGTTCCAGTTGATAGTCGCTATCTTGTTGCTCAAACTTGCGCTTGCAACAATGCTGTTCACTGGCAATGCACTTGGTGCAAACAGGATAGTGAACCTGTCCTCGAAGGAAGCTGTCTTTGTTGCATCTACCGTGAAGCTGATGGTGGTGTTGCCTGTTCCCAATGCCTTGGTGGTGTTCCTGTAGACATCGTACAATAATGGCTCGAAGCCATTGTTCACATAGCTGCTTGCATCGATACTCAACTGATAGGCCGTTGCAGTAGGTTTGGATATCTTCAACGAGATGGCATCGCTTGCAGTGGCTGGCAACCTTCCATCGATACTCAAATCCTTGCCCTTGTCACTGATGAACAAATTGTCATTTGCACCACTGAACTTGATGGCATCCTGAGGGCCATAGGCCTTGTTGCCAAAGTCTGACCTGAAGGCTACCGCTGCTGCATCTATTGCATTGTAGGTAGTTGTGCCTGTTGCTTGCCTCAACAGGCTAACATATATCTTACTCAATGATGCCGTACCAAACACGCTTTTCAGGTTGGTTGAAGAAGCTTGCTTACATGCTTCAGTAAACAGAACAGTAGGTGTGCCGCTAGTCGCATTCTGTACAAAGAAAGCCTGACCAGGTTGGATGAAGTCGGTACCAACAGGAACAGTACCCGTATTGGTATAAGTGCCTGTCGACCCATTAACGGTAACTGAACCAGAAAGCGCATTGAAGGCTATATACTTGCCCGATGCAGCAGAGGTAGGATCCAGGTACCAATAGCTACCATTGATATGGCTTGAGGCAGCCCCGCCGGAAGCAGCATAAACTGCTGTCCAGCTTACAGGCGAAACATAAGGATTGGCAATCATGCTAAAGCCATTGGAAGCAGTGTTCAATTTATTGGCAGAAGTGACTGATTGTGGCGTGGAAGGGTCAGCTGTGGTTGCAGCCGCGGTACCAGAGACACCACTTGAGGTGTACGACACATTACCATAAACTAGATAACCCGTGGCACGAAGCGTGGTGGCATTGTACATGGAAAGCCCAGCCTGCGTATTGATGACATTGCTAGTGTAAAGATTTGGTGACCTGTCCCCACGTATCAATAACCTGTATCCAGTAAAGGCATCTAGGCTTGTTGGATTGGTGTTGTTCAAGGCAGTCCAAGGAACAGTATTGGAAGGTACATAAGTGTAGTCCTGTGTATTGCCAGAAACAGTGCCGGTTTCGTCAAAGCCATTCGCATCTAGTGTCCCTGCATTGGCAGCACCGGCGTATGCCGTTCCGCCAGTAATGAAGATACCATAACCGGGTCTTGGATTAGGGGTCGCTGTCGTGGCACCTTCTTGCCAGTTTGCATTGATGGTCCCTGCGCCATAAACCTCTGGGGCCATATCGCGATAGGCACGGTAGCCTTTGGGGATATAACGCTCTACTGTTACAGTACCTGCGATTGTACCCTTGTTGATAGTACCATCAATTGCCGCAAGGATACTGGTGTTGCCTATGCTGGTTGATTTCAATGTAACCCTGCCATAAGTTTTCAATGTGCCTGTCTGTAAAGTCAGTACACCGGTAATACCTAAACTATTTCCAGTAGCATTACTTACAGAATCTCCATTGCTGTTGTTTAGGGTTAAGTTACCTACCAAGCCATTTCCACTGATAACTTGTTGAGAACTACCGCCAAGTATTGTTGTACCTGTGCCTGAAATGATCCCATTGTTTATCAACTTCGATATGATAGTTAAAGTGCCATTATTTACAATAGTTACACCAGATGCAATATTGATACTCTTTACAGATTGTGCTGCACTGATTGTTGGTTGGGAATAACTTGGTGCCGTTACCAATGTTATTACAGCAGAATCTGAGGCAGAAGGTACATTATTTGTCCAGTTAAGGTAATTGTTCCAATCAGTACTCTTTGTTCCTGTCCATTGTGTACTGGTTACAACTACATTTCCTGTATTTCCTAGTACATAATTATTAACACCACTAATAGGAATACTTAATCCTGTAGCTGTAAGACTGTAATAATTTGTACTATCCGTTGTTGGAACTATCGATTTGGCAGAAGTAACAATATTCCATCCTGCACCAATATCATTGCCCAATTCAGATGCAGTTACTGTATAACCTGTAGGGAAAACAGTAGTACCAAAACCATACTTAATGCTTGCTGTTGTTGTAGCACTTGTACCTAATACAGACCATTGAACCTTTAATACCTGTGTGGTATCCCCAGGCTGCGTCGTATAAGTATTAGAAGTAGCTACGTTGTAAGTTTGTGTAGCAGATGGTGTAATAAACAAAGGCGCATATCCTCCTGCCACACCTACTGGGAACAATTTGGCCGCACCGCTGGTAGCTGTTAGTCTCAAAAATCCACTAGATGGAACAATGTAGCTAGACGCATTTCCACCCACTATTGAATTAGGTGTGACGGTATTGTTAAGCGTAAATAATTTACCCGCTGTCAATGATAGTGCAGCATTTGTAGTTAAGTTACCGCTTAAGGTTAATCCGCCTGTATTATTAATTGTCAGGCTATTAATAGTATTTGCACCTGTAGGCATTTCAGTACCAATAGTATCTAACTTAGTTCCACTATAGCTAAAGTTGGTATTCGCCAGTGAAGTATAAGTAGGTGTTGTACCAAATGATAATTGACCTGTTCCTGTCTTAGAACGAGAAACAGTAGCACCCGATGAAACAGTGAGGTTACTACCGTTTGCAATCGTATAGTTTAGAGAAGATGTAGCATTTAATGACAAGGTATTACTAACCGTTAAAGGTGTACTTATAGTAGGTGCAGCACTGGTAATGGCTAAATTACCAATGGTTGCAGGACTAAAGGTAGAAGCAGAAATAGTAGTAGCTGCACCTAACAATACAGTAGCAGTTGCATTACTTGCATTGATAATACCACTTGTTCTAGAAATAGTAGTTGGTAATTGTAAGGTATCACCCGCACCAACTGTCAATGTACCACTTGTAAGTTTAAGGGTACCCAAAGGCATGGCCAAATTGCCAACTAAGTTAACATTATTAGCTATTTCTATAGTTGAGTAGGCGTTTGCACCTAAAATAGAATCTGCGGAGAATGTTTGTGTACTTGAACCAGTCAATTTCAACGCTGCAACAGAACTTGCATTTGTTGATGAAGTACTTAAGTTAAAACTACCACCAGACTTGCTAAAGTTACCTAATACAACAAAATTAGTCGTGTTATTTGTAGTAGTTTCACTATTAAGTGTTACATTGTTATAACTGCCCGTCTGTGTGTAATCACCATTTACGGTTAAAGAATAGGTGCCACTATTTAAAGTACCAGAAGTAGGAGTACCCGTTAACATAGTAAATCCGCCGTTATTAACGTTCATATTACCTGTCACCGCCCAACTTGTAGGGTAACCAAGTCTTGCAGTAATTAAGAAGGCATTTGTAATATCCAAATTACCACCTATGGAAAAGTTGGCAACAATGCTACCTGCATAATAAAAAGAGTTTTGGGTATTTACCAATGAACCCGAAGTCCTATTCATCGTCAGATTAAAATCTTTTGCAATAGTAACAGAAGTGCCTGATGCTAAACTTGATAGTTGAACCCTTCCTGAAGTGAGGTTCGGACAATTGACAGTAAAGCTTGTCATTGAAATTGGAAATAATCTAAAAGAAGGAATTCTAGTTCCAGCAACCCCTTTAATGGTAACATTAGCATTGGTGTAGTTAGCTGTTGGGAAATTGATGTTTGCCGTGGTATCCTGACGATTAAACTCATAATTTCCAAGACTACTACTACTTGTTCCAAAAATCAGATTAGAAGCTGTAGAAACAATTACTCCACCATTGGTTATAGTACCAGTAACAGTCGTGATACTGTTTGCTGCATAGTAACAGTTATTGTTTTTACTAAAGTTTCCAGTATTTGCATTACCACCATAGGTAGCAAATGTTGTAGATGAATCAATAATCAGAGTACCTGCAATAGTTGCAGTCAAATTAGTACCTGAAAAGGCAATAGCCATAGAATCGGTTGCCGCAGATCCAGGTGCCAATTGTAATGTAGAGCCACTTGGAATAATCAATCCTGTTCCAGAGACACCTGCAATCGTAATTTTTTGCCCTGCACCAGTAGTTGGTACTAAGCTTACATTGGCGTTATTTGTTAGGGTTAACTGCCCGATAGTTTGGGTAGAAACTGTGACTTTAATAGGACCTGTTCCAACAGAACCATCAATACTACTACCATCAAAATTCAATATATCCGTAGTTCTAGCTGTTGTCCTTGAAGGATTCCAGTTAGAAGCACTCATATCACCAGTAGCACCACCAACCCAAGTATAGCTAGCAGATGGTGTTGTAATGCTATTTGAACCTACTACTGTACTATAGTTAGTTCCATCAGTCGATTCAACATTAAAAGTATAACTAGTACCAGGTGTTAATCCTGTAATGGTAATTGGGCTTGAAAGACCATTTGCAGTAATATTGTCTGGTGAAGAAGTTACAACATAGCCTGTAATACCTGCCGTTATTGATGGAGGAGTAAAACTAATAGTGGCTGAAGTCGCACTGGAAGCCACTGCACCAACACCTGTTGGCAAACCTAGACCTGCGTAAAAACTTCCTGGATTGCCAATGCCATACAAACTTGCTGAACTAGTAGCTAGATTAAGGGATAAAGTAGTTGTATAAGGATTTGTACCACTTACAGATGTCAAAGCTGTTTCGGTATATCCGCCAGTTCCACTCACATAAGTACCTAATACGGCACCCGTAGAAGTGTAACCAACAGCCTGATTGGCACTGTTATACTGGAAAGTTACATCTGGCGAAGTAGCGCCGCTTGCCAAGATTGACCATTGTAAGTTAACTACATGATTACCTGGCTGTAAAGAATTTGTGAAAGAACTACTTACGCTTGCTGTAATATTCCTACCTGCAGTACCATTTGCGAAAGTCAATGGTGTATAGCTCGTACTAATACCAATTGGAAAAACAGTGCTACTTGTTTGCACATTATTCATAATCAATGCACCTGTACTGTTGGTAACTATGTAACTACTACTTGAAGGAGTTGAAATTGTTGCTCCGCTTGATAGTGTGATATTATTAACCCCCAACACCAATAGACCACTTGTTAGTTTTAAGATTCCTGAATGAGTTAAGGAACTGTTTAAGGTAACGGTATTATTAGGTGTAGTGCCTGCGTTTGCAATTTCTATTGTAGAATTTGTATTTGTTGTCAAAGCTACATCTATTGAAAATGTCTGTGCTGCTGTACCTGCCAATTGTAACTTGGCAACTGAATTTACTGGAGTGGATGAATTGAAAGTGAAAGCACCTCCTGTCTTGCTAAAATTACCCTTTACTGTAAAATTAGTCGTGTTGTTTGTTGTGCTTTCACCATTAAGAACTACGGCACTTAAACTACCAGACTGACTGTAATTACCATTAACTGTTAAGGAATAAATACCTCCAATTAATGTAGCTGAGGCACCATTTGTACCCGTAGTTGGAGAACCAGTAAGCATATACAAAGCAGCATTACTCAATGTCATATTGCCTGTCACAGTAAAGGTATTTGGCCAACCAGCCCTTGAGGTTTGCAACGCTGCATTTGTTATGCTCAAATTACCACCTATCGAATAATTGACTACGGCGTTCGCACCAAAGTAATATACATTGATGCCCGTAGTTAGATTTGAACTAGAGATAGCACCCATCGTTATAGTAAAATCTTTGGCTATCGTTACGGTATTACCAGAAGCTATTCCATTAATTTGATACCGACCCGTTGTAAGACTAGGACAATTCAAGGTAAATGAATTCATTGAAATTGGCACATTGTTATATTGACCGATAGTGGTTCCACTGATTCCTTGAACTGTTACATTTGCGAATGTGTAGTCAGCTGTAGGGTATGATATATTTCCAATTCCGTCTGCTCGATTAAAAGTGTAGTTACCAAGATTGCTAGAACTCGTTCCAAAAATCAAGTTAGAGGCCGTAGAATTAATCAACCCACCATTTATAATTGTACCTGTTACTGTGGTAACACAATTTGTAGCATAATAACAGTTATTGTACTTGTTGACATTGGCTGTATAAGCAGTTGTTGATGAAGAATCTATTATAAGTGTACCTGCAATCGTAGCCGTTAAGCTAGTGCCAGAAAAGGCAATAGCAACAGAATCTGTCGCAGCAGAACCAGAAGCCAAACGAAGTGTTGAACCGCTAGGAATACTTAATACAGTTTGAGATGCTCCTGCAATAGTTAATTTTTTTCCTGAACCTGTGCTCGCTACCAAGCTTACGTTGGCACTATTCAACAGATTCAATTGACCAATAGTCTGAGAAGTGACTGTAACCGAAACATTTCCTGTTCCATTGGCCCCATCTATATTACTACCATTAAAATTTAAAACATCAGAGGTTAGTGGAGACGTTCTTGAAGGATTCCAATTAGCAGCACTCATATCATTATTAGCACCACCAATCCAGGTGTAGCTGTATGCAGGAGTAGTAATGGCGTTTGTAACAGCACCTGCGCTATAGTTGCTACCATCAGTAGATTGTACACTAAAAGTATAAGTTGTTACAGGAGACAATCCTGTAATGGTGATGGGGCTCGAAGTGCCACTTGCAGTGAAACCGCCAGGTGAAGCAGTTACTCTGTAACCAGTTATACCTGTAGCAGGAGAAGGTGCAGTAAAACTAACCGTTGCAGAAACAGGACTTGCTCCTACAGCACTTGCTCCTGTTGGTACGCCTAAAGGAACTTGAAAACTATTAGGATTACCAATTCCATATAGGTTCGCTACTGATGTAGGCAATGAAAGAGAGGACAATGTACTGGTGTAAGGGTCACTACCGCTTACAGATGTTAAGGCTGTTTCTGTATAACCGCCACCTACATAAGTACCTAAAACGGCACCCGTTGATGTGTAACCAGA
Source organism: uncultured Chitinophagaceae bacterium (assembly GCA_903895845.1). Taxonomy (GTDB): domain Bacteria; phylum Bacteroidota; class Bacteroidia; order Chitinophagales; family Chitinophagaceae; genus Parasediminibacterium. The sequence goes on from CAITVK010000048.1 coordinate 103,568, forward strand.
AGCCTGATCTGTTCCATTATACTGAAAAGTGATATCGGGAGAAGTTGCTCCACTAGCTAAAATTGACCATTGAAGATTTACAACCTTATTGCCCGGCTGTAAAGAATTAGTGAAAGTACTACCTACGCTTGCTGTAATGTTTCTACCAGCGGTGCCATTAACAAAAGTTAAAGGCGCATAACTAGTTCCAGTACTTATTGGGAAAAGAGTGCTACTTGTTGGTACAGAGTTAATGGTTAAGCCCCCAGTTCCATTGGTAATAATACATCGGGTAATTGAAGGAGAAGCAATAGTTGGTACACTTGCGAGCGTAAGGTTATTACTACCTAACGTAATTTTTGCTGAGGCCCCACTTGTAAAGGTTAAATTATTGTTCACAGTCACTGCCCCACCCAGAGTTACAGGGGTGGCATTTGTTCCGTCTCCAACAACCAAATTATAGAATGATGAGGCAGATGCAATAGAAGAAGTTCCCGAAAAACTAACTGTACCACTACTTAGTGTTATCGCACCTGCACCCGCGGTGTAAGTACCGCTGATATTTAAAGAAGATGGTAAGGTACGTGCACCACCAGTTAAATTTAAACCATTACTGTATGTACCCGCCACTACTGTTTGAGCAGATGAACTATTGTAATTTATCAATTGAGTCCAAGTTTGGCTTGCTGGTATTGGTGCGGCATTAGTTGAAGCGGTATTAATTGTACCTGTACCACTTATTGTTGATAATGTACCTGATAGCAATTGATTGTTGCCCATAGTCAAGGTACTTGTTGCATCAATACCCAAAGTTCCATTGATGGTCAAATTACCACTTGCAGGAAAAGTTGATCCGTTAGTTAAAGAAAAATTAGGAAATGTACGATTACCCATAGTAGTAGTAGAGGTATAACTAGAAACACCGTTCATACTAAAAGTACTACCAGAGGAAAATTTCACGCAAGAAAGGCTGTTATTACCATTATAAGGAAAAGGTAACCCAGCTCCAGTAGCCGCTTGAGGGGTTGGGGCACTGATGGTAATGGTTGGGGCTACAGTATAGCCAGTACCACTTGTTGACGCCGAAGAATTTACTAATCCACCAACAATAGCTGTGCTACCATTTACACCACCAACTACAGCAGTAAATGTAGCTGCAGTTCCTGAAGTAGTTCCCCCTGATACCGTAATTGTTGGCAATGTAACATACCCACTTCCTCTGTTTGTAAAGCTGATGGTAACAATCCCTCCAGAGATAGAAGCCGTAGCAGTAGCTTGTACTGGTGCTACAAGATTATAGGATGAACCAGATTGAAACAATACATTGTCATTGGTACTATTGGCATAATAATCAAACACATTTCCATAGATAGTGCTTGTTATATTCAAAGCACTTCCACTAGCAAAAGTTAAAGCCCCGCTCGCTGCAGTGTAGGTAGCATCTTGGGTGATGATTTTTTGACCAGCAGTAGTAACATTAATAGTACCGCTAATAGTTCCTGATGCTCCATTCAATAATTTAATTGCAAATGCATTTCCAGAACTTAAATTAAGCGTACTAGTAGCATCTATCGTAAACCCGCTTGCTTGACTAATAGAGAGAATATTAGCCTTGTATTCAACTTGACTGGAACCTTGACCACTAATAGTATAACTAGTAGTACTAGTCGTTAATAATTGACCAACATTTACAGGAGCTCCCGTTGAAAATTGATTACAAACAATATCACCAATATTTCCTGATGTAATTGTTGCTCCAAAAGTGCCAGATGTTCCAGCAGCTACCGAATTAAAAGTCCCAATTGTTGCAGCAGTTGTTAATGTAGTAGAATTGAGCGCAGTTCTACTCGTTGTAGAAAAAACAACATTCGCGCTATTCTGCAATATCAATTTATAAATTGTTTGCGTCGGTAAACTTCCCACATAAACAGTACCAGTTGCACCACTTCCAATATTTGAACCATCAAATATCAAGATGTCATTAGAGGCAGGAGTTGCCCTTGTAGAACCTGATGCCCCTCCAAGGACTGTTTTCCAGTTTCCCGCCGTTGTCCAAGCACCTGGCGAAGTAATTGTTCCCGCACCACCTACCCAATAATAGGTTGTTTGCGCTTGAACAGATAGCAAACCAAATACTAAAAAAGAAAACAATAAGATTAATTGTTTTCCAAATAGGGGCCAAAGCCCAAGTGTAGTGTTCTTTTTCATACAGCCGACATTTAATAAATAATAAAAAGTTATAAAGAATTGATTTAAACTAATCGAAAAACAGACTAGTGTATTTAAGCCGCCAAAATGCCGGACAATACCCCATATTTAAAGTGGAAACTTCACACCTGAACGCACAATCTTTCTTACAATTTTCCATATAACATCTCTAATCGTTATGCAAACTTAAAGTGCTGAATTTAGCAACTGTCATACACTGTCATAGTTTAAGTACCCAACAACAAAAAATCCTACACTTTTATATTTTAGTTTCTTTTTTCAAACCTTTTTTCCTAGAATAAAATAAGAATGCAAGTGATTTTCTGCTCTAATGGAACTTAATATGTACTTACCAATACACTAGTTTGCTTAAAAGACAAAAGATAGAATCGTATATAAATCCTTTCTTTCATTTATATTACCCAACGTAAGAACACATAAATGGACACCAAGAGAAACACATTCTTTGTTTTTTGAACAATTACAAAAAATATTTTGGCTAAGAGTAATGAGTTCTCGCACGTGAGCATTGATATTTTGCTCGAGAGCAATGAGTTCTAGCTCAAGAGCAATGTATTCCAGCTTGAGAGAGAAGTTTTCCAGCTTGAGAGCAATAGTTTCTTGGGCGTGAGCAATCTATTCTTGCTAGAGAGTAATGTTTTCTATGCCGAGAGCAACATAAATCTATGCAAGAGAGACATGAAAGGAGGATAATGTCCACTAAAGTGTGTAAATGATTAAAAAATAATTTTAGATCTTTCTGGATAAATGATTAAAAACTGACTAGCAATACTAGCCCAATTATGTATTTCCTTAGTCCATACCCTTGAAGCATGTTGTATTGCCAGG
>CAITVK010000049.1 GCA_903895845.1 uncultured Chitinophagaceae bacterium
ATGAGGAAGAGGAGCGTGCTAGTGTAAAGAGGAAAATATTGAAAACACAGTTACACGAGTCCATGGAAACTTTGAATGTTACGGTGACCCAAATAGTTGAAAACGAACTAAAAATGGCATAATGAATTTGAAAGAAAGGCATTACGTATCAACAAAGTATCACAAAATGCACCCAGGTATGTTATCCAAATATGCAAGGGCTATTAGGGCGCGGGTAAAGAAAATGGCAATAATTTACCCAGCTTCTATACTATCGGACAAGTTAGATTCTGAACCTGCTTTCAGGCAGATGATTAATGAATACAATATGACCTATGCAGTCTACTACCTAGAAAAAAATAAGGAAAGCTTTTTGGCACTTTCAATAGAAAGAGGTAGAATTCTTGATTTTCTGGATGATGTTGCCAACCTGGCAAACACAATTGCGGATGGGAATCCAGCGGTTATAAAATCATTTGGGTTTTATCCAAAAAAAATTATGAAAAATTATATTTTATGAGCCTAGAAATATTGGTGGTAGACGATTATGACATGATTCAGTTTTTGCACAAAGAAACGTTGGCATTGGCCGGAATATCAATTATACCGTCGGTGTTTTCAAATGGCGCACTTGCTTTGGAGTATCTGCTGGAAAACGCTGAAAGCAATTCGGAATTTTTGGTGCTACTAGATTTAAATATGCCTGTAATGAATGGGTTTGCTTTTTTAGAAAGCCTCCCTAAGCTTCAAAACAGGCACAATATACATGTGATTGTGGTGAGCTCATCGGTTGATGAATATGATAAAAAGAAGGCAATCTCATTTCCGGAAGTGATTGAGTTTATGGAAAAGCCACTAAGATTTAAGGACTGTATTAAAATAAAGACAATTGGGGTACTAGAAAAGTATTTTGGTATTGCAAACTCAGTTGCTGTTTAATACTTTTAGAAACCTTAGAAGTTGTTTGCATTAATTATTTGATATTCCTTACTGAATTTTATCTTGACTGTAAAACTTACTTTGTTTCAATCAAGAAAATATCCATAGAATAATTCAAAACAATTAGCTCGAACAGCTTTTTAATTTGTTGACTGAATGGAAAGAAGGCGCAGTGGTAGAGGTAAATTGGCGGAAAACCCGACAATAAAGAGAATGAAGCAAATAGCAAAGGCATTTTACAGGGTATTTGCGTTTCTGGTATTTGTGTTTCTGTTGTTGTATGTTATTTACAATTTTTGGTGCTTGTTGGTAGATAAGCAAGCGTATCCCTTTACAAAATAACCTCAGTTACACAATCAATATTGCAACTTGCATATAATGTTTGGTTTTTGTTTGAAATAATTTTAAATTCTAACTTTGATTCACAGGATAATCAGGCGAAAGTTAAGATGGTTAAGACAGCTCTTTTTTCCAAGGGGGTGGTTTATATCCTTTTTGGGAGATTTGTTTGCGTACTTGTTCATTATTTTTTTGTTGGCATTATTAGGGCTCTTAATTCGTTGGCTTCTTCGACAATAGATATAACTTATCGGAAGTTGCAATTTGCCGTACCCCCACGTTACAAATGTTTTTTATAATCTGCTGCACAGGTTGGTATTCAACCTGAAATTTGCCAGTTACTTGTTGTATTTGAAGGTTGATATGTACCTATTATTAGGCCTTAAAATTTAGTTATCCTACAAATAGCTTTCACTCAATTTGGTTAGTGAAAAATATAATGTACAAGAATGAAAAACAATATCTACTTTGCGGAAGAATAAATGTGTAATGCTGCACTATTTATAAAACAAAAATGTCCGCATGAAATACAATAACCCCAGTTTTAGTTTCCCAGTGACCTTTGTAGCTTATAAAGTAGAGCACTTACTAACGTCAGTAAGTCTTGTATCTTACTCAGTAAGACCTGTAACTTACCCAGTAACGCTTTCAGTTTACTCAGTACAACTCTTACTGACGTCAGTAAGAGTTGTACTTTACCCAGTAAGACTCGTATCTTGGTCAGTAAAGCTTGTACTGACGTCAGTAAAAGCTTTACTGGGTAAGATGAAAAGCATTTTTTGACCCATTTTTAGTAGAAAATATACGTTTGAAGGAGGCAAATACAGCTTGAAAACAATGCAGATAGCTTAACACTTAGCAGGCGAACACCGTTGCGGCACTGGGGTACAGCCCAAAGAGCAGACGTTAATGCCCTCATAGAAACGTGAGGGTATGGTTCAGGCAAATTTTTCACACATACTAAATTCAAATTGAATGAGTAAGGAAAAAGATCAGTTTTCAGGTCCAGATGCCGATTTGTTAGCCAAGTTGCAAACCCTAGTAGCCTATTCTGCCACCACAACGGTAGCAACCAGGTTGGGTATTGCAGCGGGTGACAATACCGCATTGGGTGGGGCAGTGACAACTTTTGCAACCGCACAGGGTGCTTTGAGCAACAAAAACAATGTGACCAAAACGATGAACCAAACAAGGGACACCGCCAGGGATGCAGCAGTTGTACTTGCCAGGAAATTTGCGCCTAAGTGGTATTACAATAATCAGCCGCCGGCTACGGCTTCTGATATATTGAATGCTGCATTGGAACCGCACTCCGATGTGCGGACAGTGCACGAAGGCGCAACAATTGAACTGCCACACATGGCAGTAGAGTCGGTAACGGGGCACAAATTCGATATTACCGTTGCCGATTCAGTGGGTAGCGAAGCAAAGCCCGTAAACATTGTGTTCATCAGGGTTAGGTATTTTGTAATTACAACCGGGTTGACGCCACCAGCTGACCCCGCTGATTTCTGCAAGATGCGCGACTATAGTAAACACCCTATTATCCTCACG
>CAITVK010000050.1 GCA_903895845.1 uncultured Chitinophagaceae bacterium
AAGTAATAATTCTGCTCCTGTCAATCCTAATCCCAATATAACCATCAACGGTAACAGTACGAGTTTGTTGGGGCTATCTAAAGCATTTTATAGATCTAAGCTAAATAATGATAGTATTATAATAGCTAACTCTAGTGTAACTGACAGCTCTGTAATCAACAATCTATCAAACACAAATAATATCAATAGTTCTGCAAATTTTTTGATACTGTCAATATCTTCAAGTAATACTATCTCACAGAGTACTTATTCTTCCAGTAGTATTGTATCAACTTACTTTCAGGTAAAAGGCACCATTTATAAATCTCTTCCACTTTTGCCAAGTTCAATCACAATCGACACGCTGAACAATACATTTGTATCTGGTAGTTATAGTTCTACAGTAGCTAATGTTACCAATTCATTAGATGTTTCTACTCCAACACTTACAGGTAGATTTAAAGCATACTTTTAAAAAGTAGAAGTGACTACTTTCTATTTCAATACTTGCAACGCCTTAATTACGGTGTTGTCAGTTTGATTTTCTACCTCGTAGTATCCTTCTGTTTGGATTGTCTGTCTAGCCATCAAGGCTTGCATACGTTGTAAAATTGTATTCTTCTCGCTAGGTGTCACTTCAGATAAATCAATGCCATCCCTTTGTAAAGCAGTGGCCTTTAGTGCTTTCCACTCCTCCTCTCCGGGTTTAAATTGTTGTTGCAATTGTGCTAGGGTCGTTATACTTTTAAACTTGGTTTTGTTGGTTAAATAATATTTATAAACAAAACTGTGCAACGTATTCCTAAAATAAAACCTAGTGTAGGTCACCGAAGACTTAGTGGTATCAATCGGAACAAAAATGTCTGGTGTAATGCCGCCACCACCGTAAACTGTATGTCCACCAGGCGTTTTATAGGCTTTCCCTCTGGTATTGCTGCTATCAGGTTTTAGCATCTCGCCATCATGATATCGGTTCATCAATTCCTCATCATAATCTTTCCGGCTCTTGTTGTTATAAGGCTTTTGAATGTTCCTTCCCAAAGGTGTAAAATATCTTGCAACTGTAAGCTTTACTGCACTACCGTCGCTTAAGTTAAAAACTTCTTGCACCAATCCTTTCCCAAAACTTCTCCTCCCAATAATAGTTGCCCTATCCCAATCCTGCAATGCCCCACTCAATATTTCGCTGGCACTTGCCGATGTTTCATCAATCAATACTGCCAATGGTCCTTTTTCGAAAAGCCCTTCTTTCCTACTTTTAAATTCAGTTCTCGGCGACTCATTTCCTTCTGTATAAACAATCATTTTATCTTCATCCAAAAACTCATCTGCAATTGCTGTCGCCTCCGAGACTAGTCCGCCAGGGTTGCCTCTTAGGTCTAGGATCAATTTCTTCATCCCTTGTTTCTGTAATTTCTCTAGGCTTTGCATAAACTCCTCATACGTTCTGTCGCCAAATTTATTTAGCTTGATGTACCCCGTTTGAGGGGCAATAATGTATGCCGCATCTATCGTTGGTACTGGTATATTCCCTCTGATAACCGTAATATTCAATTGCTTCCCATCTCTCAAAAGCGTTATTTTCACGGACGATTCAGCTGGGCCTCTCAAGGTTTTTCTTATTTCATCTGTCGTTATTTTTTTGCCCGTAAGGTTGATGGTGTCATTTGCTTTCAACAACATATCACCCACTTGCAAACCTGCTTTTTCGCCTGGGCCATCCTTTATTACGTTCATCACATTCACCGTATCATTAAATAGTTGATACTCTACACCAATACCTTGAAAGCTTCCCATCAGGTCATCATTGAAATCAGCTAAATATCTGGAAGGAATATAAGAAGAATGCGGATCGAGGTGAGAAAGCAGGTTATCAATCACCAATTGACTGATGCTATCTGTCTTTTCGGGGTCAACATATCTTTCTTTTATCAGGTCTAGTACTTCTTGTACCGAGTTCTTCTTGCCACTACCCATAAAGATGGCGCTATTAGCTTTGTCGTGCAGCTGATAACCAATCACCATCCCCACAACCATCAGTGCCGATAGAAGGAGGGGTAACCAAACCTGTAATTTTTTATTAGCCATAGTAATGCGTATTCGTGACAGTGTTAAAGGCGGCAAATATATCTGTAATCGAGCATTGACAATAGCGATATACATAGAACACAACGACGTTTTTGGGGTAGCTTATATTATTTCATAGGTACAGGATGCCGTATCCGAGCCAACTTTTCCGAATAAAATAAATCTATCCCTCCAATAGTTAATACTATTAAAATCGTAACACGTAAATTGCACCCCTAAAATATTTGTTATGACAATAGGCACTTTTTCTTATCCGATTCCAACGAATGAACCTACTTTTCAGTATGCCCCGGGTAGTCCTGAAAAGGTTGCTCTAAAAGAGCGATTGACTGCTTTGAAGCACGATACCCTCGATATTCCTATGTATATAGGTAGTGAAAAAGTGTACACCAACAAAAAAATAGCCATTAACCCTCCCTACGAAAAAGATTTTTTGCTGGGACATTTTAGTGAGGGAGACGAAACACATGTGCAACTTGCCATTGATGCTGCACTCGCTGCCAAAGCAGGTTGGGAGGCAATGAGCTGGGAAAATAAAGCGCATATCTTTTTGAAGGCAGCTGAGTTGTTGTCTACCAAATATCGCTATCATATTGTGGCTGCCACTATGTTGGGACAAGGAAAAAATGTGTATCAGGCAGAAATAGATGCTGCTTGTGAGTTCATAGATTTTCTACGGTTTAACGTTCACTTTCTTAGTGAGATATACAAGCAACAACCCATTTCAAGTCCCGGAATGAACAATAGGGTAGAGTGGCGTCCTCTGGAAGGGTTTGTGCTGGCAGTAAGTCCGTTTAACTTCACGGCTATTGCGGGTAACTTGTGTGCCAGTGCTGCTATGTGTGGCAATGTAGTTGTTTGGAAGCCTGCTTACACGCAAGTATATTCTGCCAATATTATCATGCAGGTTTTTAAAGAGGCAGGGCTTCCAGATGGGGTTATCAACCTGATTTATGTGGATGGACCAGTGCTTGGTAAGGTTTGTTTCTCGCACCGCGACTTTGCAGGTGTTCACTTTACAGGTAGTACAGGCGTATTTAATACTATGTGGAAGTCGATTGGTGAGAACATTACCAAATACAGGACCTATCCAAAAATTGTGGGAGAAACAGGTGGTAAGGACTTTGTAATGATTCACAAAAGTGCTGATGTAGATGTGGCCGTAACGGCATTGGTTAGAGGCGCATTCGAGTACCAAGGGCAAAAGTGTAGTGCGGCGTCTAGGGCTTATCTGCCAAGCAATATTGCTGAGGCAATAAAAACTAAACTGGTTGAGACATTGGCCACCATAAAAGTTGGAACCCCAGAAGACTTCAGCAATTTTGTGAATGCAGTGATTGATGAAAGGGCTTTTGACAAGATTGCCAATTACATAGAAACGGCTAAGAATGACCCTGCCGTAAAAATAATTGCTGGTGGAAAGTATGATAAATCTGTTGGGTACTTTATTGAACCTACGGTAATTGAAGCATCGGATCCTAAGTACAAGACCATGTGTGAAGAGATATTTGGACCAGTATTAACTATTTATGTGTATGAAGCGGAAGCGTACGAAGAAACTTTGCATCTGGTAGACACAACCTCGCCTTATGCTTTAACAGGAGCAATTATTGCCCAGGATCGTGTGGCATTAGAACTTGCTACCAATAAATTGCGTAATGCTGCTGGCAACTTTTACGTAAACGATAAGCCAACCGGAGCCGTAGTTGGTCAACAGCCTTTTGGTGGTGCAAGGGGAAGTGGCACCAACGATAAAGCTGGTAGTATCCTCAATTTGTACCGTTGGCTGAGTGCCAGAACAATCAAGGAAGTTTATGTGCCTGTTACTGACTACAAATATCCTTTTGTGAAGGAGGCGTAGGGAATACCAGTCCAAAAGACAGTGCAGGATTTAAATACCGAAGGCGCAAAGTAGAAGTTATCATGTTTAGATAAATCTGCTTTGCGCCTTTTCTTATGGATCAACAAAAACAAATTAGACTTGCCTCATTCGAGGGTTGACCATAACATCTTTCTATCTTCCAAAAAATAAATAGCACACCAGTATTGAAGTGATGATGCCCACCAGATCTGCCAGCAGCATTGCCCCGATGGAGTAGCGCGTATTTTTGATGGAAACAGCGCCAAAATAGACAGATACTACATAAAAAGTAGTGTCGGAAGAACCTTGTAGGATACAAGCTAGCCTGCCCGAAAAAGAATCGGGGCCATAGGTTTTCATGGTGTCAATCATCATACCTCTTGCACCGCCGCCACTCAATGGTTTGATGAGTGCCGTTGGGATGCCATCCACAAAACGGGTATCGGCACCGAATAATGCAAAAAGGTTTTTCATGCCTGCAATAATGACTTCGAAAGTACCGCTACTACGCAATAAACTGATGGCAACCAGCATACCCACCAGATAGGGGATTATTTTGATGGCCGTTTCGAAACCGCCCTTAGCACCAGCCACAAAGGCATCGAAAATGTTTATCTTTTTGTACAGTGCCGCAACGATTATCAACAGAAAAATAAACAGGATTAATCCATTACTCAATACGTTGGAAAAAGACTGAACACCTTTTACTGAAAGGCTTGTGAGGTAGACCACCAAACTAGCTATCACCGCCGATAAACCTAGAATCCAGCTAAGAATAATGGGTTGCAGCAAGTTTATCTTTTGTTTAAAAGCCACAATCAGCATGGCGGCGAGGGTAGCAACAAAAGTAGCAATCATGCAAGGCACAAAAATGTCTGTAGGATTAACCGACTTCATAGAAGACCTGGCTGCAATAATGCTCACAGGGATAAGCGTAAGTCCGGCTGCATGCAAACAAAGGAACATGATCTGTGCGTTGGAAGCCGTGGTTTTGTCCTTATTCAGTTCTTGCAGACTCTCCATTGTTTTAATGCCAAAGGGGGTAGCCGCATTGTCGAGTCCCAAAAGATTTGCAGAGAAATTCATCATCATATAACCCAAGGAAGGATGTCCTTTGGGAACGTCGGGAAATAGTTTGGTAAAGAAGGGACCAATTATCTTAGACAGAAAGCGGATGCCACCTGCTTGGTCGGCAATACTCATAAATCCCATAAACAAAGCCATTACGCCCACCAGATTGATACATAAATCAACTGCCGACTTACAAGTAGGTATCACACCATCTACTTTCAGAGGGTTGGCAGCATCATCGGCTTTGCCAATTACCATCCAGCTAAAGATGTCGGTATTGCCGAAGTAGACACACTTGAATAGTGCCACGCCAATTGCTACAATGATAAATGCACTCCAGATTCTACTTAAAGCCACTTTTTAAATATGAGTTATGAACTATGAATTATGAGTTCGAAGATAGTGGTTTCGGGTTACTGGTTATTCCTCTATTTCTTTCACTAACTACGCGGCGCAGACAGCGCCGCTGTAACGCCCTTATTTGACGGGCGGTAGAGGGGAGTTATTTTAATTCATCTTTTCTCACAGATACCTCAATTAATCTATAACCGTCTTTAGTCCTAAGAAATTCAAAATTATCTTGAGCTAAATCTTTTTTGTCTTTGTAGCTTATCACGATATTTTTTACAGGGTAAATCCAACTCTTTGCTTCGCCACAAGTAGAGAAGTAATCTTTGTATTCGGCAGATTCAAAATTATATGCACTTAAATCTTCGTCAAAAATATCGTAGCTGCAATCTTTTGATTTGAGTTGAAGAAGTTTTTTTTCTATGAGTACATAATTTCTCTCAATAAAACTTTCTCTTTCTTCACTCATCCACCCATTAGATTCTTTCCAAAAAAAAACATCTTTATTTGTATTTTTAAGTAAATTATCTTTTGTCAGATTGCAAAGCAAAGATGATTTTAGCCAACTCCTAAATTCTTTATCAAAATCAATAAAAGAATAATATTGTCCATTGATGCCCTTAAAATTTTGTCTTAATGAATCAGTATTTGGTTGAGGAGAAACAAGAACGGAAAAGAAGTTTAAGTTTCTAGTATATCTAAAGCTATCAATTAGGGTTCTGTTATTTGTGTCAATCAGAATATCCTTCCCGCCTTTCCAAAAAAAATCTTCTCCCAATCTCTTTCTTTTTGCACCCTTTATACCTATTGTCATTCCGTTTCTAACTTTCGTCAATTCATCGTATTCGGCTGGTATTGCAACATCTCCATTTCTATTAAACATTCCTACTTTATCAGTTTTATTATCATGAAAACGTATGAAGCCTTCACTTTCACAGTCTGGACCATTGTCAAATCGATAGACACTATCTTTCCCTAACATTCTTCCACTCTTGGTCAGATAATAGTAACTATTTCTTTTCTCATTTGAATCTTCAGTTACAATAATTATATCCTCAAACTTAATTTCACTTGTAAATGCTTGGAATTTAGGAGCAATTCTCACAACCCCATTGCTATCCTTAAAACCTATGAAGCTGCTATCCTTGTTCCAAAAGGAAGTCCAAATATCTTTGCTTTGCCCAAACATTGTTGCACCAGTTAATGTCAACACGCACGTAAGTATATAATATCTCATTTTACCCTTTTGCTGATGTAGGCGTTCTTTCTCCTACATCTACTTTGTAAATATAATATCCCCACACAAACCCCTTCTATTTTATTTATCAACTACTACTAAAGAATGCATAATCTCACCTACTATCCAATACCAATAAAGGTTTCAGAGCTTCAAGAGGATGGCTAATGAATGCTAAGCACCCTATACCCCCCTGAAAACAATATTCTTTTTTGTAAAACGAATATTCTTTCTGGCAAGAAGGATATTCTTTTTGGTAAAAAGGATATTCTTTCTAGTTAAAAGGATATTCTTTTTGGTAAGAAAGATATCCTTTCTAGTTAAACGAATATTCTTTTTGGTAAGAAAGATATCCTTTCTGGTAAAACGAATATTCCTTTTAGTAGAAAAAAAATACAATTTACCCTATTAACTCCTAGGGTATAGGCTTGGAAGGCTTTTTTTTTTCTTCTTATCACTCACAACTTACCCCTCATATTTCATAACCATAATGGTCAACAACCTTCAAAAGGTTGTTGACCATAGCAAAAGCTACCTATTTCCTATTAATCATTAAACATTATCCCCCTCTCTTCACCGTCCTGCCATTTCTGGCACCTGTGTGTTTGCCATCATTCATGGTCAGCTTTCCATTTACTATCACGTACTTAACCCCTACAGAATATTGGTGTGGGTTATCGAAAGTGGACATATCATTGATGGTCTTTTCATCAAATATGGTAATATCGGCATTGTATCCTTCGCTGAGTAAGCCAATATTTTTCAACTGAAACTTCTGTGCAGGCAAGCTTGTCATCCTACGGATAGCTTCCTCCAGGCCAATTACTTTTTGTTCCCGCACATACTTTCCTAGCACCCGCGCATTGGTACCATAAGACCGTGGATGTGGCACGCCCTCACCAATTACCCGGATGCCACCATCACTCGCAAACATATTAAACGGGTATTGCATAATCGCCTTCACATCCTCCTCACACATCCCATGAAAAACCATGCTGCTACCACCTGCACTCATCATATCCATCACCGTATTCGCTTCTGCCTCGGCGGTGTGTGGCTTACCCAGCATCGTGTTCACGTCTTCAATGCTCTTTCCGTTGTAGCTTTTGTCGGCCTTATAATTGGCGACCACTGCATAGGAAAAATGTTCCAGTCCCCTCTTTTTCAAACCTTTCAGCATAAAGTTTAATATCCTTTTATGGTTATCAGGGTTTGCAAGTCTGGCAACTATACTATCCTGACCATCAGCCAATGCCCAGCTTGGCAACATAGTACCCAGATTGGTGCTACTGGCCGTGTAAGGATATTGGTCAATAGTGGCATCAATACCTTCTTCCCGTGCCTTTATTATCAAGGGGATGGTCTCTTTGCTACGTCCCCAGTTCTGTTCACCCACAACTTTGTAGTGCGAAATCTCTACCGGCATCTTTGCTTGGCGGGCAATGTCCAGCGCCTCATTGATAGCAATTACTACACTATCACCCTCACTTCTGATGTGGCTGGTATAAACGCCATTGTACTTAGCAGCCGCTTTGGCAAGCCGCACAACCTCCTCCGTTTTACTGTAAGTGCCTGGTATATAAATGAGCCCCGTAGAAAAGCCGACAGCCCCATCCTGCATGGCTTTCTCAACAATCGCCTCCATTTTCTGCATCTCTTCTTCGGTGGGCAAGCGGTTGGCAGAACCCATCACTGCCTTACGAACATCATTATGCCCCACCAATGAACCAATGTTGATAGACATCTTCAGGTTATTCAGATACTCGAAATATTTTTTGATATCCGTATGCGATACGCCACAATTACCCGTGATAACGGTAGTAACGCCGTCGAAAATGAAGTTATTAGCCTGTGGATCTTTCTTCTCCAAATCTTCCATGTGGGTATGCACATCAATGAATCCGGGGGATACAATCAATCCAGTTGCATCAATCGTCTTCCCCCCAGTCCAATTATCCAGATGCCCCTTCGCTACTATTTTGCCATCCTTCACAGCAATATCACCCACTGTCCACGAGTTGCCCGTACCGTCAATAATCTTCCCGTTTTTAATAAGAATATCTGCTTGCTGTGCATGGGAAACAGTAACAACCAATAATAAGAGGTAAAAAAGTTTTTTCATACTAATAAAACAAAGTAGTTAACATGATTGATTCCAATACATAATGCCTTAAGTGCTTGAAATGTAACGATATAAGCGTCATTAACTTTTTCTCTGTTCCTCAATGGAAATACTTTGGTTTAATCTGCTACATTTGAATCCTAACAAATAGTTGTCATGAAAATATATCTGTTGTTTATTTCATTTCTCATCATAATAACGGCCAATGCATCCGTTGATACTGTTGCCATCTTTAGTAAAAGCATGCATAAAAGCATCAATACTGTGGTGATAAAACCGAGCTATTATAGTACCACTACCCGCTATCCAACTGTTTATTTATTGCATGGATATAGTGGAAAATACTCGGATTGGATTAGAAAAGTGCCTGCCCTGCAACAGCTTGCCGATGATGACCACTTGCTGATTGTTTGCCCCGACGGGGGATTTTCCAGTTGGTATTTTGATAGCCCTATTGATAGTTCCTACAGATACGAAACCTTTGTAGCCATTGAGATACCTTCATTTATTGATGCACATTACAGCACCATTGCCAACAGAAACGGGCGCGCCATTACGGGATTGAGTATGGGAGGCCATGGAGGATTGTTTTTGGGATACCGCCATGCAGATATTTTTGGTGCTTGTGGAAGTATGAGTGGGGGCGTGAATTTAGACTATAGCAGAAACAAGTTTGACGTGATGAAACGCATTGGAGACACCATTAACCATGCTGATAACTGGAAAAAGTATTCGGTATTGAATGTGGTGGATACTTATCCAAAAGATTCTATTGCTATTATTTTTGATTGCGGCGTAGACGATTTCTTTTACTCTGATAACAAGGCACTACACAATAAATTGGTGGCAATGCACGTGAAACACGATTATATTGAACGACCTGGTAAGCACGATTGGCAATATTGGAGCAATGCCGTGGAGTATCAGCTATACTTCTTTAAGAAATATTTCCAGCGTAATGAGTAATAGCTGAGATTAGTATTGGACAGTACCATCCCTGATTTTAAATTTCTTCTTCTTTTCAATCTTTTTCTCAAACTGAACAACTTCTTTTGGCTTGTTGTTGGTTGCAGCAGAAGGATTGTTTCCTCCTTTGGGGCCATCTGCTTTTACGTCTTGCAACTTATCAAACAAATAGCTTTCTGTTTTAACCAGCTTACCAGTTTCGGCATCATAGTAGCGCCAGTTGCCATGTTTTACAGTGGTGGCAGAAACTTTCACCACCTTCATTTCATACTTATCAGGGTCGGTTACACTAGGCACATAGACAGTATCATACGGATAAAGGGGATCGGTAGCATGCCAGAATTCGGTATGTTCTAAACCATAAATATTAAAGTATTGACTTTCCCCATCTTTAAATCCATACTTGTAGTTCTCCAAAGCAATAAAATCGCCCATCAGATTATAGTTTCTCCAGGGGCCATCCTTTTTATCGTCCTTAAATATGCCTTCCTCTTCGTGTCCGGGTTCTCCTCTCAACGCTTCTACACGGATTACCCATTTGCCCTGTTTCTTTCCGTTGACATCAGTACAATTAAGGGTATCGCCAGCGGCACTCAACCTGAAAGTTGCACATTGCGCAAAAGAATCTGTAGAGATTAATATGATGATGAAGGCAAAAATCCAACGCATGTTTTAAAGTATTTGACCCGAAAATACCAATTATTTCCATTGTAACGAAATAGGGCGAAATGTTTTATCGTTTCAATAAGAAAAGGGGTATAAAAACTGTTCGTTTTCATACCCCTCCAGATAGTTTTATTGCTATGTATTGATGCTTATTGAGCAAACTTCTCCGTCTTTTCATCGCCCGTAATATCGCCATGACTACGAATCTGAATTTGTAAGCTGCTAATCCATTCACTACAACCACGGCTATATAAAAACTCATTTACGTCGTGGATTAGCTTCATTACTTCGTCGTAAGTGCCTTCCAGAACTGTAGCAAATGGCCCCACTTCATATTTTACTCCCGAAGCCTGAATGATGGCAATGGCTTCATCTACCCATTCGTAGGGATGTTTGTCTGTTACGACTGGAATAATCTGAATGCTTGCGTTAATAATGAATTGATGCACTTTGTTTAATTGATAATTGTTAATTAATAATTATCACTTCTGATACAGCGTCCAGATTGATAACACCATACACATGCGGAAAAGCAATATTTAGTGATGGGGCTATCTCGTACTTTAGTTGATGAGTCAATTTTTCTGGTTGAATAACCAGTTTTACCAAATTAGTTTGTCCAGCAAAGAAACGTTCTAGTGTACCGGGTACTTGTTCTGCCGTACTCAAATGGATAAAACCTTCCGTATCTAAAGAGGCCGCTTCGTAGTAGCCTAACTCTTTAGCAGTATCCCAAGCGGCTTGGGTGGTGATATGATAAATAGGTTCTTCTTTGGGAAGACGACGAGGAATTTGATATTCCAACAGCATCAAATCAGTCAAAACCATTGCCGTAACTGCTTCCAACACAACAGGAACACGCAAGGCAATACACAAATCGTGACGACCTTTTACAGAGAAAGGTTCTACTTCGCCCGTATTCCAGTTAAGAGAAGTCTGTTCCTTTGGTGTGGAAGAAGTAGGCTTTATGGCGATACGAAACTCCAATTCATTGTTATTGGTAATGCCGCCAACAACACCACCCGCATGGTTAGTGGTTGTTTTGCCAGTACTATCTGCAATGGTATCATTATGTTCAACACCAAACATTCTGGCAGCAGCAAAGCCAGCACCAAATTCAATCCCTTTTACCGCAGGAATAGCAAACACTGCATGACTAATTAATGATTCTACAGAATCGAAAAAGTGTTCGCCCAATCCTAGAGGAAGTCCGTTCACCTTGCAATCTACAATACCACCAATGCTGTCTTTGGCATCAATCGCTTTCTGCAAACCCTTTTCTAAATCTTTTTCTCCACCTATTTCTAGTATCGTACTTTTTACTTCTATTCCTTTCAAAAGCTTCTTGGCGATAACACCAACGGCAACCAAACAAACAGTCAAGCGACCACTAAAATGTCCACCACCTCTGAAATCTTCAAAGCCACCATATTTCTGATGAGCAACAAAGTCCGCATGACCTGGACGAGGGAAATCACGTTGCTTTTGATAATCAGAAGAACGGGTATTGTTGTTTTCGAAGATGATAGTAATAGGCGCACCAGTAGTATAACCATTGAAAATACCACTCTTAAAGATAGGCAAATCAGTCTCCTGGCGAGGAGTAGTACCCTTTTGAGTACCGCCTTTTCTACGTTCAATATCAACCAAAAAATCATCTACTTTCAATGGCAATCCAGCAGGGCAGCCATCAATATTCACTCCCACGGATTCTCCGTGCGATTCGCCAAATATGGTAACCTTAAAAATTCGTCCGAAACTATTCATACAGAAACCCCTTGCGGGGATTATATTATTTAAAAAGAATGCTCAAATTTATGGTAGTGATTTAGAAGTAGCTGTTTAAATGTTCATTTATGCGGTGCAAATGCTTATTTATATCATTTAAATGTTCATTTATTCCGCATCCATGTTCATTTATATGGCTTGAATGCTTATTTATGCGACATAAATGTTCATTTATTCCGCATCCATGTTCATTTATATGGCGTGAATGCTTATTTATGTGACATAAATGTTCATTTATTCCGCATCCATGTTCATTTATGCGACGCGAATGACCATTTATTCTTGCTAATTAGGGTATATAAAACCAATACAAGTTTAAGAAACCATTGCTCCCAACTTTTCTATATGCTGGTAGAAGTTAGGATATGACTTACTAACTGCTTCCGCTTCTTCGATAGTAACTGTACCATCTGCCCTCAAAGCAGCTACTGCACAAGCCATTGCAATACGATGATCGTGACGAGAATGAACAGTTGCGCTATGCAAACCATTACCACCGTTTACAATCATAATATCATCTTGCAAAACTATTTCAACTCCCATTTTAGCAAACTCATCTTGCAATGTTAATCCACGATTGCTTTCTTTATGAGCCAATCTACTTACGCCCTCAATCACCGTTTTACCCGTGCAATAAGAAGCCAATGCAACCAATGGAGGGAACAAATCGGGACAATCGGTAGCGTCAAAATGAAAAGCTTGTAAAATACCGGTACCCCCGACCCCTAAAGGGGGAGTGGCAACCTCAATTTGCTCTGATTGAATAGACAATTGACAGCCACAATCCATCAAAGCTTGTAGTATTGCTTTGTCTGCTTGGGTAGATTGGATGTCCAATCCTTTTACCGTAATATCTCCTGCAATTGCACCAGCCACCAACAGGAAGGCAGCACCACTCCAATCACCTTCTACGGTGTATTCAATGCTACTTTTTTGTGCTGATTTATCAGCAGGATTTACTGTAAAGCTTTCGTAATTATTATTGATAATGCTATAGCCAAAGTCCTCTAGTACTTTAAGAGAAAGGTCTATATAAGGTTTGCTTTTTAAATCAGTAACAGAAATAGTGACTGGTTCAGTAGCTGAAGCAGCATAAGCAAACAATAATCCAGTTAGGAATTGAGAACTGAGTGAACCATCTACCGTAATTGCTTTTGGTTGTAATGGCCCTTGAATATGCAATGGAAGTTTACCTGCATTAGATGTAATTTGCACACCTAATTGTGGCAATATCTCATCGAAGAAATCCATTGGACGGGTCAATAAACTCCCCTTTCCATTAATAGTAATCTTACTTGAAGCCAATGAAAATATGGGTGTAAACATTCTGATGCCCAAGCCACTTTCGCCACAGTTAACTGTAATATCTTCGGTAGAAGTTAATCCTTTGGAATTAACAACTAGAAGCTCATCCTTATATTCAACAGTCGCTCCCAAATCTTGAATCATCTGCACAGCAGCCTTATCATCGTTTGAGATTCCAGGATTATGTATAATGGTTTCTCCAACTTTCAATAAAGCCGCAGCACAAGCTCTTTGCATAGAACTTTTGGAAGCTGCGGCAGTAATAACTCCTTTTAGTGTAGATGGATGTATCGTTACAATCACAATATATACTGATTAAAATGCTTTAATTATTTGTTCAATTTCTTCAATAGGGATTTGTTTTATCACCCCTTTGCCAATCTTTTCCAGTAGGATATAATTGATAGAATTTCTTTCTCTTTTCTTATCCATTTTCAAAACATCTAATACAGCTGTCTTATCAAACTCAATGTTGGTTGGAAGTCCATAGTTTCCAATCACCTCTTTTACTTCTTTAGTTTGTTTAAAGCCAAGTAATTGTTCTGAAATAATGGCAGCATAAGCAGTTCCTATTGCAACCGCCTGCCCATGATACAATTCATACTTGTTTTCTAAAGCATGACCTAGTGTATGACCAAGGTTCAATAACTTTCTATCCGCTTTTTCAAACTCATCTTTCTGTACAACCTTGGTTTTTAGTTTCGCATTGCGCTCTACCAACTCAGCCAAAAGTTTCTTATCTTTCTTGAATGTCGCTAACTTATTCGCTTTTAAAAGCTTAAACATGGCTGCATCTTTAATACAAGCATGTTTAATAATTTCAGCAAAACCATTGCTCCAATCGGCGTCAGTCAATGTTTGCAAAAGGCTTACATCATACAATAAAAACTTAGGCTGACGGATAATACCTACCATGTTTTTATATAGTCCTACATCTATACCATTCTTGCCACCAATGCTAGCATCAACCATTGCCAATAAGGTAGTTGGCACAAAACCAAAGGCAATACCACGCATATAAACACTGGCAACATAGCCCGTCATATCCGTAATTACGCCACCACCGATACCAACTAAGGTTGTTTTTCTATCAGCTTGTAATTCTATTAACTGATTGATGATGCTATCAACAGTAGATTGATTCTTATGCTTTTCTCCCGATGGAACAACAATTGTTTTGAAACCCTTGAACTTTGCTTGGTGCAAGCCGTGAATAGTCTCATCGGTAATGATAATTGTATTATCTACCTGAACAATCTCTTTCAGTTGTTTAATGGAAGCATCAAAGTAGTAATCAACAGAAGCAGTAGTAAATTTGAAAGTCTGTTTTTTCATGCACACATCCCTTTTAGTGAGGGGCATTGGGGGATTTAACAAAGAAAGTACCCTGCTTAGGGCAGGGTACTTTTTATACTAGGAATTCATTATCTTATTCTGGTGATTGATGCTTTCCATGTGAACAGCATCGAAGTATTTAGTGATAAATTCTTTGCTTAGTCCTAGTTTATCACCTTTTGCGAAGGCACGCTCTAGGATTTCATTCCAACGGTTAGTCTGCAAGATGGTAATATTATTTTCCTTCTTGTAGGTGCCAATTTTTTCAGCAACTTTAATACGTTGACCAAGAATCTGCATCAATTCATCATCTAATTGATTAATTTGTTGACGTAATTTTTCCAATGCAGCATGATATTCTTCAGATGCCACGTCTTCTTTTCTCCAACGGATGTTACCAAGCATTTCACCTAATCTCTCAGGAGTAACTTGTTGTTTGGCATCACTCCAAGCGTGATCCGGGTCAACATGACTTTCGATGATTAAACCATCAAAATCTAAGTCAATTGCTTTTTGTGCAACTTCTTGCAAAATATCACGACGACCACAGATATGTGAAGGATCATTGATAATCATCAATTCAGGGTAGCGACGTTTCATTTCAATAGCCAGATGCCACATCGGTGCATTTCTGTATTCCGTGTTTCCGTAGCTGCTAAATCCTCTGTGTATCAAGCCTATTTGTTTAATACCGGCTTTTGCAACTCTTTCAACTGCACCAATCCACAACTCTAAGTCAGGATTAATTGGATTCTTAATTAGTACAGGCACATCAACACCACGAAGTGCATCTGCAATTTCCTGTACGCTAAATGGATTAACAGTTGTTCTAGCACCCAACCAAAGGATGTCTACATCAAAATGCAGTGCATCTTCCACTTGTTTTGCTGTAGCTACTTCTACTGCAACTGGCAAACCTGTAATCTTTTTGGCTGCTTGCATCCAAGGCAATCCTTTTGTTCCAATTCCTTCAAAACTTCCAGGACGTGTACGTGGTTTCCAAATACCAGCTCTCATAACATCTACTTTTCCAGTAGCAGCCAATCCAGTAGCTGTTGCTAATACTTGTTCTTCTGTTTCTGCGCTGCAAGGTCCGCTAATAATTAACGGTCTTTTGCTCCATGCTTTTTGCGTAACCTCTTTCATTGTCGGGCTTGCAATAGTTGCTTCCATTTTTGTTGTTTTATTCACATAATGACGACTCCATCGGTCTAGAACATTATGCTACATGAGTGATAATAAGTACGTATTTATTGTTTCAGGTTCAGGTTACCTGCATCTTGTAACAGGGTTATCTGCTATTTGCATCATTCATTCTGATGCGTCTGCCTTTATAATTCTTGCCATCCAAACAACGAATCATCTGGTGAGCAGCTCCTTGTTCTACTTCAACCCAACTATTCATGTCTTTCATATCTATCCTTCCAAGCACTTCTTTTTTCAAGTCGCTCATGTCTAGAATGAATTGCAAGAAACTAGCTTTATAAAAACCGTCTTTAGTCCCAAGGTTTACAAACAATCTAGCGTAACCTGATGCTGCGTTATTTCCTCCACCATAGCTACTTCTTTCTTGTCTTTCTCCTCTCGGTTCGAAACGAATCCGCTCACGACCACTATTTGCCCCTCTTTCATTGCCAAACTCACGTGATTTTTGTCTGCCGCCATCTCTCAGGTTGAGGTCTTCTGCATTTTCGTAGTATTTCAAGAATCTATCAAACTCTACCGCAGCCAATCTTTTCAAAATATCCTCCTTACTTACATCTGCAAATTTTTCTTCAAGCATTGGTAAGTAAGTATCGTAATCTCCATGAGATATATCGGTGTTCAACAATTTATCCATTACGGCGTAAAACTGTTTTCTACAAACGTCTTTGCCAGTAGGAATATCTACACGATTAAATGTAGATTGTATTAGTTTTTCTATTGCTTTTAACTTGAATGTTTCACGAGCGTGAACGATGCTCATACAGATACCCGTATTTCCAGCACGGCCGGTTCTACCACTACGGTGTGTATAAACTTCGATATCATCAGGAAGTTCGTAATTGATTACGTGTGTAATTCCTTGTACATCAATACCACGTGCAGCTACGTCTGTAGCAATTAGCAATTGTAATGTTTTATCGCGAAACTCGCCCATTACTTTATCACGTTGTGCCTGTGTTAAATCACCATGAAGAGCATCAATATCATAACCTTCACGGGTTAGCTTTTCAGCAATATCTTGCGCATCAACCTTAGTCCTTGTAAATATGATACCATATATGCCTGGATTAAAGTCTATCAAACGCTTTAAAGTTTCATAACGATGTTGTGCAGAAGTGATGTAGTATTGGTGGTCTATATTTTTGTTGCCGCTGTTTACTTTGCCAACTGTTACCTCAAAAGGTTCGTTCATGTATTTCTTACTCACCTTTCTTATCTCTGGTGGCATGGTAGCACTGAATAACCAGGTACTTTCACGTTGTGGGGTATTTTGCAGGATGAATTCTATATCATCTTTAAAACCCATGTTCAACATTTCATCAGCCTCATCAAGCACTACATACTTAATCTGACCAAGATCAATTGCTTTTCTTTCAATCAAATCTATCAAACGGCCAGGAGTTGCAACAACAATCTGAACACCACGTTTCAAATCTCTAATTTGTAGGCCAATGCTTGCACCTCCATATACTGCTACAACAGAAACACCTTTAATATGTTTCTTAAAAAGCTCTACTTCATTCACTATTTGCATGCACAATTCCCTTGTAGGGCAAACAATCAATGCTTGTGGAAAACGATCTTCTGCATTTATAATATGTAGTAGTGGCAAGCCAAATGCTGCCGTTTTTCCTGTTCCTGTTTGAGCAAGACCAATAAAGTCTTTAGTGCCTGAAAGCAATACTGGTATTGCCTTTTCTTGTATTTGTGTTGGGTTCACATACCCCAGTTCTGTAACGGCTTGTACAAGCCTCGCATCCAACCCCAACTCTTCAAAAGTTATCATCTATTTCTTATAATTTGGCGCAAAAGTAACTTAATTTAATGCCTTAACCTATATTTTCTTTAATTGGCATACAATATTGTCTGAAAATACTACTCAAACTACAGGACTGTGTACTGCATTCTGTCTTCTGATTTTTTTTTAATCACTGCTGCCAGTAGCTAAAAAAGACAAAATAAAGCGGGTTTCAGTATTTTATTCAGCAATTATTATTTCCATAACACTTGAGAGTTGTACTTTTACCGCAAAATAGTAAGTATGAAACTTTTTGTAGGCGGATTATCCCCAAATTTGGATGAAGTAGATTTTAAAGAAATGTTTGAATTGTATGGCTCAGTTCAGTCAGCAATTTTAGTAACGGATAAAAATACAGGAAAAAGCAAAGGCTTTGGTTTTATTGATATGCCAAACGATACTGAGGGAAAAGAGGCAATGGACTTATTGGATGGGGTAGCTATTTTTGGAAAAAAGATTGCAGTTAAGGTAGCAGAAGATCAACCACGAAAAACTTCCACTGATTTTAACTACAGAAGCAATGACAGGAATGACAGCAGGGGAAACAGATTTGAACCAAGAAACAACGACAGGAGAAGATATTAATCCCACTTTTTGGGGTGTTTTATCATTAAGTATTAAATCTTTTTTACGGGTCAAGAAAATAAAACTATACAATTAGCGTTAGTTTATGAGCCAAATAGCTATTTTACACTAATTTATAGACATTAAACGCATTTGAATGAATAAGTTTTTTACAATAGCAATCCTTGCGATTATTATAGTTGCACAGTCCTGCGCCCCCAAAAAGCCCATTCATCAGGTGCAACAACCTGCTGCGGCGCGTACTGAACCCCCAACAGCAAAGGATCCTTATGTGCCTTTTACAAGAGACCTTTTTGATAAGTTGAGTGCCAACAATATTGACATAAAACAAGTTCAATTTTATATTGATCAGCAACTGGTTCTGACCCGTTTTTTGAGTAATGACCAGATTGCAGTGAAAAATGGTGTCATCAAGTTCAATAATGGGAAGTATGTGAACGAAATTATTTTCCCTCAATACACTCCAGTTATCTGCGATGCCATCGAAGGGGATGGTTTGCGGGTTAAGGCAGAAAATGGCACCAATACATTGAAGTTCTTGAACTCAAAACAATATTCGCCGATTAACTACATCTTCAATCCCGACAAGTGGAACAAAGATGGTTCTTGCGAAGCTTTATATAATGGCAACAGATATACAGTTGTATGTCCTACTTGCTCCACCAATTCTCCCAACGAGGCAAAACTTGTTGTGAAACAAAGTGCTTCCGATAATTTGGACCATCAAACCACTACGATACCGGGTATTAAGGTTGGAGGTAATTACATTGGCAATAACGGTAACAACAATCCGCCCCACTAGAACGAATAGTTGATTTCAACAATAAATAAAGAGCATGAGATAAGGAAACTTACTCATGCTCTTTTGTATTAGACAGTAATAAGCTTATCTATATTATGATCAGTTAATAAATGTACGTTCTTAGTAATCTTATCTATATCCCAATTCCACCACTCTAAATTCAATAGAAGTTTGATTTGATGCTCAGAAAACCTCTTTTTGATTGGTTGTAAGTTAGAACCAGCTAGTATTCAAAACTGTATTCGCTAATAGTTGTGAAGTATAACTTTGCTATTTTTCTACCACTACAATATTACTATCACTAGCAGCTAGCGGCACTTTTTTCTTTTCTAACAATGCAATGATATCGAGATTTATTGCCTCTCGCATAAAATTGAAATCGGCTAGTGTCTGGCTGATGTCTGTAAAATACATTACTTCTATCACGTGGGCGTTTCTGCCCGTATCTTTCAGGTAAACAGAATAATTCTGTATCTCGGGATGCTTTAATAATTCGCTGATAGCTGGTGACAATTCTTTCAACTGTGCCGCCTTCACAGATACACTTATCTCCAGGTTTGTAGTTACCCTTCGCTGTATCCTGCGGCTGAGATTGTCTACAATACTATCTACCATTTGCTTGTTGGGTACCGAGATGTATGTTTTTTCCTCGGTGCGGATACGTGTACTTCTCAAGCCAATCTTCTCAATCACCCCAATCATATTGTTCACTTTAATGTTATCTCCTACCATAAATGGCTTATCGAAGAAGATAATAAAAGAGGCAATCAGGTTTTCCAGACTTTCTTTGGTGGCCAAGGCCAAGGCGGCTCCTACAAGGCTCAGACCAGTGACTATATTGCCAATTTCTTTGTGGAATCCAAACTTTAATATCATTAATAATCCAAAGATTCCTAGTATCATTTTAAAGAAGTCTTTAAAGAATATCACTAACTGACTTTCGGCATGATCGCTTGTTTTGATAGCGCTTTCTTCCAGAATCATGGCTACAAAGTCTATTGCCCGCAAGCAAAGCCACGTGAATGTTACAACCAAGGCAATACTTGTGGCTGAGTCGACCACCTGAAACAATGAGACTTTATATATATTGAAATCGAGCTCTTTGGGATAGGTTAATTTGTCTAACGCTACAAAAGCAATAAAAAGAAAAAGAAAATTCTCTAATGGAGGCAGAATCAGGTTGATAAAGGCTATCTTATTTAGCTTCTTTCCAGTTCTTGCCACCAGTTTAAACAACAAGGTAGCGAAGTACTTCGAAATAAAGCGCTTGAGCAGAATAGCCAGAATAATGGATACAAACACACATAGATATGCCGATATGGTGTTGTTATAAAACTCTTTATGAAGGAAACTATACATCAGCCGCAATGTAAAGCAACTTTTTGAAACGCGTTATCTCTGATGGATGATTTTGTTTTTTTATTGTCTAAAAAGAGGAATAAAAAATGAAATTAAAGTAGTGCTTTAGAAGGTTTACTGAAGTGAAATCTTCCTTTGGGATATGTTTTTTTGCCACAAAGCCCCAAAGACAGAAAGAAGTACCAGGTATTTACTTTTTTTCTTTCTTCCCTTTGTGCTGATTAGAGTCTTAGCGTCTTTGTGACGAAAAATACAGCATATATCCTTTACCACTACCGAGATTTTAAATAGAAAAAGCGCATTTCCTGTAAGTATTAAACACCCACAGAAAATACGCTTTCAACCCTCTAATAAGCAATATTGTTACCTTGCAACAGGCCCTATTGGAAGAACGACCTTTCCATAAACCTCATTAAGCAAAACAGCCACGCCTGTATAAATGGCAGAACCACCACAGATGATACCTTCAAAACCAGTAAATTGTTTGATGGTGGCGTTTCCGGTTGCATCGCCAATGGCCAGCAAAAAGAATAAAATAGTCAGGCTAGCAAATACAAATTGCAATGCTTTGTTCAGTCTCAATGTTCCAAAGAACAAAAGGAATGTGAAGATGCCCCACATTACCAGATAGGCAATCATACCGGGATAGGATGTCTTGTCTATCCAACCTAGTTTTGGAAAAACAATCAGGCCTACCAGAGAAAGCCAGAAGAACCCATAAGAAGTGAAAGCTGTAAGCCCGAACGTGTTGTTCTTTTTAGCTTCGAGGATGCCGGCAATCACTTGGGCAAGTCCTCCGTAGAAGATACCCATTCCTAAAATCATGGAATTCAATTCATAAAAACCTGCATTGTGCAGGTTCAGCAGAACCGTTGTCATTCCAAAAGCAAGTAATCCCAATGGGCCGGGATTAGCAGAAGTGTCTTTAAGCGCAATCGTTGTTTGATCCATAAATCGTTTTTTTAGTTAGAAATAAGTTGCTAAGATATTTTTTAAAAGGATAAACGCTACAAAAGGGCAAACTTTTTTTTTCGGCCTCGTTTGCACTCTATTTTAAATAGATTTGAGGACGAGCATTTGTTGTTTAATCTTTATTAGCAAAGACAGAATAAATAACGGGGGTGTTTTTATTCTTTCCGTTATCTAGAAAATGAAAAATAAAGATAATCTGATTTGTAGGTGTACAGTCAACTACTAGATGGATTACACTTTTATATATGGTTAGGGGTTGTTTGGACAGTAGGAATAGTTTGTATCCGCAGACATAATATTGAAAAAGAAGCTAGCGACCAGAGTTGCAACCGGCAGCTATTCTATGCCCAAGTACTCAAAAAATAATCAAGTATACGCTTTTTATCTTGCTTTTTTCACGGCACCTATCCTGCAATTGTAAAAGCCTCACCTAAATGTACCTTTTTATGCCATTATTCAAGCATTCCACGTCATTATTTATGTATTACGGATGATTATTCATGCATGATGCGTCATTATTCATGCTTGTTGCGAGACTATTCAAGCATTCCACGTGATTAATTAAGCATTACGGATGATTATTTATGCTTGTTGCGTCATTATTTAAGCTTAAATAATGACGTGGAATGCTTAATTAATGACGTGGAATGCTTAAATAATGCGCTGTTGAAAAAGTCTTTTTTGTTTTTTATCAATAATTACTCCCTTTATCCTGGCTAAATTCAACCGTCAAATTTTAAAGTCTGGCTGCCCCAAAAAAAGTAACTCATTGATACTAGCCTTCATTACAGGTATGATTATACTGCACATGATTTTTTGCCTCTTTTTTTGGAAAAATGGATTTTGATTCTATTACTTTTCTATTGCCTCAAAAAGGATCGACCGTTTATTATTCTGTCCGTTGGATAACCAAGAATGAAAGTTTGAGTACCTGAACTGATTTATTTAGCGCAACAATTCTTTAATAATTGATTGGGTAGAAATGATTCCGTACAAGTTAATCAGCTTTTAAAAGTCACCCGAAAAAGGTGGCTTTTTTATGCTTTCCAATTAAGAGTTTTTATCAATTGCATCGTCCAGCGTTTTTCTGTACGTGTTTCCAATAGGAATGGTGTACGTGTCTATCGTGATTTCATTTTTACTAATAAAATCTATCTGGCTCATGGCCACTATGTAAGAACGGTGCACCCGCACAAACTCGCCTGTAGATAGCTTGCTTTCAAAATCTTTTAAATTCCTGAGTGTGGTCAATGGCGTTTTCTTTCCCTTCAAAAAAATCTGAGTATAGTCTTTCAAGCCAGAAAAAAATAGCACTTCGCTAAGGGTTATCTTAATTAGTTTGTAGTCTGATTTGATAAACAAAAAGTCTCTTTTTTCTGCTGTCTCTGTTTTTGCTATGCCGAAAGCATAGTCGTAAATATTTTTCTTGAGCGATAGTACACGTTCCAGGCTGATGGGCGTTTGCAGATAGGCAAACACCTGTTGCGTATTCACAATGTTTTCTATCTCGTTGCCTGTGCCACTGCATACCAACAATGGGCGGGTATGTTGCTTTTTAAGCCATTTGAGTATATTGTT
This sequence comes from uncultured Chitinophagaceae bacterium, assembly GCA_903895845.1. Taxonomy (GTDB): domain Bacteria; phylum Bacteroidota; class Bacteroidia; order Chitinophagales; family Chitinophagaceae; genus Parasediminibacterium. Next base: position 23,067 of record CAITVK010000050.1, read on the forward strand.
TGTGAGCGAGGGGATGGAACAGATGATAACAGATGGATGATCGATGGGTGTATTGAATAATGCATTTTCGTCTACTATCAACACATTGTTGGTGAAGTCGGTGGTAGATAGATAGGTTTGCAGGATGATGGCCTCCGACAATTCGTGGTGAACAATATAAAAATGAATCATTGTGAATATTTTAAAAAGTAAATTGTGGCTAAAGATAAAGCAGTGATGGTAAAGTGCATAAAAAAGGGGCTAATTTGTATTAACCCCCTTTTTTGTCAGTTATTATTTTTCTATTCCAAGGCTATCTAGCTCCTTGATTGTTACACTAGGAAGACTAGCTTTTTTCTTCATTTTGCTTATTACCAGATTAGCCACTTTAAGTGCCTGTTCCTGGGTAGTAAACTCTTTGTTGCCTTGCACCACCGGAATAATCCGTTGGTTGATGTATATTTTTTTATTAACCAATATCTGATAGCCCCAGCCTTTATCTAAGCGTAAGGCCTTTGCTTCCATTTTGTCGGCATCTTTTGTATAAACTATTACCGATGTGATATAGGCAATAACAGAGAATGCAAACAGAATATAGATCCAGTTGTTTTTAATCATTTGTATTTAGAGCAATATAAGGTTGAAACTCTTCTAAGTCGAAAAAGTAACTTCCGCTTGCTTTACCGGAAGAAACAAATCCACGACCGTTAATCACAAATGCAACGGCACCTTCACGACCAGAACGCTCGAAGTTTGATTTGCGACTCCACAAATCTGTTTTAAAGTCGTACGCCCAAGTTTTTTGCGTGTATCCACCATTGATACCAACGGTGATGTAGGCAGAATCTCCAATTACAAAACCAACGCCACTGTTACGAACAATGTCAGAGTAGTCATCATCATAATTTTCGGTACTTGCATTGCTAATTACCCTCAAGCCAACCCATTTTCCTTGAGAAATTCCAGAAACTGATGGTGGAAGGAATTTGTAAAAGTCATTTACATTGGCACCGCTTTGTCCGAGACCACCTACAATGTAAGCACTATCGCCGTGCACAAAAGTGATTGCATTTAAACGTGGATTTCCAGCTGCACTATAGATTGCATTTAGGTCACTATGAGCTGTAGAAGTTTCACCAATCTGAGCCATTTGTATCCAAGTTCCCGGAAGGCCATTGGTAGTACCTGTAGGGCTGAATTGCCAGTTGTCTTTTTTGTATTGATTGTCGTAACCGCAAGTAACATACCCTTTACCTAATAAAGCAAAGGCAGAAGCACCATAACGAGGTGTGGAAGGAAAATCCGCAGCCCTAGTCCATGTGCCGTTGTCTACATTGTATGCCCAAGTGTCATTGTATTTTGTATAACCATCGGTACCAGTGGTTATATAGCCATTTCTACCAATTGCAAAGGCAACTGCACCGTTACGGGCAGGAGCAGAATCGCTAGCATTAGGACCAGAAGGTAAACTTGCTATCTGTTGCGCATTAGACCAGCCATCCTTTACACTAAAAGAGAAAAAATCATTATACCTAACGTTTCCATCATAGCCTGTACCCACATAAGCGGTGTCACCTACTACAAAAGAAACAGCTTGAAAACGTGTATTACCAGGACTAACAGTTAGAGAAACCCAGTTGCCACTTTGCAGAAGATTTGTAGTTGTAGGGTTGCAAGCAAGAAACAACAAGACTGCACTTGCTGGCAAGAAAAAGAAATACTTAATTAACTTCATTGTTCTAAAATTTTGGCTGAAATTATAAGTGGCGGTGTTAGGCAAATAGTTAAAATGGATTTTCAAGTGTATTTTGCTGATTAATGATTGTTTTATGCCTATCAAATGCCGTTTTATGGTATAGTTAAAATCGGTGTATTTCACAGTTCAATACATTTCGGGTATATACATTTATTAAAAGACAAAATTTAATTAATCATCGTCATATTGACTTCATTCATCCATAGTAACAATTTTGTAACAGGCAGTAATTATAGTATTGCCAATGTTGCAAAGTATTCCATTACTTTTGACGGCTTCATTTAATAAACACTTATGCGATTAAAGCGGGTTCTCTATTTTTTCTCCATCATTTTCCTCAGCATTACTGCTTGTCAAAAAGTAGATATACAATATGGTACGCAGGTGTTGGACAATCAATACACGCAGGTTATCAGTATCGACACATTTACTGCCAGCCTTGCTACCATTAACATTGACTCGTTCCCCACTTCTGGTACCGGTGTTACCCTTTTGGGGGGGTACTTTGATACTTCCTTTGGAAGAATTGATACCAGGTGTTATTTCGATTTGAATCCCCCAACTTACGCGAAGGTATATGATAGTACCCGGTTCGATTCTTTACGATTAATTCTAAGACTCAACAGAAACTATTATGGCGATACCACCCAACCCATACATATTGATGTAAGCCAGCTTTCTCAACAGATATTGTTCCCGTTAAACGTGTACACTTTTTACAATGTGGACCAGTTTCCTGTTAAACCGGGTTTTATTGGTAAGGGCGACTTCTTGGTGCATCCAACTTATTACACAGATTCCATAACCATATCGCTTGCTGATACATTGGGTCAGACTTTATTGAAAAAGCTTAAGAATCCGTTGGATCTTGACTTGCAAAACAATGACAACTTTCTGCACTATTTCAATGGGCTTTGCTTGAGTAGCAACAAAAGCACAAACCTAATTCTAAACTGTAAGGATAGTGCCATCATGCGTTTGAGTTATTCGAAGCCAGGTCCCGATACTTTGGAACACCATCACATAGACTTTACTTTAAGCAACAGGCAACATCACTTCAATCATATTGATGTTGATAGGAGTAAGACCGCTTTAAAGAATCTTAGTCATTATGATAGTATTATCCCTAGTAGTCAGCTGAATAACAGGGCTTATAGCCAATATGCTTCTGGTGTAATGACCAAAATTACATTCCCTACAATATATAATTTGTTGAAGATTCCGTATTACTCAAAAATATTATCCGCCCAACTTAAGGTTGTACCTGTCAGAGGTTCGTATGATACTTATTATTTTCTCCCTCCTTCCTTAAACTTGTTTACAACTAATCTCACTAATTCACTTGGAGGGGCATTAACGTCGCCAGGAACAAATAGTGCTGAGACGGGTAACCTGATATTGGACTACATAACCGGTGATAACACTGCCTACACGTATGATGTATCCAACTACATCAAGTCGCTTATTACCAATGCACAGGCTTATAGCTATTCATTAACCAACTCGCCTGCAAATAACTATGGATTGCTTTTGGTGCCATCATCACCTGCATCTATAACACAGTTTTCTAGAGTGATTGTAGGAGATAAGAACCAACCTCAAAATTTCAGGACTCTTTTGCAGATTAACTATTTAACAGTTCAACCACAATAAGCAAACAACAAGTATGATTAAGAGAATTATTTTAAATATCGCTGCTATTGTTTGTTTGCAACAAGTCGTTATTGCACAAAACAACAACTCTCCTTATTCTATTTATGGCATCGGGGATATTGAGCAAAGCAGTTTTGACCGGACATCTGGAATGGGACATGCCGGTATGGCATTGTCTTCCAACAGGTTTTTGTACAATGCAAATCCTGCCTCATTGAGTGGGTTGGATGATAAGTTTTTTAATTTTGAGATGACAGCCAGAGCAAAATATATCAACTACTCTGGAGACCCCATCACTAGCAGCTCTGGCACTTCATCTGATTTGCAGATAAAGAAAATGAGCTTGGCTTTGAAGATAAAACCAAAGTGGGGAGTGAGTTTGGGACTGTTACCATTTAGTAGTGCCAACTACTCTTTCTATTCAAATAAAAATATTGCAGGGGCTGGGAATGTAACTGTTCCGGCCTATTATCAAGGATCAGGGAGTATCAATCAGTTCTATTTATCTAATAGTTACAAGCTTTTCAAAAACTTCTCAATCGGTCTTCAATCCTCCTATCTCTTTGGTCAGTTCAATCAGACTGAAAGCATTATATCCTCTTTTGTCACAGATAGTGGCATTACTACCACAAGAAAGAACGTAATCAGTTCTTTTTACTTCAAGCCGGGGTTTCAGTTTAATACAAAGCTCAACAGTAATGTGAGCGTGTACTTTGGAGGTACTGCAACATTTAAAACTTCTCTGGATGGTGTGGCAAGCTTGTCTGTAACTGACGGTGGTGGTACAGTACCTACTCCACAAAACACAATCATAGAAAACTATAAGAGTACACCTTTTACTTTGCCATCCAAATATTCGGGAAGTATTGCTGCTAAAGTGAATGAGAAATACACTTTCTCCGTGGATTATTCTTTCCAAAACTGGAATAGCCAGAATGTGCAGGGCATCACCTACAAATTGGTTAATAGTAGTTTTATTGGTGCCGGCATTGAGATCGCCAAGATTCAGAAATTCAGGGATATCAGTATAGAAAGGCATTTCTGGCAAGCTGGTGTATTTAGGGATAACTCCTACTTGCAAATCAATGGACAGCAGGTTTCAACGTATGGAATCACCTTTGGGGGCGGAAAAAACTTTTTGAGAAGTAATTTGGGATTGCAGATAAATACGGAACTAGGTGTTAGGGGCATGACAACAGGGGGAATGATTCAAGAAAATTACGCGCAGCTAAATGTAATTTTAAGTTACAGGGACTTCTGGTTTGTAAAGGTGAAACGTTTTGACTAAGTTATAACCATTAAGGAAAACTCATTTCAATCATCATGTAAAAGGTTGATTCCTCCATTTGGTAAAAGGAAAATTAGTATGATAAAAAGAATTTTAATAAGTCTACCGTTAATTACTGGCTGCATTGTTGGCATAGCGCAAACCCAAAAGGTGGTCGCCGATAAGATTGTAGGTCAGGTGGGAGATAAAATAGTATTGCTTTCAGACATAAATAATGCAATTGCCGATTATAAACGTCAGGGGCAAGAAGCACAGCTTCCTCCAAACCCTGAGTGTGCTTTTCTGGAAGGTCAGTTGATACAGAAAGCACTTGTTTTGCAAGCAGAAAAAGACTCATTGGTTGTAAGTGAAGATGACATTGAAGCAGGGCTTGATAATCAGATTCGTGGATTCATCAATGCTTATGGTTCTAAAGAGGTGTTGGAGGAAATTGCGGGAAGAACAGTTTATCAGATTAAAGAAGATTTCAGGATTCCGTTTAAGGAGCGTAAGCTGGCCGATCAGATGCGTGGAAAGATTTTGGAAAATGTAAAAGTTACGCCAACGGAAGTAAAAGCGTATTATGACAAAATTCCAAAGGATAGTTTGCCTTATTATGAAAGTCAGATAGAGATAAACCAGATTCAGTCTCAGCCTAAGGCGAGTGCAGAAATAGAACAATTTTGCGTCAGTCAGTTGTACGAGTATAAAAGACAAGCTGAGAGTGGCACAAAGAAGTTTGAGCAACTAGTTAAGTTATATTCCGAAGATCCAGGTAGCAAGGATAATGGTGGGCAGTACAATGTAAACAGAACCAACAAAGAGTTTGACCCAGCCTTTACAGCTGCTGCTTTCAGACTTAAAGATGGACAGATATCCAACGTTGTAAAGTCTAAGTTTGGATATCATATCATTCAGATGGTAAGTAGATCTGGCGATGATGCGCTGGTAAGACATATACTTAGAATTCCGCCCGTAACAGATGATGAAGTGTCTAAGTCTATTAAGAAATTGGACTCCGTAAGGACAATTGTTAACAATGGGTGGCTTAGTTTCGGCGAAGCTGTAGACAAATTCAGTGATGATGAAAGCAGTAAATTTAACGGTGGTTCTATCACTGCAAGGGATGGTTCTTCCTTATTAAATATTGATCAGTTGGATAAAGATTTAGTAGTAAGTATCAAAAACTTAAAACCAGGTGAAATCTCTAAGCCAAGTACTTACACCGACGAAAGAGGAAGAAGAATGGTTAGAATAGTTTATTTAAAAAATAGAACGCAGCCTCACCGTGAGAATCTGAAAGACGATTATAACCGTGTTGCAGATAGAGCGTTGGAAGAAAAGAAGCATGCAGCACTTACAAAATGGTTTAATGACCATTTACCTAATTACTTTATTACAATCGATGAGGCTTACAAAGACTGTAACAGCCTTGCAGAGTGGTGGAGATATTCATCTAAATAAGAGAAGATATTCTTAATTATACAATGGGGTGATTCAGCTTAGCTGAATCACCCCATTGTATTTTATAACTAAATCTAAACAGCCTACTTAGACAGCGCTTTTGATTCTTCTATCCTAGCCTCCTCTGTTTTTTTGAGTAGGTTATTTACCTCTAACCCGGCAAAGAGTACGGCAAACAAGCCATGTGTGTCATTATCGTAATAAGGTCTGTTGATATAGTAATTTACATCTTCCGAGCACATGGTACCCATACAGATATCGTGTACGGTTCCATCAGAATCAATCTTTGTTTTGATGGCATTCCAGCCTTTTAACACTACACTTTTATATTCCGCAGCATCAAGCCAACCATTGGTTACGCCACGTGCTATTGCCATAGTGAATATGGCCGAACCAGACACTTCTTCCTTGGAATCGGGACGGTCTATTACATTGTACCAGAAACCATTGGCATTCTGATACTTTACAATTGCTGCAACGTGTTCCCGATAATGTTGTAGAATGGCTTTATACTTTGGATGATTCTTGGGCAAATTCAATAGAACTTCCGAAGTTGCCCATATTCCCCAACCATTTGCACGAGACCAATGTGGCAACTTTACATTTTTCTCTGAGTACTTGGCATGGCAATACAAATGTGCCGAACTATCCCAAACCTCTTTATTGAAATTGATAACCTGATTGGCGGCATCATCCAATAACTTCTTTTTCAAGACAGGGTCATTGGTATATAGAGATGCCTGTACTAAAAAAGGTATGCCCATAAACATATCATCTACCCAAGTGGTGTACTTTTCGGGTGAAAGTCGGGTGAATATATTACTGCCCGGCATCCTCAACTGACCTTCTTCGGCATATTTAATCATCTTATCTACGAATGCTTTATAAGCTTCTCGTTTAGGAAAATCATCCTTACTTTCCAATTTATAAACCAATGGGAGCGAAGGTGCCAGCGTGAAATCTAACAAGGGGACACCCAATATTTCTTTGTTGGCAGAACTATCAACATTCAATTTATTTACTTGATAGTTGACAAATGGTATTCCATCCAAGTGAAAATTACAGAAGCTATCTGCATAATGACCATATTTGCTTTCACCAGTTATCTGAGATAATTTTTCCATTGCCCAAGCTGTTCCGCCATTGTGATAGTTCCAATTATAACTGGTTCCCCATTTCTTTGGATTAATCATTCCACCCAAAACTTCTATTCTTGGTATCGTCCAGGTTACTAGCTCATCGGCACCTTCATACATATATCCAAAGCGAATCTGGTTTTCGGGTTCATAAACTGTTTCCAATCCTTTGCGGTTGGTATTGTCAAATGGACCCACAACCAGCCAGTTTGAGACGTTTGAAACAGATTTGTCTACATACTTCATGCTATTCAACCCAATTGCTGGATAGCTAACCCCATTTGCAAGGATTGCTCCTTTGGTAGCAGGAGGTTGTATGTAAACTTTCCACTCATTGCCAGCAGTTTCAGATTTAATGAGCAATGTATTTTTGCCTTTGTGTAAAGACAGCTTGCATTGGTTACTCATCTTCACACTACGCTCTTCATACACCAGATTTATTTTTCTATCTCCCGCTTTCTCATAAACAACCTTTCCATTTAACCATATTTTGCAACCATCATTGTGTTCTATTTCTATGTTTAAATCTGTGTTTTCAGAAGCAGTGAGTAAGGTAGTGGCATAAGCAACAGCGGGTTTTCCTAAACCAAATGTTCTTCCAAAATCAACGACCTGGATACCATTAAATGTTTTATTGGGGGTAGCTAAACTCAACTGATACTTGAATGGCGTTTCCTTTACCAGCTTATTACCTACTAGCTTGAGCACTTCTAATGGGGACTCAATGGACGAAACATCTTTCTGGGCAAATAAACCTGTGATACTCAACTGTAATGAAGCGATGGCAACCAATTTGAATAGGTTACTTTTTAAGCTGCTTCTTTGCGGGATATTATAAATATGACTCATTGTAATCGTTAGATTCTCAAATAAGACATAAAGGACGCATTTTGGTATATAAATGATTTGTTCTAATGGTGCAAACAATTGGTTTAACCCGTCAATTAGGATTGAGAGGCAAGATTTTGAACAATAAAGACAAAATGGAAGCAGGATTTTAAAGGCTAAAGGCTGCAAGACCTAAATGAACCAGCATTTGAAGTCTTACAGCCTTAATAATAAATAGGGGCATCTATTTCTTATAAATCTGAGCTAAACTCTACTTTTTATTTCCCCAAAGTCGCAATCTGCTGATACCGCCATCTGGAAAGATATTTAAACGAATATGGGAGAAAAGACCTTTGTTGGCAATCTCTGATTCGAACTCATGTTCACTGTCTGCACTTAATTTCTGTTCAGGAAGTACGCTAATCCATTGTACATTTTCAGCCAAGTGATCACTATTTTCTGTCAGCAGACAACCCTCTACAGAGCATCTATCGGGATAGTTTCCTTTAAAATGACAAGTATCCACCAATATTTTATTAATTGTTCCTGTAGTTGCTAATTGCAATACTACCCAGTCGCGGTTGTTGGGGGTACGGTTTCTTTTAGTTTCCCATCCATCACCCATATTAATGCCACGACCCGGCATAATCAAGTTGCTCATTGCACTAAAAAACATATCGTTGCAAGCAATGGCTTGTCCGCCATTGATGGCAGCAGCCAAATCTACTGTTTCGTCTGCTGCTACTGCATCCCAATTTTTAAATACGGTACCATATACCCTAAACCTTGCAACACCGCCATCGGGATAAATATGCAAACGAATGTGTGTAAACAATTTCTCGCTCTTGCATTCATAGAAGTTCTGGCTACCTGCATCCAGATGGGATTTAGCCAATATCTCTTCCCAAGGTAGCGTTTCCCAATCGGTTATATTGCTGGCATCCTCCAGATAAATAGCTTCAACCGAAGCATGTGGAGGATGGTTGCCCAAAAAGAAGTTGGTGTCTATATCGAACCCTGCAATCTTGCCCGGCGTTGCTAATTGTACAATTGCCCAATCATGCCCGGGGGTACGTTTGCGTCTGCTTTCCCATCCATCCATCCACTTACCACGATCGGTGTATTTGTCAGTAATAAATATGCCTCTTCCTTTTTTAATCAGATTCTCTTTCTCTGCGAAGAAGTCGTCGGTGGCGTACAATACTTTTCCACCCAAACGCTCTGCGGCTAAATCTGTTAATTGCGCAAAGGCAGGTGCCGTTTTAATAATTTCTTTTACTGATGAAACCATGGTAAATTATTTTGAATTTTAAATTAAACATTAAATATCTTCTTCCCTGCGCTCGCTGAACCCTCTGTTATTTTATTGTCTTTATATACCGTTGTTCCGTTTACAATGGTCTCTGTTACTTTGCCAAACAAGGTGTTCCCCGTATAGGGACTCGCTTTATGCCGATGTAAGATTGCCTCTGCCTTTACCTCATACGACTCCTCAGGATGCCATATTATCAAATCGGCATCGTAACCAACGGCTATCTTCCCTTTTCGATTGTTTAGTTGTAAAAACTTAGCAGGATGTTCCGTGATTAATGGAATAAATGCTTCTAGTTTCATTACTTTCTTTAGGCTTGTCCAGCTGGCAGGTAATAGAAACTGCAATCCCGCAATGCCCCCCCAGGCTTTTAATAAATTACCACTTTCCAGTTCCTTTATGGATGGTGGTGCAGGGGAATGGTCACTTGCAATAAAATCCAGTATTCCTAGTTGCAGTGCTTTTTGAAGCATCAAGTTATTTGCTTTCTCACGAATGGGTGGTGCACACTTAAACAGTGTTTGTCCATCGGGAATTGCTTCTGCATTAAAATAAATATAATGCGGACAGGTCTCTGCCGTTACAGGCAACCCTTCGCTTCTTGCTATCGCAATGTCTTCGATGGCATCCGAAGCCGACACATGAACAACATGTACCGCACAACCGTGTTGTTTACTCAATCCAATAACCAGTTTCACGGCTTCTACTTCCCATTCTTGCGGACGACTGGCCAGATAATTTTGATAACTGGCAGGCGCCTTCAAGAAAGCTTCGGAGACGTAACCATCCGATATTTCGCAATGAGCCAGCAATGGAATTTTGTATTTGGCAATCAACGGCATGACTTCATTCAAATCTTTCTCTTCTACATTAGGAAAGTCATCAATGCCCGAATGTACCAGAAAACATTTTACACCCAATACGCCAGCCTCCATCAAAGCAGGCAATTCGCTACTATTTCCTGGAACCAATCCTGCATAAAAGCCACAGTTCACAGTTAGTTTTCCTTCTGCCGCTGCCAGTTTTTCCTCAAAGGCTGCAAGGGTGGTGGTTACAGGGCTAGCATTCAAAGGCATATCCACAATGGTTGTGATTCCACCCGCTGCCGCTGCTTGTGTGGCGGTATAAAATCCCTCCCATTCAGTACGCCCCGGTTCGTTCACATGCACGTGTGCATCTATTGCGCCAGGCATCAAAACGCCAGAGACGGCAGTGGCATCTTTTGTTTTATAAGGCAAAATCGCCGTTATCAACCCACCCTCTATTGCAATGGTAGCAGCCTGCAACTTGCCATCTATCCAACATTGTTCACTGTATATTTCCCTCATATTCTCTTGTCTATGTGCTCTATTTCTCTATGTTCCTATGTGTTAAAACTATTCTTAGTACTCAACTTTTGCATTGCTTTCCTGCCATAGTCGGAAAGCTTCCAATGCTTCCTCCCGCAACAATTGCTTTGTAAACAGTTTTCTTTCGCCCAATGGCAATGCTATTTCCTCATAAATAAACTGGTCGTCGAACTGAATTGCCGCAGCATCTGCCTTGGTATTGGCATAAAATAAGCGGGCAGGTCTAGCCCAATAGATGGCGCCGAGGCACATGGGGCAGGGCTCGCAACTAGTGTAGAGGTCGCAGCCGTCTAACTGAAAAGTATCCAATATTTTGCACGCATTGCGGATAGCAACCACCTCGGCATGGGCAGTAGGGTCGTTGCTGCTGGTAACCTGATTTGCCCCGCGGGCTATTATTTTGCCATCTTTTACAATCACTGCACCAAAAGGTCCGCCTTTTCCCTCTGTTACATTTGTTATAGAAAGGCGGATTGCCTCTTTCATAAACACTTCTTCCTCATTCGTCATTTTATTCAGGTATTATTTGTTTGTCAATATTATTTCTGTTGTTTACTTAGTGGGTCTTCGTTTTATCCTACTGTAGATTAAATTAGCAATTTCTGCATTTTTTTCAAAATTAAGGCATTGAAGATAAATAAAATACAGATAATATGGTTTTTAAATATTAAAATTAGATAGCTGGCTGATTGATGGCAGATTCAGGATGAAATAATGCTAGCGGATACTATTGCCCAAACAACAACGGCTATTTTGAAGTATTACCTCCAAAACAGCCGCTATTCTATGTTCATTTTCTATTTATTTTATAAAATAGATGTGTTTTCTATCGGGCCAAAAGCGCCATAACCAATGGTGTTTTTGCCACAAACCATCACATTTATTTCCTCATTCTTCACAAAGCCAGTCAGCTTTTTGTGCTTCACACTTCCTTGCACAATCATCACCGGGCAAGGGCTGCCAGTGGGAACCGTAATGGCATCGGCAGTAACTGTCAATGCAAAAGCTGGTCCTCTAAAAATTACAAATACATAATCTTTTGCGCCAGTAATTTCTGGAGCAATCAAATTTACATAACCACCCTTTTCCACTTCTACAGTAACGGCTGCACCTGCAGCAGGCACTATTGTGTCGTGCACAATATCTCCAGTAGTGGCATCAAAGCCGCCCCTATTGATGGTATCCTTCACACCATTTGCCACCCCACTCACATAATCGGCACTATCCCTCAGTATAGTATCCATCTCTATGCAAGCGGTGTCCAAAGCATTTTTAGCCAATTCGCCATTTTTCCTGTTCGAATACAACGTATCCAATGCCGTTCGTTTTGTTAAAATCAATGCACCAGCAAACGGAGGGGCAGGGAACAACAATGGATTTGTGCCATAGCCGCCACTCACTTTTAAGGCCCTTTCAGACATTACGGTTGGTTCGGACACTTTCCAATTGAGAAGCGGAACGATTTCTTTTGACATTTTAATGATTTAATTAATCAACTAACATTGTTGATTGGGTGAAAGTAGGTTAGTAATTAACTTTCCAAATTTATTATTATGCTTTTCTAGGGTTTCAGGTGTAAAATAAAATCTACTTGAGCCAGTATTACCCCTTTTATTGAAATAAACACTACTGTTTAAGAAATAAAAGAGCTAGTTTATACTTTAGAATAGCTAATGGAAAGAATAAAAGAGCTCTTTTATTTCTAAAACCATCTCTCCGAAAGTTTTAATTAGCTAATTGAAACTTTAAATTAGCTAAATAATGTTTTAAAATAGCTAATTGAAAGAATAAAAGAGCTCTTTTATTTCTTAAACTACCTAATTAATTCTTTAAACTAGCTAGTTTTTTTCGGTTTATGGGCAGCTTTGCGATGAACAACCCTTATAGGATTTGAAATCCTATAAGGGTTTGCAGTGGTGTTGGGTGTGGATTGAGGTGATGGACTTATTTTTGGAAAATAAAAAACTAGTGAGAAAAACACTAACAGACTTAAAGCAATTTAAAATTTTCAAATTAAATTATGAAAAAGAAAATGAAACCTGAAAATATTACAATACCAAGTCATCCAGTTGGTATGCCTTTACATCGGAATAGATTTGACAAAACGATTTGGGAATCAAGAAATTTATCTAATTTGGGAGATATTTATATATCTCGATTAAATGAAATTATAGAAAAAGGGTATGAAATACTCACAAAACAAATAGCAGGGGGAGCCATTGTAGTTGATAATGAAGCTTCATTTCAACTTCAATTTGCGTACATTTTAAAAACTATTGGCGAGTTGTATAAGTTCAGTTCTGATGATTTGTTTACGATAGAATTAGAAAGTAAGTTTTCTTTTACCGAAGGATTACAGAAAAGTAAATCCAAAAATGCAAGAATTGATGTCATCTTAACACTTGGTGATTCAACAAATTATGCGACCGCTGCAATTGAATTAAAATTTTTTAAGGAAAAAAATCATAGAGAACCTAATAATAGATATGACGTTTTTTTAGACTTACATAATCTAGAGAATTATAAAAAAGGGAAATTATTTGACATCACTCTTTTTATACTCGGCACCAATCATAGTCACTATGTAAACCAAAAAGATTACTCACCGTTGACTACTTGTTTTGATTTCAGGGATGGCGCCCAATATCTTGCGGGTACTTTGCTAGTATATGAAACAGATAAACCTTATGGTAACCCACTAAGACTTGAAAATAATTACAATTTCAAATGGGATGTCATTGAGAAAAAATTTAATAACACGGATAATTCTAATTTGTATTTTCTAAAACTTAAAGTTTAGGAATAAAAAAATATTTTAGAAGTCAAGATATGTATACCCATTCTTTTCTTTCTATCTTAAAATCAACAGAAATATAATGAGCGATATAGTAGCAACAGAGAATACCTTTTGCTTTCCTGTTTGCAATAAATGCAAGCATCATTTAGGGGGAGATAAATGTTACGCATTTGACAAAATACCTAAGGAAATTCTAATGGGAGACAATATGCATAATAAAGTTTTGTTGGAACAAAAGAATGATATTGTTTTCGAAGAAAAAAAATAGAACACATCTAGCTCAAGTCTTTCAGAAAATCATGATTTGGCGCAAAACCTATGGCTTGTGCCTAGCTGTTACTAAGTTTTATAAAACTTCATAAAACAAATGAATCCGCCTCTTTAAACTTAATAAACCTACTTTTACAGAAATAATAATTATGGTAATCAACATGTCAGACATACAACTCTTCCAAATCTTAAAACAAAAGATGGGCGAACAAGAGGCAGAGGCGTTGGTAACCTTTGTAGACCACAAGATAAAAGAAAACAACGAATTCAATTTGAATATACTTGCTACAAAAGCTGATATTCATGATTTGAAAGGCAACCTTGAGGTAAAAATAGCAGACTCAAAAGCAGAAATGATTAAATGGATGTTTATCTTTTGGATAGGTCAAGTAGCTGTTACAGTTGGTTTTCTAGTGGTTTATTTAAAAAAGTAAAAAGATATTGAAGCATAAAAAGTAGAGACGGATATTAATCCGTCTTTTTTTATTGCAGAAAAGACCTTCGAATACGATTACTTAATAAATCTACCTAAATTTGGTTACAAGAAATTTTTTATGAACGGAAGAATAATAAATATAGACCCAGAAATATTAGGAGGCACACCTGTTTTCTTTGGAACAAGGGTACCCATCAAAAACCTTTTTGATTATTTGGAAAGTGGCGATTCGATAGAAATATTTTTGGAAGACTTTGAAGGTGTCAGCAAAAACCAAGTAATAAAAGTATTGGAGATGTCGCAAAAACTAATTGAAACATCCTCAAATATTCTCCATGAAAATTTTGCTTGATGAATGTGTTACCAAACGTTTGAAAAAACATTTGCCTTCTTTTGAAGTGTTTACAGTAAGGGAACTTGGATTGGGCGGAATTAAAAACGGCAAACTGATGGCTTATTGCGTGGACAATGATTTTGAAATACTGCTGACGATTGACAAAAACCTTATGTTCCAACAAAACCTAGAAAAATATCCTGTTTCTATAGTTGTTCTAAATTGTGTAACTAGCAAAATAGAAGAATTGATAGACTTTATTCCTAGTTTCCTAGTTCAAATTATAGAATTCAAGAAACACAATGCCTATCTAGTCAATAAAGATTAATGGCTTTTCTCTTAACCGAAAAGCCATCATTATTTTCGAAAACCGTTAACCTTCGCTTCCCTATAAACTTTTTCCGATAGATTTGCTTTATACCGAATTAGGTATATTATATCCCGCATTAAATAATTTGAATTATGATTGGCTATCGTTTTATACAATTTGATCCCGCAGATAATACTAAAAGCAAGTTCGAACAGATGCTCGATTTGTTTACCCAACTCCTCACCTACACCAATGGCGATGCCTCCGAAGCACTCAGTTGGATGAGCGAACTGGATAAGAAATACCAGTTTACCAACAACGAATATGGCATCGGCGACTTTATAGACGACCTGAAAGAGAATGGCTACCTGAATGAAAACCCAGTAAATGGCGACTTTAAGATTACGAGCAAAACGGAACAATCTATTCGTAAGAAAAGCCTGGAAGAGATTTTTGGCAAACTGAAGAAATCGAAACAAGGCAACCACCAAACAAAAAAGCCGGGTCAGGGGGATGAAATAAGTTCGGATAGTCGCCCTTATCAGTTTGGGGATATGCTGGAGCAGATAGATTTTACCGAAAGCATCCGCAATGCGCAGATAAACCACGGCGTGGAAAGTTTCAGGATGCACGAAGACGACCTTCAGATAAGAGAAAACGATTTTAAAACGCAGACGTCTACAGTGTTGATGATAGACATTTCGCACTCCATGATTTTGTATGGGGAAGACAGGATAACACCCGCCAAGAAAGTAGCAATGGCATTGAGCGAACTGATACAAACAAAATACCCAAAAGACACGTTGGACATTGTAGTATTTGGAAACGATGCCTGGCCAATAGAAGTGAAGGATCTGCCGTATCTGCAAGTGGGTCCTTATCATACAAACACCGTTGCAGGATTAGAATTGGCAATGGATTTATTGCGTAGAAGAAAGAACCCCAACAAACAGATTTTTATGATTACCGATGGTAAACCTACCTGTTTAAAGATTGGGGGACGGTATTATAAAAACAGTTTTGGGTTGGATAGAAAAGTGGTGAACCGTTGCATTAACCTTGCTGCACAATGCAAGAAACTAAAGATACCTATCACTACGTTTATGATTGCCAGCGACCCGTACCTGCAAAATTTTGTACAGGAATTTACAGAAATGAACAATGGTAAAGCCTTCTTTGCAAGCTTGGATAAGCTAGGTGCTTTCATATTCAAAGACTTTGAAAGCGGGAAGAGAAAGACGGTGTACTAAAGCAGTTGACCGTTGACCGCTTTCCGTTAACCGAAGATGTAAATCACAAACTGCAATTGCCTTAACTCATCACTCATAATTTATAACTCATAACTAACATGCTGACTGCTTCCAAGAAAGTAATAACGGGCTGGGCTATGTACGATTGGGCCAACAGTGCCTACAATCTGGTCATTACTTCTACTATTTTTCCAGCTTATTACGATGCCATCACAACCGTAAAAGATGCGGCGGGTAATGTGCTTTCCCACAAAGTAACGTTTCTGGGAAGCGAGTATGAGAGTGCTTCGTTGTACAATTATGCCATTGCATTTGCTTATCTGTTGATTGCACTCTTGTCCCCAATTCTATCTTCCATTGCAGATTTCAAGGGAAATAAGAAGTCTTTCATGCAATTCTTTTGTTACCTCGGAAGCTTGGCTTGCTGCCTGATGTATTGGTTTACAAAGGATACACTCACACTAGGAATAGCTTGCGCCGTGATTGCCGCCGTAGGCTATTGTGGAAGTCTCGTTTTTTATAATGCCTACTTACCAGAGATAGCTGCCGAAGAAGACCAGGATGATGTGAGTGCCAAAGGGTTTGCTTATGGATATATAGGTAGTGTATTACTACAGATTATCTGTTTCTTTTTTGTATTAAAGCCAGAATGGTTTGGTATAACAGATGGCACTTTCCCAGCAAGATTATCTTTTTTATTGGTAGGATTGTGGTGGGCAGCATTTGCACAAATAACTTTTGCCACATTGCCTAAGAGTATTGCGACAGGCGTGTTAA
Source organism: uncultured Chitinophagaceae bacterium (assembly GCA_903895845.1). Taxonomy (GTDB): domain Bacteria; phylum Bacteroidota; class Bacteroidia; order Chitinophagales; family Chitinophagaceae; genus Parasediminibacterium. The sequence continues at coordinate 39,985 of CAITVK010000050.1, forward strand.
AACAAGGAAACATAATAACCAATGGCTTTATTGAGTTGAAGAAAGTATGGCAACAAGCAGGACAACTTCCTGTATTGAAACGGTATTTGATTGCTTTCTTCTTTTATAGCATGGGTGTACAAACGGTGATGCTTGCTGCAACACTTTTTGGTAGTCAGGTATTGCAGATGGCAACCAGTAAATTGATTATCTGCATATTATTAATACAAATAGTAGCCATTGCGGGAGCTTATTTAATGGCAAAACTCTCTGATAGGTTTGGTAATTTTAATGTATTGGCGTTTGTTGTTTTATTATGGACAGCACTCTGTGTAGCCGCTTATTTTGTAACCAATGAAATGCAGTTTTATATACTAGCCTCTATTGTAGGATTGATAATGGGCGGAATACAATCATTAAGTCGTTCAACTTATGCCAAGATAATGCCCGAGGGAACACACGACACAGCCTCCTTCTTTAGTTTTTATGATGTTACAGAAAAAGTAGCAATTGTAATTGGGATGGTAAGCTTTGGATTAGTGCAACAACTAACAGGAAACATGAGGAACTCGATACTGGCCTTGGTATTATTTTTCGTGATTGGTTTTATCGCTTTGTTGTTTACAATAAAGGAGCAGAAGAAAGGGGTAAATTGATTGGATTTTGTTTGTAAATGTGAACTAGAACCTAGTAGAAATAAGAAGGCCACCAGTAGAAACCGGCGGCCGTTATCCTATAAAAACCAAAACCAAAACTTGAATGCTTTATAAAAGCATTTATATAATTATTTTAATCAGTAGTAAGAACTTAGTTTTAATTGTTGTTAACAAACCAAGTGATTTATTAACTATGGAGTGCAAATATAAAGGCAAAATTTAAATTTCAAAACATATTTTGTAAGAAATACACATTAATTATTTTTTTTAACGTATTTTTTGTTGCCTATTACCAATTTGATAAATGAAAGCGTGCTACTTGATAGATTTTTAAGATACTTTTGCCGCACAAATTAAAAGCAGGATGTACACAATTAATATAGCATTTGAACAAAAGGGAGTCGCTGCAACTACATTGACTAACATTGACTACGGCGATAGCCTGCTGGAAATTTTATTGGATAACAATATAGAGTTACACCATAACTGTGGTGCTGTTTGTGCTTGTAGCACTTGTCATTTATATGTTGAAAGTGGAGAAGACTACCTACAAGAATTATCTGATAAGGAAGAAAACTTTATTGACAGGGCTGTCAACCCAAGAATTAATAGCAGACTAGGATGTCAATGTATATTAAAGAAAGGGGAAGGCACTATCAATATTTTGTTGCCGGATCAAACACAGTTTTTGGGAGAATAGAAAGAAGCTATATTGAGAACTAAGCTAAATAATAATTATTATGACTCATTTTGAACCACCGATACATTGGAGTGACCACGAGGACATTGCAATGAAGCTTTACGAAAGATTTGGGGATGACTTTAACGAAGGAAAAATATACCGTATTCGTTTCACGGATTTATTGACTTGGGTCTTGGAAATACCAAACTTTGCAGGCACTAAAGAACAAAGTAACGAAGGACACCTCGAAATGATTCAGAGTAAATGGGTGTATGAGTGGCGCGATAACCAGAAATAATAAACACTTCTATTGAAAAAGATAACTGCATTTTTACGTTTGGTCAGATGGCCTAACCTGTTATTTTTTGCATTGACCCAATGGATGTTTCTTTATTGTATTATCAATCCTATCTTTTCTATAAGTCATGTAGCGCCTAATATAAAAGGGTTATTTGCTTTCCTTTTAATATTGTCCTATGTTTTAGTTGCAGCTGGTGGATATATAATCAATGATTATTTTGATTTAAACATTGATCAAATCAATAAGCCAGACAAAGTAATGATAGACACCTATATAAGCAGGCGCTGGGCTATCATCTTTCATTTATTGTTTAGCCTTGGAAGTATTGGAATTGGTTTATACATAGACCAGCAAGCGCATGTACATCTATTGTGGCTCGCAAACTTCATTTATGGCTTACTGCTTTTTGTGTACTCTTTATCGTTAAAAAAGAAGTTGTTGGTAGGCAATCTATTAATTGCCTTTTTATTGGCATGGGTGATTGTTGTCTTAACCTGGTGCGAGGCAAATCAATTTGCACTATCCATATCACATAGACTTATAAATACACAAAAGCTTTTACGTTATACTATACTTTATGCTGGCTTTGCTTTTATTGTAAACCTGATAAGGGAAGTGGTAAAAGACATGGAAGATGTAGAAGGTGATAGGCGTTATGGATGCAGGACGATGCCAATAGCCTGGGGAATTAATCCAACAAAAGTATTTGTTGCAGTGTGGCTGGTAGTGTTGACAGCTATCTTGTCTATATTGCAACTATACGCACTTCAACTACATTGGTGGTTTTTTTCGCTGTATTGTATTATCGCTATCATTCTTCCATTGATAAATGCTTTCAAAAAGCTATCGGTTGCACAGTCACCAAAGGATTATCATAGCATCAGTTCGCTTATCAAAATAATTATGTTCACAGGAATACTTTCTATGGTATTCTTTAAGATATACGGATAAAAAGTCTTAAGCTGTAAGTCATAAGTCGTAAGTAAAAGGAGGCTTTGGCTAATTGCTTCCGGCTTACAACTTACTACTTATGACTTACAACTCTTCTCTGATTCTTGCTTCACAGTCGCCACGTAGAAAACAATTGTTGGAATGGGCAGAAGTCCCTTTTTACATTATCGTTAAAAGTACCGATGAAAGTTATCCTCCAGACTTGCCTATTTCAGAAGTACCTGTCTTTATAGCACGCGAAAAAGCAATTGGTGTACAGAAACATATAGCAGATGATTATCCTGAACATATTGGTAAAACAATACTTGCAGCTGATACTGTTGTGGTTTTGGATAACTTAGTTATCGGTAAACCAACTGATAGGGATGATGCCATCAGGATACTGAAAGCATTGGCAGGAAGGAGACACGCTGTTATTACGGGTGTTGTTTTATTGACCGGGAAAATAGAAATAGCTTTCGCTGATACGACTTATGTTACCTTTCATCCGCTTACAGAGGATGAAATTGTGTTTTATGTAGATAAATATAAACCCTACGATAAGGCTGGTGCCTATGCAATACAAGAATGGATTGGTGTGGTGGGCATCAAAGCAATAGAGGGAGACTTTTATAATGTAATGGGGCTTCCGGTGAGCAGGGTAGTGAGAGAATTGATAATTGACAACTGATAATTATGTTATGAACGAAAAGCTTCTTCAATTTATCTGGCAGTTTCAATACTTTAACAGGGATACACTACTGCTAGAATCGGGGGAGCAGCTTTCTATTATCAGGCCTGGAATTCATAATACACATCAAGGACCAGACTTTGCTGATGGGTATATTAAAATAGATAACATCCGGTTGGCTGGAAACATAGAAATCCATAACCTTTCTTCACACTGGCTACAGCATAAACATAGTTTGGACAAGCAATATGACAATGTGATATTGCATGTGGTCTGGCAGAATGATGTGGACATAAAAGATATCCACGGGCATTCTATTCCTGTGTTGGTATTGGGAAATAGGGTATCTAAGTTGATGGTTGATCGGTATTCGAGCCTATTTAATTCAATTGGTATTCCTTGTCATAATCATTCATTTCCTATGCTGGATGAACTAGGTTGGATGGGTTGGAAGGAGCGGTTGCTGGCAGAACGACTGGAAAGAAAAGCCGAAAGGGTACTTCATTTATTTGAACAATCGAATCATAATTGGGAAGAAACCTTCTGGTGGTTGCTGGCAGCTAATTTTGGAATGAAAGTGAATGGGGAATTATTTGAAGCACTGGCCAAAACAATAGCAGTCAACATATTGTCAAAACATAAACATCAGATTAATCAGTTGGAGGCGTTGTTGCTAGGGCAAGCCAACCTACTTGAAGGTGAAATGGAAGAAGCATATCCTAAGATGCTGCAAAAAGAGTATCAGTTTCTGAAAAAGAAATATGGGTTGGCTACGGTTACAATCAGACCCAATTTCTTGCGTATGCGACCAGCTAATTTTCCTACTGTACGCCTAGCTCAACTAGCGATGTTGGTGCAGCAGTCATCGCACTTATTCTCTAAAATAAAGGAACTTAAAAGTAGTTCGGATTTGGCTACCTTGTTTTCGGTTGAGGCAAACGATTATTGGCATTATCACTACAAATTTGATCTGACGTCAGATTATCAACCGAAGTTAATCGGGATAGATTCAATCAATAATATCATCATCAATACGATTGTTCCTGTTGTGTTTGCTTATGGCATGTACAATAAGAATGAAACTTATAAGGAGAAAGCTATACAGTGGCTTTCGGAAACCAAACCCGAAGTAAATCATTTGACTAAACTATGGAAGGATTTTGGGATAAAAGCATCAACCGCATTCGATTCTCAGTCGTTGCTGGAACTTACAAACAACTATTGCAACAAAAGGCGTTGTTTGGATTGTGCTGTTGGGAATAGGATAATGAAGGGATAGATTACTTGTAAATCTAGGGTAACTAAGAGAAAGCCAAGCAAAAATTTGGCGTCCTGAGCATAATTATTGGCATCAATAGGTTCATGTTTGCAGACGTATATGCCGTGAAAGACGAGATAGGGAGGAAAACGTGAAATAAATATTTCCGAAACAATACTTCAACGCTTTTGATTGTAATTTCTCGTGTTTCGGAAACAAAAAGGGCTTTCTGTATAAATTCGGAACGTTTCGGAAAGGAATTGTGATTACAACAGTCTCTAATATTGCACAATCAATTTGTTAACGAATAAAAAAATTGTAATGATAAAATGCTTGTTTGCCTTGTATGGCGATTCTTTTAAAGCTGCAACCCTAACTAAACTGTTCATATTGATAGTCGTATGCCAGTTGTCTTTTATTGGTTTGTTTGCGCAAAGCGGGACTACATCAATAAAAAGAGCAACAGTGGGCAGACAAGTATTTTATTTTGATAATGGAGGAAAACTGAAATCACCCCTTAAGGTTTATTATTTTAGTCCGAAAGCAAATCCAGACAGTTTGCCCATCGTGATATTAATGCATGGTGCACACAGAGATGCTTCTGCTTATATGGATGGACTAGTAGATGCAGCTACGGTTTTTAACTGTATTGTGGTAGCACCAGAGTTTGATAAAGACACCTATCCCGAAACGGATATGTATAATTTGGGCAATGTTTATAACAAGAAAACACATGGGTTCACAAATAAAGAAGAGTGGACATTTGAGTTGATTGAGCCTTTGTTTGACGAGGTAGTAAAACAAATTAAGAGTATTGATAAAGGCTATTACCTCTATGGTCACTCTGCTGGTGGTCAGTTTGTTACGCGTTTTATGATGTGGGAACCAGAGAATAGAATTATTAGGGCCGCTGCTGCTAACCCAGGTTGGTATACGCTTCCATCTAAAGACGTAAACTTCCCTTTTGGATTAAATAAATCAAATGTACCAGATGCTAATATCCCTGCTATGTATGCCAAGAAACTTTTTCTTTTACTAGGCACTGCAGATGTAATTAGGGAAAGTGTAGATTTTAATTCTTCTGCACAAGCCGATGCACAAGGTCAAAACAGATTTGAAAGAGGACAGTTCTTCTTTAAGATGGCTAAAGCCAATGCGACGGAATTAAATACGACGTTTAATTGGACAGAGGTTTTTGTGCCAGGTGTTGGGCATGACAATCAGAATATGAGCAAGTTCGCTCTATCCTTATTCTTTATGGACATTAAATAATTACTAACTAAAAAGTAGCGATATGAAATTTCTAAAGCAGCTATATGTACAAGTACTCATAGGTGTAGTATTGGGTGTGATTGTAGGATATCTTTTTCCATCTTACAACAATGTAGGAAAACTGATAGGAGAGGGGTATATCAATTTGATTAAAATGCTCATTGCCCCATTAATATTCTTTACGGCAGTCGTTGGTATTGCGGGTTCTGGTAATATGGGAGAAGCAGGACGAATTGGAGGAAAGGCGATTATCTATTTCCAGATAGCATCTGCGGTTGCTATGATATTGGGTATTGTTGTGGTGAATCTACTTCATCCTGGAGCGGGAGTATCTACACAGAATCTGGCAACGAGTAGTATTGATGGTTATGTGCAATCTGGCAAGGATATAAAATGGAGCGATTTCATTATGCACATCATTCCAAGCAATGTAGTTGATTCTTTTGCCAAAGGAGAGATTTTGCAAGTATTGGTATTCTCAATTTTGTTTGGAATTGGTTTGGGTAAGTTGGGTGCAATTGGACAATCGGTTGTGGTGACATTCGATAAAATAAACAAGGTTTTGTTTGAGATATTGAATATGATAACCATGTTGAGTCCGTTGGGTGCCTTTGGTGGTATGATGTACACGATGGGGAAATTCGGGTTCAGCACCTTGATTGTGTTGGGCAAATTATTACTTACTTTTTATCTAGCTGCCGGAATCTTTGTTTTCTTGGTTCTTGGGTTGGTGATGTGGTACTACAAACTGAATATCTTCAGATTACTAGCATTTATAAAAGCAGAAATCCTGATTGTAGTTGGATCGTTCAGTAGCGAATCTGTTTTGTCTAATCTGATTTACAAGATGGAAGAAGCAGGTTGTGCACCTTCTGTGGTTGGTTTGGTAATACCTGCAGGTTTTAGTTTCAATTTGGATGGAACTTCTATTTATTTAAGTATGGCGGTCGTTTTTATAGCCCAGGTGTTTAATGTTCCGTTAGATTTCTGGCAGCAAGCCACTATCATTGGAATCTTGATGGTAACCAGTAAAGGTGCGGGCGGTATTTCGGGAAGTGGTTTTGTGGTGCTTGCATCTAGCTTGGCTGCCATCAAAGTCATTCCTGTTGAAGGGCTGGCACTATTGATTGGGATAGACCGTTTTATGAGTCAGGGCAGGGCAATAACAAACACGATAAGCAATGCTGTAGCCACCGTGGTTATTGCTCGAAATGAAAATCTATTGGACATGGATGTGTATAATAGCGTTGTAGAGAGAAAAACAGCAAAGCAGTCGAAAGTGTTTCCGCTGACACAAGAGGCTGTGAGTAAGGCTTTATAATTAAGGATAATTCTAACGATTAAAATTGAGAAAACATGATGAGAAAGAAAGTGGTACTGTTTGCCATAGTGAGCTTTTTGCTTAGTAAAAGCGTCTTTGCGCAAGAGATAGATTCTACGCTAGCGGCATCAGGTAATGTACATATTTTGAGGTTACAAAAGAGTTATACACTGGGAGAGGGTTTGATGGTTAGATCTTCGGTTGGAAATATTACGTTCAACCAGAGTTTGCAAACACTATACATGGTTACTTCGGCTAATAATTTTAATACAACAAGTTCCGAGTTTAGTATTAATAGGGCAAGATTAACAATGAAAGGAAACATCTTTGACAAGAGAATTTCTATTTCTACAAGGATTAATTTCCCTGGAACTTATCAGAGTACTACTACTGGAACAAGATCGTTTAATCCTGAATTAGAAGAAGCATTGATTCAGTATAGCCCAAACCCAACTCATACTTTTAATGTAGGATTACGAGCAGACTACATAGATTCTAGAGAGCTGCGGATTGAAGGGGAGGACTTTGGTTTTGTGGGAAGGAGTGCTGTTTCATCTGCTTTTGATGCTGTATTTGATTATGGCATCCGCTATGTTGGTAATTATAAATTGGGGGGGAGGAATATATTGAAGCCTTATTTGTCATTGACTACTGGTGATGGAAGAGCTGGGCTACAAAAAAATTATGGTGGTTTGAAATATGGTATCCGTGTAGATTATTTGCCATTTGATGAGTTTAAAGGTGGTGGAGAAGCACGAATGGAGGACTTGGAAAGGGAACAAACGCCAAAACTGGCAGTTGGTGTTGTTTATAGTATAGATAAGGGCGCAACTTCGGCTTATGGTACCAACGGCGGCAGGTATTTGTATGGTGATGCCAATCAGAATATTGTGCTGCCAGATTACCAAAAATATATTTTCGACTACATCTTTAAATACAGAGGATTTTATTCGATGGGAAGTCTTATTGCCACAAAAGCTACAGTGCCATCGAATATAGCAGGCGCTTTTAGCCTAACGGGAAAGTTCACACCTTATACTGGTCAGACAACACAACAGATTCAGAATACAGTACTTTCTTATCTGGATGTTGGTACAGGTTATAACATCCAAGCGGGGTATCTATTTAAGTGCGATTGGGGAATTGGAGCTAGGTATTCTTATTTGAGTGACAATGTGCATTCTGCTGCTTTCGCCAATAATAATCGCAACTATAGTTTCATTGCCACCAAGTATTTGTCGGGAAACAGCCTAAAAATTCAAGCTGAGATTGACTATAGTGAGCTAAAGAATAACTTACAGTCTACCAATAATACGGGTACTTATACAGGCCAAATAATGTTTTGTGTCAATTTATAACAATATAAAAAGAGAACGATGATTGCTAAGAAAATGATTTTTATTTACGGAAGTGCATTATTACTGTTTTCCAACGTGGTGAATGCCCAAAGGAACACAAGTAAATTGATGCCCAAAGATTCTACGTTGATGTATATAAATGGGGAAGGAACTTTTTTGCGCTTAGGTAAAAAAGATGGGGCTACATTCAATCTAGCCTCTACGGTTCAGTCGGGTTACCAGTATAATCAGTTGGATTCTACTAATGGAAAAACAAACTCAAACCGTTTGTCATTGAATATGGTTAGGGTTTCTTTTACTGCAAGTGGATTAAAAGACAAAGTCTCCCTTGGGATCGTAAACGATTTTACGGGAACTTCCGGGATATTAGAAGGATGGGTTGGAATATCTGTTTTGAATAATCATGGCAAATTGATTTTAGGTCAAAAGCAAACCAACACCAATAACAGGCTGGCAATGGCAGATGAAAGGTATGCTTCCATAATGGCTCAATCTATTGCTGGAAAATCTAATGATGGCATTACTTATGGTGGATTGATGCAAAACTTCGTAGGTTCTACCAGAGAGGGTGGTATCTTCTTCGAAACAAATTTCAATTTAAACAAATGGAGGATTTATCCTTCAGTTTCTATCACAACAGGAAAGGGGCAAAACTTCTTCAGTACTCAATCTGGACCAGGATTTAAGTATGGTGGTCGTATTGATGTGATGCCAATGGGTGATTTTATTAAGAACGGAGCATTTGTAGCGGATGACATCTACAGAGAACCAAAGCCGAAGTTGGCTATCGGCGTTGCGGGCAGTTATAATGTGAAAGCAAACAGCCCAATAGGGTCAGATAATGGGTTGATTACCGCTCTTTACAACAATTCGAAAGTGCAAGATTGGGCTAATTACAGAAAAGTAGCAGCAGATTTTATTTATAAAAACAATGGATTTGCATTGGTGGGTGAGTATATCAATGGGTCTATTTACGGTAAGAACTTATATACTAATGCTGTTGCAACAACCAAACTTACAGACTCTACAGCTAGTGCATTTTACAATTTGGGTAATGCATTCAACGTTCAGGCATCTTACATCACCCAAGGTGGATGGGCTTTCAATGGCAGGTTCTCTCACATAACTCCCGAAACCTACATCCCTACTTCTTTGGTTCATAATCAAACCTGGTACACAGTGGGAGTGAACAAATATTTGAGTGGCAATGCCCTTAAAATTGGCTTGAACGTCAACTATATTCAAGACAATAATTCGGCATTGCTAAAGAAAATGCTTACAGGTAATCTTGCTATTCAACTTATTTTCTAAACAAAAACAATCATGAAAAAGAACATTTTAAAATACACGCTTGCTTTCTTCATACTTGCTGGTTGCACTTCAAAGCTAGATTTTACTGCACCCGTTACTCCTGTTACTCCTACAGGTGGAACCGCCGACCTAATTATTTCTGAAGTGTCAACAGCTATCAATACAGACAAAAATGGTGGTGGCAAAAGGAACCATTATGTAGAATTATATAATGCTACCACAAGTAGTATCGATTTATCTAATTATGCTATTGGCTATCAAGCAACCGATTCTACTAACCTTAACTCAATCCCTTGGAGCTTTCCTGATACTACTGTTTTTAAACAATTATCTGGGTCATTAGCGGCAAGCACTTGTTTCGTTATTGCTTCTCCACAAGCGGATACGCCAACTGTACTTAGCAAATCTCAGCTAATTTGGGGAGATGCCGCCGCTAATCCTTCCAAACCACTTTCATTATCTGGCAACAGTGCGATTGCTCTATTAAAGAAAGCGGACACTGGTACTGTTATTTTAGGTGGTATTAAATATGCTATCATCGATGTATTCTGTAGCCCATTAGTTGCTAGAATCAAAACCACTGGTAAGGTTAGTGTTAGAAACAACTACATGTGGCCTATTGGTGATACTACAAATGATACTAGAAACAGAACTTTTTGGAGAGTGCCTACTGTTACGGCACCTCAGGCAGATTGGAATATTTCTAATGCCGTAGGTAATTCTCAATGGAAAGTATCTAAGGACAAAGTATGGGATTATACAAACATTGGAAGTAGATAGAAGAAATTTATTGAAATAAATTAGCTAATAAATAAAATAAACAGACCTGTTTAAAGAATAAACACATGAATAAATAAAATAAACAGACCTGTTTAAAGTATAAACAGATGAATAAATAAAATAAACACATCTGTTTAAAGAATAAACACATGAATAAATAAAATAAACACATCTGTTTAAAGAATAAACACATGAATAAATAAAATAAACGCATCTGTTTAAAGAATAAACACATGAATAAATAAAATAAAAAGACCTGTTTAAAGGATAAACAGAGTAAATAATTCATAAAATATAGCTTGTTCATGGCGATGGCAGATGCATAATCTGATCCAAATGGCTACTTATTTGCCCTACATGAACGGTTTTTTAATTCACAGTCATAGCGGCTTGCCATCAAGTTTTTTTTATTAACCGCAAAATGAAACATTATGGAAATTACAAGTAAAGTTGATGCAGTTTTAAAAGGATTGAAACGCATCGGGGTAAAAAATGAAGGTATTAATTATCAACTTGGGCCAGATGAATTGGTTGAACAAACGCTTTTGAGAGGCGAAGGTGTATTGAATGACACCGGTGCCTTGTGCATCAACACGGGTACATTTACAGGAAGAAGCCCGAAAGACAAGTTTATTGTGAAAGATGAAAGAACCGAAAAAACGGTGGATTGGGGTGGCTTCAACATTCCTATTGATGAACACCATTTCATTAAACTGAAAAATAAACTATTGACTTTTCTTAGTCACAAAGAAACTGTTTGGGTACGTGATGCCTATGCTTGTGCCGATACAAAGCACAAATTAAACATCAGGGTCATCAACGAAGATCCTTGGAGCAACCTGTTTTGCTACAATATGTTTCTTCGCCCGAAGGAAGAAGAACTAGTGGATTTTGTACCTGATTGGCATATCATACAAGCACCTTCTTTTTTGGCTGACCCTGCAATAGACGGTACGCGACAAAATAATTTTTCTATCGTATCCTTTACCCATAAAATAATCTTGATAGGTGGCACTGGATATACAGGCGAAATGAAGAAAGGGATATTTACCATTCTTAATTATATCCTTCCTTACGAAAAGCATATCCTAAGTATGCACTGTAGTGCAAACATTGGCAATGATGGGGATGTTGCTGTTTTCTTTGGATTGAGCGGAACAGGAAAAACAACTTTAAGTGCAGACCCCGAACGCAAACTAATTGGCGATGACGAGCATGGCTGGACAGATAACTCTGTTTTTAATTTCGAAGGAGGCTGTTATGCAAAGTGTATTGATTTGAGTGAGGAGAAAGAGCCGGAGATATTTAATGCCATCAGATTGGGGGCTTTGGTAGAAAATGTTGTTTTTAAAGAAGGGACGTCAACCATTGATTTTGCAAATAAATCAATCACCGAAAATACAAGGGTGAGCTATCCGCTCAGTTATATCAGCAATGCTGCCGAGCCGAGTATTGGTGGATTGCCAAAGAATATTTTCTTCTTGACCTGTGATGCGTATGGTGTTTTGCCACCCATCAGTAAACTGTCTCCCGAGCAAGCAATGTATCAGTTCATCAGTGGATATACGGCTAAAGTAGCGGGTACAGAAGCAGGGGTGACGGAACCAAAAGCTACATTCAGTACTTGTTTTGGTGCACCATTCCTTCCGTTACATCCTGGATTTTATGCCGAAATGCTGGGCAAAAAGATAAGGGAACATCAAGTGAATGTATGGATGATTAATACCGGATGGAGCGGTGGAGGTTACGGTGTGGGCAAACGAATGAAGCTACCGTATACCCGTGCAATGATTACTGCTGCACTAAATGGCGAATTGGAAGGACTAGAGTATCAGGCGCATCCCGTATTTGGAATGGAAGTACCTACTACATGCCCCAATGTGCCATCAGAAATATTGGATGCCAGGAGCACATGGGCAGATAAAGCAGCTTATGATGCTGTTGCAGCCGATCTGGCATCGCAGTTCATCCATAATTTTGAGAAATATGCGGCAGGAGTGAGTGCAGAGATTATAGCAGCTGCACCAAAAGTGTTATCATAGAAGGGGGGATAAATAATATCCGTCCACAAAAAATAAGAAGGGAAGAAGTTAAGGGAAATAGGTTTCCTTTGGCTTCTTCTCCTCTTCGTTTTAATTAGTAGTCAATTTTTGAATGATATGAAGTCGATTGCATCGGGTTTAATTTTTAGTTTATGTCTGCTGATTATGATAATTTCTTGTACTCCCACAACGGTCAATAATCCAGCAGTAAATAGTGGGCCGTTTACAGTCACCGTTAATAATGGCTACGGAAGTGCCACTTATAATACAGGGGATACTGTACACATCTGGAGCAGGGAATGTTCTAACAGCGAAACTTTTACGCAGTGGACTGGCGATACTTCTGTTTTTGCAGGAAAAAATGAGTGGCATACCTGGTTTATCATGCCTGCTCACAATGTTAATGTGACTGCATTATTTCAATCAGTCAATTATGCCATGAAATATGAAAAGATAAGAGGAAGAGACATTCTTAAAAATGTTTATTACAACCTTTCGCCCAACAATAAGGGTATTGTCTATTTGTTTCATGGGGCTGGTGGTTCAGCAAGCTATTGGGTGGATAATTATGAACCTGTGGCCATGATAAAAGATTTGATAGCAAATGGTTTTGGTGTGATTGCTACCGAAGCAGAGGAAGTGTCGTTACAAACCGGAGGTAGTACACCTAGATGGAACACCACTACACTTGACAGTAATACCAATGCAGATTTTGCCAACCTCATTGCAATCACAGATACCTTTTGCAACAGAGGGCTTACCAATCATAGTCTTCCCAGATATACAATTGGACAAAGCAATGGTGGTAGTGCTTCTATAGCTGTATCTTCTTATTTTGGTTTCAAGGCAGGTGTAGCCTATTGTGCAGCAGGTGGTGCTGCGGGTTCTGCTTTGTCTGCTACCAATACACCTATATTTTTTTGTTTAGAACAATTGGATAACAATAGTCTGATGGGGCAAGCTGGTGATGCAAACGCCATTGCCAATTCGGGAACACTGAAAAGTAAAGGCATCTGTAGTGCCTATTTTACAAATATTCCATCCCCATTGTATCCCGAAAGGTTTGCAAGAAATAATGTAATCAGTGTGGCTTTATCCCAACAAATATTTGCCGAGATAAAGGCAAACAACCTACTCGATTCCAAGAATCATTTTCCCGGATACTATACACGATTGACTACTGCCATAAAAGCAAACCCACAAGGGTTCCCGGTAACAGCAGCCCTTAATTCTGCCCAGCAAAATGTTGTGTATGAGCAATTAAACTGTGTGACAACTGCGCACCAGTTTTTTAGTGATCATGATATCAATACCATCAAATTTTTAAATAACCCTTGTTCTTTTTAAGGGATAAGTTATCTATTTTTTAAGTTTAATGCACATCCGTTTGGCAGAAAGTCATTTCTATCAAACGGATGTGTTTTTTTTTTAGAGTAATAGAGGGATGTAAAACCATTTTTTTTAATAATAAAAACCCAATTCGGGTAAAGCTACCCAACAGATCCTACTAATTTATATCTGACAAAAAGCCTTCTGGATAATTCACCGATTATTTACTTCAACCACTAAGGGCATTCAACCAAAAGATTGTCACAGCTACAGTTGCTTGTCTTTTTTGAAGACATATTAACTAGTTTAATAAAACAATCACGCTCAAACAATTTGCTACCATGAAAAATGCTACACTTCTTCCAACAAAGCTCCTGAAAAATGCCTTAACGTTTTTAGTAGTTCTCACAATCGGAATAATCCCTGTTGTTACAAGGGCACAGTTTGCTTATTCGCCTGCTAGTGGCATTGCCTATCACAGTAAGGCGCAATATTCTGTTGCTCCTACAGGTAGTACTGGCCCCTTCTCGTTGGTGGGTGCACCTGCGGGCATTACCATTAATGCAACTACTGGTCAAATCAGTTGGGATGCTACTGTTGCAGTTGGGCATTATAATCTAACAGTAACTGATGGTACAAATACTGCTTCTTATGCTTTAAATGTTATTCCTGATCCCAATAGTTACTTTACTGTAAAGTATTCTGCAAGTGCTGCAACGACAGTTCAGTATGGAGCATCTACAAAATACAACAATGTGGATGTTTATTTGCCTTCTGGCGATACCAATACACAACGACCTGTTCTGATGTTCTTACATGGTGGCGGCTTTCAAAGTACGGGCACCAAAACAGAGTCTTATGTAGTTAGCTTTTGTAAATACTTTGCAACGCTAGGTTTTGTTTGCTTTGCCCCTAACTATAATGAAGGTGCAGGACACACTGCTGCTCAAAATCTTGCAGCATTAAAAGATGCGGATTCTTGTTTAAACTGGATCAGGAATCCGGCAACCGCTGCGAAGTATAAGTATGACCCCGAGATGCTGTACTTTGGCGGTGGTTCGTCAGGTGCACACCTCTCTTGTAACTTTGCTTTTGCCGATGGCAACTCTTGGTACAATGGCTTTACGCCAAACATAAAAAATGTGATAGCTTTTGCCGATTGTTGGGGCTCTTCTCCTGTGATGTCTTCTTCTGGTGCAGGAGATAGACTGTATAATTTCTCTAGTTTAAATGCAAACTCCCTTCCTGCTTATATGGTTCAAGGCTCCGCCGACCAGACAGTACCTGTAAGCAACGGTATTCAATTAGATGCCGCCCTCACAGCAGTGGGTGCGACACACGACTGGTGGGAAATTCCTGGTGAAACACATGGTTGTCCAGGTCATATCCCACAAATAAGTGATTCCATGAAGACTTTCTTTCAAAAAATTTGGAAAATAAAATATCCTCAAACAATCAATGCAGTCGTTACGCCTGTAAAATTATCTTCTTTTGATGCCGCTTTAGTGGGCAATAAAGTAACAATTGCCTGGACAACTGCTACCGAACTTAACACCAGTCATTTTGAAGTTGAACGGAGCATTGATGGCAAAAACTTTGCTAAAAGTGGGGTTATCAATGCTGTTGGCAATGCTACTTTGGCGCAGCATTACACCTATTCCGATAACGTGAGTGCATTGACCGGTACAGTTTACTATCGTTTGAAATCGGTAGACAGAAACGGTTCTTTCTCTTACTCTAGTGTAAAGGCTGTTGAACTGAAACTTACCAAAAGCTCCGTTACCAACGTATATCCTAACCCTTTACGGGCGGGACAAGATTTAATGGTTACCTACAACTCCTTAAAGGGAGATAAAGCAACCTTCCAGATTTCAAATAGCATTGGGCAGAAAGTTGTCAATTCAACCCTTCCGGTAAATGCAGGAAGCAATACTCTTTCATTGGCAGTTGGGCATCTGTCTGCAGGCGTTTATTACTTAACTGTACTCGAAAACAATCAATCGGTACAAAGAATGCCTTTGGTTATTAAATAATTCATTCATAAAATAATTACAATGCCTGACAGTAGATGATTATGATTACTGTTGGGCATTGTGATACTTAAACACTAAAACTTTTCTCTAACTTTTTTAAACAAAAATTGCTCTATTATGAAAAAATTGTTATGCTCAGTTGTTCTAGGTTGTTCCTGTCTTGGTTTGGCAAATGCACAGACCGCAAAAGACACTTCTCTTCAGGTTTCTGGTTCTGGTGATGTTTATTATCGTTATGATCTTGCTCAAAGTAAGACAACAATCCCTAGTCAGGATGCTTTGGGAACCAAACAAAACTCTATCGACTTTGGTATGCTCGATTTGCGTGTGAAAAAAGACTTTGGCAAAGCTTCTGTCTTTTCGGAGCTTGCTTTTGGTGCGCGTGCGGCCTCTACCATCGACAATAATGGCTCTTCTCCATTGTCTTATTACCTTCAGAATCTTTATTTTTCTTATCAAGTAGATAAAAAATTAGCCCTTTCTGCTGGTATCATGTATCGTTACGATATGTACGAAAAGTTAACTCCGGCTGACAACTTTAGTTATCTGGCTTCGAATGCTTTTCTGGAGTCTAGGAAGATTCCTACCAGAAGTGTGGGCATAAAAGCAAATTACGCTTTCTCTGATATGGTTACATTGTCTCTTGGCTTATTCAATTCTATTGATGCTACCAATCTTAACAGTGCCGATGCCGTGGCTAGTAATCCCAATTATGGACTGTCTGATGTAGTGGCTCAGCTATTTGTGAACCCCACCAAAGACCTGAACCTGAGTGCAGCCGTTTGGAAAGAAGGGCAAAGCAATAAGGGCACGCACGAAAACCTGCAAGTGCATTATCATGTGGCAAAGGGTTTGAAACTGGGACTAGATTTTAATAATTACACAGGAAGTGACAGTACTACACAAGCTGCCAATGCCTTTAATAATTTTACCAGTGTGGCTTTATATGCACAAAAATCATTCACAAAAATGTTCTCTTTGGGTGCACGAATTGAGCATGAACAAACCCAACAAAATACCATTACAAAATCTTTTGTGAATGAAAATTACAACATCATCACCCTCACAGGTAAGGAAAAGTTAGGCGGCATCTCTTTGAAAGAAGAAATAAAATATGATATGACAGATAATAGCAATCTCAACACACCTTATCTAGACAAAAACGGTGCTGCTACCAACAAAGACATTCAGTTTGTTTTGGCAGCCATCTTCTCTTTCTAGTAATTGTTGGTTGGTTCTATCTATTTTTTCTTCAAGTAATAAATGTTTTTTATGAAAAAAAGTCTGTCGTTTATATTCCTATCTGTTGTTTTTGTGGGTGCGCTGAATGCCCAGAAGCATCATAAAGATTCATCTACACTCAAGATATCCGGCTCTGCCGATATTTATTATAAGTACGACTTTGCACAAAGTCAAACCAATATCCCTTCGCAAGATATTCTGGGTACTAAACAAAATTCTTTGGATTTTGGTGTATTCGACCTCAAGATTCAGAAGGGTTATGGCAAGGCTACCTTTTTTACCGATCTGGCTTTTGGCCCTCGTCCAGACGTGAAGCCTGTGGATCCTCAAAATTCTTATCACCTGCAAAACCTATACATTTCTTATCAGCTAAACAAAAAACTATCTTTTGCTGCTGGAGCAATGTATAAGTATCAAAGTTTTGAGAAGATAACCCCCGTTGATAATTTTAACTATTCCATGTCTAAATCTTGGGAGCAAAACTTCCTCACCAACCCAAGGGCAGCTGGCGTGAAAGCTACTTACATCTTTTCGGATAAAGTGAGCCTTACCGCTGGCTTTTACAACACCATAGACCCCAAGGCACCGGCAGACAATGTATCGTCTACCCCCTCTTATGGCGTGTCGGACTTTGTTACACAATTATTTGTGAATCCGACAAAGGATTTGCAATTGAGTGCTGCTTACTGGCGTGAAGCCCAAACTGTAAACGGGTCGCATACCAATTTTCAAGCACGTTATCAGTTAAATAAAAGATTGAAACTCGGCTTGGATTTCACTAGGTACAAAGCAGATACATTGGCAGCGGTAAACTCGTACACAAGTGCGGTATTGTATGCGCAAGAAAAGTTGAACAACGTATTTACAATCGGTGGAAGATATGAGTACATGGACAAGACCGAAGCTCCAAATGGCATCAATACGTTTACTTATCTGCCAGGTTATTATAGTATTCTTACGCTGACGCTGAACGAAAAGCTGGGGCCAATTGCTTTGAAAGAAGAAGTGAAGTTTGATCAAACAAATAAGGGCAACCTGAATACAGTTTATCTGGATAAGGATGCAAAGCCTACGGACAAGGCCACGCAGTTGGTGATTGCAGCAGTATTTTCTTTCTAGCTAAAAAGAAAAGGGTAAGCTTAAAATACAAGTGTTCTTTGTTTGTGGTGTTAACACCAAACTTTGTGGTGTCAGCACCAATGTTTAGGGTGCTAGCACCATGCTTTGTGGTGTTAACACCAAACTTTAGGGTGATAACACCAAACTTTAGGGTGCTAACACCAAATCTTATGGTGTTGACACCAATGTTTGTGGTGCTAACACCATAGCCAATATTCAAGTGGAAGAATGACTGATTTGAGCAGGCTAATCTTTAAATCGTTTTCGTAGAAATATGATTGGCTGGGCAACACTTGTGGGGCAGTCTGAACCAAAGGGAAAAAACTTTAGTTTTTGTTGTTACAAAGGGACATTGATTTAGCACTTGTTCCGAAAGGTTTCGGAACATACAATAACTAACTTAAAAGGCTATATTCGGCTCGTAAATTTTTAATAACAACACACTTTAACAACAAAAAAACAACAATGACAACAACGATTACAAAAAATGCTATTATGAGAATAGCAAAGATTACCATTGCTGTGATGGCAATGTGGCTGATGCCTAAAGTGGGTTCGTCGCAAACCACTTTTTATTATTACGATGGCAAGGGCGCTCCAGATGCTGTTACTAGTTGGGGCACTAATCCAGATGGTACTGGTAC
This sequence comes from uncultured Chitinophagaceae bacterium, assembly GCA_903895845.1. Classification (GTDB taxonomy): domain Bacteria; phylum Bacteroidota; class Bacteroidia; order Chitinophagales; family Chitinophagaceae; genus Parasediminibacterium. The sequence goes on from CAITVK010000050.1 coordinate 58,933, forward strand.
AAATCCTGCAAACTTTACAACCGCAGGTTGCAACTTCTATTTTACGGGCAATAATGGGTCTACAAAAGTTGCTCTCCCAACTACTTTCTCTGTTACCGGCGCAAAGGCTGGTACATTGCCTGCTAGTAAAGTAGTGGATTCTTTGGGTGTAAACCTGATTGTACCCTTTGGTGGGTTGGCAGCAGCAACTACTATCGGTGTGAGCGATTTGTCATGGTTAACTCTACAAGATACCTTAAACGTAAAATTGGGAACGTTGAAGCCAACAAGTACAGTTGCTTATGATGGAAAGGCTACACTAAACATATTGGCGGGCACTTATGGAAATCTGATTAGTACCAATGATTCTTTGGCAACAAGGGTAATTCCTAAAAGAACAATAACAATTGTTGGCAATTTCGATCCAGGCATGGCTTCTTTTGCTGATACATTAAGTACCATTACTTACAAGGGTACAACGCCACAGCACATCGTTCCAATGAGTTATTATAGTCTTACTATCACCAATACTTCAAATGCATATATAGATAGTGGCGATGTAGTAACAATATCTGGAGGTAAATTAACGGTGAGTGCAAAAGACACTATGAATATTATGAATGGTGGTACATTGGTTTATGCTTCTAAAACAGCACCCACACTTACTGGTATTTTCAATGTGTCAGGTACTATACAAGTACTGGCAAACTTAGCAGCAATACCTGGTAGTGCAACCACTACTTATGATACTACTGCTAATGTAATTATTGGTGACGGTTCAAACAGTGTAACTGCATTGCCTAAATTGGCAACTACATTTCAACCGAATAATGTTACCATCAATGCACCTGCCCTTGCTACAGTAAAAGCTGGAAGCATTGTAGGTACAAAAAAAGGAGCTTATACAATTGGTAATGACTTAATTATTTTGGCTGGTAATGTTAATGGAAGTAATGGTGCTGGTAATACCAGCCTAACTATTGGTGGAGATTTAGATATATATGGTGGTTCTTTTACTATCAGTGATTCCACTAAAACTTTTGATACCTTATATACACAAGGGGTATTGAATTTGAATAATACGGGAGCTTTTTACCTCTCCAACAATTCTACAGATACTATCCTTAAGGGTACGGGTTCTTTGTATGCCTCTACAGACATCATTGATTCTGCTAGTGTAAAATCTTTTGGTACTGCAGATGGTACTACAGTTGGTGGTAATGTTTATTTTGTTGCTACGGATACTGCTGGTCAGGTATTTCAGGTTCCGGATTTAAATAACAATACCGTTGGCCCAATTACTTTGCATGCAGCTGGTGGAAATGAAGTAGAAATATTTTCGGATATAACCTTAAACACACCATTGTATTGCGATACTGGTTCTTATACTGTAGATGCTGGTTATCACATGACTTTAAACAAGGGATGGGGCAATTATTCGGGTCACAGTTTTGTTATCACCGATGCTTTAGTGGGTAGTGAGGGACAAGGGTTATTACAAGTTAATAACATTCCAAAGAATGCATGGTACACTATTCCATTAGGGTACGATAGTATTCATGCTTTTTCGCCAATGGCTGTCAAATCTGCTGATGATAATATTTCAGTGACTGTTACCAATTATGAGATGCTTAGTTCTGATGGAAGTGTTACAGGTAATTTTGTATTTGATTCAACAGAAATATTAAACGTAGTACAGAGTACCTGGAATTTTACAAGAAATGATGCGGGTACAAGCCCTATTTTCTTTAAAATTGGCTGGTATGATTCAGTTGCCAACGGTGGTGTAAATGCAGATACTGTAAGTAGTGATTTTACTGTTTATGCAAACATCAATGGAGCAGGATACTTTTCTGAATACCCAACTTTAAGTGTTGATCGTAAAGCAGATTCTGTTGTAATTGAGTTACCTGGCACTTTCAAGACTGGCTACTTTATGATTGGTAAGAAAGGAATTGCACTTCTTCCACTTCATTTTACAAGTGTTCAGGCAAGCTTGAAAAATCAGATTGCTACCATAAGCTGGCAAACTACAAGCGAACAAAATATGAAGAGCTACACAGTAGAAAGATCTCTGGATGGTGCCAACTTCAACGCTGTAGGTGCTATTACTGCAAAAAATAAGAGTGCCAATAGCTACACCTTCACGGATGCAACAATTTCTGAGGGTGTAAATTACTACCGTATCAAAGCAGTTGATAATACGGGTAAAATAAACTACAGCAGCATTGTTAAGGTTACTAATGTGATGAGTGCTTCTAAGTCCATCAACATTTATCCTAACCCTGTTATCAACAAGACATTAAATGTTGAGTTGAGCAATCAATCTGCAGGAATCTACTCTGTAAAAGTAATTAGTGCAGGTGGTCAGGTTTTGGCTAGCAAACAAATCAATCATTTAGGTGGCAACAGTGTCAACTCAATTGACCTGAGTGCAGCAACTGCAAAAGGACTTTGCTTTGTAAGCATCACTTCAAAAGATGGTCAGACAACAAAAACTGTTATAATTAAGTAAGCTTAAATCTCATAAATCTAAGAACAAGCGGATGTGCCAGTTGGTGCATCCGCTTTTGTTTTTATTATCCCTATTTTTGACGCAACCAGATTGGGTACTGATTTACAGTGAACCTACTTTCTCAAAGCCTGTTAAGTAAATAATATGAGCAACGAAGCAAAATATAATGTAGCTACTAATATTGCCTTGGGCGATGAAGGATTTAAGATAATCCCTTTGTCGGAAGGCTCCTTTACGATTGATAAAACGAAGATTTTTGTCCCCTTCAATCATGCTGAGGACGATTTATACCAACGCCCTATTGGTAGTTTGTTGGTAGAGGTACAACCCTTTTGTATTGTTACTGAAAAAGACATTATACTGATTGATGCTGGACTTGGTTTTAGCAATAATAGCAATCAATTGCAGATACACACTAATTTGATTAGTAACGGCATTAACCCTAGCGATATAACCAAGGTGTTGATGAGTCACTTACACAAAGACCATGCAGGTGGAATAAGTAAGAGAGACAATTTTGGCAACTATCACTTAGCATTTACCAATGCTGTCTATTATGTTCAGAAGAAGGAATTTGCTTTTGCAATGGAAACGGGATACCCTTCTTTTATGAGTGAAGAAATAGGTGTTCTGGAAAATAACCCGCAAGTACAATGGCTTGATGGCGATGGAACGATTGATGGATTTATAAAGTACGAAGTAACTGGAGGACATAGCCCTTATCATCAGGTATTGTGGTTAACTATCGATGGACGGACTTTATTCTTTGGTGCTGACGATGCCCCTCAATTGCAACAGATGAAGAGTAAGTTTGTGGCTAAATATGATTTTGATGGAAAGAAGTGTATGGAACTTCGCCAGAAATGGTGGGAAGAAGGAAAAGAAGGCAACTGGACTTTTCTCTTTTACCATGACATCAAGACACCTGTGTACGCATTCTAATACTATAAAAAAAGGAAGGTTGACTGAATTGTCTCAGCCAACCTTCCTTTTTTAAATTCTTTGTTTTATACTAAACAGCGAAACTATCTCCACAGCCACAGCTTCTGCTTGCATTTGGATTATTGAAATGAAAGCCTTTGCCGTTCAAACCATCACTAAAATCAAGCTCTGTGTTAACAAGATACAAAAAGCTCTTTAAGTCGGTTACTACCTTCACCCCATTGTCTTCAAAAACCTGATCCATCGGTTTTGTTTCATTGTCAAAATCCAACTTGTAGCTCAATCCACTACAACCGCCACCTACAACACCCACACGTAAGAAATAGCTAGGGTCGCCGGCAATTCCAGCATCTTCCATCAGTTTCACAACTTTGGTTTTAGCTTTGTCGCTTACATAAATTGCATTATCTGTTGCCACCATATTTATTCTATTTTAAGTTTTAAGTTTTAAATTCTGAATTAATTCAAGATTTAAAACTTAAATAATACTAGTGTACGCCTTTCTCTTCAAAAACCAATTCTTCCAAACCATTCTTCACTCTGTAGTCATTAATTGCAGCCTTGATAGCATCTTCTGCCAAAACTGAACAGTGAATTTTTACAGGTGGAAGATTTAATTCTTCTACTAGATCCATGTTGTCAATAGCCATTGCTTGGTCAACAGTTTTACCTTTCAACCACTCTGTAGCCAATGAAGAAGAAGCGATTGCAGAACCGCAACCAAAGGTTTTAAACTTTGCATCTGTGATAACACCTGTGGCGTCATCAACCTGAATTTGAAGGCGCATTACATCGCCACATTCTGGAGCACCTACCAATCCTGTGCCCACACTTTTACTTCCTTTATCGAGTGTACCCACATTTTTTGGGTTACTGTAATGATCGATTACTTTTTCTGAGTATGCCATGATATTTTATTAATTTGTTATTATTCTAAAATGATTTTCTTACGAATGACTTAATACTGATAACCTACAACTCTAGTGGTGCGCCCACTCAATACTATTCAAATCAATGCCTTCCTTGTACATTTCCCAAAGAGGACTCATGTCTCTTAATTTGTGTACTGTGTTACTAATTTGCTCAATGGTATAATCAATCTGCTCTTCTGTAGTAAAACGTCCCAAACCAAAACGCAATGAACTGTGTGCAAGATCATCACCCAAACCTAATGCCTTCAAAACATAGCTAGGTTCCAGAGAAGCAGATGTACAAGCAGAACCTGAACTCAAAGCTATATTCTTGTTAAAGCCCATAAGTAACCCTTCTCCTTCTACATGTTTGAAAGAAATATTGGCTACGTGGGGCAGGCGATGTTCGCGGTTGCCATTCACATAAGATTCTTCTATTTGTAACAAAGCATTTTCAAGCTTATCTCTCAACTTGCTCAATCTTGCTGCATCATCTGCCATCTCCAAACGAGCTAATTCGCATGCTTTACCAAAACCAACAATACCAGGAACATTCAAAGTGCCACTACGCATTCCTCTTTCGTGGCCACCGCCATCCATTTGTGCAGTAACTTTCACACGTGGATTTTTACGACGAACATACAAGGCACCTATTCCTTTAGGACCATACATTTTGTGTGCAGTAAAAGCCATCAGGTCAATACCATCCTTAAGTACATCTACCGGAATTTTTCCAACTGCTTGCACAGCATCTGTAAAGAAAAGAACACCATGTTTCTTAGCGATAGTGCTTATTTCTTTAACTGGCTGAACAACACCTATTTCATTATTGGCATACATAATAGCTACCAATATAGTTGTTGGTCTGATTGCAGCTTCTAGTTCCGCTAAATCTATTAAGCCATCTTCTTTAACTTGCAAGTAGGTAACTTCGCCACCCAATTTTTCAATGTGCTTGCAGGTATCTAACACTGCTTTATGTTCTGTAGTTGCAGTGATGATGTGATTCCCCTTGCTCGCATACATTTCATACACCCCCTTAATTGCTAGGTTGTCTCCCTCGGTAGCACCACTCGTAAAGATTATTTCTTTTGGGTCAGCACCAACCAATTTTGCCACTTGTTCTCTCGCATAGTCTACTGCTTCTTCTGCTTCCCAGCCAAAGGGGTGGTTACGGCTTGCTGCGTTTCCAAAGTGTTCTGTAAAATAAGGAATCATCGTCTCTAAAACCCTTGGATCCATCGGGGTTGTAGCATTGTTATCTAAGTAAATAGGAAACTTCAACATTATCTTTTTGCTTTATTTAATGATTTAAACACAAACTTAGTGCAAAGGGTTTCAGATTTTAAAAAACAACCCGTTTCAGGAGGCTAATTTTTCATATATCGTAATCCTGTCCGACAAAAAGTCAGAACAGACCACTTAGACCACAGAAAACATAAATGTCGAATCTAGATTGGGGTCAATACGCCAGATGCTGCTTTTAGGACTCCTTCTGTCGGTTAAATACAGGCTTTCTTTTTTCAAGAAAAGCTCGTATTCCTTCTTTCGAGTCATCAGTACTGAAGCACTTTCCAAAAGAATTTCGCTCTGCTTCAAAACCATCTTTTGAATAGTCCAAAGAGGCATTCACCGCATGGATTGCTTCTTTTACTGCCAACGATGATTTTGTATTAATGATTTTCAGAACCTCTTTTGCTTTATCCAGCAGGCTGTCCGACGAAACCACGTAATTCAATAGGCCGTATTGCAAAGCAGTAGCAGCATCAATCATATTCCCAGTCAGAATCAACTCCAACGCCCTCCCCTTGCCTATCAGCTGTGTCAGCCTTTGAGTTCCACCATACCCGGGAATCAAACCCAGATTTATTTCTGGCTGGCCAAATTTTGCATCAGCTGAGGCAATCCTGAAATGACAACTCATGGCCAATTCGCAACCTCCTCCCAATGCAAAGCCGTTTACACAAGCTATAATTGGTTTGGGCGCGTTTTCAATCCTCAAAAAAGTGTCTTGTCCAAATTGCGCAATAGCTATCCCTTCTTCAGTACTAAGTCCAACAAATTCCGCTATATCCGCACCTGCCACAAAAGCTTTTGTACCACTTCCAGTGATAATCACAGATTGAATTGCAGAATTGTTTACAATCTCGTCTAATACTAAATTCAATTCAACAAAGACTTCTTTGTTGAGTGCATTCAGCTTGTCGGGGCGATTGATAGTAACAACCAAAATCCCATCTGTCAGTTCGGTGAGTAGTGTGTTGTACATAGAAGAAATATTTGTGACAAGTTGCTGATTTTATGTTTCAAGTAACCTGTATTTGGCCGCTCCTTCAAAAGCAAAAGAGAGACAACCACTTTGTGCTGCCTCTCTTTTCTATTAAAAAGGTTTATTCTGCCTAGTATTCGTCTTCATTAAACATGAAGTCTTCCTGACTCGGATAGTCTGGCCAGATGTCTTCTATACTTTCATAGATTTCGCCCTCATCCTCCAACTCTTGCAGGTTTTCAATTACCTCCAATGGAGCACCACTTCTGATGGAGTAGTCAATCAATTCATCTCTTGTAGCTGGCCAAGGAGCTTCTTCTAAATAACTGGCTAATTCTAAGGTCCAAAACATAGCTGTAAAATTTGCGCAAATGTAAATGTATAAATCAAATAACCAAACTTAGTTTTCTTAGCATAAAGATCAATCCCTTAAAAACGATTTCATTACCAAATACCCTCAATTTCTAATGGTACTCTGAAAAGAAAAGGCAACACAGTTGACGTAATGTCTGGCACAGCATGTATTTATCCTAGCACGGATTGCAATTATTTGAACGCTGATAACGATTATTTCAAAAGGGCATTATTCAATCAAATTATTTTATGCATTATGTTTACCGCTTAACAGTAAGTTTGTAAAATGTTACAGGCAAAAGATATTAAAAAGAATTATGGTCCTTTGGCAGTTTTGAAGGGGGTTGACTTAAATGTAGAAAAAGGAGAGATAGTATCTATCGTAGGAACTTCTGGTGCAGGAAAAAGTACCTTGCTACATATTCTTGGCTCATTAGATACCCCAGATTCTGGCACCATTTTCATCAACAACGAACCTGTACACCAGCTGAAAGGAAGGAAATTGGCCAACTTCAGAAATAAAAATATAGGTTTCGTCTTTCAGTTCCATCACCTTTTACCAGAATTTAGTGCTATCGAAAATGTTTGTATCCCCGGTTGGATTGCGGGTGCTGCCAAGAAAAAAGTAAGGGATGAGGCGGCAAGGTTGTTGGATTTATTGGGCTTAAGTCAACGACTAGACAATAAACCCGATCAGTTGAGCGGTGGAGAACAGCAAAGAGTAGCAGTTGCTAGGGCACTCATAAATAGTCCAAGTATTGTATTTGCAGATGAACCAACTGGCAATCTGGATAGTACTAATGCTGAAGGACTACATCATTTGTTTGTGGAATTACGGGATACACTCCAACAAACTTTTCTAATTGTTACCCACAATGAAGAACTTGCCGCAATGAGTGACAGGATTATTCACATGAAAGATGGTAGAATTGTTTGAGAAATAAGCAGTGAGCGGCTATCAGTAGCAAGCAACTCACTGCATACCTACATAAAGTTAGTGCGTATCATTCAAAAACGCTTCTCTCTTCGCTTTTAATGAAGCTAGTTTTTCTTTGCTATAAGCTATCTTAGAAATCAATACAAACAATACTGGTACTACAAAGATGGCTAATAAGGTAGCAGCTAGCATGCCGCCAAATACCGTATATCCAATGGTGCTTCTGGCTACTGCGCCTGCCCCTGTTGCAAATACCAATGGTAATACGCCGAGTATAAAGGCGAAGGAGGTCATTACAATTGGGCGTAACCGTAGCCTTATCGCATCCATCGTTGCAGGAATAATTTCTACGCCACTATCTACTCTTTCCTTGGCAAATTCCACAATCAGGATGGCGTTCTTTGCGGCTAGTCCAATTAAAGTCACCAATCCTATCTGTGCATACACATTGTTTGCCAACTTAGGGAGTAAAGTGAGGGTGAGGATGGCGCCGAAGGCGCCAATAGGTACCGCTAACAATACAGAAAATGGTACAGACCAGCTTTCGTACAACGCCGCAAGGAACAAGAATACAAATGCAATGGACAGGCTAAAGATGATAACGGTACTGTTTCCCGCATTCAATTCCTCCCTACTCAAACCAGAGAATTCATACCCATAACCTGTAGGCAACACCTTGGCAGCCACATCTTTCAACGCATCAAGCGCCTGTCCGCTACTGTAACCATCCTTGGCACTGCCATTTATTTCGGCACTTTTAAAGAGGTTATAATGAGAAATAAGCGGTGCATTCTCTATCAATCTATACGTAATCACCGTACCTAATGGAACCATTGTGCCTTGTTGGTTACGTACATAATATTGATCCAGATTGTGGATGTCGCCCCTAAAAACACTATCTGCTTGTGCCACCACCCTAAAGTTTCTGCCATAAACAGTGAAGTCATTCACGTATCGGCTTCCCAAAAAGGTTTGCAACGTATTATAGACATCACTAAGCGATAAACCCAACTTCTTACATTTATCCCTATCCACATCCACCTGATAGCCCGGTGTTTTTGCGGTGAAGAAGCTGAATGCACGCCCAATCTCTGGACGTTTGTTGGCTTCCGCAATGAAGTTCTGTACTACCTTTTCAAATTGCTTAATGTCATCAGTGCTTTCTTTTTGTTCCAATTCGAAAGTAAAACCACCGCTTTGCCCCAAGCCTGGAATGGCTGGAGGAGAAATAACGATGATGTTAGCTCCCTTTATATTGGCTAGCTTCTTCTGAAGTGTAGCCATTATTCCTTCCAATTGCAACTCTTTAGACTTTCTTTCGTTCCAAGGTTTCAAAGAAGTAAAGATGGCTGCGCTATTAGATTTACTGGCTAATGTGATGGCATTGATGCCACCCAAAGCCGCAAAGTGACCAATGCCTTCCGTATGTTGTAATGTATCCATCACGGCGTGTAATACCTCAAGGCTTCTAGCTGTAGAGGATGCTTCCGGCAACTCAAACGTAACATAGATACGTCCCTCATCTTCCGTAGGAATAAATCCTGTTGGCTTCGCCTTAAACATATACCCCGTGCCTACATACAAACAAACTAGGATAACGATTACATAAGGTGTACGCTTGATACACATTTGCACTCCCTTAGAATACCTATAGGTAGTGCGTGCAAACCAACGGTTGAATACAAAAAAGAATTTATTTAATCCCCTAGAATCCTTATCCAATTTCATTGGACGAAGGAATAAAGAACACAAGGCAGGAGTAAGTGATAAGGCTATGAAAGCCGAAATCAATACTGAGATAGCGATGGTAATAGCGAATTGCTGATAGAGTCTTCCCACAATACCCGGAATAAATCCTACTGGGATAAATACCGCCGCCAATATCAATGCAATAGCTATTACTGGTCCAGATATATCCTTCATCGCTTTAGTAGTAGCATCTTTGGACGATAATCCTTCGTGATCCATATAATGTTGCACCGCTTCTACCACCACAATTGCATCATCCACCACAATACCTATCGCCAATACAAAACCAAACATCGTTAGGGTATTGATAGTAAAGCCTAATGGAAGGAAGAAGATGAACGTACCAATGATGGCCACCGGAATTGCCAACACTGGGATGATGGTTGCACGCCAACTCTGTAAGAATAAGAACACCACCAATACCACTAACAACAAGGCTTCCAACAAAGTAGTAACCACCTCACTGATAGATACCTGTACCACAGAAACACTCTCAAAAGGAACTACATAATCAATGTCTTTTGGAAATGATTTCTTCAACTTCTCCATAGTGGCATAAACACCCTTCGCTACATCCAACGCATTACTTCCCGGTGCTTGATACACCAACAAATAAGAAGCTCTCTTACCATCAACAAACGAATTACTGCTGTAGCTGAACTTGCCCAACTGCACACGTGCAACATCTTTTAGATAAACTACATTGGCATCACCGGGCTTGTTTCTTATGATGATATTATTGAATTGATCTGGCGTAGTCAGGCGGCTATTGGTAAAAACACTGTACTCAAATGACTGAGCTGTATTCTGTGGTGGCGTACCTACAGAACCTGCCGCTATTTGTAAGTTCTGTTCCTGCAAAGCAGCCACCACTTCACTTGCCGTGATGCCTAAGCGAGCTAGCTTATCGGGTTGTAACCAGATACGCATACTAAAGTCATCTGCACGACTGAATATATCACCAACACCGGGCACACGCAACAACGCATCCCTAACAAATATGTTGGTATAGTTATCCATGAAAGTTGCATTGTGTGCACTATTAGGCGAATAGATGGCAACCAACATCAAGATACTTGGATTACGCTTACGAGTAGTCAAGCCCAACCTTTTTACATCATCAGGCAATGAAGGTGTGGCAATACCCACCCTATTCTGAATATCCAACGCAACAATGTCAGGGTTAGCACCAATCTTCAAGATAGCATTGATAGTAGTCTTACCATCGCTCGTACTATTACTTTGAAGGTAATCCATGCCAGGCGTACCATTCACCTGTGTTTCAATAGGAGTTGTTACTGTTTGCTCCACTGTTTGTGCATCGGCACCTGTAAAACTACCAGTAACCTGTACGGTAGGAGGCGTAATGTCTGGATACTGACTCACTGCCAAATTCAATATGGCAATAATCCCCAACATTACTATTACTATAGATATAACGATAGCCGTGACGGGCCTTCGGATAAAAACATCTGCGATCATACTTAATTAGTTATGAGTTATAAATTATGAGTTATAAGTTACGAGTTGTACGTTATGAGTAATTGGCTTTATGCTTCTTTTACTCATAACTTATAACTCATAATTCATAACTTGTTTATTACTTCTTCGGTGCAACTACCTTCACCTTCAATCCGTCCTTCATTCGTTGAACACCATCACTCACAATCTGATCATTCTCTGACAGACCATCTTTCACCACTATCTTGTCATTGATGATAGCGCCTGTGTTCACTCTCTTTTGGATAACCTTACTACTGTCTCCTATTACAAACACAAAGTATTCACCCATCTGTTCCATCAACGATTTCATCGGGATAAGCAGTTGCTTCACGTCGCCGTTGTTCTTCACACGAACGTTGCAACTCATACCCGGCTTCAATAGGTGCTTATCATTATCAAATACAAGTCTTATCTTGATAGTAGCAGTCTGCGCATCCACTGCCCTATCTATAAAGGCGATCTTTCCCGAGGCAGGATACACAGAATCATCAGGTAATTGTATGGTAAACAAAGAATCTTTTGCAGAGAAACCTTTTTGTTGTAGCTGTGTAAAGCGGTATATCTCTTTCTCATTCACAGCAAAATCTACTGCAATAGGATTATCGGTAGATACTGTATTCAATACCAAACCGCCCGCAGTAACTGCCGTTCCCAACTTCACTTGAGAGATACCTATTGTCCCATTAAAAGGTGCATAGATGGTAGCATACCGTACATTAGTCTCTACGCTATTTACATTTGCTTTTGCAGCTTCCAGTTGCATCTTAGATGCTTGCAAATCTGCCAAAGCATGATCCAACACTTGCGTTGCAATCGCATCGTGCTTCGCCAAATCATTATATCGGTCAGCATCTTGTTGCGACTTAGCAAGGTTTGCTTTTGCCACATTCAAGTTGGCCTTAGCCTGCTGATAATTAGCACTATACAGTTGCTCATCAATCGAATAAAGCTTTTGCCCCTTGGTCACTTGCTGTCCATCAGTAAAATAAATGCCCGTAATAGCACCATTCACTTGCGCCCTTATATCCACCTGATTCACCGCAACAATATTTGCTGGATACAAATCAAAATAGGTAGAAGCACCAAGATGCACTTCATACACCCCAACAGATGGTGGCGGCGGGGGAGGAGCTTGTTGTTTACTTTTATCTTCACCACAAGCCGCAAGGAGAAGTAATAATGAAAGTGTGTGTATTGTATATTTCATAATTCTTTAATTGATAATTCTTTAATGGATAATTCTTTAATGGATAATTGATAATGGAGAGTTGACAATTCCTAGATAAGAATTATCAATTATCAACTATCAATTATAAACTCCTAACGCTTGCTCCACATCAATCTTCGATGCTAGCACTTGATAGAGTGCATTGGTATAATTCTCTTGCGAAGACCGCAAATCTGTTTCAGCCGTAATCACTTCCAGATAGTTCTTAATCCCTGCTTTATATTGTAACTGAATGGTATTATACACTTCCTGTGCCAACTGCAAGTTGTCTTTTAGCAATATATAATCATACAAGTTAGCCTTATAAGCTGCCAATGCTTGCACATATTGTGTACTGATATTGCTGCGCAATTGAAGCAAATCCCAATCTATACGCTTGATGGCAATCTCTGCCGACTTGGTTTGATAAACCCTTTTATTACCTTGATACAGTGGCAACGAAAGCTTCAATCCTACAAAAGAGTTAGGATAATTCTGATTGTACAACTTCCCAAAATCATTATTCAAGAAGTTCATATCATAAGCCCCATAAGCCGAAACCGAAGGGTAATAACTCATCTTGCTATAGGTCAAGTTGTATTGTTGCAGTCGCTTAGTCGTCTCCAATTGTTTATATTCAATTCGATTGCTGTAGTTGATGGCCTGCATCGTATCCAGCACCATTTCCTTTTCCATCAACAGCGTATCATACTGCAAATCAAAGTTATTATCTGCCGTATAGCCCATTGCATTCTTCAAATAAGCCACCTTCGCCTTCAATGCTTCTTGCTGTGCTTTCAGTTGTGCCTTGGTGTTATCCAGCGCAATAGACGCACGTTTGTAGTCTGTTTTATCTACAATCCCATCCTTATATTGGTCATACGCATTCTTCAAACTCGTCTCCAAACGTTTGATGGTCGCATTAGTAAGGTCTATTTGTTTCTGCGTAAGCAACACATCATAGAAAGCCTTACTCACCGATACTTTCACATAGATTCTATTGTTTTCCAGGTTCTGTTCAGCTTGTTTCTGCACATCCAATTTAGAACGCTTTGCAATCAAAACGTCTTTATTAAAAATTGTTTGATTGACGGAGAAATAAGCCCCAGAAGAATTAAATGTCCCCGACTGAAAATAAGTGCCACTACTATAAGAAGTAGGCAGCTGAAAGGTGTTTTGAAGACTGTAATCGAAGTTCACTTGCGGATACCAATCAGCCAGTTTGCCCTTAATGGCAAGGTCGGTTGATTGCTCATCCAACAACGATTGCTGAAGTAACGGTTTGTGTTGCAACGCATATTGCAGGCAGGTTTCCAGCGAAGCCGATTGCAGTATACTGTCTTTTGTTTTAGTGGTCTGTTGTGCTTGCGTCTTGTTATTGATTAATAATAAAGCTGCCGCAAATAAAGCTATCCATTTATTCATTTGAGAATTTAACCGTTAATAAAAAGGTTGGTTCGTTAATTAATGAAGTCGGGGTTGAAAGAAAAAGCAAATGTAGGTACATTTAATTTGCAGTCTTTTTGAATAAAGGAATTGAATCCTCATTTAAGTGATATAAGTCGGTGAAAAGTTTATTTCTGACTAATTAACGAATGAAAAACAGGAAAATATTTACATTTAATTTACATTTTAAAGGAAAAATGTACAACTTGAAACTTGGTTTGTACTTAACTAGATTAACTTTTTTATAAATAACAGTAACAGAAATACTCAAAAAAGGGGCGGAGCAGATAATATTGTGTTTGAAAAACCAACACCTAAAAAAATATTTCAACAAACTAAGGGTATATCCTAGGGTGGTTGTCTATAGTATGGTGTTTTATCTTCAGTAAGGTCTTTTGGTAATTAATTTGTATTGAATCTTGATTAAAAGGGTTGCCCTTAAAGGTTTCTTACAACCATTGTGATGTTTTCATAATGGTGTCTTTACTAAAAAATAGAGGATGCTACTTATCTGTTTCTTTTCTACACATCGATTGCCCTGATGTTAAACAGAAAGTAGTACTTAGAATAGAATAACCGATTGCTTTGTTTGCTGTATGAAAGACAAAGATTATTTTCTGGGTGTGTTTGGCTATTCCTTTTAGTAGTATTAAGGGATAGATTTAGCTATTAATTTTTTATTCTTTCATGGTTGATTTAGGTCAATTAAAAAGTAAAAAAGATTGATAGGTTTTCTGTCTTTAGTTGACTTTACTATGACTTGCACACGTGTTAGAAATATAAATAGGATTGCTTGAAAGTATGAATTATAATAAAACAACAAATATGAACGATTACTTGAACTCTAAAAGTACAATTATGAAACGCTTGCTACAATTGAGACAATTTCCAAAAAAGAATTTTACAGTCAGTGTCCTGTTTACACTGATTGCTTTGCTTTCGGGCTTTAATGGTTGGGGGCAAATCGTTACTGGGTTTTCTAGTTCTCCTACAGTTACTTCTTCTGGTAATGTCACAGTAACTATTTTAAATGGAAGTGCTATCACTCAGACTCCTGTTTATAATAGTAGCCACGGGGGACTGGACTTTGGTACTGTTGCTGCTACTAGTCCTGGGGGTATAAAGGCATCAAATAGTACCAGTGCAACAGCCGCTAACGCAGAATCATTAGGTGAATATGTTACATTCCAAATTTCACCTAATAGTGGTTATAGCTTTAATTTTACAAGTATTTCCTTAGCGGGTATTATTTCTGCTGGTGCTGCGAGTACGTCAAATTTAGAGGCATGTGCCTATACTATCGCTGCTTCGAGTAGTGCAGCAAATTCAACATTTTCTGCTGGGTCTGGTACATTCTTTAATGCTTCTGGATCAAACACTAATGTAGGGGTTGAACCAACTGCTACAACTAGTCCCGGAACGACCACTGGTTCAATTTCGGGTATAAGTTCAAGTAATACTGTTTCTGGTTCAAATTCTCTTTTTATAAGGGTATATCTTATTCGTAAACAAAATAGTGGAACTAATTCGAGTACTGTACAATTTACTCAGTCTGCTTTTACTGTTGGCGGTACTGTCACAGCAAATACATACAACGTTACGTACAATGGCAATAGTAATACTGGCGGTTCTGTACCAACAGATGCTACTAACTACAGTTCAGGTGCAACAGTAACTGTGGCTTCAAACTCTGGCTCTTTAGCAAAAACAAACTACAACCTTAGTGGTTGGAACACTGCTACT